>CAZVUM010000025.1:50015-61373 GCA_964629575.1 uncultured Acidimicrobiales bacterium | reverse complement strand
TGCCGGTAGCGCTCAGATCGAGGGGCGAATCGGGTGCGGTTCCGCGGAACCGCCCGACAACGCGCGGATCTGGCGATACCGGACACCGAGCCGACCGCCCCATCCGTGCCGACCGCCTGCCACCGCCTCCACTGAATGAACCTCGGGGTGGGGCAGACATACCCAAACCGCACCGGGCGCGGCCACCCCAGAGCGCCCGGACCCCCTTATTCGTCGTCGCGGCGGCGCTGGTGGGCGGGGAGGCCGAAGCGGATCGGATGCAACGCGGTGAGGTCGATGTCCAGCAGTGTCGGACCCTGCCGTTCGACGGCGCGACCGAAGGCCGCCTCGAAGTCGTCGACCGAGGAGACCTTCTCGGCGGTCACACCCATTCCCTCGGCGACCTGGACGAAGTCGGGCGTCGCGAGCTCGGTGCCGTGCACGTCTCCCAGGACGGCCTCCTGGATCACCCGCAAGACGCCGTACCCCTTGTCGTTGAACACGCACACGATCACCGGCACCTGATGCTGCGCCGCCGATGAGAGTTCGCCGATCGACAGCATGAACCCGCCGTCTCCCTGGATCACCACGGTGTGACAGCCCGAGCCGATCGCGGCTCCGATGCCGAACGGCAGGCCCGGCCCGATCGCCGAGCTGGCCGCGCGGATCGACGTCCCCGATTCGACGATCGGCAGGAGCCGGTTGCCCCACATGTAGTTGGGCACCGTGCTGTCGCGGCAGATGCGCCCGTCGGCCGGCAACAGGCGCCGCATGATCGACATGATCCCAGCGTGATCGGGTCCGATGTCCTCGAGGAGTGACTCGTTGTCGGCGTCGCGGATCTTGCGGGCACGGTCGACGAAGCCGTCGTCGACCGAGGTTTCACCGAGTCGTTCGACGAGTCCGGCCAGACCGAGTTTGGCGTCGCCGACAATTCCGAGCGACGCCGGGTAGTTGCGACCGATGACCCCTGCATCCGCGTCGAGGTGAATGAGCTGCTCGGGCAGATCGAGCGCCCACACGCGAGTCGCGTAGTTCTGGAACCGGGTGCCGACGGCAAGCAGCAGGTCGCACTCGTCGAAGAGATCCACGGCCGGCATGCGATCCGACCGGAAGCCCAGACACAGATCGTGATCCTCGGGGATTGCGCCGCGCCCCTCGATCGTCGTGATCACCGGAGCACCGAGAGCCTCCGCCAGAGCCGTCAGCTCCGCAGCGGCCCCCGCGAGATTGACGCCACCGCCTGCCCAGATCACCGGTCGCTCGACGGCCGCGAGCTGCTCGGCGGCCTGGTCGAGAAGCCCAGCGTCGGGGACGAGGCGCGCCACTTCGGGAGATCCGACCACCTCGACCTCGGCGACGCGGTACTGCAGGTCGATCGGGATCTCCACGGCGCCGGGCTGGGGACGGCCCCGCCGGATGTCGTCCGCGACGCGCGCCACCTCACGGCTGATGTCCTCGGTGTGGCGGACCGTTGCCACCTCGCGGCACACAGAACGCAACATGTCGGCCTGGGTCTCGTGTTCGTGCAGGAAACCCTTGCCCTTGCCCAAGAAGCGGGACTCGATCTGGCCGGTGATCATCATCACCCGCGACGACACGAAGGCCGCCTCGTACAACCCGGCCACTGCGTTGGCGGCACCCGGCCCAGTGGAGGTCAGCACCACGCACAGCTCATTCGTCGCGCGGGAGTAGGCGTCCGCAGCATGTGCCGCGGCCTGCTCGTGCCGCACATTGACCACCTCGATGTCGTCGCTGCGGCTGAGGGCGTCGTAGGTCGGGAGGTTGTGCACACTCACGATGCCGAAGACGTGGCGGACACCGAGGTTGGAAAGGGTCGCGGCGACGGCCTCGCCGCCGGTCATGGACGCTGTCGTTGCTGTCACGGGGCGAACCGTAGCCGGGGCGCCCAGAAGGTTCGGGTGTCAGCCGGTCGGTCGGTCCGAGCCCAGCGCCGCGAGCACCTCGTCGCGCCGGCCCTCGGGATGTGTGTGAGTGGGATCGATCCCGTACCAGTCGTGGGCCCGCTGCATCTCATGGCCGTCGCACACGATGGAGAGCGACTCGGGTCCCATGAGCGCTGGGTGTTGGGCTCCGCACGCGTAGGCGAGCCGAAGGAGCTCCCGACGCAACCCCTCGATGTAATGACCCACCCGGACGCCCTTGCTCGTCGGGTCGAGGCCGCGCTCGAACCAGGAGTTCTGCGTGGCGACGCCGGTCGGGCAGTGCCCGGTGTGACACTTCTGGGCCTGAATACAGCCGGCTGCGAGCATGGCCTCGCGGCCCACGTTGATCAGATCGATCCCGAGGTTGGCTGCCAGCGCGGCTTGAGGAGGCAGGCCGAGCTTTCCAGATCCGATGAACACGACGTCGCCCGACAACCCCGCCTCGCAGAAGGACCGATAGACCGACCCGAGCGCGTGGAAGAACGGCAGCGCGACGTGATCGGTGAACACCAGCGGCCCCGCACCCGTTCCGCCCTCTCCTCCGTCGATGGTGACGAAGTCGGGCCCGCGGCCGCTGTCGGCCATGTGTCGTGACAGGTCGACCCAGAACGCCTCTTGACCGACCGCCGACTTGATCCCCACCGGGAGGCCCGATGCGTCGGCGAGTTGCTCGACGAAGTCGACCAGGCCGGCGATGTCGCCGAATGCGGAATGCGAGTTCGGGCTCGCGACGTCCTGCCCCACCGGCACGCCGCGCGCGGCGGCGATCTCCTTAGTGACCTTGGGGGCGGGGAGCAGTCCACCCATCCCGGGTTTGGCCCCTTGTGACAGCTTGAGCTCGATCGCTTTCACCGGACCCTTCGAGACCGTTTCGAGCATCCGGTCGAGTGAAAAGGTACCGTCGTCGGCGCGGGCGCCGAAGTACCCGGTTCCGATCTGAAAGACGAGATCTCCGCCGTGGAGGTGATGGGGGGAGATGCCTCCCTCGCCGGTGTTGTGGAGGCACCCCGCCTGCGCCGCCCCCTCGTTGAGGGCCCTCACCGCCGCTCCGGAAAGCGAACCGAAGCTCATCCCGGAGATGTTCACGATCGAGTCGGGACGGAACGCGCCAGGTCGGTTCCGCCACGCACCGAGCGTCTTGGTGCAGGGAATCGGCGCTCCGGCCTCGATGGTCCGAGCCACGGGAAAGGCGCTGTGACGGAAGGTCAGGTGGCCGGTGACGTCGACATCGGTGTCGGTCCCGAACCCGAAGTACGGGTTCTGCCGCTTGGCTGTCGTATAGACCCAGCGACGCTCGTCACGGCTGAAGGGCCTCTCCTCCTCGTTGTCCGCCACGATGTACTGGCGCAACTCTGGGCCGGCCTTCTCGAGAAGGAACCGGAGATGCCCCACGACAGGAAACGTTCGCAGGATCGCGTGCTTGCGTTGGAAGACGTCATGCAGGGCAACGACGAGCGACACACCGCCGATCACCACGACAACGATCAGCCACCACGCCATGCTCCGACGTTAGCTGCCGTCATCGCCTGTGCATCGCTCCGGCCGATTTGTGGACGCGATTCCACTTACCGTGGCCACCGTCCACTCTCTGGGCGAGTTGCTATCGTCGCCGGCAGCGATGACCACTCGAACCGAGCGCCGCCGGCAGCAGACGCACGACATTCTGCTCGACGCGCTCCACTCCACGATCACCGAGAGCGGGTTGGCGGCCACGACCGTCGCAGAGGTGGCAGAACGGGCCGACGTCGCGATCGGAACCTTCTACAACCACTTCGAGGGCCGCGACGAGGCCATCACCGAACTCGCGGACCGGCTCGGCACCGAGATCCGGGACATCATCGATTCGTTGATCGAGGGTGTGGAATCGATGGTCGAGGCGTTGGATCTCCTGACCATCGGCTTCCTCGACCGGCTCTATGGCGAGCCAGCGTGGGGCCGCTTCATGGTCGAGGTCGGGACCACACCCGCCTGGCCCAGAAAGCACCTGTCTCTCGCCCTCAGCCGCCTCGTCGCGGAAGGCCAGCGGAGAGGCGAATTCAGCGACGGGGATTCCTACGAGCGCGGCTACCTCGTCGGCTCGGTCATCCGCGGCGTGATCGACCTGCACCTCGACCCAGGGCGACCGCGAGTGTCTGAGGAGATGCTGCTTCCGGTCGTGCGCGCAGCCGCCGGCGCTCCGCTGATCGCGGACTGATCGTCCCTTCGAGAGCGTCAGGCCACGTTTGCGCCGCAGAGGACAACCGCGACGCGCTCGGACGGCGACAGCGTCACGGCCCCAGTCCGTAGGGCCGCGAGCGCCGCGGCGCCGGCCGCTTCCACCTTGAGCCGCGCAGCGCGCCACAACACAGCCTGCGCGTCGAGAACGGCATCGTCGTCGACGAGAACGCTCTGTGCGCCCGAGTTCTGCAACGCCGCCCAGCCCACCGACCCGAGACGGCGTGCGCCAAGGGCGTCTGCGCCAACCCCAGACACAGCGACATCAACCGGCTCCCCCGCCGCCAGCGCCGACGAGTAGGTCGGGGTTCCCGTCGTCTCCACGACGACGATCCTCCGCGCCGAGCCAAACCACGAACTCAGCCCGCCGGCGAGCCCTCCGCCGCCGCACGCGACGACGATCGTGTCGAGGTCCGGACGTTGGACGTCGAGCTCTGCCGCGAGAGTGGCCGCACCGGTCACCACCTCTGTCTGGTCGTACGCATGCACCGAGGTGACCTCACGTATGACCGACCACTCCTCGGCGGCCGCCAGTGCGGCGCTGTACTCCGAACCCACCTGATGGACCACAGCCCCGTGGTTGTGCAGCGCCTCGACCTTGGCCGGCGCTGCGATCTCGGGCACGAACACGTTGGCCGGCTGTCCGATACGTGATGCCGCCCAGGCGACCGCGACGCCGTGGTTGCCACCGGAGGCTGCGACGACACCGTCATTCCCAATCGTCGAGCTAAGCAAAGCGTTGAGCGCACCGCGGGCCTTGAACGATCCAGTGTGCTGAAGGTGCTCCAGTTTGAGTGCGAGAACGTCACACTCCACACCGAGATCGGCGCCGTCGACGTCGAGGACCGGCGTCCTTCTGATGTGTGGCCTGAGGCGACCGGCAGCGGTCTCGATGGCCGGCCTGTCGATCGTCACGACGAGGACCAGCGCTCCATTCCACCCATGCCGTATTGGCGAAGGATCAGGGCGCGCTCGGGCCGGATCGCGAGAAACGCGGTGTCGGGAGAGCCGTCTGGACCTCCCGGGGCGAACAGGTTGAGGTCGTAGTCGAACACGCCCTCCCACAGGCGACGCTTGGTCTCCAGATCGGTGAACACCTCGGCGCTCCCCCACAACTCCGCGCCGTCGCCCTTTTCGGTCACCTGCCAGTGCAGACACACCTGATCGTTTGCTGCGACGTTGCGCGCCTTGACCGAGCCGGCACCCAACATGGTCCACAGCACGTCGCCCTCCCAGCACGGATGAACGGGCACCACATCGGGTGCGCCGTCGGCTCCCACCGTGGCGATGTGCGCCCAGGGGCTCAGCTCGGTGGCAAACGTCTTGAAGTCGTCGAGTTCCATCTCTGCGGTCCTTTACAGTGCGCGGCGATGACCACTTCACAGCATCCACCGACCGATCTCAAGGTCGGATTCATCGGTCTCGGAAACGTCGGCGGCAAGCTCGCGGGAAGCCTGGTCCGCAACGGCGTCGAGGTCATGGTGAGGGACCTCGACCGGGGGGCCGCGCAACGGTTCATCGACAACGGAGCCGGTTGGGCGGACAGTCCAGCGGAGATGGCGGCGGCCTGTGACGTCGTGATCACCTGCCTGCCGAGTCCCGCGGCGAGCGCCGCGGTGATGGAAGCCGACGACGGTGTTCTGGCCGGGCTGCGGCCCGACTCGATCTGGGCCGAGATGAGTACGACGGACGAGTCAGAGGTGCACCGGCTCGGCGAGCTCGTACGAGCTCTGGGCGCGTCTCCCGTGGACTGCCCCGTCTCGGGCGGCTGTCATCGGGCGGCCACCGGCAACATCGCCATCTTCGCCGGCTGCGAACGGGAGGTGTTCGAGCGGATGCTTCCG
Organism: uncultured Acidimicrobiales bacterium; assembly: GCA_964629575.1. Taxonomy (GTDB): domain Bacteria; phylum Actinomycetota; class Acidimicrobiia; order Acidimicrobiales; family Poriferisodalaceae; genus JAYPWI01. The sequence goes on along the minus strand of CAZVUM010000025.1, from coordinate 55,390 downwards.
ATTCTCACCACCATGGGGCACCGCATCCTGCACACGGGCGCCCTGGGATCGGCATCGATCCTCAAGGTCGTCACCAACTACCTCGCGACCGCCAACCTGCTCTCGCTGGCCGAGGCGCTCGTCACCTCGAAGGCGGCCGGGATGGATCTCAACACGACGTATGAGGCCATCAGAATCTCGTCTGGCAACTCGTTCGTTCACGAGACGGAGAGCCAGGTGATCCTCAACGGAAGCCGCGACATCAATTTCACCATGGACCTCGTCGTGAAGGACATCAGCCTCTTCCAGTCGGTCGCCGATCGAGCCGGCGTCCCTCTCGAACTGTCGCCTCTCTTCGTGGACATTTTCGAAGACGCGCAGGCCAGATATGGCGCTCGCGAGTGGTCGCCCAACGTGATCCGACGGCTCGAGGATGCGACTGGGCTCGAGATCCTGGCGCCGGGTTTCCCAGCTGAGATGCTCGACGATGAGCCGGAAAAGCCCGGCTACGAGGTCGTGCCCGACCGCGGTCCCTAGCCTGGGGAGATGCTCGACGTTCCCGCCGCCTACGCCACCGTCCTCGACGACCAGTGGCGCCAGCTCGCGGGTGCGGGTGAATGGCTCACCGGCGCTCAGCGGGTCGAGGTGGCGCGGATCACCCGTCTGGCCCGCCAGGGCGCGAGCGAGATGCCGGCCGATCCCGTCGGCGAGGCGGCGTGGATCTTCGGTGGCGACCCAGCGGCGCCGCGAGCCTCGTGGGTCGACCGACTCGAGGCAGCAGGCCTCGACCGCACGACGTACGTGGAGATCCTCGGTATCTGCGCCCGGGTCGCTGCCCTCGACACGTTCTTGTACGGGCTCGGCCGACCCGAGCGACCGCTCCCTGAGCCTGTGCCGGGAGCACCCCGGCTGACCCGCGTCGCCGAAGCGAAGATCGACGGTGGATTCGCCCCCACGGTCGGGCCCGCCTACCCGCCGACGGCGCTCTCAGCGGTACCGATCGAGCTCGACGCCATGATGCAGCTCCACGGCGCGATGTACCTCTCACTGAGAGAGATGGCCGATCTGGAGATCGTGAAGGACCTCGACCGGCGCCAACTCGAACTTGTCGCGGCGAGGACATCGCTCCTCAACGACTGCTTCTTCTGACTGTATGGACACGCCGCCATGCTCCGTGCGAGCAGCAGGAAGCAGAACCTCGAGGTCCGGCTCGACGCCATCAGCAATCCGGTCACGGACTCTGGAGTCCCAGCAGGCGCTGAGCTCCTCGCGGCCGTCGACGCGACCGTTCTCCGAGATGGCCTCGAGCTCGATGACGCCCGCAACGAGTTGGTGGCGTGCGTGGGAGAAGCGGGTGCAGTTCGAGCATTCGCCACGATGGGGAACTTCGAGATGATGAACCGGCTGCTCGACGGCCAGGGAGTGATGCCCGGTCCGGACGCGCGGCCGATCGGCGACGAGATCGGTCGACCGTTCGTCGATCCCCATGCAACCGACCACAGCGGAGGGGTCCCAGCAGCATGACCTCCACCCTTCCCGAAGATGCTCTGCTCCTCCTCCCCGACTCGGGCGAGTCCCTTCGCTGTGCCGAGCACGCACGTCGCATTTCGGTGGCACCGGGCGGAACTGCGGTCGCTGCGGACGTCGTGGTTCTCATCGAAACCCCCCGGCCCTGGCCCAAGCCGGTGTTCGAGCATCCACTCCTCCAGGGACTCAGCTCGACGATGGAGCTCCGAGCGGGCCCGGCACGCGTTCTCGCGGCGGAGCCACGTGCGGCCGGCGAGACCCCGGTCGTGACTGTGTACGAACGCGGTGAGGTGGGCGCTCTCGGCACGGTGTTCGAACCACCGGACGCTGACGCCGTCGCAGGACTCGTCGAAGATCTGACCGACACGTACCCGAGCGAGATCGAGCGATGGAATGCCGGCCCGGCCCCCGAACTCGCCGTGCTCGTGTGCACGCAAGGCAGCCACGACATCTGTTGCGGAAGCGACGGGGTACGTCTGGCAAACGAGTTGGAGCAGCGGGCTGCAGGTCTGGCCGTGTACCGGGTGAGCCACACGGGCGGCCACCGCTTTGCTCCCACGGCCATGACGCTCCCGGACGGCCGGATGTGGGCCGACGTGTCGGTCGACGAGCTGCTGTCGGTCCTCGACCTGACCGGCGACGCCGCGGCGATGGCCGCCAAGTGCCGAGGCTGGTGGGGGGCGCAGACAGGCGCCCCGCAGGTCGCCGAGATCGAGCTGCTGCGCCGCCTCGGCTGGAACGCCGACGTGCTGCCGAGAGAGGTCGCTGTCGAATCGGCCGGTGAGGGGTGGCAGGTGGACATTGCCGTGGCCCGCGAGCCGTGGAGCTTCGAGATCGCTGCGGGTCGAGTCGTTCCCACGATTGCGTGTCGGGCCGAAGGCGGCCTTCCCGCCAAGCCGGGTCGGGAGTACGTCGTCACAGCGGTGTCCCCGCCGAGCTGATCGGGTTCCCCCGGTTCTCCGGTTCTCCGGATCTCGGGTCACGCCGTCAGACGAACGAGAACGCCACCCCGCCCAGGTCGCCGTAGTCGACGTGAAACGTGTCGCCCGCTCGACAATCAACGGGTCGGGTGAACGAACCAGCCAGCACGACCTGGCCAGGCTCCAACGCCATGTCGTGTTGTGCGTAGCGGCGGGCGAGCCACGCGACGCCATTTGCGGGATGGTTGAGAACGGCTGCGGCGACACCGGATTCTTCGATCACGCCGTTCCGGTAACAGAGCGCTCCCACCCAGCGAAGGTCGATCCCACGTGGCCCGACGGGACGCCCGCCGAGGATCACTCCGGCATCCGCGGCGTTGTCGGAGATGGTGTCGCGCACGGTGCGCGTCATGCCCGTCTCGGGATGGCGGCGGTAGGAGCGAGCATCGATGAGCTCGATCGCTGGCACCACGTACTCCGTCGCCGACAGAACGTCGAACATCGTGACATCGACACCTTGGAGATGGTCGCCGATCACGAACGCCAGCTCGACCTCGATCTTGGGATCGCAGTACGAAGCCACCGCGAGCTCGCAGCCGTCCTCGTGGAACATGTCGTCGAGCAGGTACCCGAAGTCCGGCTCGTCGATGTTCATCGACACCTGCATGGCGCGCGATGTCAGACCGATCTTGTGACCCTTCAACGCGGCGCCCGCTGAGGTCTCGATCTCGAACCACGCGCGCTGAATCGCGTAGGCGTCGTCGATCGTCATGTCGGGGTGCTCGACGGTCGGCGGGTCGATCTGGGTCGCCGTCTTTCGGGCCGTGTCGTGGCGCTCCGCTTCGGCCGCGACCTCGTCGTCGGTGAGTGTTCGCATCGTGGGCCGTATTGTTGCAGCGTGGCTGGCGACAAGTACCACCAAGAGCGGCTCGACACGCCGCCACCGCCCGCGGGCTGTCCGATGCACGCGACCTGGAGTCCGCTCAACGAGGACTACCTCGAAGACCCCTACCCGATCGCCGCGGAACTACGCGACGAACACCCGGTCTTCTACGCCGAGGAGCTCAACTATCTCGTCGTCAACGAGATGGACGACATCGAGGCGATCTTCATGGATCACGAGACCTTCGCCTCGGTGAACGTCCAGGACCCGGTCTTTCCGCTCGACGACTCGGCGAAGGAGATCCTCGGCGCGCCCGACTACAACCCGGTTGCCGTGATGTCGAATCGGCCCGAACCGGATCACGGCAGGATCCGCCAATACACGCGACAGGGCTTCTCGAACCGGCGGATGAAAACCCTCGAGCCGTACATTCGCCGCCGTTCCCACGAGCTGATCGACGACATGGAACGAGCTGGGGGTCCTCTGGAGTTCGTCGAGGCCTTCGCCTTTCCGCTCCCCGGCGAGACGGTGTTCCGGTTCATCGGCTTCCCCGAGGAGGACGACGAGAAGCTCAAGCACTGGTGCGCCGACCGCAAGGGCTTCTCGTGGGGCAAGCCAACGCCGGCCGAGCAGCGGCGGATCGCCGAGCAGATGCTCGCCTACTGGCGCTACTGCCGCGAGTTCACGGCCGCAAAACGCGACGACCGCGCGGACGACTTCGCCTCCGAGCTGCTGACCGCGCAGGAGGAGAACCCGGACGACCTCACCTACAACGAGGTGGAGTCGATCATCTACGGCTTGTCGTTCGCCGGCCACGAAGCCGTCACCGCGCTGATCTGCAACTCGCTGCAGTGCCTCCTCCCGCGCCGAGAGGTGTGGGATGAGATCTGCGCCGACCGAGGCCTCGTCAAGCAAGCGCTCGAGGAGATCCTGCGCTTCAATTCGAGCCAGGTCTCCTGGAGACGGTTGACGACGCGCGACACCACCGTCCGCGGCATCGACGTCCCGGCGGGCACGACGATCTTCCTCAACTTCGCCTCAGCGCACCGCGAGCCCGGCCGCTTCGAGCGCCCCGACGAATTCGACATCCACCGGCCCGACGCGCACCGCCACATCGCCTTCGGCAAGGGAGTCCACCATTGCCTCGGAGCGCAGTTCACCAAGTTCGAAGTCGCGATCGTCCTCAAGGTGCTCGCGGAGCGTCTGCCGACCTTGCGCATCGTCGACCAAGAGTTCACCTACTTCCCCAACATCACCTTCCGGGGACCCGAAGAGCTGCTGGTGGACTGGTGAGCCGATGAGCCTCTACTACGTCCAGAAGTTCCTGTTCGAGTTCAACCGCGACGCTCGTGTCCAGGATGCATACGCCGAGGATCGCGCTGGGTCGACGGAGGACTACGACCTCACGGACGAAGAGCGGGACGCCCTGGTCGAACCGGACTTCGGCAAGCTGTTCCACCTCGGCGTCAACGGCCAGATCCTTATGCACTTCGGCGCCTACCACCAGGTTCCGTGGCAGGACTACCTGGCCGAGCTCGCAGCCGGGGTCGAAGAGCATGGACCGGTCCGTGAGGGCGTGTACGCCGTCACTGGCTACGAGGGCGTCGACGCACACGCCGCTGCGCTGGGCCAAGACAGCGCGTTCGGTGCCAGCCAGACCAGCGCCGGCCAACCCAATGCCGGCCAACCCGGTGCCGCCGAAGAGAAAGGGGCTGGCTGATGCCGCTCGTGTTCGCAGGTGTATGCAGCCACGCCCCGGGCATCACCGGTCGGGCCCACATGGCCGACCAGCGGGCCAAGGACGACCTGTATGCGGCGTTCGACGACATGCGGGAGCGGATGGAGGCGGCGCGTCCCGATGCACTCGTCGTCGTGGCGGCTGAGCACTTCGCCAACTTCTTCATGAACAACATGCCGAGCTTCGCGGTCGGCATGGCGGACAGCTACGAGGGCCCGATCGAGGATCCCGACTGGCTGGGAATCGAGCGGCGGCGCGTCCCCGGAGACCGCGACCTGTCCGAGAGATTGATCACCCAGGCGATGCACACCGTCGACCTCAGCTACGC
>CAZVUM010000025.1:17517-49915 GCA_964629575.1 uncultured Acidimicrobiales bacterium | reverse complement strand
GACAGCGGGAAGATCAACGAAGAGTGGGACAGGCAGTTCCTCGACGAGTGGGGTCGCTGCGATCGGGAGGCCCTGATGAGCTACGACGACACCTCGGCCTACCTGGCCGCAGGTCAGGGTGCGTTCGAGATCCGAACGTTCATCGCAGTGTCCGGCGCCACGGCGGGAACACCGGGAACGGTGCACCACTACGAGCCGATCCCCATCTTCTCGGTGGGATGCACCACCGCAACCGTCGACCTCCCCGAGGTGGCCTGACATGACATCACCTCTCGACGGGATCCGGGTCGTGGAGTTCGCCAACTTCGCCGCAGCGCCGACGGCGCTCGCGGTCATGGCCGACCTCGGCGCCGAGGTCATCAAGGTGGAGGCGATCGGAGGCGATCCGATCCGTGGCCTGATGAAGCAGGCCAAGGTGCCGGAGGGTCAGCACAACCCCGACCATGCGTTTCAGTTCATCAACCGGGGTAAACGATCGATCGAGCTCAACCTCGACGACCCGGCCGGAGTCGCAGTCGCCCACAAGCTGGTCTCCACGGCAGACATCGTGGCGACCAACCTGCTCAAGGAACGCCGGGTGCGCTTCAGCCTCGATGTCGATGATCTCTTCGCCATCAAGCCGGATCTGGTGATCGGCCTGCTGTCTGGCTACGGCGAGCAGGGCGACGAACGCAACCGACCCGGATATGACGTCACTGCGTTCTTCTCGCGGTCAGGGCTGTACGGCGGGATGACGCCACCAGGGGGCGCGCCCCCGCACGGTCGACCGGGCCAGGGCGACCACACCACGGCGATCGCGTTCTTCGGCGCACTCATGACCGGCCTGAGGGCGCGGGACCAGACCGGCGAAGGGCAGGTGGTGGAGAGCACGCTCTTGCGCACCGCTGCGTTCACGATCGGGCTCGATCTCTCGAACGCGCTGGTCGACGGGCAGGCGGCCTACGACAGGCCGAGGGAGTCGTCGATCTCGGCGATGCTCGAGGGGTTCGAATGCTCCGACGGCCGATGGATCCAGTTCGCCATGCCGGACACGAGCGACGCCTGGCCGCGCTTCTGCCGGGCGCTCGACCGCGAGGACTTGATCGATCACCCCGACTTTGCGACCGGGCGCGACCGCTACCGCCACATGGGCGAGCTGATCGCGACGCTCGACACCACGATCGGCTCCAAGCCGTTCGCTCATTGGGCCGACCGCCTGGACGCCGAGAGGTGCATCTGGGCGCCGATCAACGACTCCACTTCCGCCGTGCAGGACCCACAGGTTCGGGCGACGGGAGCCTTCGACACGATCGACCATCCGGTGGTGGGCGAGTTCGAGACCGTGGCCGCACCGTTCCGCATGCCGCTCAACGACGAGGTGGGGGTGCGTGGTCCTGCTCCGGAGCGCGGCGAGCACACGCGGGAGGTGCTGGGTGAGCTGGGTCTGACCGCCGAGGAAATCGAGGCCCTCATGGCGGGCGGCACTGTGTCGGAGGGCGGCAGGGGCTGAGGGTCAAGAGGCTGAGGGTCAAGATTCGTCAGGCAGCGGTTCGCAACCACGTTCGGCGGCGTCGCGAGAGCGCGATGAGACCGAGCGGCAAAACGATCAGCCCCACGAACATGTAAGCGATCATCGCTCCGTTCGAGCGAAGCTCATCGACGAGCACCAGCGTTGTCGCGACTTCCACAGCCGCCAGCACCGCGACGAATCCCACGAGCAGGCGCTCGTTCACGCGGGCCGCGGCCCACGACCCCAGCGGAGCGCCCCACACCACCACGGGCACGGCGGCGAGCCACAACCCGAGGAGGTCGGCCTCGCTCGCGGCCATGTCAACGGGTTGACCGCCGACCGAGACGATTCGATCGCCCAGGACCTCGACGTCGAGCTGCCCGTCGATGAGGCCCAGGAGAACGATGCCGACGACGGAGACCGACGCCATCACAGCGATGCTCGTCGGCAGGGCGACCTTGGGCGCCGCGCCTGCCACCACGACGAGAACGAGGAACAAGAGGATGTTCGCGCCGGTTCCCGTGAGCGACGAGAGCACACCGCCCCCGAACGCCGCTGCCACGACGATCGCAGAGAGTTCGGGATGCCACGGCGCCGTCGCCAACCCTTCGTCCGGCTGCCGGAGCCGACGCACCATGAGGATCGACGTGGTGGCCAACACGATGCTGAAGGTGGCCTTCACCCAGCCGGGCGAGAAGGTCGGGGACCAGAAGACTTCGGCCGATTCGCCGAGGAGCGCCAGCCCGGTGAGAAAGCCGACGACGGCCGCCGGGATCGACAACGCCAGCGCCCGACGTTCGAGAGGGCGGTGATAGAGGACGATCGCGACGACCGCCAGTGTCATTCCGACTGCCTGGATGGACAGCCCGAAGGTGCGGGCCACCGACCCCGGAACGTCGAGCGCCTTGGTGAACACCGGGAAGGCGACCGCGCCGCCACCCGCGGGTGACGATCCGGAGAGTAAACCGCCGAACAGCATGGTGAGCGCAGACACCCAGTGGTCGGCGACGCGCCCCCAGAGCCCGCCGATCGACACAGCGACAGCCCAGGTGGCAGATGCGGTCGCCGAGAGGCCCCAGGCCACGCGCTTCGCCGTCGACGTATCCACCGGGCCGACGGTAGGCGTTCGTGGCGATCGATACGCTGCCGCCATGAGCGAGCTCAGCTATCTCACGGGCTTCGGTAACGAGCACGCATCGGAGGCGATCGACGGCACGCTCCCCGTCGGTCAGAACTCACCGCAGCGTGTGGCCCACGGCCTCTACAACGAACAGCTCACCGGGACCGCGTTCACCGCACCCCGATCCACGCATCGGCGGAGCTGGCTGTATCGGATCCGGCCGTCTGTTCGACACCTCAACGATCCGCAGCCGATCGACCGCGGGCTATGGCGCACCGGGCCCGACTCCGAGGCCTCGATTCCGGCCAGCCAGGTCCGCTGGGGCTCCTTGCCGGGCGTCGCTGGGGCAATGGTGGACTGGATCGACGGGATGGCGACGGCGACCACCAACGGCGATGTGTCGATGCAAGCGGGCGGTGCCGTCCATCACTACGCGGCGTCGAGGTCGATGGGCGATCGTCACTTCATGAACGCCGACGGCGAGATGGTGCTGTTCCCGTACCAGGGGGCGCTGCATCTGCGGACCGAGTTCGGACCGCTCGACGTACCGGTCGGGCACATGGCGATCGTGCCCCGGGGCGTGAAGTTCGCCGTGGACATCGACGAGGGCGTCGAGGCCAGGGGGTACGTCTGTGAGAACTACGGGTCTGGGTTCGAACTGCCCGAACCCGGACCGCTCGGGGTCCATGCGCTCGCCCTTCCCCGCGACTTCGAGTACCCCGAAGCGGCATACGAGGATGGAGAACGGCCGAGCTCGCTGGTGGTGAAGGTCGACGGGGGCCTGTTCGAGCAGCAGCTGGACCACTCGCCCCTCGACGTTGTCGCTTGGCACGGCAATCTGGCGCCGTGCCGGTACGAGCTGCGGCGGTACTGCGCTGTGGGGCCGGTGGTGTTCGACCATCCGGACCCGTCGATCTGGACTCTGATGACGTCGACCTCCGAGCGACCGGGGACGGCCAACATGGACATCGTGCTGTTCCGTGAGCAGTGGAGGGTGGCCGAGAACACGTTCCGTCCGCCCTGGTACCACTCGAATGTGATGTCCGAGCTGATGGGGCTGATCGAGGGGGTGTACGACGCTCGGGCGGAGGGGTTCGGGCCCGGGGGTCTGAGCCTGCACAACCCGTTCATGCCGCATGGGCCCGACGCGGCGACGTTCGAGGCGGGCACCACGGTCGACCTCGAGCCGGTCAAAGCCGCCGAGTCGCTGGCCGTGCTCTGGGAGTCGCGCTACCGCTGGCGCCCGACGGCGTGGGCGCTCGGCCTCGCCGAGCTCCAACCCGACTACCCCACCTCGACCTGGTCCGATCTCCAGCGCCACTTCACCCCATAGCTCCGCGCGCACAGCGGTCGCACCCCCCTGGGGGTCAGACACGGGTCTGACCCCTAGTGCACACGGACGGTGACAGGCCCCCACTGCGCGGGACGTCGCCACACCCATGTCCTTGGTTCAATGGGTTTCATCACTCAGAGGGGTCGGACACGTGTCTGACCCCCGGTGCGCGCGGAGGGTGAACTGCCTCCCCCCTGCAGGGGCTATTCGGCGTGTTTGGACGGCTCCCAGCCGCCGTCGGCGAGGACTCGTTCACCGAAGGCAGCGGGGCTCTCCTCGAGCGCGGTTGCCATCGTGTCGTTCCAGCGGTTGAGGTACCCGAACAGCGAGCACACGCTGACGATCGCAGCGATCTGGTCGTCGGTGTAGTACTTCCGAAGCTCGTCGAAGTGCTCGGACGTCGTCGTGTTGGGAGCCTGGCCCGCGTGAAAGGCCAGCCGCAGAGCCGCTCGCTCCGCGCCGTCGAAATGCTCGCTCGTCTCGAACTCCCAGAGGGCGGCGATCTTCTCCTCCGACACACCGAGCCGGTGGGCCGAATGACTGGTGTGTGCCTGGCAGTACCGACACCCCGCACCGGTGCTCACCACCATGGCCACCATCTGCACGAGGGCCGGCGGGATGAGTCCGTTCATGAACACGGCCCCGCCGAGACCCCCAAACGCCTCGACCAGGCCCGGCACACGCGCCATCGTCTTCATCGAGTTGGGCACGAACCCCATCACCTCCTCGACGAAGGCGAATCGTTCGGCGTGTTCGGCGAGCTCCTCCGGCGGAAGCGGATCAATGTTGGGCACGGGCACCTCCGGCACGGACGCAGGGGACATCGGCGACGTCAGTTCATCACACGGCTGCGAGCGCACCCGCCAGCCGCTCCACCTCGGCAGCCGAGTACGGCCCGCGCATGGAGTAGATGACCAGATCCACCCCGGCGGCGAAGAACGGCTGCGCCTGGTCCGCCAGCGCCCTCACATCCGAATCCGGTGAGAACGCCAGGTGGATCGAGCGTCGGATCTCTGCCTGGTCTCGCCCGACCGCGTCGCAATGTCCGCGCAGCACAGCGTCGTGCTCCGTCCACTCCTCGACGGCGGAGGGGAACGTGTAGTCCCAGTGGTCCGCGAACCGGGCAGTGGTGCGAAGGGTGCGCGTCTTGCCCTTCCCGCCGATCACGATCGGCGGCCGCGGCCGTTGCAGAGGCTTCGGTTCGCAGCGGGCATCGACCAGCTCGTAGTACTCACCCGAGAACGTCGTGTGCTCGTTCTCCAGCAGCGAGACCACCACCTCGACGCCCTCCTCGAAACGGTCGCTGCGTTCTTTGAGCGACCCGAGGGGAATGCCGTAGGCGTTCGACTCGGGCTCCATCCAGCCGGCCCCCAACCCCAGCTGAAGCCGCCCGCCGGAGATGTGATCCACCGTCGCTGCCATGTTCGCCGTGACCGCGGGGTGCCGGTAGTGCATCCCGTTGACCATCGAGCCGATCTTCACCCGCGATGTCGCCTGGGCGAGCGCAGCGAGCATCGTCCACCCTTCGAAGCACGTCCCGTCGAGCGGCTCGGTGAGGGGGTAGAAGTGGTCGAAGTTCCACGCGGAGTCGTAGAGCTCGATCTGGTCGACAGCTCGCCACGTCTCGAGGAACTCCTGCCAGCTCCCATGTTGTGGCGGCGTCTTGATTCCGTAGGTGGCCATGTCAGAGCGTCCTTTCGAGCCGATCGATCGTTCGCATCGCGTCGAGGCACTGCCTGACCGAGGCGTTGGGTTCGCGATCCTCACGGATCGCAGCGACGAACTCCCGGTCCTGCAACTCGATGCCGTCGTTGGAGTCGGCGACTCCACTGAGATCGATCGGTTGGTCGTAGCCGTCGACGAGGTCGTCGTAGCGACCGATGTAGGTGCCGTTGTCGCAGATGTACCGGAAGAACGTGCCGAGCGGTCCGTTGTTGTTGAACGACATCGACAGGGTGCACAGCGCACCCGAGGGGACGGCCAGCCCCACGGACATGTCCATGGCAATCCCGAGCTCGGGATGAATCGGTCCCTGCTGGGCCCAGGCCGTCGAAGCGACATCGCCGGTCTGGTATTGGAACAGGTCGACCGTGTGCGCCGAGTGATGCCACAGCAGGTGATCGGTCCAGGTGCGCGGCTTCCCGAGCGCGTTCAGGTTCTCCCGCCTGAAGAAGTACGTTTCGACCACGAGATGCTGCAGCGAGAGCTCACCGCGCAGAATCCGGTCGCGCACCCATTGATGGCTCGGGTTGAACCGGCGGGTGTGGCACACCATCGCCGTGAGACCGGTTTCAGACTGAGCACGGACGAGCGCCTCGCTGTCCGCGAGGTTGTCTGCCATCGGAATCTCGACCAGCACGTGCTTGCCGGCACCCAAGCACTCGATCGCCTGGGTCGCGTGCATCTGCGTTGGGGTGGCGAGGATCGCGGCGTCGACGCCGAAGTCCAAACCAGCTGCCAGATCGGTAGTCCACTCGGGGATGCCGAACTCCGCTGCGAACTCCTTGGTGTCCGCTTCGATCCCACCGACGACCGCGACGACCTCGACGTCGTCGATGCGTCGGAGTGCGGCCATGTGTTTGCGAGCGATGGCGCCCTCACCAGCGAGCAGGATCCGCATGGGTTGCCTCCCGTCATGGGTCGAGCGGATCGTAGTTGCGACGGGTCGTCAGCGGCGCGGGTGAGGTAGACACGGGGCGGAGGATGCAGTGGCCGATCGCGACTACGACGACATTCCGGGGACCTACGTGTTCGACGGACGCAGGGCACGCCAGGGCCGCGCGCTCAATGCTTTCTGCATGAGCCTCAACGACGCAGCCAATCGCGAACGATTCCAATCCGACGAGAAGGCCTACCTCGCCGGATTCGGCCTCAGCGACGCACAGACCCGCGCTGTTCTGGACCGCGACTGGCTCGGCCTGCTGCAGCTGGGCGGCAACATCTACTACACGTTCAAACTCGCAGCGGTGGACGGCCTCACGATGCAGCATCTCGGGGGCGCGATGTCCGACATGAGCCGTGACGAGTTCGCCGACATGATGATCGGCGGTGGGCGCCCAATCGATGGCAACCGTTCGTCACAGGAGGCGAGCCCGTGAAGCTCGTCGGAGGGCTTGGAACCTCCCACGTTCCCGCAGTGGGTGCGGCGATCGACACCGGCCAACAGGCGGACCCCTACTGGGCGCCGTACTTCGAGAAGATCGAGCCGGCGCGCCGCTGGGTCGCGGATGCCGATCCCGACGTGTGCATCGTCGTCTACAACGACCACGCCTCGGCGTTCTCACTGGAGCTCGTGCCGACGTTCGCGATCGGCGTCGGGTCGCGGTTCGGTCCGGCCGACGAGGGGTACGGAGCCCGCCCCGTTCCCGACGTGGAGGGCCATCCCGAACTCGCCTGGCACCTCGCGGAGTCGCTCATCCTCGACGAGTTCGACATGACGATCGTGGCCGAGCTCGAGGTCGATCACGGCCTCACGGTGCCGTTGTCCGTGATGTACGACCAGCCGGACAGGTGGCCCTGCCGGGTGATTCCGATCTGCGTGAACGTAGTCCAGTACCCGCCACCCACGGGCAAGCGCTGCCATGAGCTGGGCCGGGCGATCCGCCGCGCGCTCGAGAGCTACGACGGCGAAGACGCAGCCACCCTTACGGTGATGGTGGTCGGCACGGGCGGGATGTCGCACCAGCTTCAGGGCGAGAGAGCGGGCCTGGTGAACCCCGAGTTCGACGCTGCGTTCCTCGATCAACTGGTGGCCGAGCCCGAACAGGGTCGTCTGCGGCCACACGTCGAGTACCTCCGCGAGGCCGGATCCGAAGGCATCGAGCTCGTCATGTGGTTCGTGATGCGCGGCGCGCTCGACGACGACGTGCGCGAGGTCTACCGGCAGTACCACGTCCCCACGTCGAACACCGGCAACGGGCTGATCGTTCTGGAGAACGCCGGCGACTGACGTTCAGACGACAGGGTCAGACACGGTCGCGTGCTGCTCGAGAAGCGCTGGAATGTCCTCGCGTGCTCGCCGCCCCAGACCGCATTCGGTCGCGACACCGAAGCGCGGGACGACCGACGCGGCGGTGGCGAGCCGACGGCGGGTGGCGTCGAGCCCTCCGGTCTGGTGTACGAGGCCGAGATACAGCTCGGTTTCGGCGGGAACCTCGACCGCGCCGATCGCCTCGAAGTACTCCCGGTCGTCGCGGTCGCGCGGCACCGGCAGATGAATCCACTGGATCGGCCGATCCACACCTGCGAGAAGCGTGTCCGCCATCCACGCGAGGTAGCCGGTGTCCTTCGGTTCAACAAAGTGCTGGTGGCCGGCGTCGCCGTAGCAGAGGTGGAAGCCGAGCTCGACAGGTTCGGGCACCCGCCCGCCGAGGGGGACGACCGCGGCTGCTATCGCGGGCTGTGCTGCTTCGCCGCTGAGACCGGAGTCGAGCTGGGTCCAGATGCCCTCGAGGGTGCCGAACTCGATGCACACCTCCCACTGGATCGCGAGCTGGTGGTGCGGGATCTCGTCGAGGATGCGATCGAGGTTCGAGAGGAGCGCGGCGGCGTACGCCTCGAACACGGTCCGGCGTGAGCCGGGCGCCACGTAGAGGGTGACGACGCTGAGCGGGCTCGGAAGGCCGACCATGAAACGGACGTTGTCCGGGATCCGACCCGCCGCCTTGGCCTCGGCGAACTCCGCGTAGGAGGCGATCGCCGCGTCGGCGTATCCGGGGTCGACCAGCTCGACGTCTCCCGCACCCTCTTTGAGGACGAACTGCTCCACCGTCGCCCGACCCGAGTAGCCCTCGTCGGGATTCTCGGGCTCGAGCTGGGGCGACTGGGAGAGCCGGGGGTACTGCCACCTGATCCACGTGTCGCGCTCTCCCACCTCGCCGTCGCCGATGCGACGGAGGTGGCCGCCGAGATGCTCTATGGCGAGATCGAACATCTCACTCGGCGAGGCGACCGGCGCACTCCCCACCAGATGGGCTCCTGTGACCTGGCTCACTCCGCCCCCCTCTCGGTGCCTGCCTCCGGTGCCCGGGGGCTGAGTTTCCGGGCACTTCGTGTGACGATTCGTAACATTAGGTGCCAGGCACCTGTCAGCGGCGGCCGATGCGGACGCGGGCCTCGGCTGGGGTCTCCGCCTCCCGGCCCCGTTCGACGGCTGCGGGTCTGTCGTACTCGTGCGGCACGCCCAGCGCGTCACCTGGCGGGTTCACATCGGCCGGATAGACCGCGATCTTCTGGCGGGCCGCCATCCCGCCGCCTTCGGGGTTGAGCTCCCTGGCGTTCGTGCCCTTCTCGGGCTCCTGAGTTCGCCCCTCGCGCCACTCGAGATCCCACCACCACTTCTTGATCGGATTGATCGACCCGTTCCCGGCCTTGTCGTCGAGCCGGGCGATCCACCCACGGGTGAAGGGGAACCTGATCGCCGCCCACAGAAAGAAGCGCTCAGACAACACGCCTTCGATGTTGAAGGGGCACGTCTTCATGCACCGGCCGCACGCTGCACCGCGCAGGTTGCCGAGCCGGTACTTGGTGCACTTCTCGGCGTCCGGCTTCCACATCTCGGCGCCGTTGAACATGATCTTGTCGCCGAACGAAATGGCCGAGCACGGACACTCGCGGGCGCACTTCGTGCACTTGGCGCAGAAGTCCTGAAGCCCGAAGTCGACATGGCGGTCGGGGGTGAGCGGCATGTCCGTCGTCATCACCACCGACTTGAAGCGCGGCCCGACGAAGGGGTTGAGGACCAGCTCGCCGATCCGACTCAGCTCGCCGAGGCCCGCGTGCAGCACCAGCGGGATGTGCAGAACGTCGCTGTCACGGTTGGTCTGGCTGCGGGCACCAAACCCGAGGGCACGGACGTGTTCGGCCATGATCCCTGCGATCTCGGCGCCACGCATGTACGCCCGCATCGACTGCGCGCCGCTCACCCAGTCGTCCCCGCTCGCGCCCTCCATCGTCTCGTAACCCTGATCGAGAAGGATCACGACGGCGTGGCGGTGGTACGGCTCGATCTCCGAACCGTCCCCGCGGTGTGAGTACCAGGCGTACTCGGGGATCTCGCACACGCCGACCATGTCACCACCGAGGTGGTAGGCCATCGCCTTCAAGGCATCGGCATTGCTGTCGGGGTCGTCGGTGAACGGCGCGGGCTCCTCGGCAACCTCGCCGTCCTGGTACCGGACCATCGCTCCGATCTGCTGGATGTACGCCTGGGCCTGGGGTGTCTTGAACGCGAAGACCCGCACGTCCTTCTGGAACTTGGGGCCCATGTCGCCGTGAGCCGCCCTGGGGAACCCGCCCGCCCGTACCGGAACCCGCGGTACCTCCTCGGGGATGATCAGGGTGGTCGGCTCGTTCACCCGCTTGATCTTCTCCATGGGGTAGCGGCCCATGTGCAGCGGGCGGTGGTCACCGTTGAGGCGGCCGATCCTGGCGCGGGTCCCTCCCCGACCGAGCAGCCACCCCAACCCGCCTGTCGAACGCGCCTTGTCCTTGAGGCTGCGGCGAGCAAGTGGGCCATCGGCGGCGATCGACGTCTGTGTGGTGACCACTGACAGGCCGAACCCGCCGGAGAGGTACGGCGCCCGTAGTTCTCCATCGACCGCCTCGACGATGCCGGCCTGCAAGGCCAAGCGGGCGATGTCGACATCGCTGGACGTCGACGTATGGGCCGTGGCCTCCAATCCGAGATTCCTCATGTACGCCGCTGTGATCACGGCGAGTTCGCCAGCCCGCAGGTCGGCGTTGACCTGGCGCGACCCGTCGATCCATTCGGCGCCCGGCTGATCGGATCCGTGATCACGGGAGTGCGCCACCAGCGTCACGACGCAGAACCCGTGATCCAGCCGCTCGCCGGTCCACGCTTCGTCTGGCACGACACCGCAGGCCACCATGTCGGCGTCGAGGAAGTAGAGCCCTGCCTTCAGGTTGTTGGCCAGTTCGACCGGGTCATCGGGGATCGGTGCATCTGGGGCAACTTCACCCGTTCGTTGTTCGTCGAACATCCGGAGGTAGATCTCGTAGGCCGGGACGGCGGAATGGGGGCCGGCCCCTCGGTTCTCGGCGGGTGGTCGGAGATCGGGGCGAAGGCCGGGCGGGATCGCATCGGCGGCCAGGCGCGGTAGCCGCTCCAGCGGATACGGACCGAGATGGACGGGCCGCTTCTTGTGCGAGAACAGCTTCATCGTGCACCCTTCGTCGACCCGCCCCAGCGACGCTAGCCCCGCTTCTGGGAGCACCACCGCCCGTCGTCGCCCGTTCCGGGAGCTCCAGCGCCCGCAATCCGGGCGCGCACGCGCCCAAAAGGACAACTCACGAGCCCGGACGCGCCAGGAACGGAAATGGCAGACTCCGCGGATGGCACTCCCCACGATCTCGCTCGGGTTTCCACCGGGCCCCCACGCTCTCGAAGCGGCCGATGCCGCGGAGGAATCCGGGTACGAGCGGTTGTGGCTCTACGACTCGGCGGCGATCTGGGAGGACATCTGGGTCACGATGGGTCTCGTCGCGGCACGCACCGAGCGGATTCAGCTGGGCACCGCGGTTCTCGTCCCCAACCTCCGCCACGTGATGACGACTGCGTCGGCCGTTCTCACCATCGAGAGAATGTCCCCCGGCCGCCTCACGCTCGGTTTCGGAACCGGGTTCACCGCGCGCCGCGTCCTCGGCCAGAACGCCCTCACGTGGGCCTACACCTCCAGGTACGTGCAACAGCTGAAAGCGCTCCTCGCCGGTGAGGTCGTCCAGATCGACGGCCAGCAGTGCCAGATGATCCATCACCCCGACATGGCGATCGATCGCCCGGTCGAGATTCCGATCATCATGTCGGCGCTCGGGCCCAAGGGGCAGGCCATCACCCGCGACATCGCGGACGGCTTGATGATGCTGGGCCCGTCGGACGGCACCTGGAACACCTTCGTTCAGATGATTCACGGCACGGTCCTCGACGCGGGCGAGGGTCTCCACGACCTGCGGGTCATCGACGCCGCCGGGCCCTGGTGGGTCATGTCGCACCACTCGTCGTGGGAAGCCTCGCCCGAACGGCTGCGTGCCGTTCCGGGCGGCGAGGCGTATCTCGAGCAGCTGGCGATCGACCGACCGGAGGACGCAGCCCATCTCGCCGTGCACGAAGGCCATGCGACCCATCTCACCGAGCGGGATCGCATCCTCGTCGACGCGGCAGGCGGGGAGCTCGAATGGTCCCGCGGGTGGGTCGGCGACCCCGCCTATATCCGCGACAAGCTCGCCGAGGCCGCCGAGTCGGGTACGACCGAGGTCATCTACAACCCCGCCGGTCCTGACCCGATCCGAGAGGTGCGGGCCTTCGCCGAAGCCGCACTGGGCTGAGCCCAGGCTGGGCGCCAGTAGCCTCGCTGCATGAGCGAGACGCGGATCGAACTGCAGCGGGCCATCGCGGCCACCCCTTCGGAGATCTTCGAGATCCTCCGATCACCTCAAGGACACATCGACATCGACGCGTCGGGGATGTTGATGTGGTCCGATGGCGAGCCAGTTACAGCCGTCGGCGATCGCTTCGTGATGCACATGGATCGCGACTCCCTGCGGGACTTCCCTCTCAACGAGTACGAGGTCATCGTGGTGATCACCCGCTTCGAACAGGATCGAGCCATCGAGTGGACGATCGACGGAACCCTGCAGCCGCCGATCGGGCACGTGTACGGCTACGAGCTCGAAGAGACCGATGGCGGCACCACCGTGACCAGCTACTACGACTGGTCGGACATCCACGAGAACTACCAGGGACTCGGAATCTTCCCGATCATCGACGACCGCACCCAGCTCGGCACGCTCGGCATCCTGGCCCGCACCGCCGCGCCAGGACGACCCCGTCCAGGCGCCGAGCAGAGCCAACGCCCCGACGTCGTCGACAACTAGCCAATAGCTTCCGCAAACAGGAAATAGGTTCCAGGAGCGCTCCTGGAACCTAAATGGCGGCTACGACTCGAAGGGCGCCAGGAACTCGTAGACGACGCTCATGAAGAGGCGCTGGCCGTCGCGGTCGTCGTGGATTCCGTGGCCGTACCCCTGCATCGTGTGGACGACGGCGTGGGGGTTCGCGTCGAGGATCTGCATCCCGCGGTCGGGCTGAAAGACCGCCCCGACCGCGGGGTCTGCGGCGATCACGGTCATCGGGCAATCGATGGGTTCGCGGGGGTCGTACCCACGCCACATCCGACCATCGATTGCTGCGTCCATCGCTGCGGGATCGAAGGCCAGTGCCGCCCGAGCTCGTGCCGCCAACAGGCCGGGGCGAAGACGCTCGGCGATCGTTCCACCCACCGCCGCGGGCTCAGCCCCCAGCCGGTCGGCGACCTCTTCCGCCGCCGTCCCCTCGGCTTGCCACGCCCGGATACGCGCAACTAACGCTGGAAACGCCGCCGCTGCAGGACTGGCTCCCCGCAGCTGATCGTCACCTTCGAAAAGCGGCGGATCACCGAGCAGCACTCCCCGCACGAAATCGGGATGTCGCTGCGCCAGCCGATGGGCCGTCAGACCTCCGAGCGACTGCCCGATCACGACTGCGTCGCCACGCAGCTGAGCGAGGATCAAGCCGGCAACATCCGCGGTGTAGGCGTCAACGCCGTAGTCCGATGCCCACGGCGACTCCCCGTGACCGCGGAGGTCGACCTGCACGACGTTCCAGCCGTCGACTGCCAACTCGTGCGCGACATGCTTCCAGCACTCACGGCTGGAGGAGAGCCCGTGCAGAAGCACCACCGCTGGACCTCTGTCGGGACCGGATCGGTCGAAGGCGAGCGCAACCATCAGCCGAAGTCGTAGAGCGTCTCGGGATTGTCGACCAGGATCCGATTCCTGACCGCGTCGTCGGGGGCGAAGAGCGCCAACAGGTCCACCAGGTCTCCGTCGTCTGGCATGTGGCGGACATTGGGATGCGGCCAATCGGTCCCCCACAGGATTCGATCCGGTGCGGTCTCGATGAGCGCCTGAGCGTACGGAACCACGTCGTCGTAGGGCGGTGGACCGTCTGCGGTGAGCCGTTCGGCGCCCGAGACCTTCACCCACGCGCGCTCATCACGCATCAGCTCGAGCAGCGCGGCGAAGGGCGGCTGGTCGAGACCCGCCGACGCATCGACCCGCGCCATGTGATCGATGACGAAGGGGCAGGGCAGACGATCGAGCAACTCCTCGTACTGCGGCAGATCCTTCGCATCGAAATGCAGCACGATGTGCCACCCGAACGGCTGAACCCGATCGACAAGTCTCCAGAACACATCGAGGTCGGGCGCTCCACCGAGATGAGCGACGAAGTTGAACCGCGTGCCCCGCACACCTGCGTCGTGCAACTCCCCGATCTCCCGCTCCCCGAACGACTCGTCGATCATCGCGACGCCCGCGTAGCGCCCCCCACCCCGACGCAGCGCGTCGACCATCGCAGCGTTGTCGGTGCCATGACAGCTGGCCTGAACGAAGACGGCGCGCGACAGGCCCAGCCGATCCTGCAGTACTTCGAAGTCCTCGATCCCGGAGTCCGGCGGCGTGTAGGTCGCTTCCGGTGCGAACGGGAAGCGGTGCGCCGGCCCGAACACGTGACAGTGTGCATCGGTCGCACTCGGGGGAGGCGCGAACGCCACCGGAGCATGGGACGAGGGGTGTGGCGGAGGAATCGTTCGCTCCATCACGCCGGCCTCGGGTACACCACGCCGTCCATCAGCTTGCGGGCGGTACGCACGATTCCCGACCGCCCGACGACGACCCCGCCGCTGTCGTCGGCGACTTCGACTCGCGCGAGGAAGACTCCAGTCGGGTGCTCCAGCTCCACCATGTCGGGATCGGCACCAGGCACCAGCAACTCGGACCCCACTCCGCCTGGCAGCCGCAGCGCCGTCGCCACGGTCACCGCGCCCAGAACACCAATCGCGTCGTGGCACCGGTGTGGAATGAACGTCCGCGTGCAGATGGAGCCACCGGCACGAGGCTGAGACACCAAGGTCAGCTTGGGGACGGTCGCTGCGGTGACGTCGCCGAGGTTCATGAGCTTTCCCGCTTGGATGCGAATGTCCTCGAGAGTGCGCCGGAGGTCGGCGTTGGCCTCCAGCTCAGCGCAGGATTCATCGCCGGAGACCCCCAGGTCGGATGCTCGAACCACGACGGTGGGCATGCCGTTGTCCGCGCACGTCACGTCGACCCCGGTGACCGAATCCGCAGTCGAGCCAGACGGGAGAAGCGAACCGCACGACGACCCGGCCGTATCGGCGAAGTCGAGGCGGACTTCGGCCGCCGTCCCGGGAACGCCCGAGATGGCGGTGGACCCGTCGTACATCGGTCGCGCGCCGGCGAGCGGGAAGCTCGCTGTCGCGATCGAGTCCGTGTTCATCATGCGGATGCGCACGTCTGCGCGCTCACCGGACCACCGGACCAACCCTCGCTCCACGGCGAACTGGCCGACGCCTGCGAGGAGGTTTCCGCAGTTCTGCCGATCGCTGACGAGCGCCTCGCCCACCCCGACCTGCAGGAACAGGTAGTCGACATCCGCCGCGCCATCGGACGACGGGCAAACGATCGCCACCTTCGACGTGAGGGGGTGCGCGCCGCCGATGCCGTCGATCTGACGTTCGTCGGGCGATCCCAGGATTCGCAGGAGCAGATCGTCTCGCTCCGCCACATCTGCAGGAAGGTCGTCGGCGACGAAGTACGCGCCCTTGGATGTTCCGCCCCGCATCACCATGCAGCGGACCCCCTCAGCCGACACCGTTACTCGCTCGCCCGCCGAATCATCGGCTTCTGTCCTGCCGACAGCACAACCGAGTCGAGGTCGTCTGCGACGAGGAGATCCCCCTCGAACCCGCCGCGCCGAATGTCCTCGACGAAGAGGTCCTTCTCCGCTTCGGACTGCGGGACCGGGATGAGGTGGGTGAGCACCAGGGTCGGCACCCCTAGCTCTGCGGCCTGTGCTCCGATGAGCCGCGTGTCGGCGTGATAGTCGAGGATGAAGCGGCGATGCTCGGCCAGCCGTTCGATCACCTCGAACCGCAGCGCTTCGTAGATCACGATGTCAGCTCCAGCTGACAACTCCGCCATCTCGTCGCAGACGAGGGTGTCGCCGCTGATCACCACTGCACCATCCGGGGTCTCGACTCGAAAGCCGACCGCGGGGTGCACCGGTTCGTGCCGCACCTGTCCCGCGAGAACCCGAACGTCGCGGTCACTCCAGACCTCGGTGGGGTCGTCGGGAAGTTCGAACGGTCGGAGATCGATCGCCGGGTCACGCGTTCGGCCGGTGTGCTCCTTCCGAACGGCCAGGTCGTGTCGCCACGGCAGGAGCATGTCCTCGACATACCCACACGCCGGGCCGGCGGGCGCCACGATCGGGATCGCGGTCGACCTGTCTTCGCGATCCATGATCCAACGCGTCATCACGACGTCCTGCAGGCCGGTGAGGTGATCGCTGTGATGGTGCGTCACGAATAGGGCCGACAGGTTCGGCAGCCAGACCTCGGCGGCCGTGAGCCGGTTGACGGTGGCCCGACCGGCGTCGAACTGCAGCGTGGTTTCGCCGTACCGGACGAGCACCCCTGGGCCTGCGCGATCCGCGTCGGGCACCGGGCACCCGGTGCCGGTGATGATCACCTCTGTCGTCACGATGTCCACTCCACGCCCATGTCAGACAGCTTGGCGCGCAGGCCGTACATGTCGAGACCCAACTCTCCGCCTTCGAGCCGCGCCCGAGTCTCGGATTCGGAAGCGAGACGCGCGTCGGACCGCTCCAGCCCCCAAGCCGCCTCCAACCGTGGCACCACCACCACGCCATCGTCGTCGGCGCACACCACATCGCCCGGCTCGATGATCACCCCGTCGACGCTGATCGACACGTTGACCGATCCGGGCGTCGCCTTCACCGTGCCCTCGCACGACACGTGTCGCGTCCACACCGGGAAGCCCATCGTTCGAAGATCGGCGGTGTCGCGAACCCCAGCATCCATGACCAGGCCGACCACCCCTCTCGCCATCAGGGACGAGGCGAGTAGATCCCCGAACATGCCATGTGTGGAAGGGGCTGTGGTCGTCACGACCAAGATGTCGCCGGGCCGACAGACCTCCACCGCTGCGTGAATCATCACGTTGTCGCCGGGATGCGAGAGCACCGTGACGGCGGACCCGCCGATCCGCACGTCCTGCTGGATCGGGCGGATCTCCGGACCCAGGTAGCCCCGGCGGCCGATCGCTTCGTGAACCGTGGCGGTGCCGGCAGCGCCGAGACCGTCGATCACCGCGGCCTCGGCCCGTTCGATCTCGGTGACGATGACGTGCTGGTGGACCATCAGCGACTCGTTCCTTGCTCGGCCAGCGCCCGTTCGAGGCGTGGGTACACGCGGTGCGCGTTGTGGTTGAAGATCTTCTCGCGCGCCGCGTCGTCGATGTCGGCCGCGTCGATGTACCGCTTGGTGTCGTCGAAGTTGAAGCCTGTCGTGGGGTCGATTCCTCGCACCGCACCGACCATCTCCGAGGCGAAGAGCACGTTGTCGGCCGGGATCACGTCGAGGAGAAGATCGATTCCGGGCTGGTGATACACGCAGGTGTCGAACCACAGGTTGCCGAGCAGCGATTCCTCGAGCGGGCGCAGCCCCATGTCCTGGGCCATCCCCCGAAAGCGCCCCCAGTGGTAGGGAACCGCACCACCGCCATGCGGTATGACGAACCGCAGACCCGTGTGATCGGCGAAGAGGTCGGACATCATCACCTGCACGAACGCGGTCGTGTCGGCCCCGAGGTAGTGCGAACTGGTGGCGTGGAAGTTGTCATTGCAGGTGGCGCTGACGTGGATCATCCCCGGCACGTCGAGCTCCTGCATCGCCTCCCACAGCGGCCACCAGTAGCGGTCGTTCAGCGGCGGTCCCGTCCAGAATCCACCCGAGGGATCCGGGTTCACGTTGCAGCCGACGAAGCCCAGCTCCTCGACGCAGCGGCGAAGCTCACGGACCGACGACTCGATCGCAACGCCCGGCGATTGGGGAAGCTGACACACCGGCACGAAGTTCTGGGGAAAGAGGTCGCACACCCTTCGAACCAGGTCGTTGCAGTGTTCGGACCAGAGCCGGGAGGTGTGTTCGTTGCCCTCGTGGTGACCCATCCACGACGCACGCGGCGAGAAGATCGTGACGTCCGAGCCGCGCTCGCGCTGGAGACGGAGCTGGTTGAGCTCGATGCTGTCGCGGATCGCGTCGTCGGTGATCTCGACGAGCCCCTTCTCCCCCACGACGGTCGGGTCCACGGCGAGCGCAGCCCTCTGTGCGTCGCGGTACGCGCCCAGCGCCGGTGGAGCGGTGGTGTAGTGACCGTGACAGTCGATGATCACGCCGGAAGCTTCACCAGGTCGCGATCGAGTTCGGCGATCGAGCCGACGCCGGACAGCACCATCGTCCGCCGCACGCCCTGCTCCAGGAAGTCGAGCACCCAGTCCACGCCCTGCTCACCGGCAGCGCCCAGCGCGTAGAAGTAGGCCCGACCGGCCATGCACGCGTCGGCACCCAGGCAGACGGCCTTCACGATGTCGCTCCCCCGCCGGATCCCACCGTCGCAGATGAGGGCCGTCCTGCCCTTCACTGCGTCGGCGACAGGTGCCACGAGGTCGATGGGAGCGGGGGCGCCGTCGAGCTGGCGGCCTCCGTGGTTGGACAGGATCACCCCGTCGAGGCCCATGTCTGCGGCGATGACTGCGTCGTCCACCGTCTGCACACCCTTGATCATCACCTTGCCCGGCCAGTTCTCCTGGAACCAGGTGATGTCGTCCCAGGACAAGCCGGGATCGAACTGGCTGTTGATGTACTCCGAGAGATTCACGGCAGTGGAGCCGTCACCCATCTCGGCACCGGTCGCGACGTTGGAGAACGTGATGGGCTCGGCGCGAATGAAGTCCCAGGTCCAGCTCGGGTGGAAGGCGCCGTCGACGATGGTGTCGAGTCCGATCTTGGGAGGAAGGCTGAAGCCTCGACGCACGTCGCGCTCGCGCCGGCCAAGCACCGCCGTGTCAACGGTGATCATGATGCCCTCGTATCCGGCGACGGCTGCCCGATCGAGCATCTCCTTCACCATCCCGCGGTCGCGCCACACATAGACCTGGAACCACTTGCGACCGTCGTTGACCGCAGCCACCTCTTCGACCGAGCGGGTACCCATCGTGGAGAGGCTGTAGGGGAGGTTGGCCCGCGACGCCGCGCGGGCGACGGCGAGCTCGCCCTGGCTGTGGGCGATCCGGTCGAAACCCGTCGGCGCGAGGATCAGCGGAAAGGGAATCGTCTGGCCGAGAAAGTCGGTCGAGGTGTCGATCTCGGCGACGTCGCGCAGCACTCTCGGCTTGAACTCGTACCGATCGAAGGCCCGCACATTGTTGGACGCCGTGACCTCGTCCTCTGCCGCGCCGTCGATGTAGTCGAACACGCCAGCCGGAAGACGCCGCTTTGCCAGCCGTCGGAGGTCGCCGACGTCAGCGACCCGCGAGAGCCGACGCCTCACCGGATCGCGTTCGAACTCCCTGAACCGAACGACCGACCGGAGCGTTTCGTACATCCCCACGGTTGACCTCCTCGGGTTGAGCGTAGGAGACGCGTTGATACCGCCAACAAGATCGCCGGCCCGGTGACCTGAGCACGGGCGACAGCTCACGCAGTGACAGACTGCACGGATGACCAGCACCAGTGAGCTCCTGGACCGCTACCGCGCGGTCATGCCGGCTTTCGTCAAGCCGCTCTACGACCAGCCGATCTCCATCGAGCGCGGCGAGGGTGGCTACGTCTGGGACCTCGAAGGCACCCGCTACCTGGACTTCTTCGGCGGGATCCTCACCACCATGATCGGGCACTCGGTCCCCGAGGTCGTCGCGGCGGTGCAGGATCAAGCCGCGAAGGTGATGCACACCTCGACGCTGTACCTCAACGAGGAGATGATCACCTTCGCCGAGGAGGTCGCCGCGGTCTCGGGGATTCCGGACGCCCGGGTGCTGTTCACCACCTCGGGATCCGAGGCCAACGACACGGCGATCCTTCTGGCCACGAACTACCGAAACAGCAACCAGATCCTGGCGATGCGGAACAGCTACCACGGCCGCTCTCTCACCGCCCAAGCGGTCACGTCGCACGCGAGCTGGCTCACCAGCAGCCACAGCGGGCTCGACGTTCACTTCGTCCAAGGCGGCTACCGACTTCGCAGCCCGTTCCGCGAACTCGACGACGAGTCCTTCACCCAAGCGTGCGTGTCGGATCTCGTGCAGTTGATCGACATGACAGACGCGGGCGGGTTCGCCGCGCTGATCGCCGAACCGATCCAGGGCGTCGGCGGCTTCGCAACGCCGCCCGACGGCATGTTCGGTGCGATGAAGAAGGTGCTCGACGCCAACGAGGTGCTGTTCATCTCCGACGAGGTGCAGACCGGGTGGGGTCGAACCGGCGAGCACTTCTGGGGCTACCAGGCCCACGACATCGTTCCCGACATCATCACGTTCGCCAAGGGTGTCGGCAATGGGATCACCCTGGCCGGCTGTGTCGCCCGCGCGGAGATCATGAACTGCATCCAACGGACGTCGTTCACGACCTTCGGCGGCAACCCGCTGTCTGTCGCAGCTGGGCGGGCGACCCTCAAGTACGTGCTCGACAACGATCTGCAGGCGAACGCTTTTCTGCGGGGCCACCAGATGGCCGAGCGGCTCGGTCCCGTGTGCGAGGGGGCCGATTGGATCGGCGAGCTGCGCGGGAAGGGCCTCATGCAGGCCATCGAGACCGTTCAGCCCGGAGGCATCGAACCCAACGGCGCGGCGGCCGCGCAGTTGATGGAGGGTGCGAAGGAGCGAGGCCTACTGATCGGCAAGGGCGGGTTGTACGGAAACGTGCTCCGTCTCGCACCGATGCTCAACGTGAGCGAGGCCGAGATGAACGAGGGCTGCGACATCCTCATCGACACCATCACCTCGATCACCGGCTGACGCAACATGACAACCGTGCGACGGGTCGACGTGTCATGAGCCCGAAGGGCGACGAGCCGTGGCGTTGAAGTGGCGGGTTCACGCTGGGGGAGGGCACTACGGCCAGCTCAACCCGCTCCAGCATCGGTGGGCGCTTCAGGTGGTGGGAGGCGGCGGGGGCGGCCAGGGCGGAAGTGGCGAAGGCCCACGGGCGTTGATGGTCTTCACGGATGGCCCGGCGTTCGCCGCGATGACCGACGACGAGAGTCGGCTCGGTCGCCCGCCGCGGGCGCAGGCCGTGATCGAGGAGCTGGTCGGTGCGGGGGCGATGCCGCCGTGCGCGGTTGTCTACATCGCGGCGGGCGACGTTCTCGACCGGGACGGGCGACCGGCGTACGCCCACCAGCAGCGAAGCTACGAGTACGATTCGATGTCCGATCAGTACGTGAGCTTCCTGCTGACCGAGGTGTTGCCGCAGGTCGCGGACGAGGTCGATCTTGCAGACGACCCCGGTTGCTGGGCGATGGGCGGGATGAGCTCGGGCGCCGTTGCGTCGTTCACCGCGGCGTGGCACCGGCCGGATCGGTTTGGGCGGGTGCTGTCGTTCATCGGAAGCTACGTCAACATCCACGGGGCACACGCATACCCGTCGATGATCCGCAAGAGCACGCCACGGTCGACGCGGGTGTACCTGCAGTCGGGGACGGCCGATCTCGACAACGAGCACGGCAGCTGGCCGCTCGCCAACCAGCAGATGGCAGCTGCGCTGGCGTACCGCGGGTGGGACCACCGCTTCGACTTCGGCGACGGCGGGCACAACACCGACGACATCGCCCGGCTGCTTCCGGATGCCCTGGCCTGGCTGTGGGACGGCTGGTCGCTCGACGGTGCGGCGGCGTGGGAGCCCGAGGTGGCGGGCGGCGCCTACACCAGGCATCGGAGGTAGAGGTTCTCGTAGTCTTCTGCCCATGGCAGGACACCCGCCCTACGACGCCTCGAGCACCCCACCGACTTTCGCGACCGCCGAGGAGGAGCGTGCGCACCTCAAGCGAACGTGCGCTCTCGGCTACCGCATCTTCGGGACCCTCGGCTTCGGCCAGTTCGGCGATGGTCACATCAGCGCACGAGACCCGGAGCTCACCGACCACTTCTGGCTGTTGAAGTACGGGGTCAACTTCGCCCAGGCAACGGTGGCGGATCTCGTGCTCGTTGCGCCGGATGGAACCCTTGCCGAGGGCACCGGCGGCATCAACCAGGCGGCGTACAACATCCATCATCCCGTCCATGAGGCGCGGCCCGATGTGGTGTCCGCCGCCCACTGCCATACTCCCTACGGCACGCCGTTCTCGGCACAGAACCGACTCTTCGAACCGTTGAACCAGGAGTCGTGTCGCTTCGTCTTCGACCAGGCGCTGTTCGATGACGAAGAAGTGGCCGTCGCATCGACAGACGGCGGCGAGCGGATCGCCGAGGCCATCGGATCCAACTCGTTCTGCGTGCTGCGCAACCATGGGCTGCTGACGGCGGGGTCGTCTGTCGAGGCAGCGGTGGCCGACTTCGTCGCGGCCGAGCGGGTTGCGGAGGTTCACATCAAGGCGGGCGACCGGGCCGTTCCGCTGTCCGAAGAGGGAGCCAAGGTGGCAGCCGACCTCTTCGAGGGCTTCAACCTGTCGTGGCACTGGTTCCAGTGGCTCGTGCGCGACATCGTGCCCGACCCCACCGTCGTCGACTGACCCGCCATCTCACCCACAGCGGTCACTAGGGGTCAGACACGTGTCAGACCCCAACGCGGCGGGCGGATGTCCAAAGCCCTTGATTTCGGGCGGAGGCTTCCCGCCACGCGCTTCCAGTGGGCAGTGCTTCACTCCAAGCGGCCACTAGGGGTCAGACCCGTGTCAGACCCTGCGCGCGGAGGGTGAACTGGCTCTAGGGGAAGTTGATCGAGACCTTGAGCGCGCCGACGTCGTGCGGTTCGTGGGCGGTGTGCATCGCGGTGTTGATGTCCTCCACCGAATAGACGTGGCTGAGCAACGGCTCGACGTCGATCTGCCCGGTCGAGATGAGGCGCAGCGCCTCCCGGAACGACACCGCGTCGCCCTCGAACTGGGCCCCGTAGGTCGACGACGCCTTCAGACGCTTCCGGAAGAACGTGTCGAAGCGGAACTCGACCCCCCGATCACTGCTCGGCAGACCGAACCACATGATTTCGCCGTCCATCCCGACGAGGTTCACCGAATCCAAGAACGTGTTCGAACGCCCAACGGCCTCGACGACGTAGTTGGCCCCACGGCCACCCGTGTGGTCGTTCACCACTTCGAGCAGAGAATCGCGATCCGCGTTTACCGCGATGTCCGCGCCGTACGCGGTCGACACGGCGAGCCGGGTCTCGGACAGATCCGAGACGATCACCGTCTCCGCACCCGCCCGCTTGAGCAGGTACGTCCAGAAGAGCCCGGCCGATCCCTGCCCCACCACCACGACGGTCTCGCCGTGGACGTCACGGAAGTTCTGCCGCCTCGCGTAGATCACCGTGCCGAGCTGCTGGCCCATGAGCAGGTGGCTGTTCGGAAGGTCGCACTCCGGCAGCGGCGTGCAGTACGTCCCGCCAACCCGCTGGTACTCGTTGAAGCACTCCCCCACCGGCGGCATCGGAAAGCTGAGCACATTGGTCCCGACCTCGAGACCCGGGACCTTCGACTCAATGATCTCGCCGATGCCCTCGTGGCTCGGATACCCGTGCGGACACGGCATCGGGTAGCTCACACCCGCGCCCATCATCACGACGTGCAGGTCGCTGCCGCAGATGGAGGCCATCTCGCTCTTGAGCATCACCTCGCCATCGCGGAGCGGGGGGATCTCGATCTCCTCACACTCCATCCGCCCGACTTCGATCATCCGCGCAGCTCGCATCATCTCCATGATCGGAAATGTAGGCGCTAGCCCGAGAGCGAGTACTGGCTCATGAAGGCCCACGCGTCCTCTGTGGCGTCCACGTCGTCGGTCGCGTAGCCCAGCGCCGGTTCGAGCAGCGCCGCGATCGGAGAGCCGGGCCAGGTGTGCCCGCCACCCTCGACGGCGTAGAAGCGCACCTCCACGCCACCGTCGCAGTCGACGTAGCGGGTGAGGGTGGTGTCGGGTCCGATCGTCTCGTCGGTCGTGGTCGCGCAGTTGAAGTCCGCGGCGAACTCTGCTGTCTCGTCGGGCATCACCTGCTCGAAGAACTCCTCGAACGGTGTGCCCAACAGGTCGTCTGTCATGAGCGACGACTCCCCTCCACCGTTGAAGGGCACCACCTCATCCGCCGTCCCGTGGAGCGCGCCCATCGCGACAGGGCGGCTCGGCTGGCACCCATCGGGGTGGCTGATCGCGGCGACCGAGAACGTCGCGGCGATGCGATCGGCCAGCTCACACACCAGCAATGCACTGAAGTAGCCGCCGTTGGAGAGGCCGGTCGCATAGACGCGGGCCGGGTCGACGCACACCATCTCCGACACACGGTCGATCAGGTCCGCGACCATCTGCACATCGTCACGCCCATCCACGTCGAATTGAGCGAGCTCCCAACTGTTCTGGCCCGACCCCGGCGCGGGGATCCCCGTCGGGTGTACGACAAAGAACTCCTCGCGGAGAGCCAGAGCCTGGTAGCCGCTGGCGCTGCCTTGCCCGGGACCGTCCGACCCCAGACCGTGGAAGTCCATCACCAGCGGCCACGCTCCGCCGTCGTAGCTCGTCGGAACGAAGAGCACGTAGTGATACTCGTTGCCCCCCGAGACCAACACACCGTCGGTCCCACCAACAGAGACCTCGCCGCCATCACACGGATGGGCCGACACGTCCGACGATGAAGACGCCGTCGTCGGCACCGCGGGCGAGCCGTCCGTCGTCGCCGAAGCCGCCGCGACCACGGTGCTGGTCGCTGGAGCGGTCGTGCCCTCGACGGCGTCGTCCGGGCCGCCGTCGCCATCGCCGTTCGACCCACATGCAGCGGTGACGACTGCAAGAGTGAGCATCAGTCCACGAATGCGCATGCGCCGACGGTACCTGGCAGCCTGGCGAGAGTGATCGGCAGGCGCCTCCCCTTCTTCTACGGCTGGATCGTCCTGGCCGGCTTGTTCATCGTGATGATGGCGGGGTCCGGGTTCGCCTTCTACGCCCAGGGCGTCTTCCTCGACGCGCTGGTCGACGAGCAGGGCTTCAGCTCGGGCGTCGCTGGGTCAGGCGTCGGAATCTTCTTCGCCGCATCAGGGCTCGGCGGCGTGTTGACGGGACGGTTGATGAACCGCTTCGACATCCGGTGGCTGATCACCATCGGGTCCCTCATCGCGGCCGGGGGCATCGCCCTCCTCGGCAGCGTGAGAACGCCGTGGCACATGGTGCTCGTGATGATGCTCTTCGGCGCGGGGTACTCCCTCGCCGGACTGGTGCCCACCACCACGCTCGTCACCAGATGGTTCAACACGCGACGCAGCATCGCGCTGGCGATCGCCTCGACGGGACTCTCCGTTGGCGGTGTCGCCGTCAGCCCGCTGATCGCCTGGCTCATCGAACGAGACTCGCTCGTCTTCTGGGCTCCCCGCTTGGCGGTCGTCTGGCTGATCGGCGTGCTTCCGGCGACATGGCTGTTGCTGCGCGATTCGCCCGCGTCGATCGGGCTCCAACCAGACGGCGTGGACATCGATCTCAGCGACGGCGGGACGCCACCCGTCGCGGGAATGACCTACAGCCAGGCGATCCGGACCCGCTACTTCCGTCTGATGTCGCTCGGTTTCGTGCTGATCATGGGTGCTCAGGTAGGAGCGATCCAGCACACGTTCGCCCTCACAAACGAACGCATCGACTTCACCACCGCAAACCGGATGCTGATGTTTCTCGCCGCGACGAGCGTGGTGTTCCGGATCCTCGGCGGCTTCGCCGGTTTGCACATGTCCCTCACCGTGCTGACTGCGTCGCTCATCGGGGTACAGGCGATCGGCATCAGCCTGATCGGCATCGCCGAGACCCGCATCGGCATCGCGATCGGCATCGTCACGCTCGGCGCGTCGATGGGCAACCTGCTCATGCTCCATCCGCTGCTATTGGCCCAAGCCTTCGGGGTTCGTGACTATGCGCGGGTCTACGCGCTGGGCTCCCTTCTCATGATCCTCGGCGTCGGGGGAGGACCGGCGCTGGTGGGTGTCATGCGCGATAGGTACGACTACCAGGCGGCCTTTTTGACCATCGCCCTGATGGGAGTGCTCGGTGGGCTGATCTTCCTCAGCGCTGGACGACCGCCCGACCCCGGAGCGGAGCCGGGCGCCAACGGCTCGACCCGCCAGTCGCTCCGAGTGCGCCGCCGCTCTCCCACCCAGCCGAGCGTGTGGGACCTCCAACCGCTCGAACCGCTCACCCCCGAGCCGGCCGAGGACCTCGTCCGAAATTGAGGCCGAGCGCGTACCGGATCGGTACGCCGGGGGCCTCAATTTCCAAGAAGTAGCGTGCGGGGAGTTGGACCCACGGGAGGCACGGATGGCGATCGACTTCACGCTCGAACCCGAGCTCGAGGAGCTCCGATGCCGGATCCGAGCCTTCATCGACGCCGAGGTGAAACCGGTCGAGGCCGACATCGAGCGCGAGAAGCTGGACGAGACGGACCGCAAGGCCTACGTCGGTGCGCTCGTCGGCATGCGCAAGAAGGCCTTCGCCGCGGGACTGTGGCTCCCGCACATGCCCGAGGAATGGGGCGGCATGGGCCTCGGCCATGTCGAGCTCGCCATGGTGCAGGCGGAGGCGGCCAAGAGCTACTACGGCCCCTGGGTCCTCAACTGCCAGGCGCCTGACGAGGGCAACATGCACACCCTCTTGCACTGGGGAACAGACGAGCAGAAGGAGAAGTACCTCAAGCCTCTGTGTGACGGGCGAGCGACGTCGTGCTTCGCGATGACCGAACCCGAGGTCGCCGGCTCCGATCCAACACTCATCCAGACAGCCGGCTTCGAGGACGGCGAGGAGTGGGTGTTAAACGGGCACAAGTGGTTCATCTCCAACGCCCACCGCGCCGGCTTCGCCATCCTCGTCTGCCGCACCGAGGAGAACCCCGACATCCCGCAGGCGGGCAACTCCGCGTTCATCATCGACCTCCCACACGACGGCTGGAACGAGGTGCGCCAGATCGAAACGATGCACGGGGGCACGGGCCATTCGGAGATCCGTATCGACGACTTGCGGGTCCACGGCGATCAGATGCTGGGCGGACGCGGTCAGGGCCATCTGCTCGGGCAGTACCGCCTAGGTCCGGCCCGGCTCGCCCACTGCATGCGGTGGATCGCTCAAGCCGAGACGGCGCTCGACATGATGGTCGAACGCTCGCTCGAAAGGTATGCCCACGGCTCACTGCTCGCCGAGAAGCAGGGCATCCAATGGATGATCGCCGACTCCACGATGGAGCTCTACCAGGCCAAGCTGATGGTGCTGCACGCCGCCCACAAGATCGACCGGCGCGAAGACTTCAAGGCCGAGGTGTCGATGGCCAAGCACTTCGTCGCCAACATGCTCGGGCGGGTGATCGACCGATCGATCCAGGTGCACGGCGCGCTGGGCTACTCGACCGACACACCGCTCGCGCACATGTACCAGCACGCGAGGTGGGCACGCTTCGCCGACGGCGCAGACGAGGTCCATCAGATGCGGATCGCCCAACGCACGATCACGGCGTGGACCGACAGCGGCTCGACACGCGCCGCGACCGGCGACTTGCCCATCTAGGTTCCGCGTTTAGGTTCCAGGAGCGCTCCTGGAACCTCTTTCCTGGAGACGTCGCCACGGCTCCTCGCCCTGCGGGATCTTCAGCGCAGGGAACCGCCGATCGTGCGAGCCGCTGCGGTGAGGCCGGCGCCACCCAACGGCGCGCCCATCGACGCCAGGGCGGCTTCGATCGTTCCGAGAGTGCCGAGCAGCATCGGCGGGTTGAGGTGCCCCATGTGGCCGATCCGAAACGCCCGCCCCTCGTAGCCTTCGAGCCCAATACCCAGGGTGAGGCCCATCTCCGCCTCGCAGACCCGACGCAGCTCGTCCGCATCGATGTCACCGGTGAGAAGTGTCGTCACCGAGTTGGAGCGCGCGTCGGGATCGGTGGCAGCGAAGGCGATCCCCTCGGGCCGCGCCCACATGCCGACAGCCGCGCGGACCGCATCGCCGAGCACGCGATGACGGGCCCACACGTTTTCGAGACCTTCCTCGAAGAGCATGTCGAGCGCTGCCCGCATGCCCCAGAGGTGCTGCACCGGCGGCGTTCCGCAGTAGATCTTGTAATGCACATCCGGGTTGTGGCGGGCGGACCAGTCCCAGTAGCCGCTCCGGAGGTCGGCGGTCTCATGGCGGGCCAACGCCTTCTCGCTCGGCCACACGAAGCCGAGACCTGGCGGCACCATCAGCCCCTTCTGGGTCGCTGCGACGGTGACGTCGACACCCCACTCGTCCATCTCGAAGGGCTCGCATCCGAGCGAAGCGATGCAGTCGACCATCAAAAGTGCGGGGTGGCCCGCGGCGTCCATGGCCGCCCGAATGGCCGCAATGTCATTGCGGACCGAGGTGGCCGTATCGACCTGGACGACCAGAACGGCAGCGAACTCATGGCCGGCGTCGTCGCGGAGACGTTCTTCGACCGCCGCCGGGTCCACCGGCTGCCCGGTGCCGGTCGGCAGGACCTCGCACTTCACGCCGGACACCGCCACCATTTCACCCCAGCCGACCGCAAAGCGGCCCGACTCGAGAACCAGGACCTTGTCGCCGCGAGACAACACGTTGGATGTCGCCATCTCCCACGCCCCGTGACCGTTGGACACCGTGACAAAGACTGGCTGGCCGGTGCGCGCCACCTTGGGAAGGTCCTCCAACACGCTGTACGAAGTGTCGATCAGGTCGCCCTCATAGATGTTGGGCATCGGTTGCCGCATCGCGTTGAGAACCCGGTCGGGAATCACCGAGGGTCCCGGAATCGACACTGCATGGCGGCCCTGGCTGAGCGACATGTCCCTCCTCTGGCTGAAGGAACACGAGCCTACGCCCGGGGCGTCCGCCCCGGAACACGGGTTACGCGCACGACAGCCCGGTCGTTAGGCTACGAACAAAGGCTTGGCGACCTGGGGGACACCACCATGACCGACGCTCTGCTCCACGCATTCGCGGTTCCGTCGAAACCGGAGTCGGACTACATCAATCTGGTGAGCGCCCACGGCTCCACACTCGTGGACGATTCCGGCAAGGAGTACATCGACGGGCTCGCCAGCCTCTGGTTGTGCCAGATCGGTCATGGCAACGAGCACGTGATCGGCGCCATCACCGACCAGCTCTCGCAGCTCGAGACCTACAACATCTTTGATCCCTTCACCCACGAGTCCGCTGTTCAGGTGGCCGAAGCGATTCGCAGCAAGTCGCCCCACCCGGACGGTCGTGTCTTTCTCGGGTGTTCGGGCTCCGAGGCCATCGACACAGTCCTCAAGCTGAGCCGGATGATTCAGCAGCGCCGCGGGCAGACCGATCGCCAGACGATCGTGCGGCGGCTCGGCGGCTACCACGGGGTCAACGTGGGGGGCACGAGCGTTCAGGGCATCGCCCCCAACCGCGAGGGCTGGGGCGACCTGCTCCCGCACGTTGTCGAGGCCGACAACCACGACATCGAGTCCGCGTCACGCATCTTCGCCGAACAAGGCGAACAGATCGCCGCGGTCATCTGCGAGCCGGTCCAGGGCGCCGGCGGGGTGATCGTCGCGCCCGACGGCTACCTGCAGGGACTGCGCCGGCTGTGCGATGAGCACGGTGCGCTGCTGATTTTCGATGAGGTGATCACCGGGTTCGGACGCACGGGCGAGTGGTTCGCTTCGCAGACCTTCGATGTGACGCCCGATCTGATCACCTTCGCCAAGGGCGTCACGTCCGGCTACATCCCGCTCTCCGGCGTGATCATGTCGAACGCCATCGCGGGGGAACTCGAGGCCAACCCTGGCAAGTTCATGCACGGTTTCACCTACAGCGGGCACCCCGCCTCCTGCGCCGCCGGCGTGGCCAACATCGAAGTGATCGACCAGCTCGGACTCGTGGAGCGAGCCCGCAGCATCGGTGAACACTTCAGCCAGGGCCTGTCCGCGCTCCAGGGCGACGGGATGATCGACAGCTACCGAGGCGTCGGCGCGATCTGGGCGATGGAGCTCGGCCGGGATTCTGTGCCGGTCCGCGATGCGATGCTCGATCGCGGCGTCGTGTGCCGTCCGATCGGCGAAGCGCTGGCGTTCTGCCCGCCCCTCATCATCACCGACGACGAGATCGGTCAGATCTTCGACCGGCTCGAGGACGCTCTCAAGAACAGCTGAGACGGGCTGCGCCGCGGCAGATCAGCGAGAAGTGATCGGCTGTCAGCCGCCGTTCTTCTCGGCGATGCGTTCGTGATGGCGAATCACTTCGTCGATGACGAACCGCAGGAACTTCTCGCTGAAGGCGGGATCGAGTCCCGCATCCTCCGCGAGCCGACGAAGCCGGGCGATCTGTTGCTCTTCTCGGCCGGGGTCAGCGGGCGGGAGGCTGTTGGCGGCCTTGTACTCGCCGACGGCCTGCGTGATCCGGAATCGCTCAGCGAGGATGTGAATGACTGCGGCGTCGATGTTGTCGATGCTCTGCCGGAACTGCCTCAGCTGATCGTCGCTCATCGGCCACTGTTCTAGTAGGTCGACGGACGCCGTGAGAACGGCGCGGGCCCCTGTGATGCCACGATGGAGCGGTGACGACCCTTGTGCGATTCGCAGGCCCCGACGACGCGGGGACGATCCTGCACTTCATCACCCAGCTGGCGATCTACGAACGCGAACCCGACGCCGTCGAGGCGACCGAGTCGTCACTGCGCGAACAGCTCATGGCCGCCCAGCCACCCTTCGAGTGTCTGATCGCCGAGGTCGACGGCGAGGCCCGTGGGTTCGCCCTCTTCTTTCACAACTACTCGACGTGGCGGGGCCACGCCGGCATCTATCTCGAGGATCTGTTCGTCCCTGAGGAACATCGCGGAACCGGCCTCGGACGACTGCTGCTCGCGACCCTCGCCCGGATGGCCGAGGAGCGCGGCTGCGCCCGACTCGAATGGCAGGTACTCGACTGGAACACGCCATCGATCGAGTTCTACGAGAGGCTCGGGACGTCGGTGATGCGCGACTGGCTGCCGTGCCGGCTCGACGGTGAAGCGCTGAGCGGGCTGGCGGCCGAGGGGGCTAGCGTCGCTCGGTGATGAAGGACGACTACAACCTGCGGGGCAAGGTCGCCATCGCCGGCGTCGGCGAGACCACGTACTACAAGCGGGGTCAATCGCCGGATCCGGAGTTCAAACTCGTGCTGCAGGCCATTCTCAACGCCTGCGCGGACGCCGGGATCTCCCCTCGTGAGATCGACGGATTCTGTTCGTACAGCAACGACCGCAACACGCCGGCCCGCCTCGCCAACGCCCTGGGGCTCGAGGAGCTCCGCTACAGCAATATGCAATGGGGCGGAGGTGGCGGTGGCGCGGCCGGTGCCGTTCAGAACGCCGCGGGTGCGATCACAGCCGGCTCCGCGTCGGTCGTCGTCGCGTACCGGGGCCTGGCGCAGGGTCAGTTCGGGCGCTTCGGGCAGGGAGGTCGCCGCAAGGCCATCCATGGCGAGTTCGCCTACACGCTCCCCTACGGACTGATGAGCCCGGCGCAGATGTACGCCATGCGCACAACGCGGGTGATGCACGAGCACGGCATCGACCGCAGCACCCTTCGGGCGATCGCTCTGGCGTGCTACCACCACGCGCAGAACAACCCGCGGGCCGTGATGTACGGCAGGCCGCTCGATGCCGAGACGTACGACTCGAGTCGATGGATCAGCGAACCCTTCCGGCTGTATGACTGTTGCCTCGAGAACGACGGAGCGGCGGCGATGATCATCACCTCGACGCCGCGGGCGAAGGAGCTGCGGGACTCACCGGTCCTTGTGCTGGGCGCCCAGATGTCGGGCGGCCACCGTTCGGGTGCGTGGGTTCACAACCAGACCGACTACGCCACCTCGTCGTTCAAGCCCGCTGCCAAGCACATGTACGACCAGGCGGGTGTGACGCCGGGCGACGTCGACGTGGTGCAGTCCTACGAGAACTTCACCGGCGGGGTCCTGATGAGCCTGATCGAACACGGGCTCTGCGACTATGGCGACGCCAACGACGTGCTGACGTTCGAGAATCTGCGGGCCGATGGTGGAGGGCTGCCGCTCAACACTTCGGGCGGCAATCTGGCCGAGTGCTACATGCATGGGCTCGGGCTGCAGATCGAGGCGGTTCGCCAGGTGCGAGGCGACTCGTCGAACCAGGTCGATGATGTGAAGGTGTCGCTCGCCAACGCGGGTCCGATGGTGGAGATTGCGTCGACGGCGATCTACGGTAGCGAGGAGGCCCTCGGATGAGCCGCACGGCGCGAGCGCAGCGAGCCCGAAGGCGAACGGGAGAGCAGATGAGCCGCACGGCGCGAGCGCAGCGAGCCCGAAGGCGAACGGGAG
>CAZVUM010000025.1:0-17417 GCA_964629575.1 uncultured Acidimicrobiales bacterium | reverse complement strand
GGAGAGCAGATGAGCCGCACGGCGCGAGCGCAGCGAGCCCGAAGGCGAACGGGAGAGCAGATGAGCCGCACGGCGCGAGCGCAGCGAGCCCGAAGGCGAACGGGAGCCGCAGCATGACCGACTCATATCTGCCACCTGGACTGACTCAGCCGGCTCCGATGCCCGACGGCCTCGACGCGCCGTACTGGGAAGGCACCCGCAACCATGAGCTCCGAGTCCAGCGCTGCGGCGATTGCGGCACCCATCAATGGGGGCCGGAGTGGATGTGCCACAACTGCCAGAAGTTTGACCCAGAGTGGGTCAGCATCGAGCCGCGGGGGCGCATCTACAGCTGGGAACGGCCGCACCACCCCGTGCACCCCGCGCTCGCCGAACACGGGCCGTACATCATCGTGCTGGTCGAGCTGCCCCAAGCCGATGGACTTCGCATGGTCGGCAACCTTCTCGGTGAACCGATGCAAGACATCGAGATCGGCGCCGAGGTAGAGGCCGTCTTCGAAGACCACCCCGACGGCGATCCTCCCTACACGCTGGTGCAGTGGGTCGTCATCTGACCACGCACCGCGCGCGCTGGGGGTCACGCACCGCGCGCGCTGGGGGTCAGACACGTGTCTGACCCCAATAAACGCCAAACCCGATGAAATCAGGCTCTCCGCGCCGCGACCTCCCATAGGGTGAGGCCATCCCACGCACCGCGCGCACTAGGGGTCAGACACGTGTCTGACCCCGGGGTGGGGGAAAAGCACACGGCCGGCCACCTTGGGGGTGGCCGGCTGGTGAGTTTTGGGTGAGACCGGGTCAGCCGGTGATGGCGTCCAGGGTCTCGGTGCTCGGGGCGAAGTAGAACGAGCCCGACGCCGGGTTGGAGTAGTCCGTGATGGCGTCGCGCACGTTGCCGTCCACGCCGTACATCAGCCGCATCCGCTCACGCAGCGGAGCCTGGCTCTTGCAGAACGCCATGAAGTACAGCCCCACGGTCCCGTCGTGGAACGCGTACGGGGTCGAACGGCGGGCGATCTCGTTGCGCTTGGCCGAACCCTCGTTGCCGTGGTTGCCGTCCTCACGAAGCTCGACATGGCTGAGGTGGCTGTAGGGCTCCTGCGTGTCGGTCTTGTCGATCTCGGGCCACTTCTTACGACCGAAGTTCTTCTCCTGCTGGGAGTCCGGCAGCTCGTTCCAGCCGTCGAGGTCGTGCACCCAACGCTGAGCGATGATGAACGAGCCACCCGCACCGGGCTGGCCGTCGTCGACGCATGCCACACCCGGCTGGTCCTCGTCGGCCGGGTTGCCCGTGCCGTCCTTGAACCCGGTCATGTCGAGCGACTCGCCGTAGATGAACGTCGGCGTCTCGCGAGCGACGGCCATGTGGCCCTCGACCGCGGTGCGGAAGTCGTACTGCGCCTTCCAGACCCGGCCCTTGTCGTCGTGGTTGAGCCAGATCAGAAGCTCTTCCTGGGTGCCCTTGGCCTGGCGGCCCGAGCCGTCGGTCGACTCGATGGTGACGTAGTCCTGGAAGTCGTCAGGCACGTCGCTGCTGACGTCCGCGAGGAGACTCGGACCGAAGCCGATCGTGAGGTTGATGTCGCCATCGTCGCACTGGGCCCGCAGAGCGGCGAGCGCGGAGGTGATGACGCCCACGTCCGCACCATCGGTGCGGCTGAGGTGCACGTACCACTGGTTCGAGCCCATGTCGTTGAAGATGGCCTTCTGGGGTGTCGGCATCCGTGACTCCTTGACTGCCCTTGAATTGCTGACCAGGCGATCGTAGGTGACTTTGGCGTCCGCTGCCTCCCCCTGTGCCGGGTTTCTTCGGGGCATCTCAACCCACACATCGATGCGGCTCCGACCCCCATGTGCAACGCTGGATGTATGGCGATCTACGAGACACAGCTCCCGATCCGCACCAACCTCGCAGCCGCCCATCAAGAGGTTGTCGAACGGTGGGCGATGACCGGAACCTGGTGGACCGGTGCCCAGCGCCTCGCCATTGTCGAAGAGGTGCGTCGGGCCCGCGATGGGGACGAACTCGCCCCATGGGTCGCGCCGAGCACCGTCGAAGGACTCATCCCCGCCGACCACCCGCTGCCCATGCCTGCAGTCGACGCGATCTGGCGGCTCACGAACCACCCCGGGACCCTCACCGCCGACTGGTACGAAGGCATCATCGCCCAGGGCCTCGAACCGGGCGCCTACGTCGAGCTCGTCGGCGTGGTTGCACAAGCCAACGACGTCGATCGTTTCGCCGATGCTCTCGAACTCGACCGCCCAGCCCTGCCGGCGCCCGAAGACGGCGAGCCGGCGCGGCAATTCGGCGGCGGCGTCGCCGTCCGGCGCCACTGGGTTCCCACCGACGAGATCAAGGGCCCCAACGTGTTGAAGGCTCTGAGTGCGGTGCCCTTCGAGAACGACACCCTGCAGATCCTCTCGGCCGCCCAGTACGTCGACGTCGGCGCTCTGCTCGGCGACCTGACGTCGGATCACAACAGCCTCACCCGCCTCCAGATCGAGTTGATCGCTGCCAGAACCTCCAAGCTCAACGAGTGCTTCTACTGAACGACGAGCCATGCGCTGCTGCTCGGTCTGAGCGGCATGAACCAGGATCGTCAGGTCAGCTTCGAAGCCGTCGACGGCTCGGGCCAGGGCGATGGTGGCGTCGAGCACGGCGAGCTGCTGGCTCGCCTCACCGAGGCCATGTGGG
Source organism: uncultured Acidimicrobiales bacterium (assembly GCA_964629575.1). GTDB lineage: Bacteria > Actinomycetota > Acidimicrobiia > Acidimicrobiales > Poriferisodalaceae > JAYPWI01. The sequence goes on along the minus strand of CAZVUM010000025.1, from coordinate 14,719 downwards.
GTGGAGATCCCCAGGCGCTGGCCGCCGTACGTGATGAAGCGACCCTGGCGATGGGCGGCGAAGCGATGGTGGACGCGGTCGCCGTGAGCGCCAACTTCCACATGATGACCCGCATCGCCGATGGCACGGGCACACCGCTCGACGAGGGAACCAACGGAGCCTCGGAAGAGATCCGAGAGCAGATCGGGGTCAACGACTTCGTGAGCCGCCGGCACGCCACCGCAGGCTGACCTCAGTCGAGGGGCGGCGGCCCATACTCGGGCGTCGCGGGCGTGTTGGGATCCAGCGGGAAGATCGGCCGGCGCACATTCTCGAAATCGAACAGGGTGTTGTCGCTGCTGGTGACCCCGACGCCGTTGCAGGGGATGTCCCTCACGGAGATCTCGCTGAAACCGGCCCTGTAGTGGATCCTCGATTTGAGGATCAGGTAGCGCATCTCGGTCGGCTCGATGCCGAAACTCCGAAAGCAACCCGGGTCGAAAGGCTCGACGTTGCGCGAGCACACCACCACGGCCACGTCCCCGATGTGGAGGACGGCGCTCGGCCCCATGTCGACCGTCGTCCCTCGACCCATCGGCACGGTCACCTCGAACTTCCCGTCGGTGAGGGCTCCCACGACCCCCGTGACGTGGAGGGGCTCGCCGACCCGACCGATCGTCGGCATGTCGACCTTGCCGCCGAGATCGAGGCTCACGTCCGCGCCCGTCCCTGCGGCAGCGAGAATCTCCACCGCCTTCGGGTCACAGATTCCGAACATCGCGACCCGCTCGAGACCCTGCTCCAACACCTCGGCCAGGACGGCGGTCGTGTCCTGGGTGCCTCCCGATGCGGTGTTGTCCGCGTGGTCCAGCAGGATGATCGGCCCGTCCGCCATCGCCTTCGCCTCGGAGATCGTCTCGGCAAGCGGGCGGCTGTCGAAGATGAACTCCTCCCTCTCGGCCCACGCGGCATCGAGGATTTCGTCCCTGACGCGTTCGGCCGCCTCTCGGCCACCATCGGCGACGGTCACGACCGACACGCCGGCGTGCCAGATGTCCGCCAACGGAAAGCCTCCGAACACCGACGCGGCGAGCAGGTCACGCGACTCGGCGTGCCTGGCCATCTCGATCAGCGGCCCCATCGGTTCGTCTTCGTGACCCATGCGAAGGGTCTGGGCGAGGATGGGGCGGGTTCCCCACGCCATCACGGGATCGACCTCGCCTGCGAGCGTTCGGACGAGGAGTCGACCGGAGTGCAGGCCAGCCTCGTACATGTCGAGATGTGGGTAGGTCTTGTAGCCGACCAGGACCGTGCAGTTGTCGACGATCGCCGCGGTCATGTTGGCGTGGAGATCGAGGCTGATGGCGATGGGCAGCGCGGGCGCGATCTCACGAATGCGTCGAAGAAGCGTGCCCTCGCCGTCCGAGGTGGTCTCGGTCACCATCGCTCCGTGGAGGTCGAGCATGACGGCGTCGCAGCCCGCTGCGACCGCATCACAGATGGCGTCGCTCATGAAGCCATAGGCCCCCGCCTCGACCGGGCCGCTCGGCGCGGCGTTTCCGGCGACAGCCGTGACGATCTCGTAGCCGGCGTCGTCCGCCGCGTCGAGGAGGCCACCGAGCCCCGTTCCCGTTCCCGTGAAGCGGTCGTACACCTCACTGCCGGTCGGAACGCCGAAACCCCCGCGGCCGAACCGTTCGAGTGGTGTCGGAACCGGCGAGAACGTGTTGGTCTCGTGTTCCATCATCGCGGCGACAACTCGGGTGGTCATGTCCCGAGTCTGGCCGAGCCGTCAGGTGGGAACCACCACGACGACGCAGTCCGGGTGGTGCACGAGGGATGTCGCAACCGAACCGAGCAGCGTGTAGCTCATGCCACCGCGACCTCGAGCTCCGACCACGAGAAGGGATGCCTTGTGACCCTGTTCGGTGAGGAGATGTCGCGCATCGCTCTGCTCGATCACGATGTCGTACTTCCGGTCGGCGGCGAGAAGAAGATCGGCGGCGGCTCGTGATGCATCCGTGGCCCGGATGCGGTCGCTGTCGAGTGCGGTGCTCACCTCGAGGTGTGTGCCCTCGCCGCCGAACAGCATGGGCACCCCCCACCCCGCAGCAACGGTGATCGAACTGTCTTCGGATGTGTGGTCGATGGCCCATTCGAGGGCGGCGCTCGAGTTGGCCGAGCCGTCGATCCCGACCACCACGGGTCCATGGTCACGGGTCGCAGCCTCCTCGCTGGGCACGACCACGACCGGACACGGCGCCGTCGTCGCACACCGGGTGCTCACGGAGCCGAGCAAGGTGTCGCGCACCGCGCCATGACCGCGCGACCCGACGACGATGGTGTCGTCGGGGTCGGCGAGGTTCGTCAGGACGCCGGCAGCGCCACCCTCGGCGACCACATGCGGCCGCGTCGCGACGTCGTGGACTCGCTCGCGCACCACGAGGTCGTCGAGCTGCTGGGCGATGGCCGGCTCGAGGTCGACGCCCGACGGCACGGGCGTGATGTTGACGGGAGCGGGCAGGAAGGCCCACCAGGGCTGTTCCCACGTGCTCACCAGCTGGAGCGGAACCCCGTTGGTGCGGGCGAGTTGCGCCGCCCAACGCAGCGCGACGAGCGATCCACCGGAGAAGTCGACACCGACGAGAACACGTTTCATACCCTCACGGTGAGGCGTGTCCGGTGCCTGGACCAGGGTCGAACGTCCCGGGGTCATCGTCGATCGATGCGAGAACAAAGCGAAGGGCCTCCTCGACCACGTGACGGATCATCGCCTCGCGTGACTCGCCGGGACCGACGATCCACTCGCACCCGAAATGGTCGCTGGATGCAACAGCGACTGCCGCCCTCGGGTACGGCACCAGATGCGACGCGTCGGGTTCGGCCCAGCCTGTCACCGAGAGCCCCAGGTCGGCATCGAATCGTTCTCGCACCCCCTGAGCCATCCGCACCGCCACCTGCTCCGACACGCAATCGACAGCTTCGGCCTCGTCGCGATCCACTCCGAGCAGGGAGACCTTGGCGTCGATGTCATAGGCAACGACGCCTCCGCGGAGGAAGCCCGAGGCACCGGACTCGCCCCCGAGAGCGGCCATCACCGCACCTGCCGTCATCGACTCGGCGACCGCGAGCTTCAGGCCGCGCCGTCCCGCGGCCTCGCGGACCGCGGCGACCAGACCCTGCCCCGGCGGGGGCGAGGTGTCGGCGCCCCGACCGGACGCACGAGCTCGTACCAGAAGGATCAGCACCAGCGCGGCGTACGCGACCACACCGGCGGTGAAGAGCCGGAGCGGCGCGGTCGAATCGGGCTCGATCCAGATGAACCCCACGACCACGCCGGTCAGAACCCACCCCAACCCCGCGGCGACGTCAGCGAGCAGTCGGTCCCTCTCCCCAGCCGAGATCGTATCTGTCACTCCGATCACGCTCGCCCCCACGGCGACCGTGACCACCGAGAGCACCCACTGCATCACGTTCCATTGCCAGTCGCCGTCCCAGATCAGTGCGACGATCAGCCCACCGGCCAGGAGCGAAAGCACGAGGCCGACACGTCGCGCGACATCGCCGATGCGGGTTCCGACGCCGCTCGCATTGATCAATACCGCGAACGTAGAGCAGGTGACCGTGACGCTCGTACCGAGGATCCGTGCTTGGAGCTCGCCGAAACCGCCGAACAGCACGATGGCGATCGCTACGGCAGCGTTGATGACGACGAGCCCCACCGCCGCGGCGGCGGGGCGTCGGTTCACCCGTCGTCCCTGTCCGAGATGAAGGCGATGGGAACGCTCGATCCCGCGGTCCGATCGAGCGTGGCGATGCGTCGGCCCCGCTGCATCGCCCGCTTGACAGGGCGGAGGCGGTCGCCGAGGTGGGCGGCCGTCGCATCGATGTCGGCGACCTCGATGATCGTGCCCCAGAGGTCGAAAGGGCGCGCCGAGTCGCGCTCGGGCGGGCCGATCACCTCGATGGCGGGTTCGCCGGCCTCTGCGATCGACCGCAGAAGTGGCCGCTCGGGCGCGCCCATCTCGCGTGCCTCGCCGACGTCGAGGCCGCAGCTCGTCAGTGAGTCGGCGGCGTCGGCCCACGAGGGCCCGAACAGCACGACGTAGAACACCCGTAGGGCAGAGTTGGGATGCGGCTCGCGACGAGCGGCGCGAGTGTCGTCCACGGTCCAGGCTTCGATGTCGCCCGCGGCCGGAGCCTCGCCGCGCCATCCCCAGCCATGAATGCCCTCTCCTGCATCTGCGCCGGTGAGGACGACATCGACGTCTCCGAGACGCACGCGGTTGGCGTCCACCTCGAATCCGAGCCGATCCCACAGCTCGGGCGGATCACCGACCCGAATCTCGGCCAACGAAGGCGTCATGACACGAGCCTCGCGTTTCTCTTCGATCCCGCACAGGGTCGGAAGGCCCGCCGTGGGGTCATCAACGGACCAACATCAGCCGAGGAGCTCCGCGAGCTGATCCCCGATCTCCTCGGGGGTGACCATCGGCGAGAAGCGGGCGACGACTTCCCCACCCTGCGACACGAGGAACTTCTCGAAGTTCCACGTGATGTCGCTGCTGTCACCATCGCCCGGCTGTTCGGCTCGCAGCCACTGGTAGAGAGGCGCCGCCCCGTCACCGTTGACCTCGACCTTGGCGAACATCGGGAAATCGATGTCGTACTTGTCCGTCACGAAACGACGGATCTCATCCGCCGAGCCGGGCTCCTGGCCGCCGAACTGGTTGCAGGGAAACCCGAGAACCTGGACCCCGTTGTCGTCATTATGCAACGCACGCAGACCTGCGTACTGAGGGGTGAGGCCTCAGGCGCTGGCGACGTTGACGACGAGACAGGCCCCGTCGGCGAACGTCGAGAACGGCACCTGTTCGCCCTCGAGCGCCGGCATCTCGAACTCGTGGAATCGTCCCATGATCACCTCGTTCTGTTCGCCGAAGTCTTACCACCCCTCAGGCCCACCAGGGGAAGCCCGAAACACGCGTTGCCAACGCCGCCGCCACGACCAACGTGGTGACCTCGACCACCTGCTCGACCGTCCCGAGGACGTCGCCGGTGAACCCGCCAACAGCACGGCGAGCCATCCGCGACACCACCGCTGCGGCGACGACGGCAACGGCGATGGCCAGCGCACCCCACGGCCCGAACAGCAGGCCGGCGGCCACGACGCCCACGAGGCCACCCGCCCACGTCGGGCCGCTACGAAGATCGCGCACGTAGTCGACGCCGAGGCCCTCGGCTCGAGCAGGGCTGGCGAGCAACATCACCCAGAGGGCAGACGACCGCCCCACAGAGTGGGCGACGACCAGCGCCGCCCATCCCTGAGCTGCACCGAGAGACGCGAGCGACGTCACCTGCAGCACAAGCGCGAGGACCAGCGCGGCGACCCCGTATGTGCCGAGGCGCGAGTCCTTCATGATCTCGAGACGGCGCTCCGGGGTCGAACCGCCGGCGAGTGCATCGGCGACGTCTCCGAGGCCGTCGAGATGGAACGCCCCGGTCAGCAGCACGGCGAAGGTGACCGACACCGCCGCGGCGGGGGCGGAGTTCATCAGCTCCAGGCATCCGACATAGACGCCACCGGCGGCACAACCAACGATCGACCCGACGACCGGGAACCACGGAACCGCGTGGCCGACCGGCGGTAGCGGACCCTCGATCGGCGGCAGGGGGAGCCGGGTCAGAAAGACCAGTGCGAGCCTGAGGGAGCGGATCATGCCTCCCCGAAGTACTCACCGAATGTCGGAACCTCGGTGACACAGGCGCACGCCATCGCGACGAGCGGAACAGCGGCCATCGCACCGGACGCTTCACCCAACCTCATGTCGAGATCGAGCAGCGGCTCGAGGGCAAGCGCCTCCAGGAGGCGACCGTGCGCCGCCTCTGCAGATCGATGCGCAGCGCGGCAGTGCTCGAGAGCGGCGGGCTCGGCGCGGGCCAGGGCCGCCGCAGCCGCGCCCACGACAAACCCGTCGAGAAGTACGGGGAGCCGCCGCCGTCGAGCCGCCACGATCCCCGCGGCGAGCGCGAGGAGCTCGGACCCGCCCACCGCGACGAGCGCATCAATAGGTGACACCGAACCAGCGCGGCGAAGCGCGCGCTCCACCACGTTTGCCTTTCGGGCCAGGCCGTCGTCGTCGACGCCCGTCCCCCGGCCCACCCACTCGCCCGGCCTACCGCCGAGAACCGCAGCGCACACGGCCGCAGCAGCGGTGGTGTTGCCGATCCCCATCTCGCCCAGGACCAGGAGGTCTGCGTCGAGTCCGGCCACTGCCTGGCCGACCTGCTCCACGATCGAGCGAGCCCGTTGTGCGGTGAGCGCCGGCTCCTCTGCGATGTTGCCCGTCGGTCGTCCAACGCCGACATCAACGACCGAGACGGTCGCTCCGACGTGACGGGCCATGGCGTTGATCGTGGAGACCCCGGAACCGAACGCATCGACCATCGCCCGGGTCACCTCCTGTGGATACGCGCTCGTCCCTTCCGACACATGTCCGTGGTCGCCGGCGAAGATGAGTGCCGCCGGTGCGATCACTCGCGGTGTGGCGGTCTGCTGCCATCCGGCAATCCAGACAGCGAGCTCGTCCATCTTGGCGAGAGCGCCCTGCGGGCGGAGGATGTCCGCCGCTCGCGCTGCCACAGCCGCCGCGCTCGCCTCGTCGCTGGACGGCAGGTCGGCGAGGTCGGCGAGGTCGATCATGTGAGCTCTTCCACACGCTGGAGCGGAAGCACCTGGCCGGCGACGACGAGCCACGTGCGGTCGGCCTGGCACGCCCATGCTGCGTTCACCCGCCCGAGAAGGTCGCGGTACTCGCGCTCGAGAGCCGTCGAGGGATGGAGACCGCTGCCCACTTCGTTGGTCACAACGATGGTCCGGCCTCCTCGCTCACTGCACTGTGTGGCCGCAGCCTCGGACCGTTCGAGGGCGTCGTCGGAGGAGAGCCCACCGAACAGGACGTTGGCGGTCCACAAGGTGAGGCAGTCGATCACGACCGTCACGTCGGGCGGAACAGCGGCGATCACGCCGGCCAGATCCAGCGGCTCCTCGATCGTCGACCACGACGTCGGCCGATCGCGACGATGCCGCTCGATCCTCTCGGCCATGTCGTCATCGCCAGCTTCGGCGGTGGCGACAAAGACGACGTGGACGTCGGACTCGGCCGCGAGTCGCTGCGCCAGATCGCTCTTGCCGCTTCGAGCCCCTCCGACCAGGAGCGTCAGTCCGTCGGGGCAGGCCATCAGTAGTCGATCCCCTTCATCGCACGAATTCCCGAGTCGAACGCATGCTTCACCGGCCGCATCTCCGTCACGGTGTCGGCGAGGTCGATCAGCGGGGCAGGCATGTCGCGACCGGTGAGCACCACATTCGTCGTCGGTGGCCTGTCGGCGATCGCCGCCACGACGTCGGGGAGCCCGATCCAGCCCCAGTTGATCGGATACGAGATCTCATCGAGGACGACCAACCGTCGCTCTCCCGCGGCGATGGCCTGCGATGCGATTCGCCATGCCTCGGCGGCCACCGCTTCGTCCTCGGTCAGGTCGTCGGACTCCCAGGTGAAGCCCTCGCCGATCGCCTGCCAGTCCACGCCCAGCTCGACACAGATCTTCTCCTCGCCGACGTTCCAGTTGCCCGACTTGAGGAACTGCACCACAGACACGGGCCAGTCCCGGGCGACAGCGCGCATCACGACACCGAACGCCGCCGTCGACTTGCCCTTCCCATCTCCGGTGTTGACGAGCACCAACGAAGGGGCACGTCGAAGTTCGGCGGGAACCGGGTCCTCTTCGGGAGGCGTCTCCGCTGCGGTCATGTCGCGTTCTCCGTCGAGCGAGTGGGCAGAACCACGATGTCGCCATCTTCCCGTACGACGCGAACCGACGCTCCGTAGAGGTCGCTGAGGCCGCCGCTCGTGAGCACTTCCGAAGCCGGGCCCACGGCGACGACGGCGCCCTGTTTGAGCAAGACGAGCCGGTCCGAATACTGACCGGCGAGCGTGAGGTCGTGCATCGTGCTCAGGACCGTGAGCCGACGTTCGTGACGCAGCTCGTCGACCAACTCCAACGCCTCTTGCTGGTGGCCGAGATCGAGCGCTGTGGTCGGCTCGTCGAGCAGCAGGATGGGCGTCTCCTGGGCGATCGCTCTCGCGATGTGACACCGCTGGAGCTCGCCACCCGACAGCGTTTCGAGGAAGTGACCGGCCAGTGGAGTGAGATCGAGGCGGTCGAGCACGTACGCGACGACATCGAGATCCTGGCGCCCCTCGGTACCGAGAAGTCCCAGGTGCGGCGTGCGCCCCAACAGCACGTAGTCCACGAGGGTCATGCCGCCGGGGAGAACCGGGTGTTGCGGGACCCGGCCGACACGCCGGGCCCGGGCCCGCGCCCCGAGCGTTCCCACCTCGGTCCCGGCGAGCTCCACCGTTCCGTCAAAGCGCTGAACACCGGCGATGGTGTTGAGGAGAGTCGTCTTCCCCGCACCGTTGGGGCCGACGATCGTGACCCACTCGCCTTCGAACACGTCGAGGCTGAGGGAATCGACCACCAGCCGCCCACCCAGCCGCACCGAGACGTCCGCACAGGAGACGGCAGCTGTCGTTGTGTTCATGCGACCAGCCGCCTGCTGGTCCGCAGCACCATGAGAAAGAAGGGCGCGCCGCAGAACGCGGTGATCACCCCGATGGGGACCTCGCCTTGGTCCACGGCGTTGCGCGCGACCACGTCGGCTCCGATCAGAAACGCGGCCCCGAAGAGCAGCGCCAACGGCAGCACGACCCGGTTGCTGGCGCCCACGAGAAGCCGGATGGTGTGTGGCCCGATGAGCCCGACGAACGCGATCAACCCGCTCACCGCAACAGCGGCCGCGGTTCCGAGCGAGGCGGCGACGACCACGACTCCGCGCACAACGCCCGGCCGAATCCCCAACGAGGTGGCCTCGGCATCACCGACACGCATCACGTCCAGAACCCGCCGCAGCCCGATCACAATCACGCTCGACACGATGAAGTAAGGCGCGATCAGGCGGACCTCGTCCCAGGTGGCAGTGGTGAGGCGGCCGAGTAGCCACGTGTAGACCTGGCGGATCACCTCCGCGTTCCGCTGTAGGATGAACGTCTGGACCGCGGTCAAGAACGAGGCCACGGCCACACCGGCGAGCAGCAGCGACGCTGCGGAGCGCTGCTGAGCAGCCGAACCGACGACCCAGCTCAGCAGAACGGCGAACATCGCCCCGATGAAAGCCAGCATCGGTACGGGGTCGAGCCCTCCGACGCCATCACCGATTCCATAGGCGATCGCCACGGTTGCGCCGACCCCGGCCCCCGCGGCCGCGCCGAGAAGGAACGGGTCCGCCAGCGGATTGCGGAACACCGCCTGATACCCGCCGCCGGCGACGGCGAGCGATGCGCCCACCATTCCGCCGAGCAACACCCGCGGGACGCGGACTTCCCAGACGATGTTCTTCTGGATGTCGGTGAGCCCGCTGTCGACGCTGACGAGCGGCAACCGGTCGGCCACCTCTTTCAGCGCGTCGACTGCGGCGATCGACGATTGCCCGATCGTGAGGCCGGCCACCGCCGCGGCGAGCAGCACGATGACGCCGGTGATCACCCACCGGAGTTCGAGCCGCTCGCCAGTGATCACGGCCTGGCTCCCTATGCGGCCTCGGCGGTCGCGAGCGCATCGACCACAACGCGCAGATAGTCGACCACCCGCGGTCCCCAGCGACTCGCGATGTCCTCGTCGACCGGTATCACCCGGCCGTTCTGCACAGCCGAGAGTGCGTCCCAGCCCGGGCGCTCCGCGACGACCTCTGGAGTCTGACCGCAGCAGACACCATCCGCGAGGAAGATGAAGTCCGGGTCGGCATCGAAGATGAACTCGGGGCTCAGCTGCGGGTAGCCGAAGGCCGAACCGTCGTCGGCGGGATCTGCCGCGTTCACCAGGCCCACCATCGCGTAGACCTGGCCGATGAAGGTGCCCGAGGTGATCGAGAAGAAGGTGTCGTCCAGCTCGTGGTAGTAGGTGGGCGGTTCGTCGAAGTCGGGGACATCGGCGAGGATGTCGTCGATGTCGGCCCGCATCTGCGCCACGACCGCCGCAGCCTCGTCTTCGTGGCCGGTGACCACACCGAGCTCGGCGATCTGCGCGTAGACGCCGTCGAGAGTTGCCGCGGCGGACTGAACGAGCACGGGGATGCCCAGAGCTTCGAGCTCCTCCCGCGCGGTTGCATCCGAGGCGAGCACGAGATCGGGTTCGAACTCGGCGATCGCCTCGATGCTCGGCTGCCAGGCAGAAAGATCGGTGACGGGTGCCTCGGGCGGGTAGTAGGAGAACGAGTCGACGGCGATGACCTGGTCACCCGCGCCGATCGCGAAGAGCATCTCGGTTCCCGTCGGCGACAGCGAGACGATCCTCGTGGGAACGTTCTGTACCTCCTCCATCTCGTCGACGACGGCCTCCTCCGCGACCGATGTCTCGGGCACCGGGGACGGGAGCGTCGTCTGGATGGGCGCGGCGGTTTGATCCGGTTGATCACCCGCCTCCACCGGAACGTCGTCGCTGTCGCCGCACGCCGCGCCGACGAACGCAAGCGTGATCAAGATGATCAGCAGTTTCTTCATCGGTTACCTCCTGTGGCTCGAGGGAGAGAGCACGGCAGGAGGTCTGCCGCACGAAGAAACCCTTACCTCGAGGAGCTTCGTGCCCTTTCCGCAGAAGGCGACCGGACTCGTCTCACCCGCCTGGCTGGCGGGCAGCATCACCGTTGCGGGACAGCGCCGGAATCACACCGGACTTCGCTTCCCAGAAAGTGGTCGGCAGGGAGTATAGGCAGGGCCGACCACGGTGACCCCTTTCACAACGATCACCCCTATCGCTGACCGAACGTTCGTTATAGGTTCGTCGCCACACCGCTCGAGGTTGCCTGTGGCACGGGGCCGGGGACCGCGAGCCGAAAAACAGGGGGTAGCCAGTCATGGCTGTCAGCTCACTTCACCGATTCCGCACCCTTCCCGGGAAGGCTGCGGCGCATTTGGAGAGCACCGCGGAAGCAACCGAGCTCTTGCGGGGGCTCGGGCTCCAGGCCGCGTCGCTCCAAGCGATCGCCGGCGGCGATATCGGCACCATCACCACGACGATCATGCATGAGTCCAACGCGGCGTGGGCCGCCACGGTGCAGAGACTCCAGACGGATCCAGGCTGGATGGACTTCGTCGGCCGCGTCATGGCTGACCCCCCAGCCGAACAGGTGGAGTCGTCTCTCTTCGTGGATCTCGATCCGACGTTCCAGCCGGATCCCGACCGCCCGCTCGGCGTGATCGCGGCGACCCAGTGGCGAGCGTTCCCCGGGAAGATGGCGTCGTTCATCGGTCACGTCACGACTGCAAGCGACCACATCGCTCGGCTCGGTGGCAGCGCTCGCGTGATGCAATCGCTGGTCGGCGAGCACCCGCTCTCGGCGATCGTTGCGATCGGGCATGCCGACCTCGACGCCTACGGCGAGTTCGCGGACAAGCAGGCCGCCGACGAGCAGTTCCAAGCCTTCTGGATGGAGGTCTCGGCCAACCCGTCTGCAGATCTGCTCCGCAGCGGCATCTACGTCAACCTGGGCTGAGCCGACCGTTTCACGCCGGTCTCACGGCATCGCTCCACCGTCGGCTCCCATCGACGCGACGAACGTCGTCGCGCAGAAAGGAAGCCATCATGTGGAGCCGAACGAGCCGCGCCCTGGCGGCCGCGTTCGCCCTGTCGCTGATCGGAGCCGCGTGCAGCGGCGGCGATTCGGACTCGGCGAGCCAGCCCCAGGAGCCGGCATCGAGTGCAGTGGTGCAGGACACCACTGCCGACGCGCAACCGGCCGACGCGCAACCGGCCGAAACGCAGCCGGCGACACCCGAGCCGACCGCGGCGCAGGAGGCGACCCCCGCGCCCGAACCGGAGCCGACGACGACCATCGAGGCAGCGCCCGACCCGGCCGCGATTCTCGCGGACCTCGGCGTTCCGCTGAAGGACGGGACCGAGGTGATCGCTGCTGCCGCGCTGTCTGATGGCAACGTCGCCGCAGGCGTCAGCGTCGACGCGCCGCCGCCACCGCTGTATGGAACCGACCTCGAGGCTGCCGGGTGGAACGTTCTCGATGTTCGGTTCGGCAGCGAGGCGACCATCGCGTACGACGACGAGCTGCTGCTGTGCTTGATCGTGTACGCCAACTACGACAGCCCGTCCGACCTGGAGTACTGGATGTGGTTCGCCGGCTACCCGGACATCGATCCCGAGGAGTGCATGGAGAATGCAGAGGAGTACTTCGCACAGATGGGCGACTTCGGCCGCCCGACGCGCTGACCACCTGATTCCAACTTGCGGGCGGCACGGAGCGGGCCGGGACACGATGGTCCCGGCTCGCTACCGTTCCGCATCGTGAAGGTCGAAACAGTTCTGCCGTTCGGAAAGCTCGATCCCGGTCTTCGTCCAGCCCGCGAACCGCTCGACGTGACGAACTTCTACGAGCAGGCGCGTCGTGTCGAAGCCATCGGCTACGACGCCCTCTCGGTGACCGAGACCAAGCTGGACCCGTTCGTACAGCTCACGCTCGCCGCTCAGGCGACCGAGCGAATCGAGCTGCACAGCGCGGTCGCGATCGCTTTCCCCCGGAGCCCCACCGTGACGGCGCAGGCCGCCTGGACGCTGCAGGCCCTGTCCGAGGGCCGCCTCAACCTCGGCCTCGGCACGCAGGTCAAAGGACACATCGAGCGGCGCTTCGGCTTGGGGTGGCACCCCGCTGGGCCGTGGTTGCGCGAGTACGTCGAGGCCCTACGGGAGGTCTGGTCCTGTTGGCAGGAGGGTCGCCAGCCCGACCACCACGGCGACGTCTACGACATCAGCCTGATGGTCCCGCTGTTCGACCCCGGGCCGCTGGAGCACCCGGACATCCCCGTCACGCTGGCCGCCGTGAAGCCGTTCCTGTGCCAGATCGCCGGGGCGGTGGCCGACGGGCTTCGACCGCATCCGATCTGCACGCCCGAGTACATCGAATCGGTGATGCTTCCCGCTGTCGGCGTGGGCGCTGACGCCGCAGGGCGCTCGGTCACCGACGTCGACGTCATGGTCGCCCCGCTCATCGCGACCGCCGCTGACCAGGCCGGCCTCGCCGTGCGCATGGAGGAGGTGCGTGCCCGCGTCGCCTTCTATGCCTCAACGCCCTCGTACCGCCCGGCGTTCGACGCCCACGGTCTCACCGATCTCTCGATCGAGCTCGCCCAACTGTCCAAGGCGCAGCGCTGGGACGAGATGCCGCGACGGATCGACGACGACGTCCTTCGCACCTATGCCTGCGTCGGCACTCACGACGAGATCGTCGACATCGTGAGGGATCGGTACGCCGCACTCGTCAGGTCGACCGAGTTCTCGATTCCGATCACCACGCCAGACGAGGAGGAGCTCCTCGCATCGATGGTGGCTGGCCTTCAGGCGTAGGAGTCGTTCATCCCGCCGCGTGGCTGGTCAGGAACCCGGCGATCGCGTTCGCAGTGAACTCGGCCTGCTCGAGGTGAACGAAGTGACCCGAGTCCGGCACGTCGACATGTTGGGCGTTGGCCAACAAGTCACGCAACACAGCGTTGCTCTCACGAAAGATCGGCCCGGTGTCCGAGCCGAGCGCGAGCAGCGCCGGGTGCCCGAGCTGTCGCGTCGCCTCTTCGTCGAGCTTCCACGCCGATCCGGCCGGGATGTCGCTTCCGAACAAGGTCGGCACATCCGCGAGCGCCAACTCCGTCGCGCCTTCGGGGAGCAGCGGCTCCAGCCGAGCCAGCAGCTCAGCACCACCTGGCCCGCCGAGGAACAGCAACATCGCCTGGTGGTGGTTGCCCGACTCGAACACGTCGAACACCGGACGCATCGCCGTATCGAATCCCTGTGCCGAGTTCACGGAGAACAGCCCGGGTTCGAGGAGCACCATCGCCATGAAGCGCTGGGGCGAGTCGAGCACCGCCTGCAACACGATGTCCGCCGCGAGAGAGTGCCCGACCACGTGGGCCCGCTCAATGTCGAGCCCGTCGAGCAGGGCGAGAAGGTCGGCCGCCTCGCCCGCGAGGGCACGACCGGCCGGTGACGCCGAGCTCCCACCATGTCCCCGGCGCCGATACGTGACGACCTGGAAGTTCTTCACCAGGTCGCCGTAGCGGAGCATCTCCTCCCAGGGATCAGCGAACACCGAACCGTGCACGAACACGACGGGCGGTCCCTCGCCTCGAACTCGGTATTCGAGTGAGCCGTCCCCGACGTCGATCGTGTCCACGTGCGCCTCCCGACTCAGACCGATGCCGGGCGAGGCTACCGATTCGCCCCAGGACGCTGCCGGGGCGAGGATGCGCGAGACATTCAGCCTCGACACCGCGGGGGATTTCTGTCACATTCTCCGCATCCCCGCCCCCGTCGGGCCGGTAGAGAATCGTGTTTCTCCTGGTGACGGTGTCGGTGTTGGTGGGGTCCGTGGTGAACACATGATCACCAAGGCGCTCGATCGCCGATCGGACGAGCTCGTCGCGGCGCGGTGAGGTGGTCAGGAGGAGTGGACCCTTTGGCCGCGTCGACTCCTTGCGGGGGTCGGGGTCTCTCATTGATGGATGACGCTCAGGTCATCGGTGTCGAGCGTGTCCATCTGCAGAATTTTCGCTATTCGGCTCGCGGGCTGGTGATTAGTTTCAGTGAGGCGCGGTGGACAGAAATTGGGGGAGAAAAATGT
>CAZVUM010000024.1:5547-63918 GCA_964629575.1 uncultured Acidimicrobiales bacterium | reverse complement strand
CAGTTCCGCGGCCCGCTGTGCGAACAGCTCAATAGCTGGAGAGCCGACATTGTCGGTCGACAACGGCGGTACCGCCACCACGAGCTCACCCTCCACATCGATCCGCTCGCGACTTGTCGCCAAGATCGACGCACCGCCCAACTGGGCAACGAACCGGTCGGCCAGTTGGGCGCACTCGTCGAGCATGTGCTCGCAATTGTCGACGATCACCAACAGGTCCTTGCCTGCCACGTAGGCCGCGACCTGGCTGACCACGTCGCCTGCCTCGACCTTCAACCCCATCCCGGTTGCAATCGCTGCTGCTACCTGGGTCTCGTCTGAGACCGGGGTGAGGACGACAAACCACACCCCATCGGCCCGACGAGAAAGTTCCTGTTCACCCACCGCGATAGCTAGTCGGGTCTTACCGGTCCCCCCTCCGCCGGTCAGCGTCACAAGCCGTGATCGGCTCAGCGCCTCGCCAACGCGTTCGAGGTCCCCAGCGCGACCCACGAGGCTGCTTCGTACGGCGGGCAGATTCGTGAGACTGGGGTCAACGAGCCGCAACGGCGCAAAGTCAGTGTCGCCGAGCTGCCAGATCTGTACCGGCTCAGCCACGTCCCGCAACCGATGAATACCGAGATCACGCGCCGAGACCTCAGCGGCCTGACGAACCGGATCAGTAAGCACGATCTGGCCGCCATGCGCAGACGACTCCAGCCTGGCGGTCAGATTCACAGCTGGACCGAAGTAATCACCGCCCCTTTCCTCTGCCTCACCCAGGTGAAGGCCCATCCGCACCCTCAACACGGGCCCAGGCCACGTCACCGACCCCAACCCGGCCTGCGCCTCTTCGGCCGCCCGAACCGCGTCAGACGCCCGATCGAATGCCACAGCGAAGCTGTCACCCGCCGTTGTGAACACGTACCCACCCCGAGACTCGAAGGTCCGGCGCAAGACCTCATCATGGGCCTCCAGACTCGCCGACATCGCAGCACGATCATCAGCCCACAAACGCGTCGAACCCTCCACGTCGGTAAACAAGAACGACACGATCCCCGAAGGCGCAGACACCTCACCCATCTACACGGCCTCCCCCTGGCCGAACCCTAAACCAGCAACCCAACCACCGGCACCCCGATCCGCCCGATAACCAACGATTGCACCTGTCGTTCGTGACCATCCGGGAAGTGCCGATAGCGCTCGAAGGACGGGCCCGAAATGGCCGGTGCGGAGGCAGGTGACCGGTAACGCGCGTTCTTGTCGGTACCGAGCGCTCGCTCGTGTCCAGGGTGCCCCTCAGTCTCCTTCGCCGAGTACGTCGCCCACGATCGACGCCGCTTGCTCGTCGGCCTGGACGGTTCAGTGGGCGTAGATTTTCATGGTGGTCGTGCCGCTGGCGTGGCCAAGTCGGGCGGCGACCGTCGGTAGCGGCACGCCGGCGTCGAGCATCTGGGTGGCCTGCCAGTGGCGGAGGTCGTGGAGGCGGGTCGACTTGTCGCTTGTCCTCTCGGACCCCGGGTAGGGCAACGTGGGAGCGGGCCACGGTGAGGGTCTTGGCCTCCAGATCGAGATCGCCCCACCTCACCGCGCAGGCTTCGGCCCGGCGCATGCCGGTGGCGGCCACGAGGCGCACGTATGCGCGCAGCGTCGGGTCGATCGCTGAGGCAGCGACCAGGAGGGCGCGCACCGCCTCGGGCGTGGGCGGGTGCTGAACGGTCTGGGGCATCGATGGGGGAGAGGCCTTGGCCTCACGCTTGCTCGTTGTCTGCACCGTGCGGATCACCCGCCGGTACTTGCACTTGCCGGTCGAGGCGTCGCGGCCGGCTGACACCGCCAACTCCCACTTTCCGGGGCTGCGCTGTCGCATCGTCCCCATCGCCGTCGCCCCGTATTCGCGGCAGATTCGCGGCAACGGGGTATTCGAAACGAGAGGGGTTACCCAGAAAACTTGTGTTGATCAGGTATTTCTCGGTAGGCCGCCCGGGGCTCGAACCCGGCACCTTGGGATTAAAAGTCCCCTGCTCTACCCGATGAGCTAGCGGCCCACGGGGGAGCGTACCGGTGCCTACACTCGGCGGCGATGTCGAGCGAGCTCACCAACGACGACCTGGACGATCTCGAAGTGGAGTTGGCGCAGGTCGAGCAGACGCTTCGTCTGCTCGACGACGAGGCCGTCGCCCCGACCGCTGCTGTCGAGTGGCTGGCCGACGAGCCGGTCGAGGTCCGGGTGGCAGACGACGGCCTGGTGGCGGACGAAGACAGGCCGACTCAATCCGCCCAGTCCCCCGAACCCGAAGAGTCCGGCGACGTCGACGACACCCCCCTCGCTCCGGTCGTCGAACTGCACAACCGCACGCACTGAGGGCCGGCGGTCATTCGATCCCGAGGTCGACCCCTTCGGGAACGAACTCGACGCGCTCGCCGGCGATCAGCTGATTGCCGTTGAACCCGTACCAGCGACCTGCCAGGTTTGGGATCGATTCTTCCGGGGCCGCCGTCACCCGGTCGAGTGCGCGAATGACGCCGCCGTGGGCGACGACGAGACCACGGCGGGTCAGTCGACCGGCGATGTCGTGCATCGCGGGGATGACGCGAGCGATCAGCTCGTCGTCGCCCTCGAATCCCTCTGGCCAGTCGCGGCGCTCGATGGCGCCAGGAAAGTTCTCGTTGATCTCCGCGCGGGTCAGCCCTTCGAAGGGGCCCGCGTGACGTTCGCGTAGCGCCGGAAGAACGGTGACCGGCTCGAGATCGAGTTTCGCCGCGATGAGGCGGGCGGTGTGGTTGGCCCGCTCCAGGTCGGACGACGCGACGAGCTCGATGTCGGTGTCGATGTTCGCTGCGGCGAGCCGCGCCTCGGCGATGCCGATGCCGGTCAGCGGCGGATCTGCGTGGCCCTGCCACCGTCCCGCCGCGTTCCATTCGGATTGTCCGTGGCGGATCACCAACACTTCGACATCGGTCACGGAGGCGAACCGTACCCAACCGATGGCGCGGCTCGACGGCGATAGGCTCCGCCGTATGCCCGCTGTGACACTGCGTCTCTTCGCCGGCGCCCGGGAAGCCGCGGGGACCGGCGCCGCCGAGTTCGATGCCGAGACCGTGCGAGACGTGCTGGATCAGGCTCGCGCGGCCTATGGGGCTGAGTTCGGCAAGATCCTCGAGGCGAGCCGGGTGTGGCTCAACGGGGAAGCCGTCGAGGGCGACTCCCCGGTTGCTGCAGCTGACGAGGTCGCAGTGCTGCCGCCCGTCTCGGGCGGACGTTGAGCCAACTGGTCGATCTCCTGGCGCCGCGCGTGACGGCGTCGTCGTCACGGGTGCGTTGGGGGGCGGGTTGGTCCGTCCTGTCGATGTTGGCCCTTTGGTGGAGTGTCACTGCGCTCGCTGCGGTTTTCGTCGGTGTCGCGGGTGTGGCGGCGTGGCAGGCCGCAACCCATCTCAATGTGGATCGAATCCTCGCGACCGCCGTTGCCACATCGATCACGGCCGCGGCCGTGATCGATGTGCGCCTCGTGGGACTCACGGTCATCGCGGCCGCCGTTGGGAGCGCGGTCATCGCCCTGCTGATGCGCGGCGGACGCCAGGTCGTTCTGACCAGAACCGGCGCACTCGTGAGTTCGTGGCTCCTCCCCGCGGTCGCGGCATCGAGCATCGTCATCGCTGCGGATCGCGAGCTCGGCTCTGCGGTCATCTTGGTGTGGGCGCTTCTGATGTACGACGCCGGTGTCTACCTGGTCGGTGCCGACGCGCGGGGCCGTCTGATTGGGCTGATCGCAGGGCTGGGTGGGGCCGCGGCGGTCGTTTTCACCGCAGTTCAGCTAGCGGTCCCACCCCTCGACCCGGAGCGCGCGTGGCGGTTCGCTGTGCTGCTGATCGCGACACTCCCGCTGGGGCCCGCGTTGACCCGATGGCTCGGCCACGGTGACGGGTGGGCGGTCCGTCGTCTCGACTCGGCGGTGGTGGCCGCGCCCGCATGGGCGTGGGCGACTGAGCTCGTTCTCGGCTGATCGGTCTGCCGTCGTGCGGTGAAGGCTCAAGCGCCCCGGGCGATGGGCCGAAAGGGGGTGAGCCGCCACTGGAGCCACGATGCATCACCCCGACGTCCAACGTGTCCTCGCCCCGGCCTTCCTCGTGGATCGCGACGAAGCCGAGCTCGAGTCCCTCTACGCCCGCCGCGAGGAGCTGCACCGCGTCGAAGGCCAAGTGTCCTACGTCCGCCGGTTGGCGCAGGGTCGCATCGAGATCCTCTGCGCGGAGCTCGAGCGGCGTGACCGAGGCGGGGATCCGCAGGACCTCGCGGAGTTGATCTGCCGTATCCCCGACGTGATGGGTGGCGGCGACACGGTTCCCTCCACCCGGGGCGGTGACGAGCTGACTCCAGATGAGTCGTTCGTCGCCCAGATCGACGCGGTGGTAGGCCCGTCGGCGTTCCTTGCGCTGCCCGACTACAGCCCCTCCGAGATCGATGGCCAGGTCGTCGCGCTCGAGGGATTCGAGCGCCAGGTGTCCGACGCGCGCCGTCTCCTGCACGAGAAGATCGATCTGCTCCAGTGTGAGATCGCGCGCCGTTTCCGGGGGGCCGAGCCGGTCGGCTGAGCCGCCGGGGCGCAGATCACCTACATTTTCAGCCGTGATTCGCCTGGGAACAGGGCGGGCCGACGCGTTGTTGGACGTCTTGTGAAGACTCTCGCCGTGCTCTCGATGCACACCTCGCCGCTGGCCCAGCCAGGTACGGGCGATGGCGGTGGTCTCAACGTGTACGTGCGCGAACTCGCCACGTCGATGGCCCACCAGGGCGTCTCCTGCGACATCTACGCCCGTCGCTCGAACGGCGAACAGCCGCACATCGTGGATGTCGAACCGGGCGTTCGGGTCGTTCACGTCGACGCCGGCGCTCCGAACCTCCCCAAGGAAGATCTGCCCGCCGTCGTCGGGCGCTTCACCGAGGAAGTCGCGAAGCACCTGCGGGATCGCCCCGCCGATGCCATCCATGCGCACTACTGGCTCAGTGGCGTCGCCGGCCACGAGCTCAAGCACCGCCTCGACATTCCGCTGGGCGTCACGTTTCACACCCTCGGCAAGGTGAAATCCTTGAGCGGCGATGCGGAGCCGCAAGAGCGCATCCAGGCCGAGGAGCAGGTCATCGGCTGTGCTGACGCGGTGTTCGCATCGGGCGGTGTCGAGGCGAGCCAGCTGATCCAGCTCTACGACGTCGCTCCGGACCGCCTGGAGATCCTCACTCCGGGGGTCGATCTCGCATTCTTCTCACCTGGCCAGCGGTGGGCGGCGCGCCAAGCCATCGGCCTGGGGGAACAGCCGGTCCTGCTGTTCGTCGGCCGGATCCAGCCGCTGAAGGGCGTCGATCTCGCTGTCGAGTCGCTGGCCCGGTTACGCAACTCCTCGGCCGTGTTGGTGATCGTCGGCGGGCCGAGTGGCCCCGAAGGCCGACGCACCCTCGACGAACTGGAGAAGCGGATCGCTCACTGGGGTCTCGGCGATCGCGTTCGCTTCGTCGAACCTCAGCCGCACCACCTGCTCTCGACGTACTACCGGGCCGCCGACGTATGCCTCGTCCCGAGTCGCAGCGAGTCGTTCGGTCTGGTTGCCCTCGAGGCAGCGGCGTGCGGCACACCTGTCGTGGCCTCCGATGTCGGCGGCCTGCGCAACAACGTGGTCGAGGGATCCACTGGCTTCCTCGTCTCCGATCGTGATCCAGCCGAGTTCGCCGCACGCGTCGACGAAGTGCTCGCCGATCCGCTGCTCGCCCTTCGCCTCGGCGAGAACGGCGCCCAGCGGGCACGGAGCCACACCTGGGGCGATTCGGCGCGGACCGCTGTCCAGGTGTTCGACCGGCTGACGGCTCGCGAGCTCGTCGACTGCGCCTGAGGTTCGATGGCGCCGCGATGACCAAACATCCGGCGTCCGATGACGAACTCCGCCGGCTCGAGTTCTTTCTCGACGAGTGGTTCGCCCAGCAGCTCATCGACCTTCCCGTCGTCCTCGATGTGTCCCGGGACGACGACGTCCCGCGCCGCTGGTATGTGCGCCTCGAGGGCGAGGTCCGCGACGTCACGACGATCTGGTTCACCCTTGGGCAACGCACCCTCAAATACGAGACGTACTTCCTTCCAGCACCCGTCGATGCGCCGGCGGGCCTGTACGAGTTCGTCCTGCGCCGCAACTACGACCTCGTGGGAGCCCAGTTCGGGATCGGCCCTGAGGACGCGCTGTTCCTCACCGGCGAACTCGGCGTTGAATCGATCGACGCGGACGAGCTCGACCGTGTGGTCGGGTCCATCTGGGAGTACGTGGAGCGGAATTGGCCGACGGCGCTCCGCCTCGGCTTTTCGTCCGTTCTCGGCCGATCCGACCCCTGACATGATTTGTGATTGCTTTTCGATGTATTTCAAGTAGGGTGATCTGCGTCGGGGCGCCGCTCGTGTCCACCGATCGGGGAAGTGCGGTTGGACATGCGGCCCCCGGCCTTCGCCGCAGAGCGGAGAGGCCGTAACGTCTCGCTCATGGCGGATGTGCTGATCGTCGGCGGAGGAAAGATGGGCGAGGCTCTCCTGGGGGGTCTGCTCGCAGCGGGACGCGACCCGGGCGCGGTGGCCGTGGTCGAGCCTGTGACGGCGCGGCGCGAGGAGCTCGCTGCCCGCCACAACGTGCGGGCGATCGGCGAGGTCGAACCCGCGTCAGGGGTGATCCTCGCGACCAAGCCGGACGTGATTCCCGCAGCCGCGGCCTCGGTCGCCGCCGCAGGGGCGGATCGGGTCTTGTCCGTGGCGGCCGGGGTCACGCTCGCCACCCTGGGCTCGGCCCTGGGCGACACCCCGACGGTGCGGTGTATGCCCAACACCCCGGCACTCGTCGGACAGGGTGCGGCGGCTATCTGTGGCAATACCGCGGCTGGCGAGGAGGATCTCGCGTGGGCCGAGGGGATCCTCGGCGCCGTCGGAACGGTGGTGCGGACCACCGAGCCGCTGCTCGATGCGGTCACGGGCCTCTCGGGTTCCGGGCCCGCCTACGTGTTTCTCGTTGCGGAGGCCATGATCGATGCCGGGGTGATGGTCGGACTCTCGCGGCCCGTCGCCACAGAGCTGGCCGTGCAGACGCTGCTCGGTGCAGCGACGCTTCTCACCGATGGGCGACCGGCCGCCGAACTGCGCGCTGATGTCACGTCTCCTGGAGGAACGACCGCGGCGGGCCTGCGCGAGCTCGAACGCGGCGGCGTGCGGGCCTCGTTCGCCGCTGCGATCGAAGCGGCGACCAACCGGTCTCGGGAGCTCGGCCAGGCGTGAGGCTTGCTGGGTCGGCGCGCGCTGCGGATACGGTGCCCGAAGGATGACTCGCTTCGATACGATCAGCTGCTTTTCGGACTTCGGCCACGCCGACGAGACCGTCGGTCTCATCGCGTCGATCCTTCGAGAGCTGTCACCAGGGAGCGTGTGCGTCGATGTGTGCCACGACATCGCGCCCGACGATTCTCGGGGCGCCTCGCTGATGCTCGCCCGTTCTGTTCCGTATCTGGCGCCGGGCGTCGTGCTGGTGTCGGTGGGCGACCGGCTCGACCGGCCCGCCATCGCGGTCGAGGTGGGCGACGGTCAGGCCGCACTCGTGGGTCCCGACAACGGGGTCCTCGCGGCGGCGGTCGCGGTTGTCGGCGGGGCCGACCGCGCGGTGAAGCTCACCAACGACGAGATGCAGCTCGCATCGCCCGGCATCGTTCACCCCGGGCGTGATGTGATCGCCCCGGCGGTCGGTCACCTCGCGGCAGGTGCACCTCTCGAATCGCTCGGCGAAGAGATCGACCCGGCTCTGCTTCTTCCCTCGCTCATGCCGGTTCCGCGTATCGAGGAGGACGGCTCGCTCAGTGCCGAGGTGCTGTACGTCGACCGTCGAGGCAACGCCCAGCTCAACATCGACCGTGATGCGCTGTTGGGTTTCGGCGAGGTCCTCGTGCTTCAGTTCGGCGAGGATCGGCGGGTGGTTCGGCTGTTGGGTCCTGGCGAGCACTTCACCGGCCAGGCGGCCCTGGTGGACGACGTGCACGGCTTGCTGTCGGTGGCGGCGCCCGAGGGTGCTCGCACCATCGGGCTCGAGGTCGGAACCGAAGTGGTGGTGAAAGAGGCCACCTCGTGAGGCCCGGGACCACAATCGCCGTTGCCGCCCTCCTCGCGCTGATTCTGCTGGCAGCGACGATTCAGCTCGCACAGATCGCCTTCTGAGATGAGCTTCGCGGGAATCATCGACGGCCATCCGCCCGAGTCGGTGGCGCTCATCGGCCGGACCGGCGCTACGACGTACGGCGAACTGTCGGATCAGGTGGGACTGCTACGCAGCGGCCTCATCGAGCGGGGGATCCAACCAGGCGATCGGGTCGCGCTCATCGCTGCCAACAACGAACTCTTCGTCACAGCGCTTCTGGCGATCGTCGGTGTCGGCGCCGTTGCTGCCCCGCTCAACCCGACCAGCCCGCCCGCAGAACTGGGTCGCGAGCTCCACGTGCTCCGAGCGAGCGGGGTCATCGCGGGACCGGCAGGCGCCCGCTCGCTGGCCGGCGTCGATCCAGAGGTCCTCGCGGAGCTCCGTTTTGCCGCCGTCGCCGAGGGAACCGCGCTCCCCAAAGTGGCGCCGCACGCGCTCGTCTCGCTGGTCGAGTTGGCACAGGGCCCGGCCCGGCCTCTCGTCGAGGTTGCGGAGGACGAGCCGGCGATCATTCTGTTCACGAGCGGGACCTCGGGCGTTCCTCGGGGCGCGGTGCTGACCCACGGCCAGCTGCTCGTGAACCACGAACAGGTTCTCTCTGCGGATCCCGACGGCCTTCTCCCCGACGACGTCGTCCTCGCCGTGTTGCCCCTCTTCCACGTGTTCGGGCTCAACGTCGTGCTCGGCCTCACGCTTCGAAGCGGGGCGACCCTCGTCCTGGATGAGCGGTTCGACCCTCAGCGCACCCTCGATCTCGTCGAACGCCACCGCGTCACCGTTGTCGCCGCTGGCCCGCCGGTGTGGAACGCATGGGTCGAACGGCCGGCCCCCGACGCTGCCCTGGCAGGGCTGCGGCGCGCGCTGAGTGGTGCCGCTGCACTGCCGCGCAGTACCGCCGAACGGTTCGAGGAGACGCACGGGGTCGCGATCCGCGAAGGCTACGGACTCACCGAAGCCGCGCCCGTCGTCTCCATGCCGCCCCCCGGGGAGGCCCGATCGGGGTCCGTCGGTCGACCGGTGCCCGGCCTCGAGCTTCGGTTGGTTGACGACGAAGGCCACGACGCGCTGATCGATGATCCGGGAGAGGTGTGGGTCCGCGGGCCCAACGTGTTTGCCGGATACCTCGACGAGGGTCCCACCCCCGTCGATGACGACGGCTGGCTTCACACGGGCGACATCGCCGTTGTCGACGAAGACGGCTGGTTGTGGCTGGTCGACCGACTGGGCGACCTCATCATCGTGTCGGGATTCAACGTGTACCCGGCCGAGGTCGAGAACGTCGTGCGCTCCCACCCAGCGGTCTCGGCAGTCGCGGTTGTGGGCGAGCCCGACGACCGAACAGGGGAGCGCATCGTCGCTCACGTGGAGTGCGTCGCCGGCGCTCTCGTCGAGGAAGACGAGCTGCTGAGCTTCGCTGCCGAGCGCCTCCCGAGCTTCAAGTGCCCGGCGCGCGTGGATCTCCACGAGACTCTTCCCGCGGGAGCCACGGGAAAGACTCCCAAGCGGATGCTGCGGGAGACCTGAGGTTTCACGAGCGCACAAGCTCGCTACGCTGCGTGCCATGGACGCTGTTGGAGACGCTCGGCGGGGACCCATCCCCGAAGCGACGGTCTCTCGACTGCCCCTGTACCTCCGCAGTCTCGTCGGGATCGCAGCCGATGGTGTCCCCACGGTGTCGAGCGAAGACCTCGGTCGAGTCGCAGGCGTCAATGCGGCCAAGGTTCGCAAGGACCTCTCCTACCTCGGGAGCTACGGCACCCGCGGCGTGGGGTACGACGTGGAGTTCCTGATCTTCGAGATGTCGCGCGAGCTCGGCCTCACCAGTGAGCGGGCCGTGATCATCGCGGGAGCCGGCAACCTCGGGCATGCGCTCGCCAACTATCGGGGGTTCACCGATCGCGGGTTCCCCGTCGCCGGGTTCATCGACACCGACCCGGGCAAGATGGGCAGTGTCATCTCGGGTGTCCGCGTGCACAACACGAGTGACCTCCCGGACCTGGTCGCTGACCGCCCCGGATGCATCGGCATCGTCGCAACCCCCGCGGCTGTGGCCCAGGACGCGGTGGATCGATTCGTCGAGGCGGGGATCACCTCGATCCTCAACTTCGCTCCGAGCGTGGTGAACGCGCCCGACGGCGTCAACGTTCGCCAGGTCGACCTGGCCCTCGAACTGCAGATCCTGTCGTTCTATGCCCAACGCACAGATGCCGATCTCTTGAGCGATCTCGAGGCCCAGGCGTGATTCCGCTCGTTCCGGCGACTCACGTAGAGTGGGATTCGACCGCGATGTGTGGTATCACAAGTCCTCGAAGGTCATCCCGAGAGGGATCCCCAAGGGAGTGGCAAAACGCGCTCCCGTGCGGGAAACTGACCTGAACCACGCTTCTCAACCTGCGGGATTCCCCCTGTGTCGATCGTCGTCCTCGGACTCAACCATCGCAGTGCTCCGATCGAACTGTTGGAGCAGTGCACCGTGGCGCCCGAGGATCTCCCCAAGCAGCTCGGTGAGCTGGCCTCCCGTGAGCATGTGAGCGAGGCCGTTCTCATCTCCACGTGCAACCGCACCGAGGCCTACGTCGTGGCGGAGAAGTTCCACGCTGCGTATGCCGAGATCCGCGACTTCTTCGCAACAGCCGCGTTCGTCGCGCCCGAGGAGCTCACGGACTTCCTCTACGTGCACCACGATGACGACGCGGTGCGCCATCTCTTCGGCGTTGCCTCGGGCCTCGACTCCGTCGTGCTCGGTGAAGGTGAGATTCTCGGTCAGACCAAGACCGCCTGGCAGAACGCTCGCGTCGAAGGCACCGCTGGTCCGGTGCTCAACTTGTTGTTCCGCCACGCGGTCGAGGTCGGCAAGCGGGCGCGCACCGAGACCTCGATCAGCCGACACACCGCGTCGGTGTCCCACGCCGCTGTCGAGATGGCCGAGGAGACCCTGGGGTCGCTCACCGACCGCTCCGTGCTCGTCGTCGGCGCCGGCGAGATGGCTGAGGGAATGGTGGTCGCTGTCGCGGGCGCCGGTCCCCGTGATGTCCTCATCGCCAACCGCACAGCGGAGCGGGCCGAGTCGCTCGCTGGTCGGGTCGGCGGGCGTTCGCTTCCACTCGATGAGCTGGCCGATGCGCTCTGCGAGGTCGATGTTCTTCTCACGTGCACTGGCGCGACATCGGTGATCGTCGACCATGCATCGGTCGGTGACGTGATCCAACGTCGCGCCGGCCGCCCACTGCTGATCGTGGACATCGCGATGCCCCGCGATGTCGATCCGGCCGTCGCTCGCCTGGACGGGGTGACCCTCCTCGACATGGACGATCTGTCCAACTTCGCTGCAGGTGGACGGGCCGAACGTTCGCTCGAAGTGGATCGGGTCAATTCGATCGTCAGCGAAGAGGCGTCGCGGTTCGGCGACGTCCGCTCGGCACGAGAGATGGCTCCGTTGATCGCCTCGCTGCGCGGCACGGCTGAGAGCCTGCGCCTGACCGAGCTCGATCGCCTCCTCGGCTCCCATCAGCTCTCGCCGGAGCAGCGGGCGGTCGTGCAGCAGTTCAGCAAGGGTCTCGTCGCCAAGCTGCTTCACAATCCGACGATCGCTCTCAAGGACGCGGCCGGGACCGCCAAGGGTGATCGCCTCGCCGACAGCGTGCGCGACCTCTTCGATCTCTGAGACAGCGGCGATGCGCATCGCAACGCGGGGGAGCCCGCTGGCCAGGTGGCAGGCCGAAACGGTTGCCGCGGCTCTGGCCGAGCACGATGTGATGGCCGAGCTGGTCATCGTGGAGACCGAAGGCGACATCGACCGCACCCGACCGATCTGGGAGCTCGCCGGACGAGGCGTCTTCGTCAAAGAGGTTCAGGCCGCGGTTCTCGACGGTCGGGCAGACGTCGCTGTGCACTCGGCCAAGGACATGATGTCCACGCCGACCGACGGGCTCACGATTGTCGGTTGTCTCCGGCGCGGTGATGTCCGGGATGCGCTCGTCGGGTCGGCGTTCGACACACTGCGGGCGGGCGCGACCGTCGCGACCGGATCGGTGCGGCGACGCGCGCAGCTCGCCCATCTCCGTCCGGATCTTCGTTTCGTGGGTGTGCGGGGAAACATGGGCACGCGTGTCGAAGCCGCGTCGGCCGACGACATCGACGCCGTCGTCGTGGCCGCGGTCGCTCTCGAGCGACTGGGCATGCACGACCGGATCGGCGGGTACCTCGACGCCACCCAGGTCGTCCCGCAGGTCGGCCAAGGCGCCGTGGCAGTCGAGGCGCGTGCTGGAGACCAGGCCACGGCCGAGGCGCTCACGGCGATCGTCGATCCCGTCACCACCCGCTGTGTGGGAGCGGAGCGCGCCTACCTCGCCGAGTTGGGTGGCGGGTGCGACCTCCCCGTCGGTGCACACGCGGTGGCCGACGGTGGCGAGATCCGAATCGCCGCCGTCCTCGGCAGCCTCGACGGCCAGGTCATGCTCCGCCACGAAGACAGCGACCCCGACGGCGAGGCGCTCGGACGCCGGATGGCCGACCTCTTGCTCAACCACCGCGGGGGTCGGCGTCTGCTCGACGAGCGAGGCGCGTGAGGTGAGCAACCGCAGCGACGGCCGTATCGTCGTGGTGACGCGTGCCTCCCACCAGAGTGCAGACCTCACCGAACTGCTGCGAGCCGCGGGCGCCGAGGTCATCGAGGCCCCTGCAATCGCGATCGTGCCTCCCCTCGATGGGGGCCAGCCCTTGGACGACGCGCTCCTTCGGCTCGATCGGTTCAGTTGGGTTGCGTTCACATCCGCCAACGCCGTGGCGGCCACGCTCGCTCGCTCCGAACGACGCGGCGTGCGACGTCGCTTCGATGCCATCAAGGTCGCCGTCGTTGGTCGGGCCACCGCACGGCGGGTGACCACCGAGCTCGGACGCGAGCCGGATCTCGTGCCAGAGCGACACGACGCCCAGGCCCTCGCCGCCGCGTTCCCCGAACCGGGCGCGGGCGATCAGTGCTTCGTTCCGCGGGCGACGCACGGACGGCCGGACCTGGCCGATGGTCTGCGGGGCCGCGGCTGGGAGGTCTGGGACGTCGCCGCATATCGGACCGTTCACCCCTCGCTGTCCGACCACCTGGTCGACGAGGTCGCGCACGCCGATGTCGTCACGTTCGCATCGCCCTCGGCTGTACGCGGCCACCTGGAGCAGACCGGCGGGGTCGTCAACGCGGCGGTCGTCGTCATCGGTGAGACCACCGCTGCGGAGTGCGAGGCACAGGGCATCGACGTCGCCGCCATCGCAGCGGAGGCGTCCGCAGCCGGCCTGGCGTCTGCCGCACTGGCCGTGGGATGAACGCACTGATCTTCGACTTCGACGGCACGATCGTCGACACCGAGTCGCCCGCCCACGCCTCGACGGTCTCCGTCTGGGAGGCCCACGGCGAAGAGCTCGATCTCGATTGGTGGATCGCTGGTCTTGGAACGGACCGCAAGTACGCCTGGGTGGGGGAGCTCGAATCGCGGATCGGTCGTGCCGTCGATCGGGATCGTGTCCTCGAAGAGCGTCGCCGGATCAAGGACGAGATCACTGACCGGCAGCCCATCCTGCCTGGGGTCCGAGAGCTGATCGGCGCTGCGTCTGCCAGGCGCATCCCCCTGGCGGTGGGATCGAGTTCGCCCCACGAGTGGGTGGATCGACACTTGGATCGGGTGGGGTTGGCCCACCACTTCGACCATGTCGTGTGCCGGGATGACGTCGGCGGTGTCGCCAAGCCGGCTCCCGACGTGTTCCTTCGGGCGGTCGAACTCCTCGGAACCAGCCCCGCCCACACGGTGGTGGTGGAGGACAGCCACAACGGGGTCGCCGCGGCCAACGCTGCCGGACTCAGGTCGCTGGTCGTCCCAAATCCCCTGGTCCAGCATCTCGACTTCCCCGGGGCGTTTCTGCGCCTCGATGCCCTCGATCGCCGCCATCCCGACGAGCTGCTCGACGAGCTGTTCTCGGAGTCGGACTGAGCTCGCGGTGTGTGCGGCGCGGGTGGCTCCTTAAGATGCCCACGATCGAAAGAGGCGAGGCAGGGCGATGAGCGCATCCAACACCAACCAGGGTCTCTTCGACGAGGCACGCACTCTCATCCCCGGCGGCGTCAACTCACCGGTGCGCGCGTTCGGCGCTGTGGGCGGTGCCCCCTACTTCGTCGAGTCGGCTTCGGGAGCGCACGTGACCGACGTCGAGGGCACCACTTACATCGATCTCGTCCAGTCCTACGGAGCGGTGATCGCCGGCCACGCGCACCCGAGCATCACTGCGGCGATCGCTGACGCCGCGGGACGCGGCACTTCCTATGGCGCGCCGACGGGCGGAGAGGTCGCTCTTGCGAGCGAGATCGCTTCGCGGGTGCCGACCGTCGATCGGGTCCGCCTGGTCAACAGCGGGACCGAGGCCACGATGACTGCGATCCGTCTCGCCCGCGGACACACGGGCCGCGACCGCATCGTCAAGTTCGCCGGCTGCTACCACGGTCACGCCGACATGCTCCTGGCTGCAGGTGGAAGCGGGGTCGCGACCTTCGGCCTCAGCGGTTCGGCAGGTGTTCCGGGCTCGGCTGTCGCGGACACGGTGGTCGCGCCCTACAACGTCGTGCCCGAACTCGACGAGTCGGTCGCGTGCGTCATCGTCGAGCCGGTTGCCGCAAACATGGGCCTGATCGAGCCGAGCGGCGGCTTTCTCGCCGGCCTGCGCGCGGCCTGCGACGACGTCGGTGCGCTGCTCATCTTCGACGAGGTGATCACGGGATTCCGGCTGGCCCGCGGTGGCGCGGGCGAGTGGTCAGGTGTGGCGCCGGACCTGTCGTGTTTCGGCAAGGTCATCGGCGGTGGGCTGCCGATCGGGGCGTTCGGCGGCAAGGCCGAGGTGATGGCTTCGCTGGCGCCAGACGGGCCCGTGTACCAAGCCGGCACCCTGTCGGGGAACCCCCTCGCAACGGCAGCGGGCCTGGCGGCTCTCGACCTCCTCGACGATGCCGCCTACACCCGTCTCCACGAGGGGGCGCAACGCCTGGGCGACGGCCTCCAGGCAGCGTTCGACGAGGCGGGCGTCGCGGCCGTCGTTCCGCGGGTCGGGTCGCTGCTCGGGCTGTACCTCGGGTCGGACGCGCCCGCGGACTACGACGCCGCGAAGAACACCAACGAGGCTGCGTACGCGACCTTCTTCCACGCGATGCTGCAGCGGGGCGTGGCCATGGCGCCGGGAGCCTACGAGGCCCTGTTCGTGGGGCTGGCCCACACCGACGACGTCATCGACCAGATCATCGCCGCCGCCCGGGAGTCCGCCGCCACCTTGGCCTGAATCCCTTCTGCCAGCTCGTGGAGACAACAGGGTGGCCCTGGAAGCTGGCAGAACGGGTCATTCCTCGGGGATGAGCCCCGCCACCCGCTCGGCGATTCGGGCCACACGGGAGCCGGCGCCGGTTCCGTCTTCGCGCACCAGGTTGCTGCTGACGCGCATCGTCATCTCGCTGAGCCGGCGTGACCGGATCCCGAGCCGGGTGATACGGCGCATCAGCCCCGGCTGCCCCAGGGCTCGCGTCGCCAACCGACCCAGGCGGTAGTAGCGGTCGTAGCGGGCATCGAGCTCGGCCTCGTAGCGGCGCAGTTCGAGTCCGTCGCCTTTTTGAAGGGCGTCGCCCAACACCGCGGCGGCGAGGCGTCCGTTGCTGAGTGCGGGCTCGACGCCGTCGCCGTTGAACGGGCTGACGCTCCCCGCAGCGTCGCCGACGACGACCCAGTTGGGACCCGATCGCGGGCGCACCGATGCGCCCATCGGGAGGCGTCCCCCTGCCGGTTCGCCGAGGAGGTCCGTGGCGTCCAGCTCCCAGCGGGCAGGAATCTGCCGCACCCACTGTTCGAAGAGATCCTCGGGACGGATCGCCTCGTTGCCCGCGTGATGGCTGAGGAGGCCGACGCCGACGTTGGCGGTTCCGTCACCCATCGGAAAGACCCAGCCATAGCCGGGCAACTGCTCGCCCGAACCCTCGCGGAGATCGAATACGGACTCGATCCAGGGGTCCTCGTGGTGCTCGCAGCGGAAGTACGCGCGCACGGCGCGCCCCTGCGCGTAGGTGCGAGACCGGGCTGTGCCCAGGGCCCGCCCGAACGGGGAGAGGGGACCATCGGCGATCACGACGAACCGGGCCCGCACCTCGAGCGGCCCCGCCGGTGCGTGCTCCACCCCCGAGCCGATAGCGAGACAGCCGCGGAGGTGGCCCTCGTCGATGATCGGCTCGGTGACCTCGGCGCCCATCCACACAACTGCACCGGCCGCTTCGGCGTGACGGAGAAGCAGTTCATCGAGAACGGGTCGGCGGATCGTCAGGCCGTGGTCGGGTCGACCTGAGTCCTGGGGCCATGGCACCTCGACGCTGCGGCCGTGCGCTGTCATCCGAAGTCCCGCGATCCGATGGGCGTCTGCGATCTGATCGCGCAGGCCCATGTCGTGGAGTTCGCCCACGGCGCGAGGCGTCAATGTGTCGCCGCACGGCCTGTCGCGGGGCATTGCCTCGCGTTCGAGAACGGTGACGTCGTGTCCGGCCGACGCAGCCCAGTAGGCGGCAGCGGCGCCGGCGGGTCCACCACCGACGACGAGGATGTCTGTTGTCGCCGCGAGGGTCACGGCCGGGGCCTAGTGGCCGCCGCCACCACCGTCGCCGGTGTCCTGGCCGCCGCCGAGCACTTCCCACTCGAGGTCGCGGGCTGCGATCTCGTCGTCGGTGAGCGCCTCACCCGACAGCGCTTCCCGCACGTAGCGAGCGACGGAGTAGAGCTGGTACCCGCTCAGGTTCTCACCGAACGCGGGCATCACGCCGCCGCGGAAGTCGCCTGCGATGTGCGCGCCGCCCGGCCGATCCGCGCTGCCGTAGGTGTTGCCCACGCCGACGCCCTCGGTACCGGTCTCGATCCACTGGATCATCTGCTCGTCGAGCTGGGGGAAGGTCAGCAGCACTTCGCCCTCGAAGAGCGGCCGCCCCGTGCCACCCGAGCCGTCGCCGGCGTGGCAGCTGGCGCAGAACTGCCCATAGAGCCGGGCGCCCTCGGTGAGCGAGGTGATCGGCTCCGGGGGTGGCTCGGTGAGCTTCACGTACACGAACGCCCACAGCGGAAGGAAGAACATCACCGGCATCACCCACATGGGGATGCGGTTTCGGGTTCGTGCCGCCTCGACCCAGCCGGGGTCGGCGTCGGGCTCTGGGTCGACCTCGAGCTTGGCGTCGGCCTTGGCGGCTGCGATCAGATCGGCAGCGCTCGGGCCCGATGCAGTCGCCGCAGGGGCACCGCCACCTGTGTCGCCGCCTCCGCCACCCGCGCTGCCGTCGTCTTCCAGCAGACCCAACGCAACGCGCCTCGAACGGCTGCGCTCCAGCAAGTACTCGGGAACTTCGGTCACTGTGAGGTGCTCCTGTGGGGGCAGAGCGGGGGTCTGGCTGGGGTCCCGCCTCGCATCGCTGCGGTGAGAAACATAGGCGCTGAGCGCGCTCGATGGCCAAGTTTGCCAGACCGGTCGAAAGAGGGCAGCTATCTCGGCATTGCTGCGCTGAGAATGGCACCATTGGCCCTGCGCCGAGTTGCGACCCGGCGGCGGCGTCGTGGTAGAACGACATCCGCCCCGGAAGCCACTCGGATACGATTGTGAGCGAATTCACAAATCGTCCGGATCTCCAGAGGAGGGACGAGTGGTCGCAATTTGGACATCGCTGGTCATCACCGGTCTGATGATCGGCGCCATCTTCTGGTACGGCAAGCGTCGGCCTGTAGGTCGCCCCACCACTTGGGGCGAGGCGATGATCGGTTCCACCTTCATCTTCATGTTGCTGATGATGGTGTTCGGCGTGGTGCCCGACCGTTGGGTTCGCTACACCGACAACGAACTCGGTTGGTCCGTGGAGACCTTCCTGTTCACCGAGGGCCAGCTGATCGACGACCCGATTACCTTCCCGCCGTTCCGCATGGACAAGAAGAAGTTCAGCGACGTGATCGTCGTTGTTGAGCATCTCGTTGCCCTCGCGGCGCTTCCCTTCGTCGTGCTCTGGTGGCAAAAGCGCGACGAGAAGGGTCCGATGGAGGAGCCCGTGTCCGACTTCGGTCGCCCGTTGGTGAAGGGGAACTGACCGTGGCTCGCACCGACGCGAACCCACCGATGCCCAAGTTCCGGGACGACTACGTCCTGCAGACGGTCGATGCCGAATACCTGGCCGCGGCCGTCAAGCCCAAGCAGTTCATCAACATCGATCAGTCCGAGTGCATCCAGTGCGAGGGCTGTGTCGACATCTGCCCGTGGAAGTGCATCTGGTTCCTGTCGACGTCCGCCGTCGATGAGGCCGTCGGCGCCGACCTTCCCGGCCTCGATCCCACGGACAACGCGATCTTCATCATCGACGACGACGTGTGCACGCGTTGTGCGCTCTGCGTCGACCGGTGCCCCACCGGCGTGATCACGCTCGGCAAGGTCACCAACAATCCCCCGACAGAGGGTGACGTCCACGGACGGACGCACACCCATGGCTACGCCTACGGCATGCGCCTGTGAGAGACGCAGAGGACTAGAGACACCACCATGGCGAACACCATCGAGAAGCCGAAGCAAAAGCTTCCCGACAAGATGCAACAGCAGATGCAGGCTGCGTCGGACTGGATGCAGGACAGCCAGTTCTGGACGTCGATCTTCCGTCCGGGCTCGATCTTCCGCAAGGGCTACACCGACAGCCCGAGGAACCGCTCCTACGTCATCATGAACTCGGTGCTGTACCACCTGCACCCGGTCAAGGTGAAGCGGCACGCGGTGAAGGTGAGCTACACGCTCTGTCTCGGCGGGCTCAGCTTCTTCTTGTTCATCCTGCTCACCATCACCGGCATCTTCTTGATGTTCTTCTACCGGCCCACCGCGGCCGCGGCGTGGAGCGACATCGAGTCGCTGCACACACAGGTGAGCTTTGGCCTGCTCGTGCGCAACATGCACAGATGGGCGGCGCACCTGATGGTGCTGTCGGTCTTCTTGCACATGGCGCGCGTCTTCTACCACGGCGCGTACAAGGCGCCCCGGGAGTTCAACTGGGTGATCGGCGTGATGCTTCTCAAGCTCACGCTGCTCCTGTCGTTCACCGGCTACCTGCTCCCGTGGGATCAGCTGTCGCTGTGGGCGGTGACCGTGGGCACCAACATGATGGGGTTCACCCCAGTGTTCGGTGACCAGGTGCGGTTCGTGCTTCTCGGCGGCAAGCAGATCGGCGCCGAGACCTTGCTTCGGTGGTACGTCTTACACGTGTTGATGTTGCCGTTCGTGATCGTCATCTTCATGGCCATCCATTTCTGGAGAGTCAGGAAAGACGGCGGCATATCGGGGCCCCTGTAGGGGAGGGGAAGATCAGATGACAGAGATTCCCGAACATCTCCTGAAGCGCAGCCAGGCGGCTCGCTCTGCGGCCGAGGGCGACAGCGGCGCGCCCGCTGCCGACGCCGGCGGCGGTGCTCCATCCGACGACGACGGCGAGACCATCCCCCGTTCGCTGCTCGAGCAGAGCCAGCAGGGTGGTGCCGGCGGTGCAGTCGCTGCTCCCGCCGGTGGTGGCGTCGCCACCATCGCCCCACCGATGATGGCCGGACCTGGCGGCAACACTCACCGTCTGCTCACCGTCGTGAAGTCCGGTTCGATCCAGGACGTCAAGGCCTCGCCCGGTGACAAAGTGCACGTGTGGCCGCACCTGCTCGCTGCCGAGTTCACCGCAGCGCTCTTCATCACCGCCTTCACGCTGGTGTTCTCGCTGTTCATCAACGCGCCGCTCCTGGAGCTCGCCGACCTCAACGAGACCCCCAACCCGTCGAAGGCGCCGTGGTACTTCCTCGGTCTGCAGGAACTGCTGACCATGTTCGACCCGATGATCGCGGGCGTGACGATCCCCGGGGTGGTGCTCGTGCTCCTCGCCTTCATGCCCTACATCGATCGCAACGAATCGAACCGGCCCGAGGACCGCAAGTTCGCCATCTCGATCCAGACCATCCACCTGATGTTCTGGGCCGTTCTCGTCATCATCGGCTCGTTCTTCCGAGGGCAGGGGTTCAACTTCACCTATCCCTGGGATACGGGCCTTCACGGGATCTTCCACCTCTAGGAGCTGGCTGAAATGTCGACCGGAACAATCGTCGCCATCGCCATCGTCGCCCTCGTCGTGTTCGCGGCCGTCGTCGCGAGCGTGTCGCTGCGCAAGCGCGACGCCGAGGGTCTGGGCCACCTCGCCCGCGAGACGCGCAAACGCGACTCGGGCTCCAACGCGGACGGCGCCGGCGCCAGTGACGAGGCCAAGGAGCTGGAGCGCTCAGTCGTCCTCGAACGGGTCGGCGGCGGAGTGGCCGTTCCCGAGCCCGCCTCCCCAGCGGTGTGGACCCCGCCGGATCCTGAGGAGATCGGGGTTAGCCGGCGTCAGTTCCTCAACCGCAGCTCCATCACCCTGATGACGATGGGACTGTCGGTCTTCGGTGCTGCCAACATCGCGTTCTTGTGGCCGCGTCCCACCAAGGGCTTCGGCGGCAAGGTCAAGATCGGCACGATCGGATCGATCAGCGATGCGATCGCGAGCTCGTCACCGGCCACGAATTTCTCGTACTTCTCCGAGGCCCAGACCTACCTGCAGCCCTACCCGTTGGACTCGGCGATCCAGGCGGCAGCCGAGACGGTGTACTCCGGGGCCGTGCTCGACGGCATCAAGCAGGGCTACGTCGCGCTGTGGCAGAAGTGCCCGCACCTCGGTTGCAAGGTTCCGGTGTGCCCGACCTCGCAGTGGTTCGAGTGCCCGTGCCACGGCTCGCAGTACAACCGGGTCGGAGAGAAGAAGGCCGGCCCCGCCCCCCGAGGCATGGACCGTTTCCCGATCACCTTCGAAGGCCAGGACGTCGTCATCGACACTGGCTCGCCGCGTCAGGGTCCCGCCATCGGCACCGACACCACGGGCCAGGGTCTCGAAGGACCCCACTGCGCGTGATGTCGTTCAACCGCCCCCGTCACGCCCCCCTCTCGGGCAGGAGTGAGTCAGTCCAGTGATGTATGCCGTCACCACCGAGCGCTCGATCGCGATGGCCTTGTTGGCCATCACGGTCGTCGGGTGGGCGATCTATGTCTTCGTCAACATCCGTCAGTCCAAGAAGGAGCTGGGCAGCGAGATCGAGCTGGCGCCCAACCGCGGCTCGCTCCCCGACGACAACGAGCTCGAAGGCAGTCGCCTGGAGAAGGTGCAGGCCTTCGGCGTTCTGATGCTTCTGATCATCGCTCTCGTGCTGCCGATCTACTGGCTCCGCGAGGGTGGCCGCCGTTCGGGCGCCGAGGTGGGCTTCGCCGAGCGTGCGGCGGATCGCGGCGAGGGTCGAGCCGAAGAGCTCGGATGCCTCGAGTGCCATGGTGCGGACATGGGTGGAGCCAACTTCGCTCCCATCACCCTGGACATCGGCAATCAGTTCAGCGACCGTGATTCTTTCATCGTCAACACGAGCTGGCGCGGGCCTGCCCTCAACACGGTGTTTCAGCGTTTCGACACCGGCGCCTCGGCGCTCGACGAGGTCGAAGAGGTGCGCAACATCCTCGTGTTCGGACGTGGTGTGATGCCGGCCTGGGGCCTCGACGGCGGCGGTCCGCTCAACGATCAGGCGATCGACGATCTCGTGGCCTGGCTGTGGCGTGAGCGCCTGACCGACGAGGAAGCAACGGCTCGCGCGCTCAGCGCCAAAGAGACCGCGATGGCAGCCGAGCCTGACAAGTCCGAGGGCCAGGTACTCTTCGAGCTTCACTGCGCCCGTTGCCACACACCTCGCTGGCCCGGTCGCGGCGATGCTCAGCTCCCGAACGACAGCGGCCTCATCGAGGTTCTTCCCGGACCGCCGGGGTCGGGCCGCTACGGGCCGGCGCTCAACAGTGTGGGCCTCCACCGTTTGTTCGCGGATCCCGAGGACCAGATCGCCTTCATCGCCAACGGTGCTGCGGACAACGTTCCCTACGGTGATCAGAACACCCGCTTGGGCAACTACGGCATGCCGGGCTTCGGCAAGATCCTCACCGAGGACGAGATCCGGGCCATCGTCGACTACGAGCGCAGTCTCGATCCCGACGAACAATCGACGGTCGAGTTCGCCGAGCTCTTCACCGAACCGGCGCCCGCCGAGGAGGACGGATCATGAGCCTTCTGGCAGTCGTCGGTTGGGACCCCACCCTCACGGGGTATCTCGCCGTCCTCCTCGGCGTCCTCGTCCTGTGCGGGTCCGTCTACATGCTTCTGGCGACCAATCTCGGGCTGCGTCTCGGGTTCCTCGTCGCCTGGACGGGGCTGTGGTCGTGGAGCTTCCTCATGGGGGCCATCTGGTGGGTGTTCGGCATCGGCTGGCACGGCCAGATTCCGACGTGGCAG
Source organism: uncultured Acidimicrobiales bacterium (assembly GCA_964629575.1). Taxonomy (GTDB): domain Bacteria; phylum Actinomycetota; class Acidimicrobiia; order Acidimicrobiales; family Poriferisodalaceae; genus JAYPWI01. The sequence continues at coordinate 41,327 of CAZVUM010000024.1, read as the reverse complement.
GTGTCGCACGTGGCCACCGACCCCGCCGCGGTGCCCATCGAAGAGGTACAGCAGCTCTCCAACGACGTGAGCGCGACTCCCGATGAGTGGGTCGTAGTTGTAGAGCCCGACGCGATCTCGGCGGCGGACGGCCACATCGTTTGCGCTGACGATGATGTCCGACGACTCGAGCCGGTCAGCTCGTGCCGTTTCCGGTTCACGACCCAATACACAGTGCACCGTGTGTTGGAGACGGGCGGCGAGCGTTACCGGCCGCTCGGGATTCCCGACAACGTCTTCACGCAGTACTTCATCCCGAGCCGGGGTCGACCGCACTACGCTGTCGTGCAGTTGCAGGCCAATGAGACGGCCGTCGAGGTCGATGCCAACCTCCTCGACGCTGATGGCGCCGTGATCCTTCCGCCGTCGGCGATCGATGAGGCGCAACCGATCCTGTCGGTGGTTCTCTACCGCGACCAGGGTTCGCTGCGCTTGCGACCGGCGCTGGTGACGATCTTCTCCGGGTTGCTGTTCGCACTCGGGTGTTACCACCTCCACCGCCGCGACCAGGCGGTGTGGGCCGTACGAGAGGCCGCTGGAGCTTGATCGCGGCGTCGGGCGGGGGGGAATGACATGGAGCAGTACCTACCCGTCCTGACGCTCGGCGTCCTTGGCATCCTGTTCGTCCTTCTCAGCATCGTTGCGTCGCGCCTGCTGGCGCCCGAGCGTTCGACAGGGGCCAAGATCTCGGCATACGAGTGCGGCATCGTCGACCAGGCGGAGATCCCCGAGCGATTCCCGGTGAAGTTCTACCTGGTGGCGATGTTGTTCATCATGTTCGACATCGAGATCGTTTTCCTCTATCCGTGGGCGGTCGCGAACGACGAGCTCGGGCTGTTCGGGCTGATCGCGATGGTGATCTTCGCGGGCATCTTCTTCTTGTCGTTCGTCTACGAGCTGGCGATGGGCGGTCTCAACTGGGGCCCGGGCCGCAAGCACCTGAGCCCTTCCCAGCACCCCGAACGCACGACGACCTCCACGATCCGCAAGGTCGGCCTCGAGGGCCGGATGCTGGTGGCCACCGTGCCCGAGCCGATGGCGGAGGACGCGCCCACCACCGACCAATCTGCCGAGCAGGGCAACAGCCCGCCAGGGCTGGGGCGCAGCGCAGGCAGCGAAAATGGCGCAGTGAGCGAGAGCACAGCCCATGCCTGACATCTCCGACCTCAAGCACAAGCTCGGTCTCGGCGACGACGGTCTCGCGGGCCTCGGGCACAACATTTTCACCGCACCCATCGAGGAGCTGGTGAAGTGGGCTCGCCGGCGCAGTCTGATGCCGGCCACGTTCGGTCTGGCGTGTTGCGCGATCGAGATGATGGCCACGGGCACCGCGCACTACGATATGGCGCGCTATGGCATGGAGACGTTCCGTGCCTCGCCGCGGCAGGCCGATCTGATGATCGTGGCGGGTCGTGTGAGCCAGAAGATGGCCCCGGTGCTGCGCCAGATCTACGACCAGATGATGGAGCCCAAGTGGGTCATCAGCATGGGCGTCTGTGCATCGAGCGGCGGCATGTTCAACAACTACGCCATCGTGCAGGGCGTCGATCAGGTTGTTCCTGTCGACATCTACGCCCCGGGGTGTCCGCCAGGACCCGAAACGCTTCTCCATGCGATCCTCGCTCTCCACGAGAAGATCCGCACCGGTGAGCTCACTGAGCGCCGGAAGGAGACAGGTGGGGGAGCAGGCATCGAGCTGGGCCACGAGCACGCGCCCGATGCGCAGCCCGAACCGGTGATCATCCGCACAGGCGGCGGTGATGGCTGACGAGCCGACCGAAGAGTCTGCCGAAGGCAGCGAGGGCATCGAACACGACGGCGAAGAACCTGCCGAAGGCAGCGAGAACACCAGCGAAGGCAGCGAAGGATCTGCCGAAGGCAGCGAAGATACAGAACTGCTACACGGGGTTCCGGTCTCCGACAGCTTCGGTCAGGTGGTCCTGCATCCCGATCGAGATGGTTATCACGGCCTGGTCGAGTCGCTCGTCGAGGAGGGGTACCGCATGTGCGTCGACCTCGCCGGCGTCGACTACCTCGGCAACGAGGTTCGCGTCCTGCCCGCCACCGTTGAGCCGCAGCGCTTCGAAGTTGCGGTGAACCTGCTCGATCTCGACGAGCGTCGTCGTATCCGCGTTCGGGTGCAGGTACCGGAGGACGACGCGACCGTCGCCACGATCACCGACATCCATCCGGGCGCCGAAGCCATGGAGCGCGAAGCGATGGACATGTTCGGGATCAGCTTCGACGATCATCCCGATCCGACGCGCATCCTGCTCCCCGAGGACTGGGAGGGGCATCCGCTCCGCAAGGACTATGCGATGGGCCGCATCCCCGTGCAGTTCAAGGCGGTGGAGGGACGATGACGGCCACCTCGAGCGGTCTCGAGCGCATCCGCAACCATGAGGCGGTTCTGCGCATCAGCGAAGCCGAGGCCGAAGGCCGCGCCGCGGAATCAGCCGTCGTCGACCCCGACGACGAGCGCATGATCATCAACATGGGGCCCCAGCACCCCTCCACCCACGGTGTGCTGCGCATCACCATGGAGCTGCAGGGCGAGACGGTTCTGCGGAGCAAGCCGGTGATCGGCTATCTCCACACCGGCATGGAGAAGACGGCCGAGGACCTCACCTACCTGCAGGGCCCTACCAACGTCACTCGCATGGACTACGCGTCGCCGCTCTTCACGGAGCTGGCGTACTCGCTCGCGGTCGAACAGTTGCTCGAGGTGGAGATCCCCGACCGGGCCACCTGGATCCGGATGCTCATGAACGAGCTCAACCGGATGTCGAGCCATCTTCTCTTCCTCGCCACCAACGGGATGGACCTCGGCGCTGTCGGGGTCATGATCTACGGCTGGCGGGAGCGTGAGGAGATCCTGCGGTTCTTCGAGAAGGTCACCGGCCTGCGAATGAACCACAACTACATCCGTCCTGGCGGCGTCGCAGCCGACCTCCCCGATGGATGGCAGACCGACATCGAGAAGATCCTCGCGGTTCTCCCCGAGCGGCTCGAAGAGTTCGACACCCTGATGACCGGCCAGCCGATCTGGCGTGAACGAACCCAGGGCATCGGCGTCCTCACCACCGAAGAGGCCCTCGCTCTGGGGGCGACCGGGCCCTTGCTTCGTTCGACCGGCTATGCCTGGGACCTGCGCCGAGCGATGCCGTATCTGGCATACGACGAGGTCGACTTCGACATCGTCGTCGGTACCTACGGGGACACCTTCGACCGGTATGCGATCCGGCTCAACGAGATCCGCGAGTCGATGCGCATCGTCGAGCAGTGCCTCGACATGGTTCCCGACGGTCCGTATCGCGCCGAGGACCGCAAGGTCACTCCGCCGCCCCGCGCTCGTATCGACGAGTCGATGGAAGCGCTGATCCACCACTTCAAGATCTTCACCGAGGGCTACCGGGTCCCGCCGGGAGAGGTCTATGCCGCCGTCGAGTCGCCCCGCGGCGAGCTCGGCTGCTACATCGTGTCCGACGGCTCGCCGTCACCGCAGCGCATGCACATCCGGGCGCCGAGTTTCGTGAACCTGCAGACCCTTCCCCACATGATGAGCGGCGGCCTGTTGGCCGACGCCATCGCAGTGATCAGCTCCATCGACCCCATCATGGGAGAAGTGGACCGATGATGTCGGGCGACGAGCGGAGCGAGGAGCTCGACCGAGTGACAGTGGGTGAATTGCCACGGGCGGGTTCGTTGAAGGCGGGTCCGTTGAGCGGGAGGCGAGCCGGTGCCTGACTCTTTCTTTTCAGAGCAGAACCTCGAGCTCGCGCAGGAGATCATCGGCCGCTACCCCAAGCCCCGGTCGGCGATGATCCCGCTGCTGCATCTCGCCCAGGAGCAGGCGGGCTGGGTGAGTGAGCCGGCGATGGCTCAGATCGCGGAGCTGGTGGGGACCACGTCGGCCGAGGTGCTCGGCACCTGCTCGTTCTACGAGATGTTCAAGCGCCACGAGGTGGGCAAGTACGTCATCAACATCTGCGCCACCATGAGCTGCGCGCTCATGGGGGCCGGCGAGCTTTTGCACCACGCCGAGCAGCGCCTCGGCATCAAGGCCGGCGGGACGACGTCGGACGGAATGTTCACCATCGAGTCGGCCGAGTGCCAGGCGGCCTGTACCGAGGCGCCGTGCCTGCAGGTCAACTACCGGCACAAGTACCGGGTATCGCCCGCGGACCTCGATCAGCTGATCGACGATCTGGCGGCAGGCAAGCTCGAGAGCGAGGTTCCGGTGCACGGGATCCTCGCCCGTACGCGCCAGCACATCCCCGCGGATCGAGCGGTCGGTGCCGAGGCGCCCGAATCGGTCACCACACCGCCCAGTTGGTTTGCGATCGAGGAGGCCGGCTGATGGCCCTGCGTGGTGAAGAGATCCCGCACGCACCGGGTTTCGTCAAGAACGACCACCCCCGCATCGTCACGGCTAGGTTCGACTACGAGGACAGCCACACCCTCGAGCGCTACGAGGCGACCGGCGGGTACCAGGGTCTTCGCAAAGCCCTCGATCGTTCGCCCGAAGATGTTCATGGCGAGGTGCGCACCGCGACGCTGCTCGGGCGCGGTGGAGCCGGCTTCCCCGCCGGCGTCAAGTGGGGTTTCTGCCCGCCGGGCGTCTGGCCGCGGTACCTCGTGGTCAACGGCGACGAGTCCGAACCCGGTACCTACAAGGATCGGCTCCTCATGGAGCTCGACCCGCATCAGCTGATCGAAGGCTGTCTGATCGCCTGTTACGCGGTGGGACTCAGCCAGTGTTTCCTCTACATCCGCGGTGAGATGGCTGTCGCCCAGGAACGGGTGGCCCAGGCACTCAACGATGCCTATGCCGCTGGTTATGTCGGCAAGAACATTCTCGGGACCGACTTCGGCGTCGACATCGTTCTTCACTGGGGTGCCGGCGCCTATGTGGTGGGTGAAGAGACGGCGCTCATCGAGAGTCTCGAGGGCAACAGAGGTATGCCCCGGCTCAAGCCGCCGTACTTCCCCGCCTCCATCGGTCTGTACGGCCAGCCGACCATCGTCAACAACGTGGAGACCCTCTCCAATCTGCCGTTCATCCTGGACCGGGGGGCCGAAGCGTTCACCGCGATCGGCACGGAGTCCTCACCGGGTACTCGGATGGTCGCGGTGAGCGGCCACGTGAAGCGGCCGGGTGTCTATGAGATCGTCAACGGCACCACTACGTTCCGCGACCTGCTCTACGGCGACGACATGTGCGGTGGCATCCGCGACGACAATGAGCTGAAGGCGTTCGTGCCCGGCGGCGGTTCCGCTCCCTGGTTCACGACCGATCAGCTCGATCTGCCCTTCGAGGCCAGTGAGGTCGGGCCGCAGGGATCGATGCTCGGATCCGGCGCCGTCATGGTGATGGACGAGACCACCGACATCCCGGCGGCCGCGCTGACGCTCACCAAGTTCTACGCCCACGAGTCCTGCGGCAAGTGCGTTCCGTGCCGGGAGGGCGGTACCTGGCTCGAGCAGATCCTCCGCCGGGTCGTCGCCGGAACGGGCACCCCGAGGGATCTCGAACTCCTCATCGAGGTGGGGGAGACGATCTGCCCTGGAGACTTCCCTCATGCCGCGATCCCGTCGAAGGGCATCGAGGCCTCGCCGTTCCCGTACCGCATGACCACGATCTGTTTCGTGGGACCGTCGGCGTTTGCTCCCGTGCACTCTGCGATCACGCTCTTCCGCGACGAGTTCGAGGCCAAGGTGGCGGGCAACGAGGATCACAACTGGGTGGAGGTGGCGATCGGTGTCTGACGCGACCCAAGCCCCCAGCGTCGTGAACGTCACGATCGACGGCACCGAGATCGAGGCTCGCCCTGGCGAGATGGTGATCGCAGCCGCGGAGCGGGCCGGAGTTCACATCCCGCACTTCTGCTACCACCCGCGGATGTCGCCGGTTGGCATGTGCCGGATGTGCCTCGTCGACATCGACACCGGGCGCGGCCCGATGCTGCAGCCGTCCTGCATGGTGCCCGTCTCCGATGGGATGTCGGTCGACACCGAGTCCGACGCGACCAAGCGAGCCCAGGAGGGTGTGCTGGAGCTGTTGCTCGTCAACCACCCTCTCGACTGCCCGGTCTGCGACAAGGGCGGCGAGTGCCCGCTCCAGGACCAGACCGTCGCCTATGGCCCCGGCGAATCGCGCTTCGTCGAAGAGAAGCGCCACTACGAGAAGCCGATTCCGATCAGCGATCTGGTCCACCTCGACCGTGAGCGCTGCATCCTCTGCGACCGCTGTACCCGGTTCGCCGACGAAGTGGCCGGCGACGCGCTGATCCACTTCACCGAACGGGGCAACGAGACTCAGGTCCTCACCTTCCCGGACGAGCCTTTCAGTTCGTACTTCTCCGGCAACACCGTGCAGATCTGCCCGGTCGGTGCGCTCACCGCAGCTCCCTACCGCTTCAAGGCCCGACCGTGGGACCTCGAACAGGTCGAGTCCACGTGCACCAGCTGCTCGGTGGGTTGCCGGGTTGCTGTGCAGTCATCGCGCAACGAGCTCGTCCGATACCTCGGGGTCGACATCGATCCCGTCAACCACGGATGGCTCTGCGACAAGGGACGCTTCGATTTCGAGGCGATCAACAGCGAGGCCCGCCTGGGCACGCCGCTGGTACGCGATCCTGCCGACGATCAACAGCTCATCGGCACGGACTGGGGAACTGCACTCGCTGCAGTCGCGACGGCCATCGAGGATTCGCGCGACGGGGGCGTCGCCGTCATCGGCGGCTCGCGCCTCACCAACGAGGACGCCTACGCCTGGGTCAAGCTGGCCAAGGGTGTGATCGGAACCGACCACGTCGACGCCCAGCTCGGCGACGGCTTGCCGGCAGAGGTCGTCCTCGGACTTCCCGGCGCCACGATCGACGACGCATGTTCTGCCGACATCGCCTTGGTGATCGGCCCCGACCTCAAGGAGTCGTTGCCGATCCTGCATCTGCGTTTGCGCGCCGCGGCTCGCAACGGCACCAAGATCGTGCAGATCGTTCCGACCGAAACCGGTGTCTCGGCGCACGCGCATCGCACGGTCATCGCTCGCCCGGGAGAGGCGGCGGCCGAGCTCGCTGCCTTGCTCGGCTCGGACGATCCCCTGGCGGCTCAGCTTCGCGACGGCACTGTCGTGACGATCCTCGGGCGGGGATCCGCGGCCGAGTCAGCGCAGGCCGCGGTGGATGCGGTATCGGTCGTGCGCTCCGAACTCCCGAACGCCACGTTCCTTCCGGCCCTGGCCCGCGGCAACGTGCGCGGTGCCATCGACATGGGCCTGGCCCCCGGTGTTCTCCCTGGTCGGGTCAGCCTCGACGACGGTCGCTCGACCTTTGCCGGGGCCTGGGGATCGGTTCCTGCCGACACGGGTCTCGACACTGCGGGCATCCTCGACGCGGCTGCAGCCGGTCGGATCGACACCCTGATCCTGCTCGGCGCCGACCCCTTGGTCGACTTCCCCGACCACGATCTCGCCGAACGGGGCCTCGCCGGTGCCCGCACGGTGGTCGCTGTGGACTGCTTCCCGACCGCATCTGTTCGCAGGGCCGACGTGGTTCTCGCAGCCTCGGCCTACGCCGAGAAGGGCGGCACCACCACCAACCTCGAAGGTCGGGTGAGCCGCCTCGGGCAGAAGATCACCGCTCCGGGAACCGCCCGAGACGACTGGATGATCGCCGCCGAGCTGGCCTGGCGCCTCGGTGCCGACCTCGGCGTCACCTCGCCAGAAGACATCTGGCGGGAAGCGACATCGCTCGCCCCGAGTCATGCCGCATGCACCGTCGAGGCCATCACCTCTCCGGATGCCCGGGACGGGATCCTCGTGACCGGATCGTCGATCTCGGCCGACCTCGGCCACCCGGGCGACTCACCGGCGGTCGACAGTTATGCCCTTCGCTTGGTCGCCGGGCGCAAGATGTGGGACGGCGGCACCGCGGTGCAGAACTCCGGGTCGCTGGCTCATCTCGCCGAGGACGCAGCGATCTCGATGAACCCGACCGACATCGAGCGGCTCGGCGTCGCCGAGGGCGACCGGGTGAACGTCACCTCGACGCGCACCACGCTCGTGCTGGCGGTTGTGGCAGATGAGGGCGTTCCCCGCGGAACGGCATCAGTGCCCTTCAACCAGCCGGGCACCGCAACCGGCGCGCTGATCGATGCCGCATCGCCCGTGACCGACGTGCGTGTGGAGACCCGATGAGCCGCACGGTGCGAGCGCCAGCGAGCCAGAAGGCGAGGGTGGAGCAGTTGAGCCGCACGGTGCGAGCGCCAGCGAGCCAGAAGGCGAGGGTGGAGCAGTTGAGCCGCACGGTGCGAGCGCCAGCGAGCCAGAAGGCGAGGGTGGAGCAGTGAGCGGTGATCCTCTCTTCATCGAAGGCGTCGACTGGGGCGACGTCGGCGTCATGGGCTTCAAGGTGGTCATCGCCTTCGCCTTCTTGCTCGTGGCCACGATGTTCATGGTGTGGTTCGAGCGCAAACTCATCTCCGACATGCAGAACCGCATCGGTCCCAACGTTGCAGGGCCGTGGGGTCTGCTGCAGACCTTCGCCGACGGGGTCAAGTTCTTCTTCAAGGAGGACCTGCGTCCTGAGAACGCCGATCCGCTCGTCTTCCGACTCGCCCCCTACATCGCAGCGGTCACCGCCTTCTTGTCGTTCGCGATCGTTCCCGTCGGCGGGGTGTTCGAAGATGTCGACGGCCCCACCGGCATGGTGTCGATCTTCGGCAAGAACACCTACCTCCAGGTCGCCGACCCACCGATCGGCATCCTTCTCCTCCTCGCGATGTCCTCGGTCGCGGTGTACGGCATCATGCTCGCCGGCTGGTCGTCCGGCTCGAAGTACCCGCTCATCGGTTCGGTCCGGGCATCTGCGCAGGCCATCTCCTATGAGGCAGCGCTCGGGATGGCCACCGTCGTGGTGGTGCTGCTCGCCGGGACCCTTTCGACCCACGGCATCGTCGCCCGTCAGGCCGGTGGCATCGACACCTGGTTCGTCGTGTCCTCGGGTGTGGTTCCGTTCGTCGTGTTTTTGATCGCGGCGACCGCGGAGCTCAATCGCCCGCCATTCGACCTGGTCGAGGCCGAGCAGGAGCTCGTCGGCGGGTTCCACACCGAGTACTCGTCGATCCGCTTCGCTCTGTTCTTCCTCGCCGAGTTCATGAACGTGATCACCATGTCGGCGATCATGGTCACGCTGTTCTTCGGTGGACCGGCCGGCCCGATCTTCTTCGGCCTCGACTGGCTGTGGCCGACCGTGTGGTTCTTCGCCAAGGTGGTGGCGTTCCTGTTCATGTTCGTGTGGTTCCGCGCCACGCTCCCGCGGCTTCGCTACGACCAGCTGATGCATCTCGGTTGGAAGGTCCTGATCCCGCTGATCCTGGGCTGGCTGCTGTTCATCAGCGTCAAGGAGCTGCGCCCGGTCTATGACTGGAATCCAGTCGTGGCGTTCGGCGGCGTGGCGATCGGTGCGATCATCTGCGTCGCGCTCCTCGTGGCTGCCCTGCGGGCCGGCGACCGGGCATACCAACGAGATCTGGAGGACGTCTGATGGGGTACCTCGACGGCTTCAGGGTCACGTTCAACAAGCTGTTCGACGAGCGCGTCACCACTGAGTACCCCAAGGAGAAGCGCCCCAAGCCGGAGCGTTTCCACGGGCGGCACGTGCTCAATCGCTACGAGGACGGCATGGAGAAGTGCATCGGCTGCGAGCTCTGCGCCGGTGTGTGCCCTGCCAAGTGCATCTACGTCCGCGGCGCCGACAACCCCGAGGACGATCCGGTCAGCCCCGGGGAGCGGTACGGATACGTCTACGAGATCAACTACCTCCGGTGCATCCACTGCGACCTGTGCGTTGAGGCCTGCCCGACCGAAGCGATCACCGAGTCGAAGCTCTTCGAGTTCAGCTTTGCCAATCGCCGCGACGCCATCTACACCAAAGACGAGCTCGTGGTCGGCGACGACGGCAGGCCGCAACAGCAGCCGTGGGAGCTGTGGCACGACGGCGACGACCTCAACACCTCGGGCTGGATGCGGGCCACGGCACCGTCGGGAGATCCCACCTACGAGAACCGCGTCGGATGGAGCGGCGAGCTGGGTTATGGCGTGCGCTCTCCCGAGCTGGGTCAGCACGCAGCTGCGGATGAAGAAGTCGCGGGAGAAGGGGCGGACGCGGTCCCCCATGACCACGCCGATGACGGGACAGACGCGGCTCACCATGACGACGACGCTCATAGTGCAAGCGCCCAGGGGAGAGGCCATCACTAGATGATCGAGGTCGCTGTCTTCGTGATCGCCGCTGCGGTGTGCATCGTCGGTGCTCTCGGCGTGATCCTGGCGAAGAATCCCGTCCACTCCGCTCTCATGCTGGTGATGACCCTGTTCGGTATCGCCGTGCAGTTCGTTGCTCAGGAAGCGCACTTCCTCGCAGCCGTACAGGTGATCGTCTACGCCGGCGCGATCGTCGTGCTGTTCTTGTTCGTGATCATGCTCCTCGGTGTCGACCGGGCTCAGAGTCTCGAGCTGGGCTCTCTGCCCGCTCAAAAATGGGCAGCCGCGGTGTTCGGTCTGGGCGCTGTCGTGGTGACCGTGGGCCTGATCGCTGTCGTCGACAATCCCGTGACGGGTGCCCCAGGCGTCAGCGGAGTGATCGACGGCGTCACTTCCGATGTTCGCCTCCTCGCCCGCTCGCTGTTCACCGACTACGTGTACGCCTTCGAGCTGACGTCGCTCCTGCTGGTGATTGCGGTCATTGGCGCCGTCGTGCTGGCGCGCAAGCCCAAATCCGCGGGTGACCAGCCGACCGAGGCGGATCGCCCATGACCAGCATCAACCAGCGTCGACAGTGCAGCCGACGAAGGAGGCTGGTGTGATGGAGCCCACTACTTCCTGGTACCTCATCCTCGGCGCGGCCCTCTTCATCATCGGGGGAGTCGGCCTGCTCATCCGGCGCAATCCGCTCGTAATGTTGATGTGCGTCGAGCTGATGCTCAACGGCGTCAACCTCAGCTTCGTGGCCTTCAGTCGGGCCCTGGGCGACATCGGCGGCCAGACGGTCGTGTTCTTCGTGCTCGTGGTGGCTGCAGCCGAGGTCGTGGTCGGCCTCGGTCTCGTCGTGGCCATCCTCAGACGTCAACCCGGCGCGACCGCCGACGACCTCACGGCGCTCAAGGGGTAGGTGGCCGTGCTCGAACTCGCCTGGCTCATCCCTGCCTTCCCCCTGGTCGGCTTTCTGATTCTTCTGGCCGTGGGTCCGCGCCTCGGCGAGCCCACCGCCGGCTGGCTCGCGACCGCAATGTCCGCTGGCTCGTTTGCCGCCACGGCCGTGGTGTTCGTCGGGCTTGTCGGCGAGGACAGCCACTCCGGCGGCCGTTCGTTCGAACAGGTGCTCTTCGACTGGCTGCCTACCGGTTCGCTCGTGGTCGAGGCGGGGTTCCTCGTCGATCCGTTGTCGATCACCATGGGCCTGTTCGTCACCGGCGTGGGCACGCTGATCCACCTCTATTCGGTGGGCTACATGCACGGGGACCCGAAGTTCTCCAAGTTCTTCGTGTATCTCAACCTCTTCCTCTTCTCGATGTTGATGCTGGTGTTCGGCAACAACCTCGTGATCACCTTCCTCGGTTGGGAAGGCGTGGGCGCCTGTTCGTACTTCCTCATCTCGTTCTGGCACACGCGCGAGAGCGCCGCCACTGCGGGCAAGAAGGCCTTCGTCACCAACCGGGTCGGTGACTGGGGCTTCATGGTGGCCACCTTCCTCATCTGGACCACTCTCGGCACCGTCACCTACACCGAGATCAACGCATCCCCGGCCATGGCCGCGGCGACAGGGACCGCGGTGTCGCTGCTCCTGTTCGTGGCTGCGGCCGGCAAGTCGGCCCAGTTGCCCCTGTATGTCTGGCTTCCCGACGCGATGGAGGGCCCCACACCGGTCTCGGCAATGGTGCACGCCGCCACCATGGTCACCTCCGGCGTGTACCTGCTCGTGCGGATGAACAGCGTGCTCACCGACGACGCCCTGCTGGTGATCGCGATCGTCGGCGCCGCAACGGCACTCTTCGCGGCGCTCTCCGCGGTCGCGCAGCACGACATCAAGAAGGTGCTGGCGTACTCGACCGTGAGCCAACTGGGCTACATGTTCCTGGCGATCGGCTCTGGCGCGTACGTCGCCGCGATCTTCCACATGATCACCCACGCCTTCTTCAAGGGCCTGCTGTTCCTGGGTTCGGGCTCGGTGATCCACGGCATGCACGACGAACAGGACATGCGGAAGATGGGGGCGCTGCGCGCCCTGATGCCGATCACCGCGTTCACGTTCATCATGGGGTGGCTCGCGATCGCGGGCGTGCCGCCGTTCTCGGGCTTCTGGTCGAAGGACGAGATCCTCCTCGCCGCGTGGGAGCAGAGCGACATCGGCCCGATCCTGTGGGCGGTCGGTCTCGTCACGGCGCTGCTCACCGCGTACTACATGAGCCGCCAGGTGTTCCTCGTCTTCTTCGGCGAGAAGCGCTGGGACGACGACGTCCACCCGCACGAGTCGTCGTGGACGATGACGCTGCCGCTGGTGGTTCTCGCCGGCGCCTCCTTCGTCGGTGGGGCCATCAACCTGCCGTTGGTGAAGGACTGGCTGGTGCTCGAGCACTTCCTCGAGCCGATCTTCGCCCACCCGCATCATTTCGAGTCGGGGACCGCGACCAAGGTCACCCTCGCCGTGATCGCGGTCCTCTCCGGTCTGATCGGGATCGGGTTCGCCGTGATGGTGTGGCTGAAGGGACGGGTGAAGAGCACCGGTCTGGAGCCGGAGTTCCTCGAGAATGCGATGTACGTCGACGCCACCTACGCCCGCGTCGTGGGCGGTGTCGGCACCAGCGCCTTCCAGCTCGCTGCTGACGCCGACAAGCGCTTCGTCGACGGCGCGGTCAACGGAGTGGGCCTGCTCACCCGCAAGGTCGGTGAGCTGATCCGACCCGCGCAATCGGGCTACCTGCGCAACTACGCCGTCGGTATCGCTGTGGGCGGTCTCGCCATGATCGTGTGGTTCGTGCTGAGGGTGAGCCTGTAATGAACGTGCTCGCCGTCACCGAAGCAGCGTCCCGCGCGGTGGACTTCCCGGTCCTCAACTACCTCATCGTTCTGCCCGCGGTCGGTGCGCTGGTTGTGGCTCTGTTGCCCAACTCGCGGCTCGAGCTCGTGCGTCCGATCGGTGCCATGTTCGCCGCTGGCGCCGGCGCGATGTCGATCTACATGGCGATCAAGTTCGACAGCCACGACCCGGGCTTCCAGTTCGAGTCGATGCAGTCGTGGATCCCGGATCTCGGGATCTCGTGGCACGTGGGGGTCGACGGAATCAGCCTGTGGCTCGTGGTGTTGACCGGTCTGATCACACCGATCGTGCTGCTCGGTGTCGATCCGCACCACGACGAGAAGCCGTACACGGCCTGGCTCCTGTTACTGCAGGCGGGGTCCTTCGGCGCCTTCCTGGCGCTCGATCTCTTCCTCTTCTTCGTGATGTTCGAGATCGTGCTCGTGCCGATGTACATGCTCATCGCCGGGTGGGGATACGACGATCGTCGGTATGCGGCGACCAAGTTCTTCCTCTACACGATGGCGGGTTCGGCTCTCATGCTGGTCGCGATCGTCACGGTCGCCGTGCTCAGTGCATCCGATGCAGCGCCGCTCACCTTCGACCTCGTCGAGCTCGCCGATCGCCAGGCCTTGGCCACCAACACCGCACGGCTCTGCTTCGTGGCGTTCGCGATCGCCTTCGTGATCAAGGTGCCGGTCGTGCCGGTGCACACATGGCTTCCCGACGCGCACACCCAGGCACCGACCGCCGGGTCGGTCGTGCTGGCGGCGATCATGCTGAAGCTCGGGACCTACGGGCTGCTGCGGTTCGGGTTGTATCTGTTCCCCGAAGCGTCGGTGTGGCTTGGTCCGACTCTTGTCACCCTGGGCGTGATCGGTGTGATCTACGGGGCGATCGTCGCGGCGATGCAGCGCGACCTCAAACGGTTGGTCGCCTATTCGTCGGTCGCCCACATGGGCTTCATCCTCCTCGGCCTGTTCGCATTCACCGAGGAAGCAATCGGTGGCAGCGTGCTGCAGATGATCAACCACGGCATCTCGACGGGAGCCCTGTTCCTCCTCGTGGGGATGATCTACGAGCGGCGCAAGACCCGAGAGATCTCCGAGCTGTCCGGCATCCAGTCGGCCGCCCCCAAGTTCGCTGCGGTGTTCACCGTCGTGATGCTCTCCTCGATCGGACTGCCGGGCCTCAACGGTTTCGTCGGTGAGTTCCTGATTCTCATCGGCTCATTCGAGACCCGTCGCTGGTGGACGGTGATCGCTGCGACGGGGGTCATCCTCGCCGCCCTCTACCTGCTGTGGGCCTACCAGCGGGTCTTCCACGGGGAGCCGCAGTCCGCTGATGAGGCGACGCCAGACCTGTACCTGCGCGAGGCGCTCGTCCTGGCACCGTTCCTCGCGGGGATCGTGTTTCTCGGGGTCTACCCCAAGCCGATCCTCGAGCGCATCGAGCCGGCCGTCGACTCGCTCATCGGGCACGTCGAGGAGCACTCGGACTACGAACGCCCTGACCCGGCTGCACCGGTCGTGGTACAGCACGATGACCACAGCGATGACGGCCATGAGGACCGTCTCGACGAAGGGGAGGAGCACTGATGGCTGAGCTTGCCCAGGCGCTTCCCACCCCGTCGATCGACTGGTGGGCGCTCGTTCCCCAGATGATTCTGCTGGGCGCCGCGTTGAAGATCCTGTTGGTCTCGTCGCTGTCCCCGCGTCCGATCCCGCGGTGGGTGAGCACGGCGACCAGTGTCGGCGCAGGTGTCGCATCGTTCGTCGTTGCGATCTTCCTCTGGTACGACGTGCGCGACGTCGGACCCCGCTCCACTATCGCCGAGGCCTTCGGCGTGGACGGGTTCAGCATCTTCTTCACGATCCTGATCTCGGTCGCCGTCGTCGCAACCGCGTTGTTGTCCGACGCCTACATCGAACGCGAAGGGCTGGACGCGCCCGAGTTCCAGGCTCTGATGCTCTCCGCATCGGCGGGTGCGATCGTGATGGCGTCCGCCAACGATCTCATCGTGATGTTCCTCGGGCTCGAGTCCTTGTCGATCGCCCTCTACGTGTTGATCGCCATGCATGCCCGCCGCCCCGAGGCCCGCGAGTCGGCGATGAAGTACTTCGTGCTCGGCGCCTTCAGTTCGGCGTTCCTGCTGTACGGCATCGCGCTCACCTACGGCGCAACCGGCTCGACGAACCTCGTGCACATCCAGCGCTACCTGGCCGACAACGTGTTCGTCGACAGCCAGCTCCTCCTCGCAGGGATGGCGTTGTTGCTCATCGGGCTGGGGTTCAAGGTGGCGGCGGCGCCGTTCCACTTCTGGGCGCCCGACGTGTACCAGGGGTCCCCGAGTCCGGTCACCGGGTACATGGCCTCTGTCGCCAAGGCCGCAGGTTTCGCGGCGTTGCTGCGGATCTTCTTCCTCGCCTTCGAGAGCTACGAGGTGGAGTGGACACCTGTGCTCACCGGCCTCGCGATCGTGACGCTGGTCGTCGGCTCGGTGATGGCCATCCTCCAGAGCGATGTCAAGCGCATGCTGGCCTTCAGCTCCATCAGCCATGCCGGGTACGTGCTCGTCGCGGTGCAGGCCGCATCCGACGACGGCACCGCTGCCGCGCTCTTCTACCTCTTCACCTACACGCTGATGGTGATCGGCAGCTTCGGCATCGTGGGTCTCATGGGCTGGGACGAGGGCCACGACCTCGGTCGGTACGGCGGCCTGGGCGCGAGCCGTCCGGTTCTCGCGTTCACCTTCACCGTCTTCCTGTTGGCCCAGGCGGGTGTTCCGCTCACCTCGGGTTTCGTCGGCAAGTTCCAGGTCATCAGTGCCTCCGTGGACGAACGGAACTACGTGCTGGCTTCGGTTGCGATGCTGACCGCCGTGATCGGTGCGTTCATGTACCTGCGGATCGTCATGGCGATGTACGTGACCGACGACCAGGTCGAAGGACCTCGTCCCGCCATTCCGGTGGCGAGCGGGCTGGCCATCGCGGGGGCGCTTGGCTTCACCCTCGTCGTCGGGTTCGTCCCGCAGTTCCTCATCGAGTTCAGCCGAGACGCCGTTCCCGTGCTGATCGCGGGTCAGTAGTCCGCCGTCGACCAGGCGTTTCGCCACCCGAAATCCTGCGATTGGGCGCGATCAATCCCGGCCCGTGACATGGTTTCGGGGTAGCTTTCTAGAGGTTCCAAACCCCCGGAGAGAGGCACCGGACAGGGTTTTGGCGCCTCGTGAATCGCTTCACTAGCCTCGCCCACCGTGTCGGAATTCCTCCGCAGCTATCTCACCGTCGCGATCTTCGGCGTTGCCGCGATCGCTATGGCGGGAGCGATGCTCACCATCGCTCGTATATTGCGTCCCCAGCGCCCCACGACGCAGAAGTTGATCGCCTACGAGAGTGGCGTCGACCCCGTTGGCGGCGACTGGGCGCAGAGCCAGATCCGCTACTACGTCTTCGCCGTGTTGTTCGTTCTGTTCGACGTCGAGGCCGTGTTCATCTTTCCCTGGGCCACCCGCCTCGAGGAATACGCACTGTTCGGTCTCGTCGAAATGGCGATCTTCATCTTCATCCTGGTGCTCGGGCTGTTCTACGCCTGGCGCAAGGGTGTTCTGCGCTGGGTCTGAGGAGAGACACACTCAATGGGACTCATCGACAAGGGCAAGATGCCCAAGCCGCTCAGCTGGCTCCTCAACTTCGGACGGGCCCGCTCGCTGTGGGTCTACCAGTGGGGTCTGGCCTGCTGCGCGATCGAGATGGGTGCAGCCTTCGGTTCGCCGCGCTACGACGTGATGCGCCTCGGGGTGATCCCGTTCCCAGCGAGCCCGCGTCAGGCGGACCTCGTGGTGGTCTCGGGCACCGTCACCGACAAGATGGCGCCGGTCATCTTGCGGCTCTACGAGCAGATGCCCGAGCCCAAGTACGTGATCTCGATGGGCAGCTGCGCCAACTGTGGCGGGCCCTACTGGGACAGCTACTCGGTCACCAAGGGTGTCGACCAGATCATCCCCGTCGACGTGTACGTGCCCGGCTGTCCGCCCCGTCCCGAAGCCCTGCTCGAGGGCATCGTGATGCTCCAGGAACGAATCCAGAACGAGGACATTCAGGCCAAGTGGCAGGGTGAGCCGATCGTGGTGGACGGGTAGGCAGCGTGGCGGACGAGACCCCAGACGACGCCGCTGACACGCCGGGCGACGAGCCTCGCGAAGCGCTGCTCGCCGAGCTGTCCGAGCTGCTCGGTGACGCCGTCGTCGAGACCCACTTGCAGCCTGGCCAGAACCTGTGGCTCCGCGTCGACCCGGCACGCTGGCAGGACACGGCCCGGGTACTGCAGCGAGCGAGCTTCGACTACTTCGGCTTCTTGTCGGCCGTCGACTGGAGCGTCGCTCCTGAGGGTCGCTACGAGGACACCGAGTTCGACGGCGGCCTCGAGCCCGAGGACGGATCTGCCGAAGGCAGCGATGACACAGAACCAACCGAACCCGAAGCCCCCTCCTCATACGCGGGCGGGGACACCCGGTTCCAGCTCCTGCTGCATCTCCACTCGCACACCAGGCACGAGGCCGTGATCATCAAGGCCGACGTCCCCGAGGACACCGGCGCCGTCGACACGCTGCGCGACATCTTCCCCGGCGCCGACTGGCACGAGCGCGAAACGCACGAGATGTTCGGCATCAGCTTCAACGGGCATCCGCAGTTGACGGCGATCTACCTGCCGACCGAATTCGAAGGACATCCTCTTCGCAAGGACTACCCACTACTGGCCCGCACGGTGAAGCCGTGGCCGGGTGTCGTGGACATCGAGGAGATCCCCGAGCATCTCGAGGCCGAACTCGAAGCTCAGGTCATGGCGGAGTTCGAGGCCTCCGGAGGCGGAGAGTGATGTTCGGCGCTGAAGAACAGACGCGTCACGTCAGGAGCCTCCGTGGCTCGAACGGTCTCAGCGAAGCGGAGACATCGCGATGACCGCAACATCGGACCGCGAGCAGATGGCCTACGTGGCCTCCCAGGCCGCCGATGCGCGCGTCAACGTGGAGCTCGACACGGGCGACATGACGCTCAACATCGGCCCGCAGCACCCCGCCACCCACGGCACGCTGCGCATCGCCTGTCAGCTCGATGGCGAGCAGGTGATCCTGGCCGAGCCGATGATGGGCTACATGCATCGGGGCTACGAGAAGCTCTGCGAGGTTCGCACCTACCCCCAGTGCACGACCCTCATCAACCGCATCGATTGGCTCGGCAGCTTCGCCAACGAGGTGCCGTTCATCCTCGCCGCCGAGCAGCTGATGGAGGTCGAAGCGCCTCCTCGTGCCCAGTGGATCCGCACGATCCTCTTCGAGCTCAGCCGCATCGCCAACCTGTCGCTGTTCCTCGGCGACATGGGCGTCCAGATCGGCGCACTCACCCCGGTGTTCTTCGCTTTCCGCGACCGTGAGCGGGTGCTCAACCAGATCGAAGAGGTCACGGGCGGGCGCTTCCACCCCAACTTCGACCGCATCGGTGGCCTCAAGGACGACATCCCGAAGGGCTGGGTCGAAGAGACCCACGCCGTGATGACGAAGATGCGGACCTTCTGCGACGAGATGGAAGACCTGCTCGTCGGCAACGAGATCTTCCAGACCCGCTGCCGCGGCGTCGGTGTGATCCCGCAGGATGTCGCGCTGAGCTATGGCTTGAGCGGCGCCAACCTCCGAGCATCCGGAGTCGATTGGGATCTCCGCCGCGACGCCAATCCCGGGCTTGCCTGGGATCAGGTCGACTGGCGGGTGTGGACTCACCCCGACGGTGACTCCTTCGCGCGCTACTGGGTGCGGCTCCAGGAGACCCGCGAGGCCACGCACATCGTCGACAAGCTCCTCGACGGGATTCCGAGCGGGCCGATCATGGCCAAGGTGCCCCGGATCATCAAGATCCCCGCTGGCGAGGCGTACGTCTCCACCGAGAACCCACTCGGCGAGATGGGCTACTACATCGTGAGCACCGGGGATCTGGGCCCGTTCCGGGTCAAGATCCGCACGCCGAGCTTCAACAACATCTCGATCGTGCCCTGGGTGATGAAGGGCGTGTACGTGCCCGACGTCATCACCATCTTGGGATCGCTCTACTTCATCCTCGGAGACATCGACCGGTGAACGAGCTTCTCGCCCTCGTGTACTGGCAGGAAACTGCGATCAAGCTCGGCATCGCGCTCGCGGTGATTCCGACGACGTCACTGATCCTCGTCTACCTCTTCTTGTTCAAGATGATGGCGTTCATGCAGAGCCGCCTCGGGCCCAACGACACTGGTCCCTACGGCTCGCTGCAGCTCATCGCCGAGGCGATCAAGTTCCTCCAGAAGGAGGACATCCACCCCGCGCAGGCCGACCGGCGAGTGTTCCGCCTCGCCCCCGTAGTGGTGTTGGCGTCGACCTTCCTGCTCTACGTGGTGCTCCCCGCTGGCCCCGACGCGGTGGTCGAGAACCTCGACACGGGTGTGTTCTACGCGATGGCGGTCTCATCGCTGTCGGTGCTGGGCATCTTGATGGCCGGCTGGGCCTCGGCCAACAAATACGCCCTGCTCGGTGGCCTTCGCGCTGCAGGCCAGCTCATCGCCTACGAGCTGCCGTTGATCCTGGCCGTCATGGGTGTGGTGATCCAGGCCGAGACGCTCAACCTCCAAGGCATCGTTGTCGCCCAGGCAACGGGCGAGATCTTCGGCTGGGGTGGGATCGGCAACCCGTTCATCCTCACCCAGTTCGTCGGTCTGTTGATCTTCATGATCGCAGCACAGGCCGAGCTCACCCAGACACCCTTCGACATGCCGGTCGCCGAGACCGAGCTCGTCGGCGGTTTCCACATCGAGTACACGGGCTTCCGGTTCCTGCTGTTCTTCATGGCCGAGTTCGGCACCGCGTTCGCCTTCTCGGCGCTGGCGTCGGTCCTGTTCCTCGGCGGCTGGTGGATACCCGGCTTCGACGTCGACGACAACATCCTCAACATCCTGGGTCCGGGCGTCATGCTGGCGAAGATCCTGCTGGTCGCGTTCGTGATCTTCTGGGTTCGCTTCACGTACCCGCGGCTCCGTGAGGATCAGCTCCAGAAGTTCGCTTGGAAGTTCCTCATCCCCCTCAGCCTGGTCAACATCGTGGCCACCGGCGTGTTCAAGGTGGCGTTCTGATGCCCCAGCTCCCCGGTCTCATCAAGGGCCTCACGGTCACTGCCAAGACCGCAGGTCGCACCCTGTTCCCCAAGCGGGGCTGGAAGACCATGATTCCCGCGCCTCAGAAGGGCGCGGTCACGGTCCAGTATCCGCACGAGAAGGAAGCACCGCCGGATCGTGCTCGCGGGGTGATCGCGCTCCACGAGGAGAACTGCACGGCGTGCATGCTGTGCTCGCGCAGCTGCCCGGACTGGTGCATCTACATCGAGGGTCACAAGGTCAAGGCGCCGCCGCGTCGCGCCGGGGGCAAGGCTCGCACCGTCAACGCGATCGACCGCTTCGACATCGACTACGCCCTCTGCATGTACTGCGGGATCTGCGTGGAGGTGTGTCCGTTCGACGCCCTCTTCTGGACGCCCGAGTACGAATACAGCGAGCCCCGCATCGCCGATCTGCTCCACGACAAGGAGCGGCTCGGTGAGTGGATGGAGACCGTGCCCGACTTCCTCGAATACGAGAGCGGTTCGGAGCAGAAGGTCCGGAAGGTCCCGAGGTAGGTCTGCATGGTCGCGCAGAACATCTTCTTCGGAATCATCGCCGGTCTGGTCGT
The DNA here is from genome assembly GCA_964629575.1 of uncultured Acidimicrobiales bacterium. Lineage (GTDB taxonomy): Bacteria > Actinomycetota > Acidimicrobiia > Acidimicrobiales > Poriferisodalaceae > JAYPWI01. The sequence goes on along the minus strand of CAZVUM010000024.1, from coordinate 20,462 downwards.
CATCGCGGCCATCCGGATGGTCACCACCCGCAACATCGTGCACGCCGCGCTCTACCTCGTCGCGGTGCTCGGTGGGCTCGGTGCCCAGTACGTGATCCTCACCGCCGAGTTCGTGGCCACCACTCAGGTGCTCGTCTACATCGGCGCGGTGATGGTGCTGTTCCTGTTCGGCATCATGCTCACCAAGGCGCCCCTCGGAAACACCATGCAGATGACGGGTACCCAGTGGCCCATCGCAGCTGGTGTCGCCCTGATGTTCGGTGGCGTCACCGTGTACGCGCTCCTGGATGCCTACGGCGACGACAAGCTTCGCGAGAACGGCCCGCTCTACAAGACCGGCCACGTCTCGGACTCGATCTTCTCCACTTACATCATCCCGTTCGAGGCGGTGTCGGTGCTCCTGCTCGCGGCGCTCATCGGCGCCATCGTCTTGGCTCGGAAGGACTGACGCGTGCTGATCAACCAGTTCCTCATCCTGGGTGCGGTCCTCTTTGCCGTCGGCGTGTACGGCGTGCTCGCGCGTCGCAACGGCGTGATGGTGCTGATGTCCATCGAGCTGATGCTCAACGCCGTCAACATCAACCTGGTCGCCTTCGGTGTGCAGCACGGCGTCGTGTCCGGCCAGGTCTTCGCGGTCTTCGTGATCGCGGTCGCGGCTGCCGAGGTCGGTGTGGGCCTGGCAATCGTTCTTCTGCTGTATCGCAACCGGACCAGCATCGATGTCGAAGACTTCGATCTGATGCGGGGCTAGGGGGCGACTCGAACCATGTGGATGCTCGAGAACGCGTTCATCATCCCGCTGATCCCAGCGATCTCCTTCCTCATCATTCTCGTGATGGGCAAGAAGACCGTGGGAACAGACAAGGTGCACCTGATCGGCATCACTGCGCTCTCCGCGGTGTTTGTGCTGTCCCTCGTCGCCGCCTTCCAGTGGACCCAGCGCGTCGAGGACCCAGCGCCGGATCAGATCGCCCACATCGAAGAGGACGAACTCGGCGACGAGACCGACGAGCACTCGGCTCCCGCTGACGGTTCAGCAGCCGGTCTCCTTGCGGTCGCCGAGGACGACGGCGGCGGCGATGGTCACGGCCCGGTTCTGATCAAGCCCGTCATCAACACGTTCTCGTCGTGGTGGAGCAACGGCGGGGTCGACTTCGCGGTCGGCACGCACGTCGACGGCCTCACCGTGACCCTTCTCGTGGTCGTGGCGACGATCTCGCTGCTCGTGCACATCTACTCCACCGAGTACGTCAAGGACGACCGGCGGTACGTGCACTACTACGGCTTCTTGAGCCTGTTCACCGCCGCGATGTTGTTCTTCGTGATGGCGCAGAACATCATCCAGCTGATCGTCGGCTGGGAGTTGGTGGGCGTCTGTTCGTTCGCATTGATCGGGCATTGGTGGGAAGAACGGCCCAACACCGACGCAGCGCTCAAGGCCTTCCTCACCAACCGTGTCGGTGACATCGGGCTCCTCGTCGGGATGATCATCCTCTGGGGGACCTTCGGCACCTTCGACATCCACGAGATCAACAGCGCAATCGCGTCCGCTCCGGGGATGCACCATTTCGCTCTGCTCATGGCGTCGATCTGCCTCATGGGGGCCGTCGCCTCTAAGTCAGGCCAGTTCCCCCTGCACACGTGGCTCCCGGACGCGATGGCGGGCCCGACCCCCGTCTCGGCGCTCATCCACGCGGCGACGATGGTGGTGGCCGGGGTGTACATGATCGCCCGCCTCTACCCGGTGTTCTACGAGGGCTTCTCTATCAGCACGAGCTCGATCAACCTGATGGCCTTCATCGGCGGCTTCACCGCCCTCATGGGCGCGGGCCTCGCGTTCGCCCAGTGGGATATCAAGAAGGTGCTCGCCTACTCCACCGTGAGCCAGCTCGGCTACATGGTGATGGCCCTCGGCGTCGGTGCGTGGACCGCGGCGATCTTCCACCTGTTCACCCACGCCATGTTCAAAGCCTGCCTGTTCCTCGGCGCCGGCTCGGTCAGCCACGCCGCCCACCACACCTTCGACATGCGGAAGATGGGTGGCCTCAAGAAGTACATGCCGCACACGTACAAGACCTTCGTGATCTCGTCGTTGGCTTTGGCGGGCATCTTCCCCTTCGCGGGCTTCTGGTCGAAGGACGAGATCCTGCTCGGAGCACTCGAAGGTCAGAACAGCAGCTATCCGCTGATGCTCTTCTTCGGCTGTGCCGTGGCTCTGATGACGGCCGCCTACATGACGCGGGTGATCTGGTACACGTTCCACGGCGAGTACCGCGGTCACGGCACACCGCACGAGTCACCCAAGGTGATGACCGTGCCGCTGTGGATCCTCGCCGGCATGGCGGTTGTGGCCGGTGCGTTCAACCTGCCTGCCCAGGTGCTCGAGCCGATCGGGCTCGAGGGGCTGGCTCATCGCATCCAGACCTACGCCGAGCCGCAGATCTACCTCAACACGCCTGCGCTGCACATCATCCACCCCGACCCGTCGCTCGCGATGGCCCTCGTCGGGCTTGCTCTTGCAATGGGCGGCATCGCCATCACGTACCTCTACTTCTGGCGCAACATGGGGCCGCACGGGCTCACCGAGCACAATCGGTACGCCAAGGCCGGGTACACGTTCCTCGAGAACAAGTACTACCTCGACCACCTCTACACCGACATCGTCGTGGGTTCGATCAAGGGGCCGATCGCCCGCGGCACCAACTGGGTCAACCAGAACGTCATCGACAAGGTGGTCAACACCGCCGGCGAGTCCGCTCGCGATGGCGGACGCTGGGTCTACAAGTGGATCGACCAGGGTGCAATCGACGGGTCGGTCAACGCCATGGCCAGCGGCGCAGATGCCTCGGGTGAGAGTCTGCGCACCATCCAGTCCGGAAAGGTCCAGAACTACGGTCAGCTGCTCTTCGGCGCGGCCGCCGTTCTGGCCATCGTCTTCGTGATCGTCATTTAGGGAGCTGTTCTAGTGGAAGCCACGGGATTCGACGCCTGGGTACTGACCCTCGCAGTGTTCCTGCCTCTGGTGGGCGCACTGGTGATGATGATCATCCCCAAGGCCTACGAGGCGGAAATCAAAGCCGTCGCGCTCATCTCCTCGGTCGCTGCGCTGGGCGTCGGGGTCTACATCCTCATCGACTTCGACTACAGCAACGCGGGCCAGCTGCAGTACGTCGTCGACAAGGGCTGGATCGACATCATCAACAGCCGCTACATCATCGGGCTGGACGGTCTGTCCCTTCCGTTGTTGTTGTTGTCGCTGGTCGTGGTGCCGCTGTGCATCATCTACAGCCTCGATCACATCCCCGAGCCTGGGAACCCCAAGGCGTTCCTGATGCTGATCCTGATCCTGGGTACCGGCATGAACGGCACCTTCGTCGCCCAGGACCTCATCCTCTTCTTCGTGTTCTTCGAGGTCGTGCTCTTGCCGATGTACTTCCTCATCGGTGTGTGGGGCGGCGAAGACCGCAAGTACGCCTCGCTCAAGTTCTTCCTCTACACCTTGTTCGGGTCGGCGCTGATGATCATCAGCTTCCTGGCGCTGTTCTTCCTCAGCCAGGAGCAGACCTTCGACATGCGGGCTCTCACCGAGTTCGGTGGCGCGGGGATCGTGAAGTCGACCCAGGTCTGGATCTTCGCCGGTTTGTTCATGGGCTTCGGCATCAAGGTGCCGATGTTCCCGTTCCACACGTGGCTTCCCGACGCGCACACCCAAGCGCCAACGGTGGGTTCGGTGATCCTGGCGGCCGTGCTCCTGAAGTTGGGCACGTACGGCTTCGTCCGGATCGCCATCCCGTTCCTGCCCGTCGCCGCACGCGAATGGGCCCCCTGGATCGGGCTCCTGGCCGTGATCGGCATCATTTACGGCGCCCTCGGCTGTCTGGCCCAGACCGACATGAAACGCCTGATCGCGTTCTCGTCGGTCGCACACATGGGCTTCGTGATGCTCGGCATCGCGACGCTCACCGACTTCGGCATCAACGCCGCCGTCTTCGGCATGATCGCCCACGGCCTGATCACCGGCATGCTCTTCTTCGTCGCAGGCTCGGTGAAGGAGCGCTACCACACCCTCGAGATCGGCCGGCTCGGCGGACTGCTCAAGTCGGCGCCCAAGATGGGCTGGATCCTGGGCTTCGCGTCGATGGCATCACTCGGTCTGCCCGGCCTGGCCGGGTTCTGGGGAGAGTTCCCGGCGATCCTGTCGGCCTACAACCCCGGCGCGGGGATGCCTGAAGAGACGTTCCGGACCTACATGGTGATCGCGGCCGTCGGCACCGTGTTCGCTGCCGGTTATCTGCTGTGGCTCTATCAGCGCACAGCGTTCGGTGAGCCCACCAAGGAATTCGAAGGGCACACCATCGCCGACGTCAACCCCTACGAATGGGTCGCGTGGACGCCGTTCCTCGTGGGCATCGTGCTGTTCGGCGTGTGGCCGAACCTGATCTTCAACCTCACAGACGACGTGGTCACCACAATCACCACGAACGTCGAGGCGATCGTGGCCGGGGGCTGATCCGTGGACGTCGCGCTCGAGTTCATCCGACCGCCACTCGACTGGCACGCTCTCGCACCCGAGATCACGCTGCTGGCCGTCGGCACGCTGTTGACGCTCGTCGACATCATCTGGGATGACAAGTCCAAGCAGGCGATGCCGACGCTCGCCGGCGTCGGGCTGCTCGCGACCCTGATCCCGATCCTGACCCTGGCTGTCGATGGCACCGAGCGGTCGATGTTCGGGGGCGCCTACGTCGTCGACGACTTCTCGCTCGTGCTCAAGGCGCTGTTCCTGGTGTCTGGCTACATCGTCGTACTGATGTCGGTCGACTACATCCGTGAGGGCGACTACTACGAGAACGAGTACTACACGCTGCTGCTGACATCGCTGCTCGGCATGATCATGATGTCGAGCAGTCGCGACCTCATCAGCGTGTTCGTCGCTCTCGAACTGCTGTCGATCCCGGCCTACATGCTCGCCGCCTGGCGTAAGGGCGGACCGCGATCCAACGAGGCAGGCCTCAAGTACTACCTGATGGGCGTGTTCGCCTCGGCGGTGATGCTCTATGGCATGTCGCTGGTGTTCGGTATCGCCGGCTCGACGGCCTTCAACGACATCTCGGCTGCGATGGCTGCCGGCGGCAGCGAGCCCATCGCCATCGTCGGCATCCTCTTCGTGCTCATCGGGTTTGCCTTCAAAGTGTCGGCCGTGCCGTTCCACACCTGGGCGCCGGACACCTACGAAGGCGCGCCGACCCCGGTCACCGCCTTCCTCGCCGTTGCGTCGAAGGCGGCGGGCATGGTGGCTCTGCTGCAGCTGGTGTTCGTGGCCTTCCCCGCCAACGACGATGTGATCGAGCCGTTCTTCTGGGTCCTCGCCGCTCTGACGATGACGATCGGCAACATGATCGCACTGCGCCAGACCAACATCGTTCGTCTGCTGGCCTACTCGGGCGTTGCCCAGGGCGGCTTCATGCTGGTCCCGTTCGCGGTCGCCGGCGACGCGGCCGATCGGGCGATGGAAGCGGTCGTGGTCTACATGATCATCTACGCCTTCATGAACCTCGGCGCCTTCGCGGTGGTGATCGCCGTGGCCCGCAAGACCCGTTCTGGCGAGATCGACAGCTACGGCGGCCTCTTCCACTACGCGCCGGGCCTGGCGGTCGCGATGACGATCTTCCTCGCGGCACTGGCCGGAATCCCGCCTGCAGGCGGCTGGTTCGCCAAGTTCGGCCTCTTCCGTGCGCTCCTCGATTCGGGGACTGCCTGGGCCGCGGCACTCGGTGTCGTCGTGGCGATCAACACAGTGATCGCGTTCGCCTACTACGCCCGGGTCCTTGTCCAGATGTGGATCAACCCTGTGCACGAGGGCGATGAGCGTCCTGTGCAGATCACCGGTGCGCTCGGCGCCGCCCTCGTCATCTCGGTGGTCGCGACCATCGCCTTCGGCGTGCTGCCCGGCCTGGTCGGACACTTCGGCGAAATCTCCGTTCTGTCCGCACTGGGCGGCTAGCGATCCTTCGGTTCGACGAGTTTTTCGAGAACGCCCTGTACGGGCCGTCGGGCTTCTACTCGACGACGGGACGAGCCGGTCAGCACGACGGCGACTTCACGACCTCGGTCGAGACCAGCTCGCTGTTCGCGTCGTGCATCGCGTCGTGGCTCGACGACCTGTGGGATGACCTCGACCGGCCCGACCCCTTCGTCGTGATCGAGGGCGGGGCGGGCAGGGGGCGGCTGTGCCGCGACATCTTTCTCTCCGTCGAGCGGTGTGGCGTTGCGATGCGCTACGTGATGGTCGAACGGTCCGAGGTGCAGCGCGCTGAAGCGCTCGAACGAGTCGCCGCCAGCTGCTTCGCCGATCGCGAGGAGATGCCGGTGGCGGCGACGGGGGCCTTGCCGACCGGTCCGCTCAACGGGGCTGTGATCGCCAACGAGCTCCTCGACAACCTCGCACCGCGACTGCTCGAACGCCGCGGCGACATCTGGATGGAGCTGTACGTCGAGAACGGAAGATTCGTGGGTCGCGAGGCACCTCGCGACGCCGCGGCGATGGCCACCGCTCTGGCGCCACACGCCGAGCAGGGCGCCAGGATTCCGCTGCAGCTCAAGGCCGCGGTCTGGATGCGTCGGGCCCTCGGAGCCCTGAGCTCCGGCGGCGCGCTGGTGGCTGACTACGGGGTCCTCTCGACCCAGGAGCTTGCCTCGCTTCCGCCAGAGGAGTGGCTGAGAGCGTTCAGGGCGCATCGCAGAAACAACGATGTGCTGGAGGAGCCGGGATCGCGTGACATCACGTGTGACGTCGCGTTCGACCAGTTGCCGCCTGCCCAAGGGATCGTGACTCAGTCGGAGTGGTTGGCCGAACACGGCCTCGAAGAGCTCACATCCGACGCGCGTCGCCGGTGGAGCCAAGCGGTCGCTTCCCCGACGTCGGCGGACGTCGCTGCGCGCACGGTGCTCGACGAGGCGCGCGCTCTCACAGCGCCGGGCGGGCTCGGCGACTTTCTCGTCGCCGAGTGGCGAGTCTGAGGTCACGCCTGCGATCCGGTCGTCGCTGGCGCTCCTCCCTACTTCCTCTCGACCGAGGCGGCCATGTGGCGCTGGATCTCGTCGGCTTCGAGCGGCGGAGAGAACCAGGTGCCCTGTGCGAACTCGCAGCCGAACTCCCGGAGAATCGCGGCGTGCATCGCCGTCTCGACCCCCTCGGCGATCGTTCTCACGCCGAGATCGCCCGCCAGCTGCACCAGGGTGCGAACGATCGTCCCCGTTCGGGTGTCGCGTCCCAGCGGTTCCACGAAGGACCTGTCGAGCTTGAGGAAGTCGATGGGAAGATCGCGCAGGTAGGCCATCGACGAGTACCCGGTGCCGAAATCGTCGATGCCGACGCTGAGACCGCGGGCCCGCAGTTGTTCGATCCAGCCCCGGTCGGCGATGTCGACCAGGCGCTTCTCTGTGAGCTCCAGGACCAGGCGCCCTTCGGCGAGCTCGTATTCGTCGACGACGGCTCCGAGGAAATCCACGAGGTCCGGTCGGTCGAGGCTCGCCGCGGAGAGGTTCACCCCGAGATGTACGTCCTGGCCCCCTGCCAACCACCCCTGCAGCTGCTGCGCGGCCGTGTGTACGACGACCTCATCGAGACCCGCGAGCAGCGTCGTCTCGGCCAGGATCGGCAGGAACTGATCGGGGAGGAGCAATCCCCGGTCGGGGTGATGCCAGCGAACCAGAGCCTCCGCCCCACGCATCTCGCCGGTCGACAGATCCACGATGGGTTGGTACTCGACTTGGAGCTCGTCGGCGTTGAGCGCCCGGCGCATGCCGGTGTCGAGCCGCAGCCGCTCGACGGCTCGGTCCCGCACGAGCGGATGGAACACCACGTGGCGGTCGCGGCCCATCTCCTTCGCCGCGTACATGGCCGCGTCGGCGTCCCTGAGCAGCTCTTCGGGTTCGGAGTGACCTCCGTCGATACGTCGGACGCCGATGCTGGCTGTGACGAACACTTCGCCCGACTCCGTGAAGAGTGCGGGGCTGACCGCCGTCCGAATTCGATCCGCGAGCTCACCGATCTGCTCGTCCGTGGGATCGCGAAACGTCATGATCACGAACTCGTCGCCGCCGAAACGGGTGATGATCTCTCCGTCCAATGCGGCGGCGAGGCGCTCGGCGATCGTCTCGAGTAGCTGATCTCCCACCTCGTGGCCCAGCGAGTCGTTGACGACCTTGAAACCGTCGAGGTCGAGAAAGAAGATCGCGGTTGGCCCAGGTGTCTCCGAGGTGTGGAGACGATCGATCAGCCAGGCCCGGTTGGGGAGCCCGGTCAGCGGGTCGTGGTAGGCCCGGTGCGCGAGTTCCTGCTCGATGCGGAGCCTCTCGGACAGCGCTGCGTCGAGACGCTGTGTCTCGACGCTCAGCCGTTCGACCTCGGATTGGCGCCGGTCCATGGCCTTGACGGTCGTCACTGCCAGCGCCGTGAGCAGGAGACCGAGCGCCGCGATCGTCGGGGGCGCGGCTTCCTCGGCGCTGCTGATCGTCCCGTGGATGGCGGTGGCGACGACGACGAGGTCACTGCTGCCGAGGCCAACGCTCTCTGTGTGAGACGCACCCGAGGGTTCCCCACCGGTGGAGTACAGGAGCTGCGGTTCGCCATCGCCGCCGACCAAGAAGTAGTCGAGGTGGACGTTGCGAGCCGTGTCTTGGGCGAGGAGTTGGAGCCAATCGGTCTGAATCGCCAACTCACCGAAGACGGCGCGACCGGGTTGACCCGGAATGGGGAATGTCGCCGCGAAGACGATCACGTCTTCGCCGTCGCGATAGGCCGTCGTCGTTTCGAATTCGGTGGTCCCGGCTTCGATCGACTGGCGGTCCAGGTGGGCCGTGTCTGGTTCGACCCCGCTGTAGGCCAAGATCTCGAGTTCGCCGTCGAGGTACTCGACGATCGTCACGCCACGTACCAAGGGGTTGCGTTCGACGACGGAGCCCATGCGCTCCTCGAAGCCCTCGAGGGTGCTGTCGGCTGCCCCGAGAACCATCGCCAGGGTCACGGCCTCCACGATCGGCTCGCCGACCTGCCGTACGGCCTCCGCGACGCTGCCCGCGTGGCGGTTCACGATCGCCTGTTCGTGCCGATCGACCGCCCGGTTGACATACCAGGTCCCTGAGACGGTGACGATGATCCCGGCGACGAGGACCAGCACGCAGCGTCGGGAACACGAACGTCTCAACCAGCCAGCCACGGACAGTGAATCTAGCGCTCGACAGGGTGAGATAGCGAAGCGAGTGCGCCAGGGACTCGACCACAGAGAGTGGGGAGAGGCGGCTCGCAACCACGACCACTAGGCTCGCAGCGAATAGGTTCCAGGAGCGCTCCTGGAACCTAAATTGCGCAGCCGGCGGCCGAGGAGGGGAGATCGGAATGTCAGAACCGACGATCGAGGATTACTACGTCGAGGACCGGACGTTCCCACCTTCGGCGAGCTTTCAGGCCAACGCATTGGTCGCCGACCGCTCCCTCTACGACGAGGCAGAGGCTGATCGACTGGGGTTCTGGGCCCGCCAGGCGCGTGAGCTGGTCACATGGTTCGAGGACTTCGACACCGTGCTCGAATGGGACCTCCCGTTCGCCAAATGGTTCGTCGGGGGCAAGCTCAACATGTCGTACAACTGCCTCGATCGTCATGTCGACGCAGGTCGCGGCGACAAGGTCGCCTTTCACTGGGAAGGCGAACCCGGCGATACCCGCACCGTCACCTACAGCGAGTTGCTGGACGAAGTCAGCCAGTTCGCCAACGTTCTCAAGGGCCTGGGCGTGGAGAAGGGCGATCGGGTTTGCATCTACATGCCGATGATCCCCGAGTTGCCCGTTGCGATGTTGGCGTGCTCGCGGATCGGAGCGCCGCATTCGATCGTGTTCGGCGGGTTCTCCGCCGACTCGCTCTCGGACCGCATCGACGATGCGAGCGCCAAGGTCCTCATCACCGCAGACGGCGGGTATCGCCGAGGCGACCCGTTCGCTCTCAAGGACACTGCGGATGCCTCGGTGGCGGCAACCTCGTCGATCGAGAACGTCGTGGTCGTCCAGCGGACAGGACAAGACGTCGCGTGGAACGACGACGTCGACCACTGGTGGCACGACCTGATGGCCGACGCGTCGGCCGATTGCCCTGCCGAGCCCATGGACTCCGAGGATCTTCTGTACCTGCTGTACACCTCGGGGACGACGGCCAAGCCCAAGGGCATCATGCACACGACCGGGGGCTATCTCACCCAGGTGGCCTTCACCCACAAGTACATCTTCGACCTCGACCCGGACGACGACATCTACTGGTGTGCGGCCGACATCGGTTGGGTCACCGGTCACAGCTACATCGTCTATGGCCCCCTCGCCAACGGTGCGACCTCGGTGATGTACGAAGGGACGCCGGACACGCCACGACCCGAGTTCCGTGACGGCGATCGGGCCGACTGGCCCAAGGACAGGCTCTGGGACATCGCCGAGCGCTACGGCGTCACCCAGCTCTACACCGCGCCCACCGCAATCCGGACCTTCATGAAGTGGGGTGCCCAAGAGGTCGAGCAGCACGATCTGTCGTCGCTCCGCGTGCTGGGAACAGTGGGTGAGCCCATCAACCCCGAAGCGTGGATGTGGTACCACACCAACATCGGTGGCGAACGGTGTCCGATCGTCGACACGTGGTGGCAGACCGAGACCGGCGGCCACATGATCACGCCGATGCCCGGTGTCACGACCACCAAGCCCGGGTCGGCGTGCGGCCCCATTCCCGGCATCGTCATGGAGGTCGTCGACGACCAGGGCAACAAGGTCGAGCGGGGCGGCGGCTATCTCACCATCACCGAACCGTGGCCGTCGATGCTGCGCGGCATCTGGGGAGATCCCGAGCGCTACAAGGAGACTTACTGGTCGGAGTACGAGGGGCGTTACTTCGCCGGCGACGGCGCCAAGATCGACGAAGACGGCTACCTCTGGTTGCTCGGCCGGGTGGACGACGTGATGAACGTGTCCGGCCACCGCATCTCCACGACGGAGGTCGAGTCGGCCCTCGTCGACCACACGTCGGTGGCCGAGGCAGCCGTCGTGGGGGCGACCGACGACACCACCGGCCAGGCCATCGTGGGCTACGTCATCCTGCGGGGCGGCCAGGACCCCACCGATGAGCTGCGAGAAGAGATCCGCCAGCACGTATCGACCAAGCTCGGTGCGATCGCTCGGCCCAAGGCGGTCGTGCTCGTGCCGGATCTGCCCAAGACCCGCTCGGGGAAGATCATGCGGCGCCTCCTGCGCGACGTCGCCGAAGGCCGCCAGCTCGGAGACACCACCACGCTCGCCGACGCGACGGTGGTGGACGAGATCCGCACCCGGGCGTCCGAGGCCCCACAGGAAGAGTGACCCTGGCTTCCTTTCCCGGGCATTGGATGTGGCGGGCTGATTCCCGACCCACCGCTGATTGCGTCATCGTCGACATCGACGGTGTCCTGGCCGACGCGGAGCACCGGCAGCACCACCTGGATCCCCCCTGGCGCGACTGGGATTCGTTCTTCGCAGAAGCCGGCGGAGACGACATCTTCGAAGAGATGGTCACCGTCCTCCAGCTGCTTCACGAGAACCTGGTCGTGGTCCTGCTCACCTCCCGACCCACCTGGATCCAACGCGAAACGCTCCGCTGGCTCGATCTCTACGACATCCGGTGGGATCTGCTGATCATGCGACCGATGGGCGACTTCCAGCCATCACCGGGCTTCAAGCGCGACGAGACCCACGGGCTGATCGAACGCGGCTACACCCCCCGTCTCGCGATCGACGACGACATGCGCAACGTTCGCATGTATCGCAAAGAAGGCCTGCCCACTCTGCACCTGGAGTCGGGGTATCACCCTCACTAGCCACTGTCACTGGCCGCCGCCTTCGGCGTCGGATTGCCATGGCCCGCCCGGCGATAGTCACTGGCCGCCGCCTTCGGCGTCGGATTGCCATGGCCCGCCCGGCAGTCGCCCGTGCTGGTGCGCGCGTGTAGTTGAGCAACTTCGGTGCCTGACACCAGGTTGCTCAACTTCAAGCGCCCGCTGGAGGATCCGGGAACGATCGTGGATCTCGGTAGCGTTGTAGGGGTCTAGGAGGACACGAATTCACGATGAAGAACACCGCCAAGACCACGATCCTGCTCGCGGGCATGGGTGGTCTGATCATGTTCATCGCCAGCTTCTTCGGCGGCGGCGGATTGGTGATCGGCCTCGTCATCGCCCTCGCGATGGTCGGCGGCAGCTACTGGTTCAGCGACAAGCTGGCGATCAAGTCAGCCAAGGCCGTCGAGCTCGAACCCAACCAGCTACCCGAGTACTGGACCATCATGCGCGAGCTGAGCGAGCGGTCCGACATGCCGATGCCCCGCCTCTACGTCAGCCCCGACCCGCAGCCCAACGCGTTCGCCACGGGCCGGAACCCGGCCAACGCGGCGGTGTGCGTCACCCAGGGGCTCATCCAGCACCTCGACTGGTACGAGATCCGCGGCGTGTTGGCACATGAGCTCGCCCACGTGAAGAACCGCGACATCCTGATCGGTTCGGTCGCGGCAGCGATCGCCATGGCGATCACGTTCGTGGCCCGCATGGCCCAGTTCGCCATGATCTTCGGCGGAGGCCGCGACGACGACCGCAACCCCCTCGCCGAACTCGCGCTCATCATCTTGGCCCCGATCGCGGCGATGGTGCTGCAGATGGCGATCAGCCGTAGCCGCGAGTATCAAGCCGATCGCACGGCCGCCCGCATGATCGGCGATGGCGAGCCGCTCGCCCGAGCACTCGAAAAGCTCCAGCGCGGCTCAGAGCTCATCCCGAGCATCGCGAACCCCGCCCAGGAACAGATGTACATCGCCAACCCCTTTGGTGGGCGCGGCGGCGTGCGCAAGTTCTTCAGCACCCACCCGCCGATGGAGGAGCGGATCCGCCGGCTCCGTGACGGCAGCTGGCAGGAGATGATCTGACATCGCTCGGTAGTGTCGAACCCTCTTCCTGTGGCCTTCTGTTTCTGAGGCCAAGGGAGAGGTTCAGTCCCTGAAGTTGTTGAACTGCAACGGGATGTCGAAGTCGCCTTCCTTCAGGGAGGCAATCACCGTCTGCAGGTCATCCCGCTTCTTGCTGTTGACGCGCAACTGATCACCCTGGGTCTGGCTCTGCACACCCTTGACGCCGAGGCCCTTGATGAACTTGTTCAGCTCTTTGGCCTTGTCGGACGAGATTCCGGCCTGCAGCGCTGCGACCTGGCGAACCGTGGCGCCCGAGGCCTCCTCGACGTCGCCGTAGCTCACCGCCTTCAGCGACACCTTCCGCTTCACCATCTTCTCCTCGAGAACCTGGCGCAGCGCGATGAGCCGATCCTCGGTGGCAGTCGCCATCGTGATCGCGTCTTCACCCAACTCGATACTGCTGCCGGTGTTCTTGAAGTCGTAGCGGTTGGCGATCTCGCGCGACGCCTGGTCGACGGCGTTGCGCACCTCTTGCATGTCGATCTCAGAGACAACGTCGAAAGAAGGCATGGCGGCAGAATATCTTTGCCGCACTCCTCGGTCGCTTCGCTCCCTCGTCTGCGGACTGCCACGGCCCGCCCGGCGCGCCACCCGGCTTCGCTGGGCATGGATGCCGCCGGCCAAGTTCCCGTTTGGGGTGGATGGGTCTTGTCGGTAATCTTGACCCCCGCTGGGTCGGTGCCCGAGCGGCCAAAGGGAACGGGCTGTAAACCCGTCGGCTCACGCCTTCGGAGGTTCAAATCCTCCCCGGCCCACCAGCGACGGCGAGCCTTCAGGGCTCGCCGTCTTGCCTTTCCGACCCACCTACCCTGACGTCGGTGACCGAATCTCGAACCGTCGCGCGACACCGGGCGGCGATGTGGGCCGTGATCGCGGCTCTCGCCCTCTGCCTCGCTGCAGGGCTCGCGATCCCGCTCGACCATCTGGACGGCAAGGGGTGGCCAGCGCGCGCCCTCGGGTACCCGCTGTCCGCCGTGGTGCTCCCCCTGTGGTGGCGGGTGGCTCGATCGGCGCCTTCTCGCCCGTTTCCGTTCCTCGCCAACGCCCTCGTCGTCACGCCATTCGTTCTCGATCTCGCGGGCAACCTGTTCGGCCTGTTCGACAACGTGGACCAGTTCGACGACGTGCTCCACTTCGTCAACTGGGCGTTCCTCGTCGCCGGCATCACGTTGCTGTTGCCGGTCGAGTTGCTGCGCTGGGTTCGGGTCTGGATGGGGACCGGCTTCGGCGCCGCGGCGATCGTGCTCTGGGAATTCGTCGAGTATGTGGTGCAAGAGACCGGAGCCACCGGACTCAGCCTCACCTACGAGGACACGGTCAGCGATCTGATGCTGAGCTCGGCAGGCGGACTCCTCGGCGCCCTGCTCGCCACAGCGGGTCGAAGCCGCAGCACGTCACCAGGGGTTCCCGTGGACCCTTGGGTGTCCTAGCGTTGCGCCAAGGGGGAAGCAGCATGACCGCTCGCGAATGGCAAATCGACGAAGTCGACACCGGGCGCTGGCCCGAACTCGAAGCGCTCTACGCCGAGGCGTTTCCCGGTGTGGACTCGATGCTCGAGACGATTGCCGACGACGCCACCGTGTACGCCGCCCAGATCGACGACGAGATCATCGGGTACCTGCTCACGACGCGCATCAAGGACCGAGTCGAGCTCTGGGAACACGTCGTGGCGGTCGGCCACCGCGGCAAAGGCGTCGGCAAGTCACTGCTCTTCCACCTCGTGCACTACCTCCCCGAGGAGGACATCGTCGTCCTCGACCCCGCCGGCCTCCTCGACGACGAACGCCTCGCCGACTACTACGGCGACCAGGGATTCGACCTCCTCGTCAGCGGAGAAGTGGCCGGCTACGCGACTGTCGTCGACGACTACCTCGAGACCTACTCGGCTGA
>CAZVUM010000024.1:0-5447 GCA_964629575.1 uncultured Acidimicrobiales bacterium | reverse complement strand
GCTGCGAGGCTCGCTTCGGCCCTTGTGGGCCTCGGGCTCGCGCCGCAGACTGGGTGATTGCTGCGAGGCTCGCTTCGGCCCTTGTGGGCCTCGGGCTCGCGCCGCAGACTGGGTGATTGCTGCGAGGCTCGCAGTGAGGGGGAACAGATGCCGAAGATCCTGAGTGACGATGCGGTGGAGCGCTACGAGGCCGATGGGTTCGTCTCACCGATTCCCGTCCTCGGCGCAGACGAAGTCGCCCGATGCCGAGCCGGACTCGAGCGCTTTGAGGCATCGGTTGGGCACCCGATCGAGTTCCCCGAGAAGTCCAAGTCGTACCTGCTCTTCGACTGGGCCGACGACCTCGTCCACCACCCGAGAGTCCTCGACGCCGTCGAAGACGTCATCGGGCCGGACATCCTCGTGTACCACTCCACCACCTGGATCAAAGAGCCCAACACCCCGGCGTTCGTGCACTGGCATCAGGACGGCACGTACTTCTTCCTCGATCCGCACCTGCACGTCACCGCGTGGATCGCGCTCTCGGAATGTCCGCCCGAGGCGGGCTGCGTTCGAGCGATTCCGGGTTCGCACCGACTCGGGCAGTTCGACCACGACGACGACCCCGGACAGTGGAACATGATCAAGCGGGGCAAGGCATCCTCGACCAGTTCGACGAGGGTGACGGCGAGCTGATGCCACTCCATGCGGGGGAGATGTCGTTGCACCACACCGACGTCGTGCACTCATCGTCGGGAAATCACGCAGACGATCGACGCATCGGGATCGGCATCAGCTACATCCCCACGAGCGTTCGGCCTCTCGGCGAGCCGACCCCGAGCGCACTGCTCGTCCGCGGCGAGGACCGATTCGGTCACTTCGTTCCCGAAACGCGCCTCGGCGAGGAGCAATCGGCCGAAGCGGTCGCCGCGCATGCCGAGGCCAACGCGCTCTTCCGCGCCCGGCAGGATCTCGGCGCCGGCATCTGATTCGGCGGGTCGACAGCACGGGTCGCGCGGCCGAATTAGCGTACGCACATGGCTGAATTCTGCAGCGGCGAACGCGACGGCAACCTCTTCATCATCACCATCAAACGTCCGGAGCGCATGAACGCGCTGCACCCCCCGGGCAACGCGGCGATGGCCGAACTGTTCGACGAGTTCGAGAACGATCCCGATCTCTGGGTTGCGATCGTGACGGGCGAAGGTGACAGGGCCTTCTGTGCCGGCAACGATCTCCGCTACCAGGCCGAGGGTGGTGACATGAGCGCCCAGCCGTCGGCCGGGTTCGGTGGCATCACCTCACGATGGGGGCTCACGAAGCCCGTGATCGCTGCCGTCAACGGCGTGGCGATGGGTGGTGGGTTCGAGATCGCCCTCGCCTGCGACATCATCGTTGCCAGCGAGAACGCCCTGTTTGCGCTGCCCGAGCCGAAGGTGGGCCTCGCGGCTCTTGCCGGCGGTGTCCACCGGCTCCCGCGGCACATCGGTCTCAAGCGGGCGATGTCGATGATGCTCACCGGCCGCCACGTGCCTGCCGCCGAAGGCCAAGAGCTCGGCTTCGTCGCCGAGGTGGCACCCCGAGGTGAGGCCCTCGACTGCGCCAAGCGCTGGGCGGGAATGATTCTCGAGTGCTCGCCCATGTCGATCCGGGCCACCAAGGAGGCGGCGATGGCCGGCCTCGACAAGGCCGGCGCCCGCGAAGCCCATGAAGGCAAGTACGCGGCGGTGAGCGCGATGCGCCACAGCGAGGACTTCATCGAGGGCCCGCTGGCGTTCTCCGAGAAGCGCCCGCCCCAGTGGAAGGGCCGCTGATGTCCGTTGTCGACCAACGCCACACCGCAGTAGCCGAGGCGCTGGCCGACATCCGGGACCTCGATGCGGCGGGGGTCGATCGTGACTGCGTCGAGGGAATCCGCGAGCGGTTGCTGCGGCTCGCCGAGCAGCGTGAGCTGTTTCCCGTCGAGGACTTTCCGGCACCCGAGGTCGGTGAGCGCAGCCAGATGTATCGGCTGAGCCAGGACGACGACGATCGCTTCGCCCTGTACATGCAGGTCGTGCGCGATGGCACCGCGGCACCTCCACACGACCACACCACGTGGGCGGTCATCGTGGGGTTCGAGGGCCAGGAGCTCAACAAGCGTTACGACCGCAAGGCCGGAGAAGGAGAACCGCAGGTCGTCTCCGAGCACATGGTCGAGAAGGGCACCGGAATCGGGTTCCTTCCCGACGAACTCCACTCGATCCACATCGAGGGATCGTCGATGAACTTCCATTGCTACGGACTCGCGCTGGAGCGGCTCGCGACGCGGCGCTACTGGAGTTCAGACGGCGAATGGAAGGTCTTCCAGGCCAGCGCCAACATCGTCGACGCCCGGTGATCTGTGGCCGTTGAACGAATCGCCGTCGACGCTCTCGTCGGCGCCCTCAGCGATGGCGAGGAGCTCGCGCTCATCGACGCCCGCGAACAAGGCACCTACAGCGAGGCGCACCTGTTGTTCGCCGTCAATGTGCCGCGCTCGCGAGCGGAGTTGGTTGCCCCACGGTTGATCCCGCGTCGGTCGGTGCGGGTGGCTGTGATCGACGCAGGCGTCGGCGAGGCCGAATCGGTCGCCGCGACCCTCAGCCGTCTCGGATACACCGACGTGTCTGTCGTGGAAGGCGGACTCGCCGCATGGGCCGACGCAGGCCACGAGATCTACTCCGGCGTCAACGTTCCCTCGAAGTTGTTCGGTGAGTTGATCGAACGCCACTACGGCACACCACACGTGTCGGCGAACGAGCTCGACCGCTGGCTCCAAGAAGGGCGACGGCTCGTCGTGCTCGATTCACGTACTGAGCGCGAATTCAACCGGATGAGCATTCCCAGTGGACGGTCCTGCCCCGGTGGCGAGCTGGTCCACAGGGTGTTCGATCTCATCGACGACGATGTGACGGTGGTGGTGAACTGCGCCGGTCGGACGCGCAGCATCATGGGCGCCCAGTCCCTGCGTGCCGCTGGGGTCGCCAACGAGGTGGTCGCACTCGAGAACGGAACGATGGGGTGGGAGCTGGTGGGACTTCAGCTCGACCACGGCCGCACCGAAGTTGCGCCCATCCCCAGTACCGCGGGCCGAGCTGCCGCCGGCGAAGCCGCGCGCGAAGTGGCAGCCCGCGTCGGAGTGCCGAGCGTCGATCGAGAGACCGCTGACGCCTGGCTCGACGACGGGTCGCGCACCACCCACCTGCTCGACGTTCGCACGCCCGCGGAGTTTCTCGCCGGTCACCTTCTCGGAGCGACGTCGGCCCCCGGCGGCCAGCTGGTTCAGGCGACGGACGAGTACGTCGCGACACGCGGTGCGCGGCTGGTTGTGGTCGACGACGACGGAACCCGCGCCACCATGGCGGCGTCCTGGCTCATCCAGATGGGCTGGGATGCCTGTGTTCTGAGTGGGGTGGACTCGGCGCCAGACCTCGTCGGCGGCGAGGCGCCTGTTGAGATCGCGCTTCCCGATGTTCCGCTCACCGACCTGGTGGCTGATGGCTTGGTCGTGGACCTCGCGACCTCAACCGAGCATCGGCGTGGGCACATTCCCGGCGCGGCCTGGGCGATCCGTGGGCGCCTTGCGGACTTCGCCGCCGAGCTGCCGGCCGCTACGGCCTCCTCGGTCGTTCTGACTTCGCCCGACGGTGCGCTTGCCGCGTTGGCTCACGACGAGGCCTGTGCAGCATGGCCCGACGCCGAGGTCCGGGTGCTCGCTGACGGAACGGCTGCGTTTGTCGACGCCGGCGGCGAACTGGAGTCAGGGCTCGACTTCGACCGTGTTCCCGACGACGTGTGGCAACTGCCCTACGACCCGGGAGACGCCGAGGTCGCTCGCGCTGCGATGGAGGGCTACCTCATCTGGGAGGTCGCCCTGGTCGAGCAGTACGACCGCGACCCTCTCGCCCACTTCCCGCTGACGCCGCTCTAGCTCGAGCCCGTTCTGCCAGCTTGTGGGGCGGACACAGTGTCTCTGGAAGCTGGCAG
Organism: uncultured Acidimicrobiales bacterium; assembly: GCA_964629575.1. Lineage (GTDB taxonomy): Bacteria > Actinomycetota > Acidimicrobiia > Acidimicrobiales > Poriferisodalaceae > JAYPWI01. Next base: position 1,460 of record CAZVUM010000024.1, on the reverse strand, counting down.
TTGGGGTCAGCCGTGGTCGGAGCGAGCGAGTTCGGGACCGAACCTGGCGAGCTCAGCGGTGAGGTCGAGCGGCGCGGTGCGCACGTCGCCGTCCGCGTCGGTGAGAAGGTCGAGCGGCACCTGCCACAGAACCTCGAACTCGATGCCGTCAGGGTCGTGCACGTACAGGGACTTGGTGACCCCATGGTCGGACTCGCCCACGAGCGCACCGACTTGGGCTAAGCGGCCTCGCAGGTCGGCCAGCTCGCCGAGGGTCTCGACCTCCCACGCGAGGTGGTAGAGCCCGACGCTGCCGCGACCCTCGCCCCGGCCTGTGCGGGTCGGGTCGGCGTCGTCGCCGACGCTGAACAGACCCAGATCGTGATCGCTGTCGCTCTTCGGTGCCCCGAGGAACACGGCGCCGCCGAGATCCTTCAACACCTCAAAGCCCATGACGTCGACGTAGAAGTCCTTCGACACTTGCGCGTCGCGGACCCACAGGACCGCGTGATTCAGCTTCCGGATGGCCATGTCGCCTCCAACGGCCTCACAGGTCGGCGTATTCCCCGATGGTGTCGGCCCAACGTCGAGCGTCGTCTGGGCCGTCGATCGCAGTGGCGAGGCCCGCCATCGGCGTAACCGGCACGACGACCCGACTCACTCCCATCGCCGCCAGTGCGGGCAGCTTCGAGACGTCGTCGGGCATCGACGTCGTGATCTCGATGGCGTCGGGATCGCGTCCGTGCTCCTCGGCCGTACTGCGAGCCAAGGCGATGAGGTCCTGCGGCGCTTCCCGAGCGGGGAAGTAACCGTCGCCCAGCCGACCCGCACGACGAGCAGCGAACTCTGTGTCGCCACCGACGATGATCGGCACCGAGCCCTGGGCGGGCTGCGGGCGGCAGTAGCAGTTCTCGAACTCGACGAACTCACCGTGGAAGGTCGGCCGGTCGGCGGTCCAGAGCTCGCGCATAGCGGCGACGTACTCGTCGGTTCGGCGGCCCCGGTCGTGGAACGAAGCGCCGATCGCGTCGAACTCCTCCTTCAACCAGCCGACGCCGATTCCGAGCAGAACGCGGCCGCCCGACATCGCGTCCAGCGTGGCGATCTGCTTCGCGGCGATCACCGGGTTGTGCTGGGGAACGATCAGGATCCCCGTGGCGAACTTGATGGTCGACGTGCAGCCTGCCATGAAGGACATCCACATCAGCGGGTCCGGGAGTGGCAGGTCTTCGACCCCGCCCGCCATCTTTCCGTCAGCGCTGTAGGGGTAGCTCGACTCGTATCCCGATGGCACCACGGTGTGTTCGACGGTCCACGCCGATTCGAACCCCGCCTCCTCGCCCGCCTGAACCAACTCTTTGGCCAGCTCGGTGTCCACCGCATAGCGACCGGTGTTGCAGTACCTCATTCCGAACTTCACTGTCTCTCGCTTCCTGCGCTGCGCCCGAGCCGCCGGCTGCGCTGTCTGTGTGGGTGGGTTG
>CAZVUM010000023.1:60761-64182 GCA_964629575.1 uncultured Acidimicrobiales bacterium | reverse complement strand
GAGCGGGTGACGGGAATCGAACCCGCGTTATCAGCTTGGGAAGCTGAAGTTCTGCCATTGAACTACACCCGCGGGAACCGCCCCGAGGGGCGGGCGCGGGGTCAGCATATCCCCCACGAATCGGGCCGCACAGCTGGGGTCGGGGCGCCGAGCGCGCCGCTAGGCTGCGGGCCGCATGATCCTCTCCGACCGCACGATCCGGGCCGAACTGGCGGCTGGGCGCATCGTCATCGAGCCGCTCGGCGAGCAGAGCATTCAACCGTCGTCGGTCGATCTGCGGCTCGACGACACCTTCCGCGTGTTCCTCAACCACACCCGGCGGGTGATCGACGTCAAAGAGGACCAGACCGACCTCACCGAAGAGGTGGTGGTGAAGGATGGCGACGCCTTCGTTCTGCACCCCGGGGAGTTCGCGCTGGGCTCCACGCTCGAACGGGTTGCGATTCCCGACGATCTCGTGGGTCGCATCGAGGGCAAGTCATCGCTCGGGCGTCTGGGTCTTCTGATCCACACCACCGCCGGTTTTGTCGACGCCGGATGGGACGGCTTCCTCACCCTCGAACTGTCGAACGTGGCGAACCTGCCCATCACGTTGTATCCGGGCATGAAGATCGGCCAGATCAGCTTCATCCAGATGACGACGCCGGCCGACGTCCCCTATGGATCGGACAAGCTCGGCTCGAAGTATCGCGGTCAGCGCGGCCCGACGCCGAGCCGCTACCACGAGAACTTCGACCGGTCCTGACGGTCCGGGCTGTCGGATCGAGCAGCCGTGACCATCGGAGACGGAGTCAGTCCGGTTCGACGCCCCCATCGAGGTGGTCGGTGTATTCCTGGAAGCCGGCCTCGTCGCCGTCCACCAGGTACTGGGCCTGGCGAGCCCAGGTCGCTGTGCTTGCCGCGAAGGGCATGTTGGGCGCGGCATCGAGGATGGCTTCGAACTGGGCCTGCTCGCCCGCGGCGAGCTGAGCGAACGAGGTGATTCCCTCGGCGTTCAACAGCTCCTGGCTCTTGGGACCGATGCCCTCGATCCGGGTGAGATCGTCGACGACGGCTTCGGCTGGTGCTTCGGCGGGTGCTTCGGCTTCGAGGGTCGCGGTGCCTCCGCCGGCGGGGAAGGCCGCCATACGCTCAGCAGCCTCGGCGGCCGCTGCTGCTTCGGTCGCCTCCAGCGCTTCGACCAGGTGGATCGAGATGTCGGCCACCTTGACCTGATCGTCCTCGACGCCGTGACCCTTCACGCCGTCGTCGATCATGATGTAGCAGAACGGGCACGCGGTGGCGATGCGGCTTGCACCGGTGCCGAGCAGCTCCTCGGAGCGCTCGTCGTTGACCTTGGTACCGATGGTCTCTTCCATCCACATGCGGGCTCCGCCGGCACCGCAGCACATGCCGGTCGTGCCGTTGCGCGGGGCTTCGACGATCTCGACTCCACCGAGTTGGCCGATGACGTTGCGCGGCGCCATGTAGATGTCGTTGTGCCGGCCGAGGTAGCAGCTGTCGTGGTACACGACCCGCTCCTCGAGGCGTGCTTCGGACAGATCGAGGGCCCCGGACTCCACCAGCTCCTCGAGGAATTGGCTGTGATGGATGACCTCCCAGTTGCCTCCGTACTGGGGGTACTCGTTCTGCAGCGTGTTGAAGCAGTGCGGGCACTGGGTGACGATCTTCTGGACGCCCATCTCGTTGAGCGTCTCGATGTTCTGGGCTGCGAGCATCTGGAACAGGTACTCGTTGCCGGAGCGGCGCGCGGAGTCGCCGGTGCACATCTCCGACGGGCCGAGGATCGCGAAGTCGACTCCGGCGCGGCGCAGGAGCTTCGCCGTGGCCTCGGACACCTTCTGGTTCTTGTCGTCGAACGAACCGGCGCAGCCCACCCAGTAGAGGTACTCGTGGCTGAAGGGATCGCTCGGTTCGACCACCTCCACGTCGATGTCGTCGGCCCAGACGGCACGCTCGCCGTTGTTCATGTTCCACGGGTTGGCGTTGTTCTCCATGCCGCGGAACGCGCCGCCCAGCTCACCTGGGAAGTCCGACTCCATGAGGGTCAGGTACCGGCGCATGTCGAGGATCTTGTCGAGGATCTCGATGTTCACCGGGCAGATCTCGTCGCAGGCCCGGCACGACGTGCAGGACCAGAGTTCCTCGGTGCTGACCCGCTCGAACATGTTGTTGGCGCTGACCGTGATCTCCTTGTCGACCCCGATCGGAGGCGACACGGCACCGTGTTCGCCCGTCGCTGCCATGATCTCGCCGGTCTTGAGCACGATCTCGCGGGGATCGAGCGGCTTGCCGGTGGCGTGCGCCGGGCACACGGAGGTGCAGCGCCCGCACATGGTGCAGCTGTCGGTGTCGAGGAGCTGCTTCCATGTGAAGTCCTCGATGACCGAGGCGCCGATCGTCTCGATGTCCTCGGCCTCCATGAGGTCGGGAAGCGCACGCATCGCACCCTTGGGGCGTTCGCGGTCCTTCAGGTACATGTTCAGCGGCGAGGTGAACATGTGGCGGAGCATCGTGATCGGGAGGATCGCGAGGAAGGCGAAGAAGGTGATGATGTGGGCGATCCACATCGCCTGATGCCAGCCGGCGATCGAGTTGATGCCATCGAAGAGGTCCGACAGCGGGTAGCCGATGAACGACCACTCCTCGTACTGCGGACGGCCTTCGTATGCGATACGGAACGCCTCGGCGACGAACCCGGTGACACCGATCGCCAGCAGGATGCCGAGCACCATCGCATGCTCTGGCCGGGTCTTGATCTTGATGCGGTACGGACGCTGGACGTAGCGGCGAACGATCGCCCAGAGCATGCCGACGACGAAGAAGGTGCCGGCCAGGTCCCCGACGAAGCTGAAGCCCTGATACACGCCGCCGTGCAGGAACTTCATGCTCTCGGGGAGTTGGTGGTCGATCTCGAGGGTGGTCGTGACGGCGAGGAGGACCAGGAATCCGTAGTAGAGGAGGGCGTGCATGACGCCGGCGGCTGGATCGCGCAGCAGGGTCTGCATGATCACGCCGGCCCGATAGTCGTGCACGCGCTTGTTAGCGTTCTTGCCGGTGGTGCCGCGGTTGTCCGGTGCGCCTCGTTCCCAGTTGCGGACTCGCTGGCTGAAGTTCCAGGCGCCGATGAGGATCAGCCCGACGGTGACGACGTAGAACGCCAGCTTGAGGCCACCCGGGATGTTCCCGAACACGGTGCGGTGGACGTCGTTGTCGTTGTGGAAGTCGAACACCGTCGCCGCGATGCCCGACGCCGCTGTCACGACGGCGAAGACGACACCGATGGCGAGGGCGAGGTGATGCGGCTTGATGCGTCCGTTTGTCACGGCGGCCAAGCTACTTCACGGCCTGGAAGCCAAGAGCAGTCCACGTGGGCGAACCCGAGGCGGGCCATGGCAATCCGCAGAGGAGGGAGCGGAGC
>CAZVUM010000023.1:48326-60661 GCA_964629575.1 uncultured Acidimicrobiales bacterium | reverse complement strand
AGCGACGATTGCGGCGAAGACTCAGCCGAAGATCTTGCGGTCCAGGTCGCGGACGCGTGCAGCCATCGCGGCCAGCAGCTTGCGGGCCAGGGCGGGGCTGTCGTCGATGAGTCCGGTGAAGGCGCGGGCGGTGAGGACCAGAACACGCATGTCGGTGCCGGCGACCACGGTGGCTGTGCGCGGCCCCAGGTCGAGGAGCGACAGCTCGCCCACGGACTCGCCGCCTTCGAGCTCGGCGATCTTTCGGCCGTTGCGGCGCACGATGGCGGTTCCCTCGAGGATCACGTAGGCCTCGCGACCCATGTCCCCCTGCTCCATCAACACCGTGCCGGCGGGAACCGCGACTTCGTCCGCTGCCCGGGCGATCTTGGTGAGATCCCGCTGGGAGCAGCTGGCGAAGAGTGCGACGTTTCGAAGCTTCTCGAGGGAGTCCTTGCGTGCCATGAGCGCCGATCCTAGGTCGGCGGGCGCCGGTGCCGGAACGTCCGGGGGGTGCCATGTGTCTCAGCAATGTGCGATCCTGCGGGCATGGTTGCCATGATCACCGCCGTCATCAAGCCCCACCGCCTAGAAGACGTGATCGAGGCCCTGCGCGATACCAACGTCAACGGCGTCACCGCGTCGGAGGTCCGCGGCTTCGGTCGCCAGGGCGGCCACACCGAGACCTACCGCGGCACCGAGTACCACGTGGATTTCATTCCGAAGGTGCGCGTCGAGATCCTGGTCGCTGCCGAGGAAGCCGAATCGGTCGCCGACAAGATCGTCGAAGCGGCCCGCACCGACAAGATCGGTGACGGCAAGGTGTGGATCACTCAGATCGACAGCGTGGTGCGGATCCGGACCGGCGAGCGCGGGATCGACGCCCTGTAGCTCGTTCAGGCGAGTAGGGGAGGAGTCGGCGGCGGTTCTTCACCAAAGTTGTTAACTACCCACTCAAGTTTTATACTGGTCGACATCCGTCGATGGAGGAAAGCGCTCATCTGGGCGCCAGACTCACCGACGAACACTTCATCCCCCTCAAGGGAGGCCTCGCCTCCCAGACCAGGAGAACGACACAAGATGCCCAAGGCCGTTGGTATCGACCTCGGAACCACCAACTCGGTCGTCGCCGCGATGGAAGGCGGCGAGCCCACCGTCATCGCGAACGCCGAAGGCGACCGCACCACCCCCTCCGTCGTCGGCTTCTCGAAGAGCGGCGAGGTCCTCACCGGTGAGGTCGCCAAGCGACAGGCGGTGACCAACCCCGAGCGAACGCTCGCGTCCGTCAAGCGCCACATCGGCAGCGGTTGGTCGATCGACATCGACGGCAAGGACTACACGTCCCAGGAGATCTCCGCCCGCGTGCTGCAGAAGCTGAAGCGTGACGCCGAGGAGTACGTGGGCGACGAGGTGACCCAGGCGGTCATCACCGTGCCTGCCTACTTCGACGACGCCCAGCGCACCGCGACCAAAGAGGCCGGTCAGATCGCGGGCCTCGAGGTCCTGCGAATCATCAACGAGCCGACCGCTGCCGCTCTGGCATACGGGCTCGACAGGGAGACCGACGATCAGACCATCCTGGTGTTCGACCTCGGTGGCGGCACGTTCGATGTGTCGGTGCTGGAGATCGGCGACGGCGTCTTCGAGGTGAAGTCGACGGCCGGCGACACGCGCCTCGGCGGCGACGACTGGGACCAGCGGGTCATCGACTGGCTCGTCGACAGCTTCAAGGGCGACCACGGTGTCGATCTCGGCGCAGACAACATGGCCGTTCAGAGGCTGAAGGAAGCCGGCGAGCAGGCCAAGAAGGATCTCAGCTCCAAGCAGACCACCCAGATCAACCTTCCGTTCATCACTGCGACCGACGCTGGTCCGCTCCACCTCGACTATGAGCTCTCGCGCTCGAAGTTCCAGGAGCTCACCGCGGATCTGGTCGGACGGTGCAAGGGCCCCTTCGAGCAGGCGATCAAGGACGCCGGTCTCGGCAAGGACGACATCGACCACGTGATCATGGTCGGCGGCTCCACCCGGATGCCTGCGGTGCAGGAGCTCGTGGAGGAGATGACGGGCAAGGAGCCCCACAAGGGTGTGAACCCCGATGAGGTCGTTGCCGTGGGCGCCGCCATTCAGGCCGGCGTGCTGAAGGGCGACGTCAAGGACGTCCTGCTGCTCGATGTGACCCCCCTCAGCCTCGGCATCGAGACCAAGGGCGGGGTGATGACCAAGCTCATCGAGCGCAACACCACGATCCCGACCAAGCGCACCGAAGTGTTCACGACCGCCGACGATATGCAGCCGTCGGTGGAGATCCACGTCCTGCAGGGCGAGCGTGAGATGGCGACCGGCAACAAGACGCTGGGCAAGTTCCAGCTCGTCGATCTGCCGCCGGCCCCTCGTGGCGTGCCGCAGATCGAGGTCACCTTCGACATCGACGCGAACGGCATCGTGCACGTGTCCGCGAAGGACCGAGCGACCAACAAGGAGCAGTCGATCACCATCACCGGGCAGTCGTCACTCAACGACGACGACATCGACAAGATGGTGAAAGACGCCGAAGCGCACGCGGAGGAAGACCGTCAACGGCGCGAAGCAGCCGAGGTGCGCAACAACGCCGATTCGCTCGTCTACCAGACCGAAAAGGTGCTGAGCGAGCAGGGCGAGAACGTCGCCGAGGCCGACAAGGTCGAGGTGGAGACCACTCTGGCTGGGCTGAAAGAGGCTCTCGAAGGCGAGGACCTCGAGGCCATCAAGTCGGCCACCGATGCTCTGGCCGCGGCGAGCCAGACCTTCAGCCAGAAGCTGTACGAGAGTGCCGCGCAGGATGCCGGCACCGCAGACGGAGCGTCCGACGCGGGCGGTGGCGACGATGACGACGTTGTCGATGCCGAGATCGTCGACGAGGACCAGTGAGCAACGGTCCTGACGAACCGGCTCTCAGGCCCGAGGACACTGGCGGGGAACAGACCACTGGTGCCCCAGAAGGCGCGGCGGAGGCTCCGCCCGAGGACGTCGGCGACACCGTGGATGCCCCGCTCACCGTCGAGGATCTGATCGAGACCCTGGAGAACGTGACAGCGGAGCGGGATCGGTACCTCGATTCGCTCCAACGCCTGCAGGCCGAGTTCGAGAATTTCCGTCGGCGAAGTGCGAGCGAGAGCGAACAGCGCATCGCCAGCGGGGTCGCCCGCCTGGCGGAGGCCCTGCTCACCGTGCTCGACGGGTGCGAGGCTGCGGTCGCTCAGGGACACGACCAGGTGGCTCCCATTCAGAGTTCGCTCACGGTGACCCTCGAGAAAGAGGGGCTCGAGCGGATACCCGCTGTCGGTTCGGCCTTCGACCCCAACGAACACGAGGCGGTCATGCACGAAGCCGGCGAGGGCGACGAGCAACTCGTCGTCGAGGAGCTGCGCAGCGGCTATCGCTGGAAGGGCCGGGTGCTCCGCGCTGCGATGGTGAAGGTGCGCAACTGAGCGCGCCCATGGAGGTCGAGGAGGTGAGACATGGCAGTCCAACGTGAATGGTTCGAGAAGGACTACTACGCGGCGCTGGGTGTCTCGTCCACCGCTTCGGCCAAGGAGATCACGAAGGCGTACCGAAAGCTGGCGCGCGAGCACCACCCCGATGCGTCGGGCGGTAGCGAAGACCGCTTCAAGGAGATCTCCGCGGCATACGACGTCATCGGCGACGAGGACAAGCGCAAGGAGTACGACGAGGCCCGTCGCATGGGTCCTGCGTCCGCGGGCGGCTTCGCCTCGGGGCCCGGCGGCTACAACGTCCAGTTCGATGACTTCGACGACCTGGATCTGTCCGGGCTCTTCGGCAACCTGTTCGGGCGGGGACGCCGCGGTGGGGGCGGTGGTCCGGTGCCGATGCGCGGCGTGGACCAGGAAGCTCGAATCCACCTCGGTTTCCGCGAGGCCATCGATGGGGTGACGACCACCGTTCACCTCGGCGGTGGCCCGGACGGCGACAGTCGGCGGGTCAAGGTCCGCGTACCTCGAGGTGTGGATGACGGGCAGCGCATCCGCCTCGCGGGCAAGGGCGGGGCCGGTCGCAACGGCGGCCCACATGGCGACCTCTATGTGATCGTCGAGGTTGCCGCTGACGACATGTTCGGTCGCAAGGGCCGCAACCTGACATTGTCGATCCCCGTCACTTTCCCCGAGGCGGCTCTCGGGGCCGAGATCAAGGTCCCCACCATCGACGACTCGACCGTCACGCTCAAGGTTCCCGCTGGGACCAAGTCGGGCACGACGTTTCGAGTCAAGGGTCGCGGCGTAGAGACCAACAAGGGGATCGGCGATCTGCTCGTGACCGTGGAGATCACCGTTCCGAAGAAGCTGAGCGCAGCCGAGCGCGAGGCGATCGAAGCCCTTGCCGCGGTGACGGACTGGTCACCGCGAGACGAGCCGATCACCACGACCTGAGGGCGCAGGGGAGGACTTGGACCATGGTTGGCACACCCGATCCGAACAGAGCGGTGTACGTCATCTCCGTGGCCGCGGAGCTGGCGGGAGTGCATGCCCAGACGCTGCGGATCTACGAACGGAAAGGTCTCGTCGAGCCGGCTCGAACCCCCGGCGGGAGTCGCCGGTACAGCGAGGTCGACATCGCGCTGTTGTTGCGGATCCAGGAACTCACCAACGACGGCCTGAATCTCGCCGGGGTCAAACGGGTGCTGGATCTCGAGCAGCGAGTGATGGAGCTCGAAGCCGAGGTGGCCGCTCTCCGGCAGCACGCGCAGGCGACCGTGGCCGAAACACACAGGCAGTACCGCAGAGACCTCGTTCCATTGCAACAGGCGGTGGTCCCGTGGTCGGACCCCCGTCGCCGATGAGATGAGTCGCTAAAACCTAAGACCTATCCGCCTTGCACGATCGGCCTGTCGAGCGTTGAACGCGGCCGATGTCTCACCGGTCGGGTGATACTGGAGCCATGTCCGTCCGGGTCGAGCCGCATCCAGCACTGCTTCGGTGGGCCGAGCGCGCTCCGGCATCGAGGCTGACATCTGGGAGAAACGATTCCCGCGCTACGACTCCTGGGTGAATGGCGACACGAACCCGACGCTCAAGCAGCTCGAGGAGTTTGCTTGGAAGACCTACACGCCGGTCGGCTTCTTCTTCCTGGATGAACCGCCGATGGAAGAGGTGCCGATCCCAGACCTTCGGACGGTCCGAGACTTGCCGGTTACAGGTGTCGCCGGGCAGGTGTCCGCCGACATGCTCGACACCGTGTACGTGTGCCAGGCCCGACAGGAGTGGTACCGCGACAGTCAGCTGCTCAACGGCGGGGCACCCCTCGAATTCGTAGGCAGCGTGGCGCTCGCTGATTCTCCGTCCGCCGTCGCCGACCAGATGCGGCTTTATCTCGACTGGACGCCGGAGACGCGCGACGGGCTCTCTAGCTGGGAGATGGCCCTCACGCGGCTGCGAGAGAACGCGGAGCTCGTCGGAGTCCTCGTGATGATCAGCGGCATCGTGGGATCCAACACGCACCGCAAGCTCGACCCGGAGGAGTTCCGGGGGTTCGCGCTGGCGGATCCGCGAGCGGCCGTCGTGTTCGTGAACGGCGCTGACTCCAAGGCGGCACAGGTCTCTGCGCGCCCAACTCCAGCCCCTCGCCGAACGCTTCTGGGTATCCACACAGGTCATCCTCGGACGCGCCCGCGAGGCAGGCTTCCTCAGCTGGGATCGCTTCATGGAGGAACTGCGCATCGAGAAGCAACGGGTCGCGGAAATCGTCGCCGAGCGAGACGGAGGCGGGAGCTACTACAACACGAAGCCGGTTCAGGTGGGGAAGCGCTTCGCTCGCGAGCTGATCGCCAGCACGCTCGAAGGCCGTACGCCCTACACCGAGGCGTTCCGATTGCTCGACGTGAAGAAGACCTCGACCTTCGAAGGTCTGGGCGAGCAGCTCGGGGTCTTGTAGTGGCGTACCTGCTCGACTCCGATGTGCTCATCCGTGCCAAGAACGATCACTACGGCTTCGACTTCTGCCCGGGCTTCTGGGATTGGCTGGAGGCTGCCAACGCTGCCGCTTCGAGCAGAGGGCGCTCGGCTCGTCCTCGGCTCGGGAGACACGTCATCAGCGTCGACCGTGGATCTGCTGTCGCCGACTCTTAACGGGGAGCCACGAAGCGGATTCCATTGAGGCGAACGCTGAAGAAGATGAGCCCCGGAGATTCGTCGCCTTCGTGAACACGTTGCCGGGCACCGAAGCGCTCGAGGTCGCGCCGCTCCCATACCGACGAACCCTCGTAGCCGACGAAGCAAGGCGTTGGCGCGAATCGATCCAGGAGATTTGGGAGCTCGATGGCCTCGACTTCTGGGAACCACTTCGGACCGACGTCGTGCGTGGACAGCCCGTGCTGGCGCTCCAAGCAGATTCGTTTCTGCGCGGGAACGAGCCATCTGGCCCATCGTCGGTGGCCATCAGTGAAGCGTTGCAAACTCTCGGGGTCTCCCGAATCATCGAGCTGCGGGAGTACGGCCCCGAGTTCGAGCGGGAGCCGAGTACCGCCGAGTTCCTCTACACCGGTGCTGAGGGCTTGTTCTTCTCGCACGATTTCGACTGGCTCATCTTCGCCTCGCACGAAGGAGTTACGACGCTGGGCGGATCCATCGTCGAACATCTTCGTGCCGCTTGGCCGGAGCTCGGGACCTTCGTTTGGGACGAGCTGAACTGAGTACCGCCATCCCTACTTTTCTCTCGGAGTAGGGATACCCAGCGGTAACCAACGGACACCACCGGTCGGCGTTTCCCCAGGTCAGCGGGCACAAACGGCACCAACGGACATCTGTGGACAAGTCTCTGAGCCAAAGAGCCAGCTCGCGGAGGACTTTCGCCGTTGTAGAAGGTGTCCAACGGAGTGAATGTCTCCGCTGGTGGGCCGATCGGGGTGAAGTAGGTCCGACATCTCTGGAGGCCCCCGTGTCCACCGCCCGCCGCGCTTCGAACCCACTGACCCGTTCGGTCCAGTGGAAGATCGGAGCGGTTCTCTTCACAGCGGTGCTGGTGGTCGCCGTCTCTCTCACGGTCAATGGCACCGCGTCGACCGGCGATGCGCTGGAGGACGGCGCCTTGAGTGAGGTGAAGGCCCTCGCCACACGCGACGCTCTTCACCTCGCGGGCGAAATGCTCCTGCCCACGACCGACGTGATGACACTTCAAGACATGCCTCCGGTGCAGGGGCTGTTCCGGTCCGAGGCGAACGATGGAGTGGACCCCAAAGACGGCTCCACGACCGACCTGTGGCAAGCGCGATACGGCACGATTCTGAGCGTGGTTGTCAACGAGCGCCCGCACTACCGATCGGTGACCCTCGCCCTCGCTGACGGCCAGGAGAAGGTCAAGGTCGAGCGCGAGGGCAGCGGCGTGTCGAAGGTCCCCCTCGACGAGCTCGGAGACGTGGGTTCACTCAACGCCTTCCGACAGACGCTCGCGGAATCCCCTGGGGACATCTTCATCAGCGACGTCGCGTTCTCTCACGGCGTGCCGGAGATCTACGTGGGCATCTCGATTCCAGACGTGTCGACCGGGCAGATCGGCGCTGTCCTGTTGATCGAGAACGATCTCGAAGCGGTCATCGCGGACGTGCAGAGCCACAGTGACTCGGGGTTCACAGAGCTGCTTCTCGATGATCACGGCAACTACTTGTCGCACCCCGACGAGTCCAAGATCGGCACAGAGGTTGCGGTGGACTACGGCGACACCGCCGCCAAGATGGCCGATCCCTACGGCGGAGCGTTCGTTGCCGATGGCCTCGTCATCGCCCACGAGCCGATCAACCTGACCCTCGACGAAGGCGGCCGCTACTGGTCGGTGGTGCGCATCACGCCTGAGAGCACGGCCCTCGCAGCCGTCGGCGATTTCCGGAACCAGTCGATCCTCATCGCTGCGATCATTCTGGTCGTGGTGGTTGCGGGCGGGGTCTGGGTGGCCGGCCGAGTCGTCAGCCGCCCCCTGCGGTCCAACGTCCAACAACTTCGGGCCGTCTCTGCCGGGGACCTGTCTGTCAGCTTCGACGTGTCCTCCGAAGACGAAGTGGGTGAGATGGGCCGTGCTCTCAATGGGGCTCTCGAGAGCATCGGCGAGACGCTGGCCAACGTGGACCGCAGCGGTGACGATCTCGCTGTTGCTGCCGATTCATTGACCGAGCTCAGCCACCGGATGGCCGACGCAGCCATCACCACCTCGGATCAGGCGACCGAGGTGTCCGCGGCCTCCGAGCAGATCTCGACGAGCTCCGACACGGTCTCCTCGGCCATGGATCAGATGTCCTCGGCCGTCCGTGAGATCTCAGCGAGTACCGCCGAGGCCGCGCGCATGACAGCCGAAGCCGTCAACGTCTCGGCCACGACCCGTGACCGGATGGAGAAGCTCGACCAGTCCGCCACCGACATCGGCGACGTGATGTCGGTCATCACCTCGATCGCCGCCCAGACCGACCTTCTGGCCCTCAACGCCACGATCGAGGCCGCACGCGTCGGCGAGGCCGGCAAGGGCTTCGCAGTGGTCGCCAACGAGGTGAAGGCGCTCGCGCAGCAGACCTCCGATGCGACCGAACAGATCCAGACCCAGATCGACGCGATCCAGTCGGACACGCGCAGCGCAGTCACAGCGATCACCGAGATCAACCAGCTGATCGATGAAGTGAACGGGATCTCCACGACCATCGCCGGTGCCGTGGAAGAGCAGTCGGCGACGGCCGCGGAGGTGACGCGAAGCATCCAAGCCGTGTCCGACGGCACCACGAACATCTCGAGCAGCATCACCAATGTGGCGAACACCGCAGGTGACACCCGCAGCGGTGCAGGTGAAGCGCAGGAAGCCGCTCGCCACCTCAAAGAGATCGCCGACCGCCTCAACAACTTGCTCGCTCAGTTCACGCTGTCGGCTCAGCAGCGTGCCGCTGCGCAGGGGTATGGCGCTCCGGCCGCGACTCGGTCCGATGCCGAAACCGAGGCTGCCCTGACGGCGACCCTTGATGAGTTGAGTCCCTCGGCCGATCAGACTGACAGCGAGGCGTTGCCTGCCGGATGGCGGTGATGCAACGCTGCTCGCTCGTGGCCTGGCCGCGGTGAGCGCACCGGCCCCCTATCGCTGAGAAAACTTGAGTGAAGTAATATCAAGTTTCCTGCTGATCATGATACGATGTTGCCATGACGTTGGATCCCAATCGCTGGACGCTGAAGACCCAAGAGGCCGTCGCGAGTGCGATGGAGAGCGCTCGTGATCGAGCCAATCCCGAGGTCACGGCGGATCACCTTCTCGCTGCGCTGCTCGAGCAGCAGGACGGGATCGTCCTCCCGCTCCTGACCAAGGCGGGGCTCGAGCCTCTGGCGGTGCGCAACCGCACCGTGGATGCGCTCTCCAAGCTGCCGAGCAGCTATGGCGGCGACGAGCCGCGCATGGACCGCGAGTTGGTTCGGGTCATCGATGTCGCCGATGAGGTGCGTTCGAGCCTTCACGACGACTACCTCTCCACCGAGCACCTGCTGGTCGCGCTGGCCAAGGGCCCCGAGAACACCGATGTAACGTCCCGCATCGACATCGACCGCGACGTTCTGCTCGAGTCGGTTGCCCAGGTTCGCGGTTCGCACCGGGTGACCACCCAGACTCCCGAGGACTCCTATCAAGCCCTCGAGCAGTACGGCCGCGACCTCACCCAGGCGGCGCACGAGGGCAAGCTCGATCCGGTCATCGGTCGCGATGATGAGGTTCGCCGGGTCATCCAGGTTCTGTCCAGGAGAACCAAGAACAACCCGGTGCTGATCGGCGAGCCGGGAGTCGGCAAGACGGCGATCGTCGAGGGGCTGGCTCGACGGATCTCAGAGGGCGATGTTCCCGAGGGCCTGCGCCACAAGCGGGTGATCTCGCTCGATCTGGCAGCAATGGTGGCGGGGGCGAAGTATCGGGGCGAGTTCGAGGAGCGGCTGAAGGCCGTCCTCACCGAGATCAAGGACTCCGACGGCGAGGTGATCACCTTCCTCGACGAGCTCCACACGATCGTGGGGGCGGGCGCCGGTGACGGGGCCATGGATGCCGGCAACATGCTCAAGCCGATGCTTGCCCGCGGCGAGCTCCGACTCGTCGGTGCCACGACGCTCGATGAATACCGCAAGCACATCGAGAAGGATCCCGCGCTCGAGCGCCGATTCCAGCAGGTGTACGTCGGCGAGCCCTCGGTCAACGACACGGTTGGCATTCTGCGGGGGCTCAAGGAGCGCTACGAGGTGCACCACGGCGTCCGAATCCAGGACGCGGCGCTGGTCGCCGCAGCTGCTCTCTCGGATCGGTACCTGACGGATCGGTTCCTGCCCGACAAGGCGATCGACCTCATCGACGAGGCGGCGAGTCGTCTGCGGATCGAGATCGACTCGATGCCGCTCGACATCGACGTCGTCGAGCGGCGCATCCGCCAGCTCGAGATCGAAGCGGTGGCGCTCGGCAAAGAGGATGATCGGGCCAGCGAGGAGCGCCTCGCGGCCCTGGAGCGCGAGCTCGCAGACGAGCGCGAACGCTCGGCGGCCATGAAGGCTCACTGGCAGGCGGAGAAGGATGCCATCGGCCAGATCCGCTCGCTCAAAGAGCAGGTCGAGCAACTCAACTCCCAGCTCGAACGCGAGCACGATCTCGAACGAGCGGCCGAGATCCGCTACGGCCAGCTCCCCCAACTCGACAAGCAGGTCGGCGCGGCGAGCGCCGCGCTGGCGGAGCTCCAGGCCGACCAGCGAATGCTCAAAGAAGAGGTCGAGGCCGCGGACGTGGCCGAGGTCGTGAGCCGCTGGACAGGCGTCCCTGTCAGCCGTCTCCTCGAAGGCGAGGCCAAGAAGCTGGTCCACCTCGAGCAGGTGCTGCATCGCCGGGTGATCGGCCAGGACGAGGCTGTGGAGGTCGTCGCCAACGCCATCCGTCGCTCGCGCGCCGGCCTCTCGGACCCCAACCGGCCCATCGGCAGCTTCATGTTTCTCGGCCCCACCGGCGTGGGAAAAACCGAGCTGGCGCGAACGCTCGCTGAGGTGCTGTTCGACGACGAGCGGGCCATGGTGCGGCTCGACATGTCCGAGTACATGGAGAAGCACACGGTCAGCCGTCTGATCGGCGCCCCACCCGGCTATGTCGGGCACGACGCGGGCGGGCAGCTCACCGAGGCGATCCGTCGGCGCCCCTATGCGGTTCTGCTGCTCGACGAGATCGAGAAGGCCCACCCCGACGTGTTCAACGTGCTGCTGCAGGTGCTCGACGACGGCCGCCTCACCGATGGTCAGGGTCGGACGGTGAGCTTCACCAACGTGGTGCTGATCATGACGTCCAACCTGCCCGGCGACCCCGGCGAGTTCTTTCGACCTGAGTTCATCAACCGGGTCGACGACATCGTGCGCTTCTCACCGCTCGGTGCCGACCAGCTTCGTCCGATCGTGCGGCTCCAGCTGGCGCGTCTCGAGGATCGTCTCGCAGACCGTGGCGTTTCGCTTCGGGTCACAGATGAGGCGGTGGCGGTGCTGTCGGAGATGGGCCACGACCCCGCCTTCGGCGCCCGACCGCTCAAGCGGGTGATTCAACGAGAGCTGGCCGACCAGCTCGCTCTCGAGATGCTCGAAGGTGCCGTGGGCGAAGGCGACGCAGTCACGGTGGAGGCTGCCGAAGGTGCACTCACCTTCTCGGTGGAGGCCGCCAGTAGCGACGAATCGGCGAGCTGACCGGTCCCGGTCTCGCAGCAGAACGGCTTCTTCTCCAACCGACACGGCGATGCGCCAGAGCGGGCTACGTTCGGTCGCGACCGAGACGTCGACGGGCGTGTGACCAGCGGGTTGGAGGATCAGCGATGAACGAGACCGGGGGTTCCCCGCAGGTCGGGGTGGTGATGGGCAGCGCCTCGGACTGGCCCACGATGCGCAATGTCGTCGACATCCTGGAGCAGCTCGAGGTTGGGTGCGAGCGCGCCGTGGTCTCGGCGCATCGGACGCCTGACCGGCTCCGTGAGTACGCCGTGACCGCCATCGATCGCGGTATCGAGGTCATCATCGCCGGCGCGGGTGGGGCGGCCCATCTTCCCGGGATGCTGGCGGCGTGGACGGTGGTGCCGGTACTCGGCGTTCCGATCGAGAGCAGCATCTTGCATGGCGTCGATTCGCTGCTCTCCATCGTTCAGATGCCCGGAGGTGTTCCGGTGGGGACGTTCGCGATCGGGCCTGCAGGTGCCAAGAACGCAGGTCTCTTCGCCGCTCAGATCTTGGCCGCAGACGATCCCGACCTCCGCCGACGTCTCCAGGAGCTGCGCGAGAAGCAGGGAGCAGACGCCGTCGCTGCCGAGCTGACATGACACCACCGGGGCCGGACGCCCTCCCTCCCAA
>CAZVUM010000023.1:27924-48226 GCA_964629575.1 uncultured Acidimicrobiales bacterium | reverse complement strand
GCCGTCGCTGCCGAGCTGACATGACACCACCGGGGCCGGACGCCCTCCCTCCCAACGCCCTCCCTCCCAATGCGATGCTCGGCGTGCTCGGCGGGGGCCAGCTGGGTCGGATGTTCGCACTGGCAGCCCATCGCCTGGGCTTCCGAGTGGCCGTCTACTCCGACGATGAAGACCCACCCGCTGGTGCGGTGGTCGATCACCACGTTCGTGGGGACTATGCCGACCTCGATGCTGTGGAGGATTTCGCCCGCCAGGTCGACGTGGTGACCTTCGAGTTCGAGAACGTTCCCGCCACGACGGCCGAGGCCGCAGCACGCCACGCTCCGGTCCGTCCCGACGGTTCGCTCCTCCATGCAGCACAGGATCGGATTCGAGAGAAGAGAGCGCTTCGTTCTCTGGGCCTGCCCGTTGCGAAGTTCGCCGAGATCCGATCAGCCGACGACGTGGTCGCAGCGCAGCTGGCAGTGCCCGGGGCCGGGATCGTGAAGACAGCGACGTCGGGGTACGACGGCAAGGGCCAGCGCCGGGTAGCCGATGCGAGCGAGCTCCACGCCGCCTGGAGCCAGGTCGGCGCGCATCCCGCGGTGGTCGAGAGCCTCGTGCCATTCGAGCGTGAGATCTCCGTTGTTGGGGCCCGAGGGCTCGACGGGGAGATCGCTCTCTACGAGCCGTTCGAGAACAGCCACGTCGACCAGATTCTCGACGTCACGCGATGGCCCGCCCGCGTCACGACCGAGACACGCAACGCAGCGCTGGAGGTCGCGCGCAGCGTTCTCCTCGGCTTTGATGTCGTCGGCGTGCTGTGCGTGGAAATGTTCGTGCTCGCGGGCGGCGACGTGATCGTCAACGAGATCGCACCGCGACCCCACAACTCGGGCCACCTCACCATCGATGCCCACGTGACCAGCCAGTTCGAACAGCAGGCGCGCGCCGTCGCCGGACTCCCGCTTGGTTCGGTCGACGCCGTTGCACCCGCCGCCGCGATGGCGAATCTGCTTGGTGACCTCTGGGCCCGCGGGGAGCCCGACTGGTCGAGGGCGCTCTGCGAGCCCGGGCTTCATCTGCACCTCTATGCCAAACGCGAGGCTCGCCCCGGCCGCAAGATGGGTCACATGACAGTGTCCGGCTCGGATGCGGAAGAGTTGGTCGATCGCCTTCACACCGTGAGGCGGGAGATTGTTCCGGACGACTGAACGGGGGTCTACCGGCCCGCGTCCGGTGGTGTTTCGGTGTGTGCGGCCACGAACTCGGCCAGCTCGGCGAGCCAATCGATGTCCGACGAGCGTTCGAGAAACATCGACCGCACAGCGCCTTGTGGCTTCGCCTCGGCCGGAGCGGAGGAGGAAGCGAGACGCGGTCCGCCGGCGAGACAGGCGGCCACGAGCGCGCCCGCGAGGGCGACGTGGTTTCTGGACATCTGCGATTGCACACCTGCCCGAGCGAACACCTCCACTCGGACACCACTCCATCGGCACTCTTCGTGAAACAGTGAGCCAATTCACCACCATGAGTAGCGAATTGTGGGAGAAATCACGCGCTCGTCGCGCCCCCGTGTGGTTAGGATCGTGCAACGTCGTGCTCGTCGACGTTTGGAGTGATCCGTGCCCGGATCGATCGTGGTCGGAACCCAGTGGGGTGACGAAGGCAAGGGTCGCGTTGTCGACATCGTGGCCAAGGAGTGCGTCCACGTGGTGCGCTACCAGGGAGGCCACAACGCGGGTCACACCCTGGTCGTGGACGGGGAGACGTTCGCCCTTCAGCTCATCCCGAGCGGCATCCTCTACGACCATGTGACGCCGATCATCGGCAACGGTGTCGTGGTCGACCCGGCTGTGCTGTTGTCCGAGATCGACTCGCTGGAGGCCAAAGGCGTCGACTGCAGCCGGTTGATCGTGAGCCCGCAGGCCCACCTCGTGTTGCCCTATCACCAGCTGCTCGACGAGTTGGCCGAGGCGAGCCGCGGCGACGACAAGCTCGGTACGACCAAGCGAGGGATAGGGCCGGCCTATGCCGACAAGGCGTCGCGCGTGGGGATCCGGGTCGAGGACCTGCTCGATCCAGACCATCTGCGTGCCCGTCTGCACGCTGCACTCGGCGACCGCAACGCACTGCTGACCCAGGTGTATGGCCGCGACCCCGTCGACGCGGACGAGCTCGCAGACCATCTGATCGAGGAAGTGGCGCCCCGCGTGTCTCCCTACATCGGCGACACGATCAGCTGGCTGCACGAGGCGCTGCACGCCGGCGAGCGCGTCTTGTTCGAAGGAGCGCAGGCGACCTTCCTCGACCTGGATCACGGCACCTACCCCTTCGTGACGTCGTCGAACCCCGTTGCCGGCTACGCCCTCGTCGGGTCAGGCATCGGGCCTGGCGCCGTGGATCAGGTCATCGGGATCGCCAAGGCCTACCTCACGCGTGTCGGCGCCGGCCCCTTCGTCACCGAACTCCACGACGAGGTGGGCGACCACCTCGTGGAGGTCGGTCGGGAGTTCGGCACCAACACCGGGCGCCGACGCAGGACCGGGTGGTTCGATGCCGTGATGGGGCGTCAGGCCGTGCGGCTCAACGCCTGCACCGAGATCGCCCTCACGAAGCTCGACGTTCTCGACCAGCTCGACTCCATCAAGGTGTGCGTTGCCTACGAGGTCGACGGGCGCCGCTACGAATACCTGCCGCACCTGCGTCGGCTGCACGATCGTGCGACCCCCGTGTACGCCGAACTGCCGGGGTGGAAGACCGATCTCTCTGACGTGACCGAGCGCGGCGAGTTGCCCCGCGCGGCGGTGGACTACATCGCGTTCCTCGAACGACAGATGGGTGTGCCGATCCGTTTCGTGTGTGTGGGCCCCGGCCGCGAGCAGTACCTGAGATTCGCGGCATGACGTGCACGCCTGAACTGGCCGGTTGTGGGTGGGTGCTGGTGTCCCAGGGTGTGTCGAGTCCGAACGGTGATGTGTGGTGTGAGCGCGCTGGGCGTGGGTGGGTGCTGGTGTCCCAGGGTGCGTCGAGTCCGAACGGACACGCGGCATGAAGGTCTGCGTTGTCGGGTCGGGTGGGCGGGAGCATGCGTTCGCTGCGACGCTGTCGCGCACGGCCGAGGTGGTGGTGGCACCGGGGTCTCCTGGGATCCCGGGGAGCACCGACCAACCCGTCGAGGAGATCGATGCCGACCTCTTCGTCATCGGGCCCGAGGCGCCGCTTGTCGACGGGCTCGCCGACCGCCTCCGTGCGCAGGCGAAGGTGGTGTTCGGCCCCGGCGCTGACGGAGCGCGCCTCGAGGGTTCGAAGGAGTGGATGAAGGATCTGGTGTCTGCGGCCGGCGTCCCCACTGCTCGCTACGGCTCTTTCGGGGACTCAGAGATCGACGCTGCCCTCGCTTTTCTGTCGTCGCTGACGCCGCCGTACGTGATCAAGACCGATGGCCTTGCGGCGGGCAAGGGAGTGCTCGTCACCGAGGATCACGGCGAAGCGGTCGCTGATGTTCGGGAGAAGTTGTCCGGCGCGGCGTTCGGGGACGCGGGTCGGCGCATCGTGATCGAGGAGGGCCTGTCGGGTCCTGAGGTCTCGTTGTTCGCCATCTGCGACGGCACGACGGCTGTCGCTGTGCCGACGCTCGCGCAGGATCACAAGCGGCTGCACGATGGCGATGCGGGACCCAACACCGGTGGGATGGGATGTTGTTCGCCCCTTCCGTCTCTGGGTAACGCGGAGATCGACGAGCTGATGCGCGTTGCGGTGCATCCGACGATGGCGGAGCTGAACCGCAGGAGCATCGACTACCGCGGGGTGCTGTACGCCGGCTTCATGCTGACCGCAGACGGCCCGCGCCTGCTGGAGTACAACGTCCGCTTCGGCGACCCCGAGGCGCAGGTGATCCTGCCGCGTCTCGATGTCGACCTCGCGATTCTGTTGCACCAAGCGGCGAGCGGCCGCATCGACTCGGAGATCAAAGTCTCGTCGGACGCGATGGTGACCGTGGTGTGTGCCTCGGAGGGCTATCCGACGGCACCCCGAGGCGGCGATGTCGTCGAGGGCATCGAAGCGGCACGCGCGCTGGACGGGGTGAGCGTGTTCTGCGCCGGCGTCGGTGCTCACGATGACGGCCAGTTGGTGACTGCGGGCGGCCGAGTTCTCAATGTCTGCGGGCGCGGCCCCGACCTGATGACTGCACGTGACCGCGCATACGCGGGTGTCGCCGAGATCAGCTGGCAGGGCATGCACCACCGCACCGACATCGGTTCGGAAATCGAACTGTTCAGTGGGGGAGCGCGGTGAGCAAGGCCCGGATCACCAACGTCCTCGCCGCGCGCTACGCATCGCCGGGCATGGCCCACCTGTGGTCGGCCGAGCGAAAGGTGATTCTCGAACGGGAGCTCTGGGTCGCCGTTCTGGAAGGTCAGCGACGGCTTGGGCTCGATGTGGATGCGCAGGTCATCGACGACTACCGCGCAGTGATCGACAAGGTGGATCTCGATTCGATTCAACGCCGCGAGAGAATCACGCTGCACGACGTCAAGGCGCGGATCGAGGAGTTCTGCGCCTTGGCCGGCCACGAGCACGTCCACAAGGGCATGACCTCGCGTGATCTCACCGAGAACGTCGAGCAGCTACAGGTGAGACGCGCTCTCGAGCACGTGCGCGACCGCCTGATCTCGGTCCTCGTCCGGTTCGCCGAGCGGGCAGAGGAGTACCGGGAGCTCGTCATCACCGGCCGGTCGCACAACGTCCCCGCGCAGGCGACGACGCTCGGAAAGCGGCTGGCGAACCTCGGACAGGAGATCCTTCTCGCCACCGAGCGCATCGACGAGCTCCTCGACCGCTACCCACTCCGGGGTCTGAAGGGCCCGGTGGGGACCCAGCAAGATCTGCTGGATCTCTTCGACGGCGACGTCGACAAGGTGTCCGGTCTCGAAGCTGCGATCGCAGAGCAACTCGGTTTCTCGCGCACCCTCGACGCCGTCGGTCAGGTGTATCCCCGCAGCCTCGATCTCGAGGTGGTCTCGGCGCTGGTCCAGGGCGCTGCGGGGCTCGCCGACTTCGCGGTTTTGGTACGGCTGATGGCCGGGCATGACTTGGTGACGGAGGGGTTCGTCGACGGCCAGGTCGGTAGTTCGGCGATGCCGCACAAGATGAACACTCGGTCGACCGAACGCATCTCGGGCTTTCTCACCATCCTGAGGGGGCACCTCACCATGGCGGGCTCCTTGGCCGGTGATCAGTGGAATGAAGGCGATGTCAGCTGCTCGGTGGTCCGGCGGGTGATGTTGCCCGATGCGTTCTTCGCCATGGATGGTGCCCTCGAGACGACCCTCACGGTGCTCGACGGATTCGGCGCGTACCCGAGGGTGATCGAGCGGGAGCTCGAGCGGTACCTGCCGTTTCTCGCGACGACGAAGCTGCTCATGGCAGCGGTCAAAGCGGGAGCCGGTCGCGAACAGGCCCACGAGCGGATCAAAGAACACGCCGTGGCGGCTGCGCTTGCACTCCGGGAGAGCGCATCGGGGGACAACGTCTTCCTCAACGAGGTGGCGGCTGATCCCGAGATTCCACTCGACGCAGCAGCGGTCGCTGCCGCAGTCGCCGATCCGGGGGCGTTCGTCGGACGAGCGGCTGCGCAGGTCGACGAATTCGGTGCCCAGGTCGCCGCACTCGTTGCCCGGCATCCGCACGCAGGGTCGTACCAGCCGGCCCCGATTCTCTAGTAGACCGGCCACATCCCCGAGGACCGAGACCACGTGAGCGCGCTCGAGCTGATCCACAGAGGCAAAGTCCGCGAGATGTACGCGGTGGATGAGAGCCAACTGCTCATGGTCGCCACCGACCGGATCTCGGCTTTCGACGTGATCTTCGACGAGCCGGTGCCCGACAAGGGCAGAGTCCTGACGGCCATGACCGTGTGGTGGGCTCATCATCTGGCGGCCGCCGCGCCGACCCACCTCGTCTCAGCGGACCCCGCCGACTTTCCGGCGGCGGCCCGGCGTGCGGATTGGGCTGGTCGGGCGCTGCTGGTGCGGCGTGCCGAGATGCTGCCGCTGGAGTGCATCGTCCGCGGGTACATCACCGGCTCGGCGTGGAGCGAGTACCAGGTGTCGGGAAAGATGCATGGGACCCCGCTCCCCGACGGGCTGCTCGAGGCGCAGCAACTCCCCGAGCCGGTCTTCACGCCCTCGACCAAGGCCTCCGATGGCGGACACGACATCAACATCCCCTATGAGGACGCGGTCGATCTGGTCGGCACGGAGGTGGCCTCCGAGGCGAGGAAGATCTCCGTCGAGGCCTACCGGCTCGCGGCCGAGCACGCAGCGTCGCGCGGCGTGATCATTGCCGACACCAAGTTCGAGCTCGGGATCGTCGACGGTCAGATGGTGATCGCCGACGAGCTCCTCACGCCGGACTCGTCCCGGTTCTGGCCGGCCGAGAAGTGGGCCCCCGGATCCTCGCCGGTCTCGCTCGACAAGCAGCCGGTCCGCGATGCGACCGCTGCGACGGGTTGGAACAAACAACCGCCGGCGCCGCCGCTCGACGCGGCAACCGTCGCAGCGACCAGCGAGCGTTACATCACCGCATACGAACGAATCACTGGCCAGTCATTCGACGACTGGATCGGAGGCTGAGATGACCTACGACGTACTCGTCGAGGTGTCGCCCCGGCGCGGCATCGCCGACCCCGAGGGCTCCACGATCGAGCGCTCGCTCCCCGCGCTCGGGTTCGATGGAGTGAGCGAAGTGCGGGTCGGCAAGGCCATCCGGCTTCGTGTCGAAGCACCGTCGGCCGAAGCAGCGGCGGCCCTGGTGGAGGACATGTGCAGCCGATTCCTGACCAACCCCGTCATCGAGGACGCGCGGGTGGAGGTTCACTCGTGAGCGCCCGAGTCGGGGTCATTCAGTTTCCCGGAACCAATTGCGAGTTCGACACGGTGGACGCGATACGCGCTCTCGGAGGGGATGCCGACGTGGTGTGGCACCGCGACACGTCGATCGCCGGCTACGACGCTGTGGTGGTCCCTGGAGGGTTTGCCCACGGCGACTACCTGAGGCCTGGAGCGATCGCCCAGTTCTCACCGGTGATGGATGCGGTGAGCGAGTTCGCGGTGGCCGGTGGTCCCGTCATCGGGATCTGCAACGGTTTCCAAGTGTTGACCGAGGTCGGATTGTTGCCCGGCGCGCTGCAGAAGAACGCCGGTCTCAGCTTCTGCTGCCGGGCTCAGACGCTCGAAATCGCGGCGGTCGATCACGTCCTTGGTCACGGGTTGTCGGTGGGCGAGCGAGTCGAGATCCCCATCAATCACTTCGAGGGCAACTACGTCTGCTCACAAGAGACTTTGGCCCAACTGCGCGCCGAGCATCGTGTCGTCTTTCGATATGTGGACAACCCCAACGGGTCGATTGACGACATCGCCGGAGTCTGCAATGAGGGTCGCAACGTCGTCGGGATGATGCCTCACCCCGAACGCGCGACGTCGGCGCTGTTGGGATCCGAGGACGGCGCTCGCCTCTTGACGTCTTTGCTGAAAGCGGTCGCTGGTTGATCAGCTGCCGCGGCTGATTCCGGCGGACTTGAGGACGGGAGCGGTCACGCCGAACTCCCGCCACGTGCCGTACTCAATGCCCTTGCGTTCGCCGTAGGGCTTTGCCGCGGCGATGAACTCGGCCTCGAGAGCGGCGATATCGATGGTCTCCTCGCCCCTCTCCAGCTCCCGTTCGAGATCGCGTCGCTGCTGGAGCATCTCCAAACGCTGAACGCCGCCGGCATCGGCCAGCGAGGCTTCGATTTGGGCCAGTTTGGCCTTCATCGACTCCGGTGTACGGCGCCGTCCGCGCTTGGGGCGATTGTTCTCCAACGCCTCCAGGTATGCCCTCACCGCTGCACCCTGGCGACGCCCCTCGGCCAGAGCCGCTTTGTGTTCGTCACTCATCGGTGTCTTCATTCGCACATGATGGACGGTCGGTCCAGGTGAGGCAAGAACACCTGTATTGACGAGGAACGCCGAGTTCCCCTTACGACGAAATGCTGCGAGCGAGGGTCTCGTTTATGGATGTGGTCATCGCGAGCATCTCGTGGTCATTCCAGTGGGTTCCGGCGAATTGGAGGCCGACCGGCAGTCCGTCGACGTCACCGAGTGGAAGGTGAATCGCCGGAACGCCGAGGCTCGTCCAGAGTCGGTTGAACACCGAGTCGCCGGTCGTCGCAATCGGCGGCGCGACACCAGGGGCCGACGGGGTCATGAGGATGTCGACGTCCGCAGCGGCGAGCGCGTCGGAGTGCCGGGCACGGGCCTCGTCGAGGGACCGACGGGCGCTGCGGACATCCGCTGTGTCGATGCGCGCAGCCCGGGCCAACATCTTCTGCACGAGACGGCTGATCGACTCGTGGTGATGGGTCGCCTCCCACGCGAACACCCGGGCGATGTCGAAATGCAGGATGGTGTCGGCCGCTTCCCAGACGCCGTCCAGGTGTGGGAACGGCTCGACATCACGCACCTCGTGACCGGCAACGCGCAGTCGATTGGCGACGTCGGCAATCAGCTCGTCGGTCTCCGGCTCAGCCGACCCCCACTGATGCGAGCGGTAGACGCCGATCCGCGCCTCTGTCCCTCCACTGGCTCCGAAGCCCGATCCACCGACGAGGGCGTCGAGGAGGGTCGTGGCGTCGCCGACGTCGCGCGTGAACCATCCCACCGTGTCGAACGAGTGAGACAGCGTGGCCACGCCCGTGGTGGGAATCAGCTCGCGCGTCGGCTTGAATCCGACCACCCCGCAGTACGCGGCGGGCCGAAGGACCGAGCCGACCGTCTGGGTCCCGAGGGCCGCTCTGACATGGCCGTCGGCGACTGCCGCCGCCGAGCCGCTCGATGAGCCTCCAGGAGTGCGGGTCGGGTCGTGCGGATTCGTCGTGAACGTCGGCGTGAACAGGGCAAACTCGGTCGTCGCGGTCTTGCCGACGACCACTGCACCCGCGGTTCTCGCGAGAGCCACGCAGCTCGCGTCGTTGCTGGTCGTGCGGCCCCGGTAGATCGGGGAGCCCCGCTCTGTGGGGAGGTCGGCGGTGTCGATGACGTCCTTCACGCCGAGCGACCAGCCACGGAGCAGCCCGGCAGGTGCTTCGGCCACCGCTCGTCGGATGTCGTCGTCGCCGTGACGGCAGACCCAGGCGCGCACGATCGGGTCCCGTTCTTCGGTGCGGAGGAGCTCGCCGTCGATGTCGTTCACGGGTTCATCATGCATCGTCGCGGCGCCGCTAGATTCGGGTCGTGCCCGAAGCCCCCGCGGACCCAGAGACCCATCGCGCGCTCGGCTTGACGGACGAAGAGTACGACCACATTCACGAGCTCCTCGGTCGCCACCCCAATCACCTCGAGTTGGCGATGTACTCGGTGATGTGGTCCGAGCACTGCTCCTACAAGTCGTCCAAGAAGCATCTCAAGCGTCTTCCGACGGAGGCTCCCTGGGTTCTGGTCGGCCCGGGTGAGAACGCCGGGGTGATCGATGTGGGAGACAGCATCGCGATCGCCATCCGCATCGAGAGCCACAACCACCCCTCGGCGATCGAGCCCTATCAGGGCGCTGCGACCGGAGTGGGCGGCATCCTCCGCGACATCTTCACCATGGGTGCTCGACCGATCGCTGTGATGGATCCGCTGCGATTTGGCCCGCTCGACGACCCTCGCTCTCGTTGGATAGCGGAGGGCGTCGTCAGCGGTGTGTCCGGGTACGGCAACAGCGTCGGCGTTCCGACCGTCGGCGGTGAGGTGGTGTTCGACCAGACCTACAAGGGCAATCCCCTGGTCAACGTGCTGGCCATGGGTGTCTTGCCGGTCGAAAGGCTGGTGCTCGGCCAGGCCAGTGGCACCGGCAATCTCGCGGTGCTGCTCGGGGCGAGCACGGGTCGCGACGGCATCGGTGGGGTCAGCGTGCTCGCATCGGCCGGCTTCGACGAGGAGGCCGACGACAGCGACAAACGACCGAGCGTGCAAGTCGGTGACCCCTTCGAGGAGAAGCGCCTGCTCGAGGCGTGCCTCGACCTGCTCGACGCGGGCCTCGTCACGGGCATCCAGGATCTCGGCGGCGCAGGGCTCACCTGCGCGACGAGCGAGACGGCGTCTCGCGGTGGCGCGGGCATGGAGGTGGACGTGTCGGCGGTGCACCGCCGCGAGTCCGGCATGGAGCCCTTCGAGGTGATGACGTCGGAGTCACAAGAGCGCATGTTGGCGATCGTCGAGCCCGATGATCTCGGCGAAGTGCTTCGGCTCTGCGACAAGTGGGAGGTCGTGGCATCGGTCGTTGGCCGGGTCACGGGCGACGGCGCGCTCCGGATCAGAACGAGCTTCGACGGTGAGATCCTCGCTGATGTCCCCGCGGGAACACTCCACGACGATGCGCCCGAGTACGACCGGCCGCTGCGGCGACCGGCCGATCTCGATGAGCGACGAACCGCCGACCCGGGCGCCGTCGATTCGGTTGATTGCGCCGCCGATCTGTTGGCTCTCGTGCGCGACCCCAGCTGGGTGTATCGACAGTACGACCATCAGCTCTTTCTCAACACAGTCGTCGGGCCGGGTGGAGATGGCACCCTTCTCCGCCTGCGCCACCCGCTCACCGGTGAGGAAACCGGTCGCGGTCTCGGGTTGTCGACAGACGGCAACCATCGCTGGTGCCACGTCGACCCGCGCCAGGGGACATCGATGGTCGTGGCCGAGGCTGTCATGAACATCGCGTGCGTCGGAGCCCGACCGATGGCGGTGGTGAACTGCCTCAACTTCGGCAACCCCGAACACCCCGAGGTCATGTGGCAGCTGTCCGAAGCAGTCGATGGGATGGCCGAAGCGTGCCGAGCGTTCGACGCACCGGTGGTCGGTGGAAACGTCAGCCTCTACAACGAGACCAACGGCGAGAACATCTCGCCCACCCCCGTTGTCGGGGTCGTCGGGATGCACGACGACCTCCGCGCTGTTCCCGCTGGGCTCGCGTGGGCCGACGGTGATGCCGTGGTCGTCCTCGGCGACTCGCCACCCGACGACGTGGCCATGGGTGGCTCACGCTGGGCGTGGGAGCTGCACTCACGAAAAGACGGCTCCTTGCCCGAGTTCGACCTCGGATCAGCGGTTCTCGTCGCGGAGTTCGTCGCTGCAGCGGTGCGATCTGGCTCGCTCCATGCCGTCCACGACGTGGGCGAAGGCGGCCTGGGGGTGGCGCTCGCAGAGATGGCGATCGACGCCGAGATCGGCGGGACCTTTGCCGAACTCAACGGCCACCGGGCGATCTACAACGAGGCCGGTGGTCGGGTGCTCGTGGCTGTCGAAGCCTCCCGGGTCGATGAGCTGCTCGCCAGTGCCGCTTCGAACGGAGTTGCAGCGACGGTTCTGGGACGCGCGGGCGGCGATCGGCTGGTGTTGGGCGAAGCTGTTGATGTGGGTCTCGACGAGCTCACCGCCGCGTGGCGCGATGAGCTCCCGTCGGCCATCGGGCAAGGCACGGTCAACGCGTGACCGAGTCGTCCGAACCGCCCGCACCCCAACGGGGCGCCGATGATCTCGGCATCGAGCATCACAAGCCCCGAGAGGCCTGTGGGGTGTTCGGCGTCTTCGCTCCGGGTGCCGCTGTTGCCCACCTGACCTATCTGGGGCTGTACGCCCTGCAGCATCGCGGACAGGAATCCGCCGGTGTCGCCGTGTCAGACGGTGCCACGGTCACGGTCGTAAAGGACATGGGCCTCGTGGCGAGCGCCTTCGACGACCGCGTGCTCGCCGCTCTCGAAGGCGATCTCGCCATCGGACACACCCGCTACTCGACGACTGGTTCGAGCTCGTGGAGGGCCTCTCAGCCCTTCTACCGCGATGTCGGCGAGCTCGAGTTCGCACTGGGACACAACGGCAACCTCGTCAACACGGCCGAGCTGGCTCGCGAGAACGGCATGCTCGATGTGGTGATGAGCGACAGCGACCTCGTCGCCGAGTTGGTGGCCTCCCGGCTGTCGTCGGGCGAAGCGCCCGCCGGGGAGGAGTTGCGGTGGGCACTCGAGCGCGTCCTGCCCGATCTGCGCGGCGGCTTCTCGTTCGTGGTCATGGACCAGCAGCACCTCGTGGGTGTGCGCGATCCCCAAGGCTTCTGGCCCTTGTGTCTCGGACGCCTCGACAACGGTTGGGTGCTCGCGTCCGAATCACCGGCACTCGACACGGTCGGTGCCCACTTCGTTCGGGAGATCGAACCCGGCGAGATGATCGTGATCGACCGGAACGGTTGTGAGTCGTTCCACCCCTTCGCGGAGCCGGACCCGCGCCTGTGCCTCTTCGAGTTCGTCTATTTCTCACGGCCCGACACGCTTCTCTACGGACAGAACATCCACGCAGCGCGCCAGCGAATGGGGGAGGAGCTCGCGGAGCAGGCGCCCATTGAGGCCGACCTGGTCATGCCGGTTCCCGAATCGGGTATTCCGGCCGCCCAGGGGTTCGCCAAGGCGAGCGGTATCCCGTACAAGGACGGGCTCGTCAAGAACCGCTACATCGGCCGGACCTTCATCGCACCCTCTCAGGAGATGCGCGCCCTCGGCGTCCGCATGAAGCTCAACCCGATCCGCCGCAACATCGAGGGCCAGCGCCTCATCGTGGTCGACGACTCGATCGTGCGCGGGACCACGACCAGGGCGATGGTGGAGATGCTGCGTTCGGCGGGTGCAGCCGAGGTGCACATGCGCATCTCGAGCCCCCCGTATCGCTGGCCGTGCTTCTACGGAATGGACACGGGCACCCGGGCTGAGCTCCTTGCCGCCAACCTGACCCTCCGCGAAATCCAGGAGTACCTGCGGCTCGACTCATTGGCGTACCTGGAGCTCGATCGGTTGATCGCAGCAACCGGGACCCCGGCGAGTGGGTTCTGCAGCGCGTGTCTGACCGGCGAGTACCCGGTGGAGGTCCCCGTCGAGGTGGGGCGTGAGGTCCTCGGCGAACGCCAGGACGACCACGGTGGCGCCTTCGTCGCTGGGCCGACGTTGGGGCTGGGCTGATGGGAGGAGACGTCAGCTACGCCGCGGCCGGGGTCGATATCGACGCTGCCGACGAAGCCGTCGCGCGCCTCACGCCGCACGTGCGCTCGACGTTCCGACCCGAGGTCCTCAGCGACGTGGGCGGTTTCGGCTCCGTGGTGGCCCTTCCGGCGGGCTACGACGAGCCGGTCCTGGTCTCGGGCAACGATGGGGCCGGGACCAAGACGCTCGTGGCGGCAGCTCTCGAGCGCTACGACACCATCGGTATCGACGTCGTCGCGATGTGCGTCGACGACATCGTCACCTCGGGCGCCGAGCCTCTGTTCTTCCTCGACCAGATCACCGTGGGGTCGGTGGATCCCGAACGCATCGAGCAGTTCGTGATGGGATTCGCCGAAGGGTGCCGCCAGGCCGGGTGCTCGCTGACCGGTGGGGAAATCGCCGAGCATCCCGACGCCATGGGGCCAGACGATTTCGATCTCGCCGGGTTCACCGTGGGTGTGGCCGAACGCAGCCGCCTCATCACCGGGGCACGAATCGCTGCAGGTGACGTGCTCGTGGGGCTCGCCTCCCCTGGCCTCAGGTGCAACGGCTACAGCCTCGCCCGCAGGGTTCTCATGGACGGCCGGGACCTTCACGCACCGGCATGGAACGGCGCTGACACCTCTCTCGGCGACGAGCTGTTGCGACCCTCTGTCATCTATGCGTCGACGATCTTGGCCCTCACCGCCGAGCTCGACGTCCGCGGGGCCGCACACATCACCGGCGGCGGTCTGGCGGCCAACCTCTCCCGCTCACTCGGCCCCGGCGTGGACGCGGTGATCGAGCGGGGCGCGTGGCGGGTCCCGGAGATCTTCGGGTGCATTCGCGACCAAGGTCCCGTCCCTCCGATGGAGATGGAGAGGGTGTTCAACCTCGGCCTCGGAATGATCGTGGTCGTCCCGGCTTCGGAGGGCTCCCGGACGGTGGAGCTCTGCAACAGTGGCGGTCACGACGCCTGGATCGTCGGCTCGCTCGTCGAGGGAACCGGCCAGACGCGGGTGGTCGATCCATGACGCTCGACCCCACTCGTTCCGCTCTGCGGGATCATCTGCTCGAGCACGCCGTCCGCACCGGGGACTTCGTACTCAAGTCGGGCCGGCGCAGTTCGTGGTTCATCGACGGCAAGCAGACCGTGTGCCGTCCCGACGGCATCGCGCTCGTCGCCGAGCTCGCCCTCCCACTTCTGGACGAGATCGACGCGATCGGCGGGCTCACGATGGGAGCCGACCCGGTTGCGTACGGGATCGCGGCCATCGCTGCGACACGGGGTCGCGAACTCCGCTCCTTCTCGATCCGCAAGGAAGCCAAGGACCATGGTGTCGACGGCCGCGTCGCAGGGGCGCTCCTTCCCGGCGACCGAGTCGCCATCACCGAAGACGTCGTGACCCGCGGTACCTCTCCGATGGAAGCCGCGAGCGTG
The DNA here is from genome assembly GCA_964629575.1 of uncultured Acidimicrobiales bacterium. Classification (GTDB taxonomy): domain Bacteria; phylum Actinomycetota; class Acidimicrobiia; order Acidimicrobiales; family Poriferisodalaceae; genus JAYPWI01. The sequence goes on along the minus strand of CAZVUM010000023.1, from coordinate 33,785 downwards.
GTGCGAGAGTTCGGTGCCCACCCGGTTCTCGTGATGCCGGTGGTCGATCGCGGCGGAACGTGTGCCGCGATGGCGGTGGCCGAGGGCCTCGAATTCACGCCGTTGCTGACAGCTCTCGACCTCGGATTCTCCTACCAAGGACCCTGAGTCGGGCTCCGCCGTCCACCGTCCACCTGGCTCGGTTTGGTGTCCGAGGGGGTTCGCGGCGGACAATTGAGCGCTGCCCGCAAGAGGAACCCCCATGTCTCGTCCCACAGCTGCTTTCTCCGCGACCCTCGAGGTCGATCTCGCCCACGAACCCGGCACGCTGGGTCGTCTCTGCACCGCCATCGGTGATGTGGGCGGCAACATTCGTGCCCTGCGTGGGTTCGGCAAGGTCACCGGCGGTGTCCTCCGCGAGGAGGTGATCGTCGACGCCGCGAGCGAAGAGCACGTCATGAAGATCTGCGATGCGGTCAACGGGCTGGACGGCATCTCGGTCATCACCGCGACCGACCGCACGTTTCGCATGCACGAGGGGGGCAAGCTCGAGACGGTCAGCCGCATCGAGCTGAATGACACCGACGATCTGTCGATGGCCTACACGCCGGGTGTGGCACGGGTCTGCATGGCCATTCACGAGACACCGTCGCTCGCCCACGAGCTGACCATCAAGCGCAACACGGTCGCCATCGTGAGCGACGGCACAGCGGTTCTCGGTCTGGGCGACATCGGCCCCGAAGCAGCCATGCCGGTGATGGAGGGCAAGGCACTTCTGTTCAAGGAGTTTGCGGGCGTCGACGCATTCCCGATCTGCCTCGACGTGTCGTCACCCGACGAGATCATCGAGACGGTGATCCGGTTGGCCCCCACCTTCGGCGGCATCAACCTCGAGGACATCGCGGCCCCAGGCGCGTTCGAGGTGGAGACCCGGTTGCGCGAGGCGCTCGACATCCCGGTGTTCCACGACGATCAGCACGGCACCGCAGTGGTGGCACTCGCGGCGCTGGAGAATTCGATCCGCATCGTCGGCAAGGAGATGCAGACCCTCCGCTGCGTCATCCTCGGGGCCGGGGCAGCGGGCGTCGCGATCGCCAAGATCCTGCTCGGTCGAGGAGTCAGCGACGTGATCGTGTGCGACCGACAAGGCCCGATCCATCGTGGACGGGAAGGGCTCAACGACGCCAAGCAGTGGCTTGCGGAGAACACCAACGCCGAGGGCGTCTCGGGCACGGTCGGCGACGCGATGGCCGGCACAGATGTATTCATGGGAGTGAGCGGCCCCGGTCTCGTCACGCGCGAGGACGTGGCGTCGATGGCAGAACGGCCGATCGTGTTCGCGATGGCGAACCCCGATCCCGAGATCCGGCCCGAGGAGATTTCCGACATCGCAGCCGTCGTCGCCACGGGGCGCAGTGACTACCCCAACCAGATCAACAACGTCCTCGCCTTCCCCGGCATCTTCCGTGGCGCATTCGATGCTGGAGCGACCGACGTGACGGAGAACATGAAGATCGGTGCTGCCGCCGCGATTGCTTCGGCGATCTCGAGCGACGACCTCGCGCCAGACCTGGTCATCCCCACCGCGTTCGACCGCAGCGTCGTCCCCGCGGTGGCAGGAGCGGTCGCCGACGCAGCGCAGGCAGACGGCGTGCTCCGCGCCTAGCTCAGGGCGTCCTGCGGACGTGCCTCGCTGCGTCCGGTGTCCAGGGGCGGCTCGCCTCGGTCCCAGAACCCAGCGGAGCCCGGGCCAGTGGCACCGGGCTCCCGTGGTGGTCGGGACCGGCGTCGATCCGGTGACCTCACGCTTTTCAGGCGCGCGCTCTGCCAACTGAGCTACCCGACCGCGGTCCCGACGGGATTTGAACCCGCGACCTCCGGCTTGACAGGCCGGCGTGAACTCCAGACTTCACCACGGGACCAACCGTGTTTGCCCACAACGGGTCATGGGCAAGGCCCTAGATGTTGGCGTGTTGTCACCCTCAAAGCAAGCTGATCAGTCGCCTTCTCGCGAACCTTCTTCGGCGGTCTCCTCATCGACCATCACGCCATCGTGAACGAAGGGTTGGTGGCCCGCCGTCTTGGCGTACGGCAGGTCGACCTCGTCGGGTCCGGCGGGCCGAAACATGAGGTCGATCGCGGTCCACAGTGTCCGCGAGAACGGGTCGAACAGCGCCGGAAAGACGGTGCCCAACGGCGCCACCATGGCGAGCAATGCCCACCGATTGGTGTCGGTTCCGAGGGCCACCATCAGCAGCACCGCGGTGAGGAGGATCAGCCCAGCGGACACCATGGTGTTGACGGCGACCGCTCCGAGCCAGTGACCTTCGACTCGCTCGAAGCGCAGACCGCACCTGGGACAGTTGGTCCGCATCCGGTACAGCCGCGCCCGCCGGAAGAGCCGACGGCTCCCACAGACTCCGCACGCCAGGGTGAGGCCTCTCCACACGAGTCGCCACATGTCAGGCCCTCCCGGTCGTGGCCACGGCGTCGCGGAGAGCAGCAGCCAAATCGCCTCGAGGCGCGACGTCCACCTCGTCGAGCCCGCAGAATCTGGCGAGGCTCCACAGCTCGCCGCCGAGGGCATCGGTGGCATCACGGTCCATGAGCCCGAACTCGGCGTACGAACCGTTGACCCGCAGGACACCTGCGGCGCGATCGGCCTTGAGATCGAGGCGCGCCCTGAGCTGATCGTCGTGGAGGAAGGGCAGCACGTAGTAGCCATATACCCGCTTGGGAGCTGGTACGTAGATCTCGATGCGGTACTCGAAGCCGTACAACCGCTCCGCCCGAGGGCGGAACCACACGATGGGGTCGAAGGGACTGAGCAACACCGATCGCGACGGTCGCCGGGGAAGGGCCGTGCCCGGAAGCATGTAACCAGGACGGTCCCACCCGTCGACCTCGACGAGATCCAGGTCGCCGTTCTCCACCAGCTCTGCCAGCCGCGCTTTGCCGTCGCGTTTGGGGAGGCGGTGATAGTCCACGATGTCGTCCGCGGCACCGACACCGAGGTGGCTGGCCGCCATGAGCAGCAGCGTGCGATGAGCTTCGGCCTCAGGAGGGGCCTGTCTCGCTGTCTGCTCCGGTAGCACGCGCTCGGGGAGGTCGTAGTACCGGGTGAAGTTGTCACGCCGGCTGACGGTCACATCGCCGACCCAGAACAGATACTCGAGGGCGATCTTGCTGTCGCTCCATCCCCACCACGGACCCTTGCGTCCCCCGGGCTCGAGCTCGCCGGCTGAGACAGCTCCCTCCTGGGTGATGTGGGCCAGGACCGCGTCGAGGAGCTCGCGGCGCTCTTCGCCGAATCGGGCGAGGCTCTTGTACAGCTCCCCCTGGCGCGCTCGGTCCATGCGCCATCGGAACAGCGGCCAGTCCTCGACCGGCACGAATGACGCTTCGTGACACCAGTACTCCGCCAGGTCACGGCTGCGGTATGCAGCTCGCTCGAGCAGATCCCGCACGTGGTCGTGTTCGCCGCCGAGACGGGCGCGCAGCACGAGAAGGTGGGAGCGAGCGATCGCGTTGACCGCGTCAATCTGGAGCACCCCGAGGTGGTCGAGGGCCCTCTTGAGGTGCGATCTCGTCGGCGTCGTGGTCGTCACCGGACCGTCGAGATCCTGCGCGTGGACGGCGAGCCGCCTGGCCTGCAACGACGAGATTCGCATCGACGGCCACGCTAGAGGCGGGGTGCCCCGCGGACGACTTCGGCTGGTGGGTGGACCTGCGGACGGTCCGGCGCGTCCTCGGGCTACTCGACGATGTCGACCGGCGTTCCGAGCGGCAGGCGTCCGGCGAGCTCGCGGATCACGTCGTTGTGCACTCGGATGCACCCGTGGCTCACTTCGCGGCCCAGGAGGTCCGGGCGGTCGGTGCCGTGGATCGCCACCTGCCCGTCGCCGCCGGCGTACTCCGTGAGGGTCTCGGACCACAGCGCCAACCCGAGGGCATACGGGCCATAGAGTCCGCCAGCGTCGGGATTGACGAGGGTCTCGGCGAGGTAGGTCCGACCGGTCGGCGTGGGGTGCGCTTCGGTTCCGATTGCGACCGTGCTCTCGAAGACGACCTCCCCGCTGTCGTACAAGGTCAGTGTTCGGGCGGACAGATCGATCCGCACGCGGTAGTTGGTCCACGTGATGTCGACGTCGTCCACCGCCACCCAGCCGGTGCGTCCGTTCGGGCGCCCCGGGATCCGTACCTCGACATGGCCGGTGCTCCCCGGCGGTTCGGTCAGGGCGACGAGCGGTGCCGCCTGGTCGCCGCCCAGGACTTCGACCACCTCGCCCAGCGGCGAGTTCAGGATCGTCAACGTCGAAGATCGAGCGGTCGCGATGTAGGAGCTGTGGAGACCCTCGCTGGGTGGTGCCCAGTCGACGGTGGCCGCCGAGAGCGGTGCGGTCCCCTCTGCTTCTGCCTGGGCCGGGGAGAGGCCAGAGCAACCCGCCCCGAGAACCATGACCGCGATCACCGCGGCCGGCACAGCGGCCAGTCGTGCGGTCATCCGGCGAAGTCGGGCACCGAGGTCACCGGCGTCGGTGGCTCGGCCCTGTCCTCGGGCTCCTCCTCGACAGCGACGATCACCCGCACGGTTGCGACATCCACGCCACAGGCTTGATCGCTCACTCGGTAGGTGAAGTTGGCGCGACCCTCGCCTGCATCGGCCACGAACGCGATCAGCCCGTCCTGGATTGAGACCGAGCCAGCGCTCGACACCGACACCGACTCGACGATGAGCTCGTCGTCGTCGAAGTCCGAGTCGTTCGCCAGAACGTCGATCAGGACCTCTTCGCCTGGCGCGACCCACACCTCGTCGTCAACCGCCAACGGCGCGCTGTTGAACTTCCGCGCCGAGAACAGCGGATCACAACCGTCCTCGTCCCCGTGCGCGGTCGCGCTCGAGAGGAGGGTCCCGCCGATGACGACGAGCGCGGCACAGGCGGTGAGCCGGCGGACATTGACGGGGCGCATGGATTCCTTTCGGCCCATGCGCCGCTCGTTGTGAGGTCAGTAGGCGTACCGCAGGTGGGACTCGAGCTCGTTGAGAAACACGACCAACTCGTCGGGGAACGACCCGTCGAGCTCCAGCTCAACGTGCAGTCGACCCGACCCGTCGTCGAGCACCACGACGGCATCGACGTAGGTTCCACCAGGGCGTGTCGTCACGAACGAGCCGTCCCCGCCGGTCGTCGTCTTCGCGACCACGGTGAGCGCTTCTGCGGAACCGCCCACATAGGGGCGCGCCAAGATCGCCAGCGAACGATCAGCGACGGGCCGCCGGCCCATCACATCCACAAGCCGACCGACGAGTGGATCTCCCGCCATCAGTTCCGTACCTGAATCAGCGTTCTTCTTTGAAGATGACGTGCTGGCGAACCACCGGGTCGTACTTGCGGAGCTCGATCCGCTCCCGGGTGTTCGTCTTGTTCTTGCGGGTGCTGTAGGTATAGCCGGTGCCCGCAGTGGACTTCAGCTTGATCACCGGACGCTTGTCACTCTTGGCCATCAGACCTTCTCCCCTGCCCGGCGGAGATCGGCGAGAACCGACTCGATGCCCCGCTTGTTGATCGTCTTGATGCCCTTAGCGCTCACGGTCAGCGTCACCCACCGCTTCTCACTCGGGACGTAGAAACGCTTCTTCTGGATGTTCGGCTTGAACCAGCGCTTGTTGCGGTGATGGCTGTGCGACACGGTGAAGCCGGTGGTGGGGCGGCGTCCCGTGACTTGGCAGACGTTGCTCATGACGACTCGATCGATCAGGCGGCGAGGGGGCAGGCCGCGACGAGGACAGCGTTCCAGGCTACCGACGGCTATGCCTCTGCCGCAATCCTCGCTTCTTCGCTCGCCGCAATCCTCGCTGCGCTCGTCTGCGGAATGCCATG
>CAZVUM010000023.1:0-27824 GCA_964629575.1 uncultured Acidimicrobiales bacterium | reverse complement strand
CGGCGGCGCTACTGGTTTTGTGGGGTGGTGATGCCGTAGAGCGCGCCGGCGCGGGTTCCGATGTAGATCCACCCCCGCCACACCGCCGGCGTCGATTCGATGCACCCGCCGAGCTCGACCCGCCAGATCTGCTCGGGCTCGACCGTTGGATCCGACACGTCGAAACCGCGCAGGGTTCCCCCACAGTCGCCCTGGATCAAGACGTCGTCGACGACGACCGGGGATGCCCACAGAGGACCGGGAAGACGTTTCGTCCACTGGACCTCGCCCGTGTCGCGGTCGATCGCCATCAGGCGCCCGCCGTCGGTCGCGACGTAGAGCAGGCCTCGGCGCAGAGCAGGAGTGCCCCACACACCGCCCGGTCGCCGCTCCGAATCGGCGATCGACCACACCAGCGGATCGTCGGGTTTCGTCGGGTCGAGCTTCACGATCTGCCCGACCTCGAGTGACCGCTCGAGTCCGCGCTCGTACTCCGCGGCCACGTAGAGGGCACCGGCCTCGTCGATCACGATCGACGCGTCGACGTCGTCCCCCATCCAGAACCGGAACGTCTGAACCGGCTCCTTGCCGTCGGCCAAGCCCGTCAGATCCCATCCCTGGACGAGGCCCCCGGAGTTGGCGAAGTACACGGTGTTGCCAGACACGGCCACCGAGCCCTCGATCGACACGTTGTTGCCGACGGCTTTGATGAGGTCGTCGTCCCACCCCGGCGTGTTGAAGACCATGACCGGATCGACCTGGACCAGCCCCTCCGGGTCGAACGAGCGCTTCATCTGCAGCACGTGGAACTGACTGTTCTCCCCACCCTCGAGCAGCAGCCCGTCGAGAAGGAGAGGAGCGCCGTCCCAGTCGTCGTTCCACTTGGTGGGCGAGACCGCACGAGCCGACAGGCGCCACACCTCTTCGAGCTCGGTCGGCCGGTCGAGAGCCAGAGCTCGGAGATAGCCGTCGCGCGAACCGACGTAGAGGAGCGGGAACCCATCGGGATCCACGGTGATCGTGCCCTTGATGATGTCGCCGGTGACGAAGTCGTTGCGCCGCCGCTCGCCGGTGAGTCCGTCGAGGACGTGGACGGCGCGGTCATAAGCGCCGAACGCCAACCAGATCCCGCCTTCTCGTTCCCAGACGACCGGTTGGCCCGTCCAGCCGGTTCCACACCACGTCGTCGTCTCTCCGCCCGTCGTCGAGAGCGAGCACATGCCGCCCTGGCGGGGAAAGCGCCATGCGACCGACGGGGCCGAGGGAACGGGTCCCTCGCCGTAGTAGCTGCGCGTCGGGGAGCCCCGGAACGTCAGAAGGCCCTCGACCCGGTCGCTCCACGGAGTACCGACCTCCTCAGGGTCCCAGAGACCCGGAAACTCGGTGGTGGTGGTGGTCGTGCTGGTTGTTGTCGTGGTGGTTGTTGTCGTGGTGGTCGTCGTTGTCGCGGTGCTCGCGGGTGGGGAGGTGGTCGTCGCGGCGGTGGTGGTGGTGGCGATCGAAGGCGCCGTCGTGGGAGCCAGCGGGGCGTCGTCTGATGCGTCCGCGGCGAGAAGGACGACGGCGACGCCTGCTGCGAGGACTGCAAGGACGGCCACCACCGCCCGCAGAACGAGCGCGCGTCGGCCATCGTCGGTTGGGGGCATGGTTTCGGAATCCTAGGTAGGTGTTCGTGGTTCGACCGACGCGACAATCGGGGGATGGGACGTTTCGATGGCGCACCGGTCGACCGAGCGGCGGGTGGCGTCGTCCACCACGAGGGTCGGGTGCTCGTGGTGCATCGACCTCGTCACGACGACTGGTCGCTGCCCAAGGGCCATGTCGACGACGGTGAGACGTGGGCGGAGACGGCGATGCGCGAGGTCCTCGAGGAAACCGGGATCGTCGCGTCCATTGTCGGGCCGCCCGTCACCACGTCGTACCCGCTGCCATTTCAGGACTCGCGCGACGGCGCCCTTGCGGAGCCGCCGACGATCAAGATCGTCGTGTTCTTCCCGATGACTCCAGCCGATCCCGACGCGGAGACGTCGGGCGATCCGCACGAGGTGGACGTCGTGTCGTGGTGGTCGGTGGAGCGGGCGCTTCGGGAGTTGACCTATGAGGGCGAGCGGGAGGTGCTTGGACGGGTCACGAGGGAATCGGGGACCCCACCCGGGGGTTGAGGCTCCCATGGCAACCATCACCGCCGATCTGACCGACGGCTACCAGGTGCAGATCAAAAACGGCCGACACGAATGGCGGGCGGACGAGCCGACCGACCTCGGCGGAACCGATCTCGGACCCAATCCCTACGAGCTCCTCTTGGGCGCGCTCGCCGCCTGCACGAGCATCACTCTGTCGATGTACGCAGCCCGCAAGGGCATGCAGCTCGACTCGATCTCGGTTCGGTACGAGTTCGACCGCGTTCACGCGGATGACTGCGAATCCTGTGACGACGACGCCACCGGTTTCATCGAGCGAGTCTCGAGTCAGATCTTCGTGGAAGGTGACTTCAGCGATGAGGACCGCGATCGGCTTGCGCAGATCGCACGCCGGTGCCCGGTGCACAAGACCCTCGACAACGGGGTGCACTTCGACGAAGAAGTGATCGTCGGTTGACCTAACCGGTCGCTGTCAGCTGCTGGTGAATCCAACGCCCGAGATTCTGCTTCTGGTCGCGAGCGATCGCGATCGACTCGATGCGGACCAGGTGCAGGTCGTCGAATCGGGCGCCCGTCCCGTCGTCGACGCTGGTCACCCGACCGACGGTGACGACGTTGCCGATAGGGAGGTCGACGGCCACCGCAACCGTGGTGCCTGGAGTCGGGGGCGCGGCTGCGGTTTCGAACGCAAGCCCACCGGTGGACACGTCGATGCTGTGGCCGGGATGCTGCTGCGTGTCGAGCGTCGTGTCGTGGACTACGGACCACACCAGGGGCCGTCCGGCTTCGAGGCGCGGATCCCCACGGCGGTTGGCGTCCTCGACGTTCAGCGGCCGTCGGATCGTGATGCTGAAACCGCCATCGGTGTGGACCTCGTCGACGAAGCTCGTGAACCGCGACAGGCGGGTGCCCTCGCGAGCCGAACAGGTGATGCGGGTGGCCTGCCGCAGCCATGGATGGCGCCCGACGCGAACGACGAGTGATCCGGCTGTGGTCGCCGTGACGCGACCGATGACCTCGTCTGCATCTCCATAGGTGGGACGCAGGGTGAGTTGGGTTCCTCGATCGATCATGGCAGGGGCAGCCTCCGTCCCTGGATGGATCGGCGGCTCCGACCAACGGCTTGAGCCCAGCTGCGAGCCTTTCTCATCTCGTTCTCATGGATGTGCGGTACTCCTGTCGGCATGGAACAGGGAGGCGTGTCCACCGTTCTCGTGGTCGACGACGATCCCGGGGTGCGCCAGTCGGTGGCGCGCGCCCTGCGAGTCGAGGGATACGAGGTCCTGGAGGCACGAGACGGCCTCGAGGGCCTCGAGTCCGCAGATCAGGCCGACGTCATGGTGCTGGACGTCACGATGCCCAACCTCGGGGGCTTCGATGTGTGTCGGCGGTTGCGTTCTTCGGGGTCGGATCTGCCCGTACTCGTTCTGACGGCGCGGCATGCCACCGCTGATCGGGTCGAAGGGCTCGACGCCGGTGCCGACGACTATCTGGTCAAACCGTTCGCCCTGGAGGAGCTACTTGCTCGTTTGCGAGCGCTGTTGCGTCGGCGGCCGGGGGCGGTCGGAGACGACGAAGCGATCACCTACGCCGACCTGTCGATGCACCCGCTGAGCAGGCAGGTCACGCGCGGTGGGGCCGTTCTCGAGCTCACCCGCACCGAGTACACGCTGCTCGAGCTCTTCTTGTCGCACCCCAACCAGGTGCTCACCCGCGACCAGATCTACGAGTCGGTCTGGGGGTACGACTCGTCGATGGCCTCCAACTCGCTCGAGGTCTACATCGGCTACCTGCGACGCAAGACCGAACAGGACCGCGCATCGCGCCTGATCCACACAGTCCGCGGCGTCGGCTACGTGTTGCGGGACGGGTGAGCACGGCATGAGCCTCAGGACCCGTATCGCCTTCGTCGTCGCAGCGTCGACCGCAGTCGCAGTTCTGGTGATCGCGGGGGCGATGCTCTACGCCGCGCGCCGCCAGGCTCGCAACACCCTCGATGACACGCTGGAGGAGCGGGCGGCTGCCGTCGAGGTGTTCGGCCGAGGGATCATCCCGAGTCGTGGACGTGGCGAGCGTCCCTTCGGGCGCTTCATCCCCGACGACGTGCTCGTGCAGATCATCGACCGTGATGGGGTGATCATCGGGGCCAACGTCGACCCCATTCCCGTCAGCGACGACGACATCGCCGTGGCGAACGACCGGGACAAGCGCAACTGGCAAGACGTCGAGGTCGAGGGGGTCAACCTGAGGGTTCTGACGGTCTCGGCTCCCAACCGCAGCGCGGTGATGCTCGCGCGCCCGCTGACCGAGATCGATGCATCGGTCGCCCGGCTGCGGGACACGATGGCGGTCGTCGCGATTCTGGGTGTGTCCGCCGCGGGGTTGACGGGTTTTCTGGTGGCGGGTCGGGCGATTCGACCTGTGCGGAGATTGACCGCGGCGGCATCATCGGTGGCCGAGACGCAGGATCTCGACCAGCCGATCGACGTGGAGCGTGACGACGAGTTGGGTGAGCTCGCGGCGAGCTTCAACGCGATGCTCGGCGCACTCGACGTGTCCCGCCAGCAGCAGCATCGGCTGGTGACGGACGCGAGTCACGAACTCCGCACGCCGCTCACCAGTTTGCGGACCAACGTCGAGCTGATGAGTCGGGTGGACGATCTCGATCCGGAGCTGCGTCGGCAGGCGATGGATGACGTCCTCTTCGAGCTCGACGAGTTGACCGCGCTCGTGAGCGAGCTGGTGGATCTGGCGACGGATCGCCACGAGATGGGTGACGCGGAGATCATGGATCTCGCAGTTGTTGTGGACGCTGCGGTGCAACGCCATCGGCGGCGAACCGATTGCGACATCAACGTCGAGCTGCGGCCGAGTCGCATCCGGGCGGTGCCCTCGCTGGTGGAGCGCGCCGCGTCGAACCTGATCGACAACGCCCTCAAGTGGAGTCCCACGGACGCCTCGATCGATGTGACCGTGCGCGGCGGCGAGCTGGTGGTGCGAGACCGCGGCCCCGGGATCGCAGAGGCGGAGTGGGACGCGGTGTTCGAGCGCTTCTACCGCACCGATGAAGCGCGCTCGGCGACGGGCAGCGGGTTGGGCCTGTCGATCGTGCGCCAGGTTGCGGAGTCCTTCGACGGCTCGGCGTCGATCGTGCCCACCGACGGCGAAGGAACCACGGTCACCCTGCGCTTCCCCGAACACCCCTGACCGTTCTGCCAGCTTCCACGGTGACTGGGGTGACCGCGTGAGCTGGCAGTTGGGGGTGGACCGACATGCCTGAACGACCGAGGGGATGGTGGCGTGGGGCTGGGCGGAGTGTCTGCGAGCGAGGAGCCCGAAGGGCGACGAGCCGCAGCGCAAAACAGAGCACCCCCAACGGGATTCGAACCCGTGCTGCCGGCGTGAAAGGCCGGTGTCCTAGGCCGCTAGACGATGGGGGCCGGGCTCGGACAGGTTACGCGGCGGCGCCGGGAATGCGGCAATGATCCCGGTACGTTTCATCGGGGTGGGATTTCGCACCGCTGTCGCAGCTGCCGTGGGATATGTGTCGGGGTTGCTGCCGACGGCCCAGCTCGTGGCGCGACTGGCAGCGCGCGGCGTCGATGTCACCGAGTCGGGAACGGGCAATCCGGGAGCGGCGAACGCGGCTGCGCTTCTGGGCAAGCGGGCAGGTGCGGCGGTCTTGGTCGGGGATGCGGGAAAGGCAGTACTCGCCGGCGTCGTCGGCGGGCGCCTCGCCGGACCGACCGGTGTGCATGTCGCGTCCACGGCCTCGTTGTTCGGGCACTGCTACCCGGTCACCCGCCCTGGCCAGGGTGGAAAGGGTGTCGCGGCGAGCATCGGCCAGGTCCTGGTGTCGTTTCCCGCGTACTTCCCGATCGACGCAGCGGTGGCCGGCGTCAGCTACTACACGCCCGGCCTGCGCCGTGACCCTCGACGAGCAACCGCGGTGGCCAGCATGGCCTGGGTTGCCTGCGGCCTGCTGTGGTGGCGACGTCGCCTGCCCAACCTGTGGGGGCCGCCTCCGAGCGCGGGTCTCGCGGTCGCCGCGGCAGTGTCCGCGTCGGTGATCGCCGTGCGCTTCGAGCAGACCGCCATCGACACGACGGCTGAGGGGACGTCGTGATCGGACTCGTGACCGATTCCAATGCGCAGCTGCCTGCCGAGCTCGCGGTGGCCCACGACATTCGGATCGTGCCGCTGCCGGTGATCATCGACGGCGAAGAGTTCGCGGAGGGGGTCGATCTCGACGTCGAGGAGTTCTACGAGAGGCTCGCGGCCGGCGCTGAGGTGTCGACGAGTCAACCGAGTCCCGGGGTCGTTGCGGAGACCTATCGGTCGCTCGCAGCGCAGGGGTGTGACCGGATCGTCTCGATCCACGTGGGGTCTGCGCTGTCGGGGACGGTGAACGCCGCCCGGCTCGCGTCCGAGCTCGTCGACGTCCCGGTCGAGATCGTGGACACGGGGCAGGCGTCCTTCAGCGTCGGGTTGGTCGCCCTGGCTGCAGCCGCTGCTCGCGAGGTCGAGCCAACCGCCGCAGCGATCGTCGATGCCGCCCAAGCGACGGCCGGCGCGGTGCGCAACGTCTTCGTGATGGGAGCACTGGAGCTGGCGCGCGCCTCGGGGCGTGTCGCGGTGTCCGACGAGCTGACCGAGATCGATCGAAGCCCGCAGATCCCCGTGATGACCTTCGAGGACGGCGAGCTGGTGGTCCTCGGCACCGCAGACACCATCGGCGAGGCGACGGAGATCATGGCCGCCGCTGTGCGTGCCGGTGGCGAGTCGCACCGCCTTCGAGTTGGGGTGGGCGTCGCGGACCGTGCTGCGTCCGGGTTCTACGACTCCTTCGAGCTGGCGCTTGCCGGCCAGAAGGGCTCGGAGGTCATCCGGTACCGGTGTGGTCCCACGGTGGGGGCCTTCACGGGTGCGGGGACCGTGGGCGCCGTGTGGTGCCCGATACTCGGTTGAGAGCGGCGCTCAGTCGCCCATCAGGGCGTCGAGGAACTCGTGCTGCAGCTGTCCCAGGTAGTGGTAGAGCGCCCTGTGTCCCTCGTCGGGGTCGTCGGGATCCACCAGGAAGTCGTCGTCCTCGCTGACGTCGAGGCTTGTGCCCAACACCAACCGGATGTCGTTGAGCACGGTGAGCCAGCTCAGCGCCGTTTCCTCTTCGAGGTGTGAGAGACCGATGCTCCCCTCGACCACGTCGAGGTTCTCCAGCCGTCGTTCGAGCAGCTCGTCACGCATGAGCTCCTGGTACTCGGCGTCGCTCTCCGCGTCGTCGGCGTAGGCAGTGGGGTACAGGCGGCGCATCGAGGGATCGACGGAACCCGCCGCTGCGGTCCCCATCAGCAGCTCGCGCATCTGATCGACCAGGCTGGCCATCAGCTCGCGCTCCTCGTCGGACAGTTCGAATGCGATCTGTCCATCGCGCCGGGTGGAGAAGCGGTTTCGGAAGACCATCGGGTCCTAGGTGTCCTTCTGCATCGTCGCCCACAGTCCGTACTCGTGGAGGCGGAAGACGTCCAGCTCGGCCTTCTCCCTCGAACCGGTCGATACCGCAGCGCGGCCCTTGTGATGGACGTCGAGCATGAGCTCCGTCGCCTTCTCAGTGCTGTAGCCGAAGAGCTTCTTGAGCACGAAGACGACGTAGCTCATCAGGTTGATGGGGTCGTTCCAGACCAGTACCACCCATGGCACGTCCTCCTCGACCACGTCGTCGGAGGTCGGCTCGTCGACGATGACGGGCGAGGGTTCGAGCGCGCTCACGTGCGTCATTGTGCGAAATCGGGTTCGCGGCTGCCAGTCGCCTGGGAGGCCTGGGGCGCATCGCCAATGTCGGTGCTCATGCCGCGTGCGTCGAGGACGAGCCGCACCACGGCGATCCACAATGCACTCGCGCCCGCGATGTGCACCGCAACGAGAAGTACCGGCACCTCGGTGAAGTACTGCACATAACCGATCGTGGCCTGTACCGCGATGATCCCGAGGACCCAGTCGGCGCGACGAGAGAGGTCGGTTGGGTCCGCTGACCGAAGCCGAGTCGCGAGCCACAAAGCTGCGATCACCAGTGCGAACACGATGATTCCGTGGACGCGGGCCGCGTCGGGAAGATCGACCGCCAGCCGCTCGACGTCCTCGTCACCACCGTGAGGACCGGCCGCGGTGACGACGGTTCCTGCGACGATCGCAGCAGCGGCAAGCGTCGCAACCACCCAGCAATGTGTCGCGAGGGATCTCGGCGCCGGTGCCCGAGTCTGCGGCTCGGGATCCGCACAACGCGCGAGTACCGCCGCGTTCCAGACCAGCCCCATCGACAAGAGGAAGTGCGCCATCACGATCGGCGGTGACAGATGGGTGCGCACTGTGATCGCCCCGAGCACGACCTGAGCGGCAACGCCGGCGACGAGTCCGAGGCTCCACATCGTCAGCCTGCGCTCGCGAGGCGCGCGATACAGCGACGCGGAGACGGCCAGGATCACCGCAAGCGACACCACGCCGGTGATGAGCCGGTTGCCGAATTCGACCCAGCCGTGGAAGTCCTTGGCGGGGACGAGTTGGCCCGGTTCGCAGTTGGGCCAGTCGCTGCACCCGAGCCCGCTTCCGGTGAGGCGGACGGACGCGCCGGTGATGACGATCGCCACGAGCGACCACAGAGCAGCGCGGCTGATCCAGTGGTAGGTGCGCGGCGTGATCCGGGGGGCAGCCACGCTTCGACGCTAGAGGTCAGCCGCTCAAACCACAGAATCGGCCGGAAAGTGGCCGAAGAAATGGAGCCGACCGGCACTGGCTCCTAACGTAGGCGCCGATGAACCAGATCTCGGTGGTGCCCCCCACCCCCGTGCGCCGCTTCCGAACCGCAGCTGGCGCGTTCGTGATGTTGACCAAGCCGCGCATCATCGAGCTTCTCCTCATCACCACCGTGCCCACGATGATCGTGGCCGAGGGCGGGTTGCCGAGCGTCTGGCTGATCGCCCTCACCGTGGTGGGGGGAACCCTGGCCGCAGGCGGCGCCAACACGTTCAACATGTACATCGATCGCGACATCGATCGCCTGATGGACCGCACCAAGGGGCGGCCTCTGGTCACGGGCGCTGTGTCGCCGCGTGGGGCTCTGATCTTCGGCTTCATCCTCGAGCTCGCCGCCTTCGCCCTCTTGTGGGCGGGCGTCAACCTGCTGTCCGCGATCCTCGCGGTGAGCGCATGCGTCTTCTACGTGTTCGTCTACTCGCTGTGGCTCAAGCGCACCTCGAAACAGAACATCGTGATCGGCGGCGCGGCGGGCGCTGTCCCCGCGCTCGTCGGCTGGGCCGCGGTCACCGACTCGCTCGCGTTGGCGCCGTGGCTGTTGTTCGGTGTGATCTTCTTCTGGACGCCTCCGCACTTCTGGGCGCTGGCGATCAAATACGCCGACGACTACAAGGCCGCCGACGTGCCGATGATGCCCACGGTGGCCAGCACCCGCAGCACAGCGCTGCAAATGATCTGGTACACGCTCGTCGTGATCGGGCTCAGCTTGTGGTTCCACCTCGCGGCGGGTACCGGCCCCATCTATCTGGTCTGCGCCCTCGCTGCGGGTGGCCTGTTCCTCTGGCACACGGTCAAGCTGCTCCGCTCGCCGGACACCCGTCAGGCGATGCGCGTCTTCGGCTACTCGATCACCTATCTGGGAGCGCTCTTTGTCGCCATGGCCGTCGACGTCTTGGTGAGAGAAGGGCTCTGAATGGTGGGGTCGAGGAAGGACTGTCGGGAATACCCCGCGTTCAGTTACATGCCTGGCAACCTGGTGAGTAAAGTCCCCACCCGACGCCTGTCGGGGCTGGCGGCGCGCGGCTGTCACCGACGCCCCCTCACGCCCCCGACGATCGACCGCCTCCGGCACGAACAGCACCGAGCATGAGCGAATCCAACACCGACGCCAGCCAGGACTCCGCACCCGCCGAGGATCCCACTCCCTTCGGTTGGCTCAGCACAGCGGACCACAAACGAGTGGGGCGCCTCTTCATCGTGTCGTCGTTGGCGCTCATGGTGGTCGGCGCCGTCCTCGACATGTTGGTCCGCATCGACCTCACCGATGCGAGCGACTTTGCGGCACTCGATGCCAGCTCGTTCGCCCAGGTCTTCGCGATGTCGCGCGAAGTTCTCGTGCTGATGTTCGTCATCCCGATTTTCCTGGGGCTGGCGATGTACGTGGTGCCCCTGCAGATCGGCGCAGCGAATCTGGCGTTCCCCCGTGCCGCGACCGCCTCGTTCTGGGGTTGGCTCGTGTCGAGCGGGGTTCTCTTCGGTGCCTACCTCGGCAACGGCGGCCCCTACGGCGGCTGGACCGAAGGCGTCGACCTCCACATGCTCGCCCTCGCGGGCATGGTGTTGTCGCTTCTCATCGGAGCGATGGTCGTTGCGACGACCGTTCTGACGATGCGCTCGCCCGGCCTGTATCTCGACAACACGCCGCCGTTCTCCTGGTCGGCACTCGTGACGGCATCGATGCTGCTCGTGAGCCTGCCTGTGCTGCTCGGTCAGCTGGCGATCATCTACGTCGATCATCGCTACGGACGACTGTTCCTCGGCGGGAACTTCGGGGTCTGGGAACGCATCGACTGGATCCACCGGACACCCCAGCTGTTCATCTACTCGGTGCCGGTGCTCGGCGTCGTCGCTGAGATCGTGCTCTCCGCGTCACGCCGCAGGGTCTTCGAACCGCTCGCGGTGTACTTCACCATGGGGCTCGTTGGGCTGTTCGGATTCGGTGCCTGGGCAAACTTCTCGGTCACGGGCGAAGGACGCGACCTCATCGACGGCGTCGAGGGCGTGATCCTCGTCGGGATGTACGGCGGTGCCTTGCTCGGGACCACGGCGCTGCTCGGCGTGCTCGGATTCACCCTCTTCCAGGGTCGCAAGGGCCTCAAGATCACCACGTCGCTCGCCGCCGCCCTTCTGGCCGGCGGCATGGTCTTGCTCGCAGCAGCTCTCGGTCTGGTGGGTGCCGGTGCCGACTGGCTCGAGATCGCTGGTCGCGGGAACAACGGCAACCCGTACCTGCAAGACACCACCTTCGTCACGGGTCTGCAGTCGCTCCTCATCTACGGCGCCGCGCTGATGGGCGTCGTGGCCGCGCTGCACTGGTGGGCGCCGAAGATCTGGGGACGCCGTCTCAACGAGGCGATCGGCCTGCTCGCCGTCGCTGTCGTGGCCGTCGGTGCGTTGCTCGCCACCGCAGGCCCTGCCCTGTCTGGCGTACTCACCGAGCAGCCGGACTTCGTGTACCCGGATCCGAACCTCACCACGGTGTACGACGCCTTGGTCGACGACAGCGGTGCCGAGGGGTATAGCGCCATGGGGCTCTTCGGCGTGATCGTCGCCGGTGTGGGCGGCGCGCTCTTGCTCCTCAACCTCGCCCTCTCGGTGCTGTTGAAGCGGGGCAAAGAGGCCGAGGCCGATCCCTGGTCGGCCCAGACGCCCGAATGGCTCCTGGAGTCACCCCCGCCGATGGGCGAGGGCGAAATGGCCGACATCACGTCGGGCACTCCGCTCCTCGACGCCACCGAGGCCGACGCAGACGCTGAGGAGGTCACCGTCTGATGACCGACACCACGCCGGCCCTCCAGGCCGGCCCCGCCCCCCGCCCTCGCAGCCAATTCGTCGCCACGGGCTTCGCTGTCGCTGCTGGGTCGATGATGATCGCGGGTTCGCTCGCCCTCTACATGGCCCGCCGCCATGCTTCGGGCCCGCACCCCGGCCACGACTGGCTCGAAGGTCACCTGGTCCCCAACCCACAGTTCGACTACGCCCTGCTGACGCTCTTCGCCTCTGTGATCACCGCTCACTGGGCGCTGTGGGCGAGCCGACGGGGCGAGACGGGTCACACCTGGACAGCCATCGCCACGACCCTCGTCTTCGGGCTCGGGTTCGTGAACATGGTGATGTACAGCCTCAACCGCATGGAGCTGGAGATCGGCTCCGGTGAGTACGTCAATCTCGCTTTCGCTACCACGGGCCTTACCCTCGCTCTGGTGGTGGTCGGGATGTTCTACCTCGCACTCATGGGACTGCGGTCCGTCGGTGGAAACAGAGGCCGCGACTCCAGCTACCCCTTGGGTGCAGCGGTCTTCTTCTGGGATTTCGTGGCTGTCGCGTGGACGGCCACCTGGTACGTCGTCTACGTGGTGAAGTAGGAGAACGATGGTCGGCATCGCAAGCAGGTACTTCGCCGGCCGGGTCGCCCTGGCCACCGCGGCCGCGGTGGTTCTCGGTATCGCGACCGGCATGGACGGCACCGGACACGTCGTCATGTACGGCACGATCGTGCTCGGGACGGCAGCAGTCGCCTTCGCGCTCCTGGCCGGGCTGGCGCTCTCGGTAGGCGACGGAGACTCGGTCGATCGGGAGAAGGCCCACGCTCATCCCGCAGCACCCACCTACTGGCCGGTCATGTCCGCGCTCGGTATGGGCGTGCTCATGGTGGGCCTCGTAACAGACAGCACGCTCACCATCTTGGGCATTGCGATTCTTGTCGTCGCCGCAGTCGAGTGGACGGCGAGTGCCTGGGCCGAGCGCCTCAGCACCGATCAGGCCGCCAACGCAGCCCATCGCGACCAGATGCTCGCCCCGTTCGAGATCCCACTCTACGGCGCTCTCGCGATCGCCCTTCCGATCCTCTTGCTCTCGCGTGTCTTTCTGGCGTCGAGTCGAAACGGCGCCAGCTGGATTGCCATCGCCCTCTCGCTGGTGATGCTCGGGTTTGCTTTCGTTCTGTATGCCTTCCCGAACATGCGCCGGCCGATCGTGGCCACGATCCTCGTCCTGTCGGGCATCGGCGTGATCGTCGCGGGTATCACCTCGGCAGCCATCGGTGAGCGTGAGTTCCACCCCCACGTCGAACACGACGACGGGGACGAGGAGCGCAGCGACGAAGGCGACGAGAGCCACGCCGACGACACGAGCGAGCACTCGCTCGACGCACCGGTGGTGGTGCGGTGATGGCGCGTCGATCCGATCGAAAGATGCACATGGGACACCGACCCTCCTCCCTGCGTCGCGGCCGCGTGTTCGGCCTGGTCGCGATGGCCTTGGTCCTGGCGTCGTGTGCCTCGGGCCGCCTCGACCCGACGAAACCCAAGGGTGACAACGCCGAGGACATCTGGTGGATCAATCAGCTCTCGGGTTGGATGGCGGCGGCGGTTGGGATCTTCGTCGCGGTCCTCGTCGTTGTGGTGATCATCAAGTTCCGGGCCCGCCCCGACGACGATCCGGACGATCTGCCCGAGCAGAGCCACGGCAGCCGCAACGCCGAAATCCTGATGACCCTGATCCCCGTCGGGATGCTCGTCGTTCTCGCGGTCGTCACCCTGCCTTCGATTTTCGACCTGCACGAGAAGTCCGACGGCCCGACCATCAAGGTCGAGGGCCAACAGTGGTGGTGGCAGTTCAGCTACGACCTCGACGGCGACGGCACCTACGACATCGTGACGGCGAACGACATCGTGATTCCGGTCGATGTCGAGGTAAACCTCGAGATCCACTCCAACGACGTCATCCACTCGTTCTGGGTTCCGGAGCTCAACGGCAAGAAGGACGCCGTCCCCGGACGCGTGCACGACTGGCGCATCAGCGCCCAGGAGCCTGGCATCTACTGGGGTGAGTGTGTCGAGTTCTGCGGTCTGAGCCACGCCAACATGCAGGTTCGGGCCGTGGCGCTCGATGATGCCGACTACCAAGAGTGGCTGCGGGTGCAGCAGACCCAGGCCTCGCTGCCGACCACCGGTAGCGCAGCCGATGGCGCTGCGGTCTTCGCTCAGCACTGCGTCAGCTGCCACGTGATCGAGAACGGCGACCCGGCGTACGCAGCCGCCCTCGAGACGACGCCTGTCGAGTTGCGGTCGGGTGTGGCCCCGAGACTCACCCACCTCATGAGCCGCGTGTCGTTCGCCGGTGCGCTGTTCGACCTCTACGAGGACGACGGAGCCGTCAACATCGCGGATCTGCGCGAGTGGGTGCGTGACGCCCCGAGCCAGAAACCGATGAACCCCGACAACTTCCAGGGCATGCCGTCCTTCGTGGACACGCTGTCCGACGACGACCTCGACGACGTCGTTGCTTTCCTGATGACTCTCGGCCCAGCGCCGATCCTGCCCTGACCGCCTGACTCTGGCCGAGGAGACCGAAACCCATGGCACTCACCGAGGAACGACCAGAAGTCCTCGAACTCGAGAGCGGTGACAGCGCGCCCGACATCGGTGCGTTCCGACGCCCCACCCACGCCACAGGCTGGAAGGAGTGGGTGTTCACGGTCGATCACAAGAAGATCGGCATCATGTATGGCACCCTCGCCATGTTCTGGTTCTTCGTGGGCGGTGTGGAGGCGCTGCTGGTCCGCACGCAGCTGTTCAGGCCCAACGGCACGGTTCTGACCGCCGATCAGTACAACCAGCTGTTCACGATGCACGCCGTCACGATGGTGTTCTTCGTGGTCATGCCGTTGGCGAACGCCTTCGCGAACTATCTGGTGCCGCTCCAGGTCGGTGCTCGTGACGTGGCGTTCCCACGACTCAACGCACTGGGCCTGTGGATCTTCGCTTTCGCCGGCATCTTCATCAACATCAGCTGGTTCGTGGGGGGCGCCCCCAACGGCGGTTGGTTCGCCTACGCCCCCAACACCGGCTCGCTCTACAGCGCCGGCTCTGGCATGGACTTCTACGCCGTCGGTTTGCAGATTGCAGGTATTGCCTCGTTGGTCGGAGCGATCAACCTGACCGTGACGATCCTCAACATGCGGGCGCCTGGCATGACCCTGCTGCGCATGCCGGTCTTCACCTGGATGGCCCTGGTGGTGCAGATCCTCTTGGTGACCGCCCTGCCGGTCATCACCGTCGCCCTGGTGCTGCTCACCTTCGACCGCAGTTTCGACGCCAACTTCTTCAACGTGGCGATGGGCGCCGACCCCTTGCTGTGGCAGCACTTGTTCTGGATCTTCGGGCATCCCGAGGTGTACATCCTCGTCCTTCCAGCGTTCGGCATCGTGTCCGAGGTCCTACCGGTGTTCTCCCGCAAGCCGCTCTTCGGTTACCCGGTGGTGGTGCTGTCGGGTGCCGCCATCGGCTTCATGGGGTGGGGCGTCTGGGTGCACCACATGTTCACTTCAGGGGTCGGGCCTGTCGGGGTGGCCGCGTTCTCTGCGACGACGATGTTCATCGCGGTCCCCACCGGGGTGAAGATCCTCAACTGGATCTTCACGATGTGGGGCGGACGCATCACCTTCACCGTGCCGATGATGTTCGGCATCTCGCTCGTGTCGATGTTCACGATCGGTGGGCTCTCGGGGGTGATGCACTCCGTGGCCGCCGGCGACACCCAGCAGACCGACACCTACTTCATCGTCGCCCACTTCCACTATGTGCTGTTCGGCGGCGCGCTCATGGGTCTGTTCGCCGGCATGTACTTCTGGTGGCCCAAGGCGTTCGGCTACCAACTCAACGAACGGCTTGGGAGGTGGCACTTCTGGCTGGTGCTCATCGGGTTCAACACCACGTTCGGCCCGATGCACATCCTCGGCCTGCAGGGCATGGCTCGCCGCCACAGCCAGTACGGCCCCGAGGACGGCTTCGATTTCTGGAACGCGGTCGCCACGATCGGTGCGTTCGTGATCCTGATCGCGATGCTGGTCTTCGCCTACAACATCTTGAAGACGTGGAGCGGCTACCGCAGGGGCACGGTCCCCCAGGCGCCACCGGATCCGTGGGACGGCCGCACCCTCGAGTGGGCGATCCCGTCGCCCGCTCCCGAGCACAATTTCGACTATGTCCCCGTCGTCACCGATCTCGACGACTTCTGGCACAAGAAGTACCAGCGGGACGAGTCGGGCAAGCTGCGCAAGGTGGCGGACGGCAACGCGATCGCCCAGAAGGGTGATCAGCACCCGCACTTGCCGAGCCCGTCCTATTGGCCGATCGTGTTGGCTGCGGCCTTCCCGCTCATCGGTCTCGGGATCATCTACAACCTCTGGATGGCCGGGATCGGGCTCGTGCTGCTGCTCGGGTCCATGTACGGCTGGAGCCTCGAACCTCCGACCGACCCTAACGCCGGGCACGATCACGACCATCACAGTGACGATGGTGACGATGGTGACGGTGCCGCGGTGGCCAGCGAGGCCCCGAGCGAAGGCGACGACGCGGCGGAAGCAGACAGCACCGAGGGGGCCCCCGTTGGCTGATTCGACCACTGCCGATGCACCCGAATTGGCGTACGGGCCGACGCACTACGACGAGCTCGAGCACCCGCCGCTGTCGACCGGGGTGTCCAACGAGAAGCTCACCATGTGGAGCTTTCTCGGTTCGGACTGCCTGCTGTTCGGCGCGTTGATCTCGACCTACCTGCTGCTGCGCAACCGCACCGGTCCAGACACCCACGGGCCCACGGCCGCCGATCTCTTCGACATCCCGTTTACGTCGGTCAGCTCGTTCGTTCTCCTGATGAGCTCGCTCACGATGGTCCTGGCCGTGGCGGCCATCGTCGAGGGCAACCTCGAGCGATGCAAGCTCTGGTTGCTCACGACCGCTGCTCTCGGTTCCATCTTCATCGCCGGTCAGGTGTACGAGTTCACCACGTTCTACCGCGAGGGCCTGGGCTACACGACGAACATCTCCTCGTCGGCCTTCTACACCCTGACCGGCTTCCACGGCGTTCACGTGTCGCTCGGAATCGTCATGCTGGTGTCGCTGGTCGCTCTGATCCAGCGAGGCTCGCTGACCGTCGACCGCGCCGAGACGGTGGAGATCATCGGCCTGTACTGGCACTTCGTCGACATCGTGTGGATCGTGATCTTCGCGGTCGTCTACCTGATCCCGTAAGGAGTTCCGATGAGCACGGCAACAGACACCGCTGCGAACGCCCACGGGCACGACGAGCACGAGAGCCATGGCCTGAGCGATCTCGGCTACATCGGGATCGCCATCATCTTGGCGATCCTGACGGCCGTCGAGGTCTCGACCTACTTCTTCGACTTCGGTGCACTCGAGGTGCCTTCGCTCCTCATCTTGATGGTCGTCAAGTTCTGGATCGTGGTCGCCTACTTCATGCACCTGAAGTTCGACAGCAAGATCCTCTCCTGGGTCTTCGTGGCCGCCCTCGTTCTCGCGCTCGCGGTGTTCGCGGCCATGGGTACCTCGATGGTGTTCTGGCAGGACCCGGCGGGCTGCGACATCGGCGAGTTCTGCTGACCCGAATGAGGGCCTCGGAGCCCTCGCCACTTCGATACGTTCGACTTCTGTGATCGACCTTCGACGACTCCGCGACGAACCCGACTATCGCGCCGGCGCCATCAAGAAGGGCGTCGACTCAGCGACGATCGACCAGTTGCTCGCGGCCGATGAGCAACGGCGCGCTTCGATGCATGCTGCGGAACAGGCGCGCGCTGCACAGAACGCCGCGAGCAAGGAGATCGGCCGCGCTGCGCCGGAGGATCGTCCGGCCAAGATCGAGGAAGCTGCACGGCTCAAGGCGGAGCTCGAAGGCCTGGAAGAGGCCGAGCGCGCTGCGGGGGACGCCGTCGATGAGCTCGCGTTGCAGATTCCCAACCCGGCCCACCAATCGGTTCCCGAGGGCGACGAAGAGGCCTTCGAGCTGGTCCACGAGATCGGTGAGCGGACGGCCGCCCGCCCCCACGATCACGCCGAGATCGGCGAACTTCTCGGGATGGTCGACAGCGACCGGGCGGTGCGCAACTCGGGGAGTCGGTTCGCATACCTGATGGGCCCGGCGGTCCGGCTGGAGTTCGCTCTCGTGCAGTGGACCCTCGAGCTGCTCGAGAAGCACGACTTCATCCCCGTGGTACCGCCCGTGCTGGTGCGCGAGGAGATGATGGTCGACGCCGGGTTCTTTCCCACTGACCGGCATCAGGTGTACGAGATCGCGGGGGACGACCTGTTCCTCATCGGGACCTCAGAGGTCGCGCTCGCCGGCCTCCACCGAGGTGAGCGGCTCGAACGAGAGTCGCTGCCGGTCCGCTATGCGGGCTTCTCCTCCTGCTTCCGCCGCGAGGCGGGGACCTACGGCAAGGACACCCGGGGCATCTTCCGAGTGCACCAGTTCGACAAGGTCGAGATGTTCTCGTTCTGCGACCCGGACTCCAGCTGGGAAGAGCTCGAGATGCTCCGATCGATCCAGGAAGAGATCGTCGGCGGTCTCGGCCTTCCGTACCGGGTGATCAACATCGCGTCTGGCGACCTGGGCGCCGCGGCGGCCAAGAAGTACGACCTCGAGGTCTGGCTTCCCTCGGAGGGGACTTATCGCGAGGTGACGTCGTGCTCCAACTACACCGACTACTCGGCTCGCCGCATGGGGAGCCGGTACCGCGGTGACGACGACAGCGGCCTGCTCCACACGCTCAACGGAACGGCGTGCGCGATCAGCCGCACGCTGGTGTTCCTGATGGAGAACAACCAGCGAGACGACGGCTCCATCGCCGTCCCCGAGGTCCTGCAGCGCTACCTCGGCTACGACCTCATCCCCGCCCCCACCACGCCCTGATAATGCCGCCCCTCCCGGCCCCGCTTTTCACAAGATCACAAGGGGGTCAGACCCGTGTCTGACCCCCTTGTGCGCTTGTGCGGTGGCGAACCTTGCACGAATCAGCCGAGTTGGAGACCCAGCCAGGCAGCGCTGATTCCGGTGATCAGGGTGAGGGTCGCGTAAGCAGCGCCCGTACCACGGTGTCGTGCCTCGGCGGCCGCCACCTGACCTGCGACGCTCGACACGGTTGTCAACGCGCCCAATCCACCGGCGGCTATCGCAGTGGGCACCTCACCGGAGGCATGAAGAACCGCCAGGGCGAACGCCCCCGCGATGTTGACCGCGAGCGTGGCAGCCGGTCCGTAGCGCGCGGAGGTCTGCCAACGAACGAGCGCCCCGGTCCCCGCGAGGACGACGAACGCGATCGCAGTCACCGGGTTCCCAGTCTGGCAGCGTGCGTCCCGCCGGCGAAGGCGAACCCGCAACCCATCACCGTTGCGCCGAGCCACCCCACTGCCGCGCCGTAGGAACTGCCGTCCAGAAGCACTGCGATCTGCAGAGCCAGCGCTGAGAAGCTCGTGAGCGATCCGCACAGTCCGGCGGTGAGCCATGCGCCGTGACCGGCCCCAAGAGCCCACCCGATGACCAGGCAGCCGACCACGTTCACCACCAGCAGGGCGGCGTCGGGGTCGATGACCTCGCCGAGGGCCCACCGTGCTCCCGCGCCCACGATGGCGCCGACTACGACTCCGACCGGCTCGCGTGCTGTCATGGACAACCGTTCCCCACGCCCTCGCCCGAATTGCAGCACAGATGCCCGAGCCAGCCGACCTCCGACCCGTTCGCCTCGACCTCATGGCTGAGGGCCTGTCTGAAGCCCTCGCGCCCGAAGATCCCGTGGAACTCTTCGACGAATGGCTGGCCGGCGCGACCGGTCTCGGAATGCACAACGCCAACGCCATGGCGATCGCGACTGCAGACAGGCGAGGCCGACCATCGGTTCGCAACGTCCTGCTGCGCGGCCGAATCGACGGTGGGCTCGCGTTTTACACCAACTACGAGAGCCAGAAGGGTCGTGAGCTGATCGCCAACCCGGTGGCCGAAGCGCTGTTCAGCTGGTTGCCACTCGAGCGTCAAGTGCGCTTCTCGGGCCCGGTGCATCGAGCGACCCCCGAGCAGTCCGACGCCTATTTCGGCGGCCGAGACCGGGAGTCGAGGATCTCGGCCATTGCGTCGGATCAGAGCAGGGAGATCCCGTCCCGTGACGCACTGGTCGCGCGCCATGAGGAGATCGACGATGGCCTGCGGGGCGCAGATCCGGTCCGCCCCGATCACTGGGGCGGTTTCGTTCTGGTCCCCGAACGCATCGAGTTCTGGCAGGGCCGCGAGCATCGCCTCCACGACCGCCTGGTGTACCAGCGACGGGGCGACGCCTGGTCACTCACCCGCCTGGCGCCCTGAAGCGGCGGACGACCTGATCTTCGACAGATCAACCGCGGGTATCGGCCCAGGCTCTGGCTGAGGACGCAAGGCCGTCGATCAGGGCCTCGTGGTGGGGTACCCGGCCGGGGCCCCGGAATCCCGTCCACATCGGGCTTTTGCCGCGGATGCGAGGGGGCAGTTCGATCTGGACTCCGCCTCCGCTGGCCAGGTTGACCGGGTTCTGGGGATGCTGGCCCCGGAGCGCCTTGGGCATCGCGTCGAGGTCGTGGAGGACCTCGTAGTGCGGGATGTGTCGAATCAGGTGAATGGCGACGTGCTCGGCGAGATCCCGGTTGCGTCCACCGAGGAGCACCGAGCGGAGAAGGTCGGGGCGACCGAAGCCGTGAATGGCGACGACCACGTCCACGTGGTCGAGAAACGCAGCCAGGTTCGGCGACTCGTCGGGGGTCACGAGGTGGGACGGGATGTGCCACTGGTCGTCGGGTCCCTGGAGGACGGCGTAGAGCGATGCGCCCGATCGCTCGGCTGCGGCGACCGCGATGTCGTCGGTGACCTCTTCGAGCCAGCCGCCGTGGAACGCCATGAACCCGAATCGTGACCGGAGATGCAGCATCTCGCTCACGCCTGGTTGGCCGAGGAGCTCGGCGAAGGGACGGTCACTGCGCAGCAGGTCGTGGTCCCCCAGGTGCAGCGCCATCGGGGCAGTCTAGGAACCTGCGGGAATCTCGTCTTCGGTCGCCGGGCTCACCGTTCCTCCGCCGGCGATCACCGCCATTGCTCCGAGAGCGACGACGATGCTCATCACGACTCCGAGGCGGACCCCGCCGAGGTCGGTCACCCAGTTGCTGATCGAGCTGCTCCACTCCTCGACTCGCAGAACGACGCCGCGCTGAGACGAGTCCAGCCGTTCGGTGAGCCAGTACCAGACGAGGTAGACGCCCGCGAGAACCATCAGCGCGCCCGCCAACCGATCGACATGGCGCATCAGGGCCCTGAGCCGGTGGAGCAAGCTCTGGCGAGCGAGCGCGAGCGAGACGGTGAGAGAGGTCAGAACGAGCGCCATTCCCAGCGCGTACGCGACGAACGAGGCCACGCCCGATTGGGCGTCGCCGACCGATGTCGAGACCACGATGATGAACGTGGGCAACCCGCACGAGACCGAGGCCACGGCGTAGCTGACGCCGAACAGGAACAGGCTCCGCAGATCGCGGCCCGATCCGCCCTTCTCGAATTTGGGCAGGATCACGATCAACTGCTTGCCGCGGAGGAGAGCGATACCCAGCACGAACAGCCCAACGCCGATCGCAATGGCGAGCCACGGCACGATCTCGCGGATCTGGTCGACTCCGAGCGTGAACAGAATCCCGACGAGACCGAAGACGAGCAGAAACCCCGAGGACACGACAGCGCCCGTGAAGAGCGCCCGGAACACGCTGGCCTGAGGGTCGCCGCCCCGAGCGCCGCCCTCGATGCCGAGGAAGTAGGACAGGTAGGCCGGCAGCATCGCGAAGCCGCATGGATTGACCGTCGCCACGATTCCGGCGGTAAAGGCGAACGTGAGGTTGGCGTCGATCACGACCCGAAGAGCTCCTCGGCCTTGTCCACTAAGTCGTCGTACTGCAGGATCCCGCTGTGCGAGTCGAGGAGTTGGCCGGTGGAGCTCACGAAAACGGTGGTCGGCATCGCCACCCCGCCCAGCTCGATCAGGATGTCCCGCTGGTCCAGTCCGATGTCGTAGGTGACCCCCACCTCCTCTACGAGGTCACGGGCCGGCCGCGAGCCCTCCACAGCGAGGCCGACGACCGTGTAGCGGCCTCCGTGCTCTTGGTGGAAGCGTTGGAGATCGGGCATCTCCTCGATGCACGGTGGACACCACGAGGCGAAGAAATTGATGACGAGAGGCTGCCCGGCGTATTGCGCGAGGGTCGTCGGCTCTCCGTCGAGAGTCTCGTACGCGATGTCGTGAACCGGTCCGAGCGTGCCGGGCGTCCGATCCTGGGCGAGGTTCGCCTCGGGAGCGCCTCCGCCAACGGCCAGAAACACCACCGCACCCGCCACGTACGCGCCGAGCGTGGCGAGGGCCCACCGTCGCCAGGGTGCACGCTGCTGCGCCGGAGTGGTGGTGGCCGTCACGGCCCACACGGTATCGGCGGCCGCAGCGATACCGGAAGCCCAGCTCGTGCCCAAAACCCGACCAGCGGCCCCCTCCCGGGCTGTCGGGCGTCCGTGTCGGACGGCCTCAGTCACCGGTAGAGGAGCCGCTGGGGGAGGGCCCGGGGCGGAGCGAGCAGAAGGGGGACTCCGCTCGCTCCACCCCGGGTGTCAGGCGGAGACGAGGTCCGGAGGGACAGGAACCTCGTCCACCACGAGAGGCGGCCGCGGAGTCTTGGGCGGCCGTCCACGACCACGCTTGTTGACCACGATTCGGCCGTTCTCGATCAACTCTCCGCCCCACACACCCCACGGCTCGTGCCGGGTGAGCGCCGCATCGAGGCATTCCTCGCTCACGGTGCACTTGGTGCAGATGGCCTTGGCGCGGGCCATGTCATGGATGTCGTCGGAGAAGAAGAGGTGGGTGAGGGTGCCGTTGCCGTCGTTGCAACGTCCGTCGACCCGCCAGATGTCGTCGGTCTGAATCAGTAGTTCGAGCACGGTCTCGGTCCTTGTGTCGTCTCAGTCGGGTAGTCGGAGGGGTGGATCTGCGGTGGTGGGTAGGTGACGTGTGTTGTCCATGGGCACTGCTTTCGTGTGGCTCTCTGGTTCGTGGGTGAAACGCAGAGAGACCGCCAGGTTGTCCTGGCGGCCTCTCCGGAGTTCTTGCGATGTTGCGGGTGCTACATCGGATCCTCGGGAGGCCGCCAGGTCGGGTGCTTGATACCGGCGTAGGTACCTGCGAACCCGAACATCTCGGCGGTGTCGAGCCATGCGGCCGCCGGGGTGCAGCGCACGCGCGACGACACAGCCTGGCGGCTGTTCGTGTTGAGCGTGAGTGTGCTGAACATGGCGAGATGCTCGTTCCGTGGAGCTGTTGTGCTGATGTAGCGGATCACGACCGCTGGGTGTGCGTCAACCGATTAAACGGAAACGACACACAAATGCAAGGCGTCCTCGAGAGGACGCCCTCTACTCAATCACCTGTCGGCGCGCTGTCCAAGCGAATTAACGCGAGACGTCGATCTCCCGCTACCGCCCGGCGTGCGTGGACTGACGGACTACTTGAACTGGTAGTGCAGGAGGCCGTCGTCGGTGCGGTTGGCGGCGGCTTCGCCCATGTGGCGGAGATGCTCCAGGTGGGCGAACGTCTCGGACTCGGCCATCGGACCCCAGGCTCGTTCCTTGAAGAGCTCGCGCATGTAGCCCTCCACCGGTGCATGGCCGAGCTTGTCCGACGCTTCTCGCAAGATGTCGAGGCGCTCGACATGGTGGCGCTTGATGTCCTCGACGCGGCCGGGAAGATCGGTGAAGGGATTGCCGTGAGCCGGCAGTGCCAGCTTCACCCCTGAGAAGTCGCCCACTCTGTCGAGGCTCTCGAAGAAGTCCTTCAACGGATCTCGGGCGGTTCCGAAGCCCGAGATGTGCGGCGTGATGGTGGGCAGCACGTGGTCGCCGCAGATCATCATCCCCTCTTCGGGATCGAAGAGGCAGAGGTGGTCGGTGGTGTGCCCGGGCGTGTGCACGGCCACCCATTCGCGTCGGGCGAGTGAGATGTGATCGGCGTTTTCGACCCGCTTGGTGGGGGTAGGGGTGGCGAACCAGCGACCGCCCCAGCCCTGACGCATGAAGAAGTACCCGAGCCGGCGGTGCCACGGCATCTTGAAGCGCTCGCCGCCCCACGGCGTGGGGGCTCCCGGTCCCTGCCTCCGACCCGAGAAGAGTGGGTCGTCGTACATGGTCTGGTTGATCTCGTCGTTCTCGCCGGCAGCGCTCACGTTCTCGAGCGGCTCGTCGTCTTCTTCGTCGAGGTCCCACCACAATCGGAAGTTGCGGTGGGTGACGATGTCGGCGCCGTACTGCTCGGCGAAGCGGCCCGCCGCGCCGAAGTGGTCCGGGTGGCTGTGCGTGATGACGATCGAATGCACGCGCTCGGGCGGGACCTCCGCCTGTTGCAGTCCATCCATGAGCGCTCGCCAGTTCTGTGGTCCCGGCAGCCCTGGGTCGACCAGGGCAGCGCCTTTGGCGTCGTCGAGGATGTAGCAGTTGACGTGCCCGAGCCCCGGCATGGACATCGGCAGCTGGAGCCGACGAACGTTGGGCGCGAGCTCGACGATCCCGTCCTCTGGGGGAAGCTGCTCTTCGCGAGTTGGCCGGTTCACGTGAGGGAATCTACCGGAGTCTCTAACCGTCGTTCGATTCGGACCCGGGCACGTCTGGAAGCATGAAGAGGTGTTCGCGGTAGTGCTGTAGCTCGATGATGCTCTCGCGAATGTCGTCGAGGGCGCGGTGGGAGGTCGCCTTCTGCGGAACCGACCTGGCGACGGCGGGTGCCCAACGCCGAGCGAGCTCTTTGAGGGTGGAGACGTCGACGGATCGATAGTGCAGGAAGTTCTCGATGTCGGGGAGGTAGATGTCGAGGAATCGGCGATCGGTGCCAATGGAGTTGCCGCACAACGGCACGGTCCGTGGCGTTTTCACGTGGTCCTTGATGAACGCCAGCGTCTGTGCGCCCGCGTCCTCGAGCGTCACCGTCGATTCCTTGATCTGGTTCAGGAGGCCCGATTTGGTGTGCATGTTGGTGACGAAGTCGTCCATGGTGGCGAGGTCGTCGTCGGAGGCGTGAACCACGAGGTCGGGGCCCTCGGCGACGATCTCGAGCTGATTGTCGGTGACGATCGTCGCGATCTCGACGATGCGATGAATTCGGGGGTCGAGCCCCGTCATCTCGAGGTCCATCCAGACGAGCACGGAGGGCATGGTAGAGGCTGGGTGCGACACAGACCCTCCCTCCCGACTCGCGCTCTTCTGGCTGCGTAGAGTCGTCGCCGTGGTGACCGTCCCTCTTCGCCGAGTCGACAGCGACCTCCCGCTCCCCGCGTACGCCAAACCGGGCGATGCGGGAGCCGATCTCGTCGCCAGCGAAGAGGTGGTTCTCCAGCCGGGAGGTGGTCGCGCGCTGGTCGGCACCGGAGTGGCGGTGGCGATTCCGGAGGGGTACGCCGGCTTCGTGCAACCGCGCTCGGGGCTTGCCCTACGACACGGGGTCACGTGCCTCAACACGCCGGGTCTGATCGACAGCGGCTACCGCGACGAACTGCGGGTCCTCCTCATCAACACGGACCCGTCGGAGCCGTACACGGTGGTCCGCGGGGACCGGATCGCCCAGTTGGTCATTCAGCGGGTCGAGCAGGCCGCATGGGTGGAGGTGGACGTGCTCGACGAAACAGAGCGCGGTCTCGGCGGGTTCGGACATTCGGGCCGCTGATCGGCGGCGGACCCGTGTATGGAGGACCCCGCGATGAAGACCAGGCTGCACAACGACGACTGGGGCTACGAGTCCAACTGCTACGTCTGCGAATCCCGCAACGAGCACGGGTTGCGCATCCCGTTCTTTCACGACGACGCGACCGAGACGGTGACGGCCGAGTTCGAGCTGTCCGACACCTATTCGGGCGCGCCGACGTTGGTGCACGGCGGCGTTCAGTTGGCGATCCTCGATGAGGCGATGGCGTGGGCGACGATCGCGCTGGCGCACCAGTGGGCGCTGACGTCTCGCTCATCGGCGGAGTTCGTGGCTTCGGTGGCCGTCGGGGTCACACACTCGGTCGAGGCGAGCATCTCGTCGATCGATGGCAGCAGGATCGACACCACAGCGAGAATCCTGGACCCAGATGGAACCGTCTGCACGGTGGCAACAGCGTCCTTCCAGGCCATCGGAGAGGCCACCGCGACCCGCCTCGTCGGAGGCGAGATCAACAAAGACCACGAGAGCTACCTCCGTCCCAACCGGTGAACGAACCCACGCAGAAGCCGGGGTGAAGCCTTCCGCAGAGGAGGCGAGCGAAGCGAGCCGACGATTGCGGCAAGCGAGAGTAGTGAACGGGCTCGCAGAAGCCGGGGTGAAGCCTTCCGCAGAGGAGGCGAGCGAGGCGAGCCGACGATTGCGGCGATGGCTGTCACACCCCTCCGGTACTCATAGATCCCATGGAGACCCCCACGCTGTTCGATCCCTCGCACTCGACCGAGATGTTCGGCTGTTCAGATGCGGCTCCTGCGGCAGATCGCGAGCGCGCGCAGCTACGCATTCGGCAGCTCAACGAGGATCGCCAGGCGCGCCAGGATGACGATCAGCGTCTGGCCAGGCGTCGAGCGGCGATCGCTCGCCTGCGTCGCCGGGTGTCCGAGGCCGACGAGATCGACTCCGAGTATTGGGAACAACGGCGAGCGACGCTCCAGCTGATCGGCTGAACTGGGCGGATGACCCCGGCCGTCGACGCAGCGAGAGCCGCCGGTGTCGAGGTGGGGGTGCATCCCTACGACCACGACCCTGCTCATGAGAGCTACGGCCTCGAGGCGGCGGAGGCGCTGGGGGTCGATCGGGGCGAGGTGTTCAAGACCCTGGTGGTCGAGTTGGCTGGAGGGGAGCTCGCGCTTGCAGTCATCCCGGTGGAGGCGAGTCTCGACCTGAAGGCTGCCGCGTCCGCGCTGGGTGCGAAGAAGGTCTCGATGGCCGACCCCGCAGCCGCGGAGCGCGCCACGGGCTATGTGGTGGGCGGGATCAGCCCGCTCGGTACGCGACAGCCGTTGAGGACCGCGATCGAGGAGATGGTGTTGGCGTGCGATGAGGTCTACTGCAGCGGCGGTCGCCGCGGGCTCGACATCTCCCTGGCACCGCAGGATCTCGTCACCCTCACCGGCGCTGAGGTAGCGCCGATCGCGCGGTACGGCTGATCGTCTTGGCGCGATGCGTAGGCCGCCCGGGGCTCGAACCCGGCACATTGGGATCAAAAGAGCCGTTCGGTAGGTGTTGGATGGTGCTAGCTCGTGACGATTCCCCTGGTCAGGGCGAGTTTCTGCTCCACGCCGGTCCGCCAGTATTGGCCTGTGTTGGGGCGTTTCGGCAAGAAGGCGGCCCACCGATCAGGACCGGAGCGAAGCGGTCCGACGTCTACTCCAGGGCCTCACCGATGGCGTTGATGCTGTCCAGATCGCCCGGTCGGTGGCTGATCTGCACCCGGAGAACGACACCTTTC
The DNA here is from genome assembly GCA_964629575.1 of uncultured Acidimicrobiales bacterium. Classification (GTDB taxonomy): domain Bacteria; phylum Actinomycetota; class Acidimicrobiia; order Acidimicrobiales; family Poriferisodalaceae; genus JAYPWI01. The sequence goes on along the minus strand of CAZVUM010000023.1, from coordinate 571 downwards.
CGGGCGAGGTCTACATGGGCCTTGCCGCGGACGTGCTCGGGGTGGCCGGTATCGACCCGGCTCGCCCGATCTCCCTGGAGGACTTCACGTCGCACTATCTGCCCGAGGTGTTCTTCAAGGGCAAGCAGAACCGGCGCATCGCCTACGCCATCTTCACCAGCGCTGCGGTGCGGGCAGGGCTCGAGCCAGACCTCCTCGAGGAACTCAGCTGGTGGCCCGACGACTACTGGAGCTACGCCCTCTACGCCGCCGTCGGCCTCATCCGAGCCGCCGCCGACCACACCGACGCCAGCATCGCCGATCTCGTCACTCAGCTCGCCGACCGCCACTACATCGATCTCACCTGAAGGTCATCCACGCAGGAGCTGGGGTATCTGCCGGCCGCACTAGATGCCCGGCGGGACCAGTAGATGGGGCGTGAGCTTGCAGGTCAAAGCCGGTCGTCGCGCTCGATGCGCGCGAACTCTTGTCTCTGGAACCTACGAGATCGGCGGCTCGACCGCGGTGGAGCGCGCTTGGGACGTGCCCCGCCCGCAATCGCTCACGGCTCGACGATGGTCCAGATGGCGCT
>CAZVUM010000022.1:43150-64736 GCA_964629575.1 uncultured Acidimicrobiales bacterium | reverse complement strand
GGCGATACAGGGCGGGCGGATAGGCGCCTCGGGAACTCGCTTGCGATCTCCGACCAGCGAAGATGCCCCCCTCCGTCGCGGGTCGGACACCGCGCGCAAACCGGCATGACCGGGCGGTCGCGAAGAGACGAAACTTGGTCGATAGTGCTCGCTCAGCGAACCCTTTCGACCACAGAAGCCGATGCCGGCTCCCGTGTGGAGGGTGGTCCGTTCCGCGCGCACAGGGGCGCAAATTTCGACACCGAGACTGGGACGGCCTGGCTGTCGACAGCTCGGGCGAGAAGCCGGTGACGTGCTTTTGTCGACACTGGGACCGGTTTGAAGGGTTTCAGTGTCGAGAGTTACGGGCTTCAACACCCGCTACCACTCATCACGCCGGCGGGGTCCATCCAACGCCATCGTGCCGATGGGGCTCGGATCACCGGCCGAATCAGGGGCGGTTCCGCGGAACCGGCCGACAACGTTCGCTTCCGGCGATATCGGGCGCCCACCTCAACCCGCCCGCATGAGTGAGGATACCGGTCGGGAGCGAGGCCCAAATCGCCACAGTTCAGCGGAACTGCGCTGTATCGCGCGTTCTCGGCGATACCGGTCGTTGGGCTCGGAGTGGCAGGCAGCTTCGTTGGGCGGAAGAACCGTCGTCCGAACCTCATTTCACCCCGAGTAGCTGCGCCACCACTCTCTCTGGTGGTTCAAAACGATTCCCGCCAGACCCACAAGATTCCTGAAAGCGACACGCCTGCCCCGGTAGACGGATGGCTCGGCGTTTGTCGAGCTGGAGCGAAGCGCCACAAATTTGGTCGATAGTGCTCGTTCAGCGCGCTCAATCGACCACATTTCGACACCGAGGCGACCAGCAGCGATAGGTTCACGCTCGTCGAACCGGGGGGATTCGGTGACACTGGGAACTCCGGAGTTCATGCTCGAGGGCCTCCATGTGCTGGACCTGAGCCAGTACCTGGCCGGCGCGGGCGTCACTCGGATGCTCGCCGAACTCGGGGCTGACATCACGAAGGTCGAGCTCGCGCCCGGCGGCGATGGAGGGCGTCTGTTGCCCGTCGTGGACGGCAGCGGTCGCAGCGGCTTCTTCGTCCAGCACAATCGGGGCAAGAAGTCCCTGGCGGTCGACTGGAGTCATCAGGAGGCCCTCGACCTGCTGCTCGACTTGGCCCGCACAGCCGACATCGTCCTCGAGAACTTCGGTACCTCCGAGATTCTCGCCAGACGAGGTCTCGACTACGAGTCTGTCCGTGCGGTTCGCCCCGACGTCATCTACTTGTCGGTGAGCGCCTTCGGGCGCAACAGTCCCTGGTCCAACAAGCCCGGATTCGACTACATTGCGCAGGCCGCATCGGGGATCATGCACATGACCGGCGATCCCGAAGGGCCGCCCTCGCTTGTGTGGAGCGCCCTGGGCGATACCAACTCCGCTGTTCACGGCTTCGCCGGTCTCGGCTACGCGCTGTACCACCGCGAGCGCACCGGTGAGGGTCAGTACATCGACCTCGCGATGACCGATTGCCTCTTCCACTTCCACGAGATCGCCCTGTCCGCCAACCACCTGAGCGACGGCGACTACGTCCCGAACCGCATGGGTGCGCACCACGACCTCGTTTTTCCCGCGGGGGTGTTCCGCGGACCCGAGGGGTGGTTGGTGGTGCTGGCCCTCAACCTCCAGTGGCCCAATCTCTGCCGGGCACTCGGCCGAGCCGAATGGATCGACGACCCCCGATATGCCCGCATGGAAGACCGGATCGCACACGTCGATGATCTCGTCGCCCACATCGAGTCGTGGATGGCGACCTTCAAGACCGATCGGGCGGTGCTGGACCACCTCGAAGAGCACCGGGTTCCCGCCAGCCCGGTTCTTAGCCCGCTCGACGCGCTCGGTCACCCCCACTTCGAGGCCCGCGAGATGGTGAGGTGGGTCGACGACCCGGTCCTCGGCGCTCTCCCGATCCCCGGGTTCCCGTGGAAGTTCGCGGCGCAGCCCAAGCTCCCCGAACTGGTCGCGCCGACGCTCGGCGAACACAACGCACAGATCCTGCGCGACAAGCTCGGCTACGACGAGGCCCGCATCGATCAGCTGAAGAACGACGGCGTCATCGTGCGCGGGGCCACCTGACCGCCGGGGCTGAGGGTCGAACCCGACGGTTGCGGTGTGCCAAGCTCGGCCGCACAACGGTCGAGAGGACGCGCCATGGACAGCATCAGCAACGTGTGGGGAAGCGCAGCGGACAAGTGGGACGAGGTCGTCGCTCAGGTCAGCGACGACGACTGGGACAAGCCCACCACGTGCGACGACTGGACGGTTCGTGAGCTGGTCGACCACACCATGTTCTGGCAGAGCCGCGGCGGCGGGGTCTTCAACGCAGGCGTGAACGACGACGCCTCCTGGGAGGAGCTGCGTCCGGCCCTCAAAGCAGCGCTCGCCGATCCCGCCAACCTCGAGGGAATCGTCGAGGCGCTCGGCAACGCACCCAAGCAGGCCGTCGCCGGCCTGATCACCGCGGATCTGATGGTCCACTCCTGGGACCTGGCTCGCTCCATCGGCGCTGACGCCACGCTCCCAGACGATGCTGCCGCATCCACGTTGATGGGGCTGCAACGGCTGCCAGAGGAGATGCTGCGCAGCGACCGAATGTTCGGACCCGAGGTCGAGGTGGCCGACGACGCGAGCTCGGGAGACAAGCTGATCGGCTTCGTCGGCCGAACCCGCTGACAGCCGAGGCCGTCAGTTCGCCCCGCGGAGCGAGCGGAATCCCGATCCTCGTGACGTCACCGCCAGACACCATCGACGCGGTCGAATGACCGCAGACGCAGGTCGTCCACGCCCTCGGTGAGTTGGGCCTTGGCGACCTTGTCGTCGCTCGCCGTCATCGGGAAGGCGTCGACGTACTGCAGGTAGCGCGGGATCTTGAATCCTGCGAGATGGTCGGCACAGTGGGCGAAGACGACGTCGGGTGACCGCTCGTCGGGGGTCGCTCCCGGCCGCAGCTGGAGGTAGGCCTTGATCTCTTCACCTCGATCGACGTCCGGCACACCTACGACTGCGGCATACGCAACACCCGCGAGCGCCGACAGACAACCCTCGACCTCGGCCGCGGAGACGTTCTCACCCGACCGCTTGATCATGTCCTTGAGTCGCCCGACGAGGTAGAAGCCCCCATCGCTCGGGTCCCGTCTCACCAGATCGCCCGTGCGGAACCAGCCCTCGACGAAGCTCGCCTGATTGGCCGCCGGCCTGCGGTAGTAGCCGTGGAGCTGACCGGGGCCGGCGGTCCATGCCTCCCCGACCTCCCCATCGGCGACGTCGTTGCCATCCGGATCTACGACGCGGATCTCTCGCCACGGTGCAGCCACACCGACCGAACCGTTGCGAGCGAGGTCCGGCCGATCGACGGGTACATAGCTGATCAACCCGTTCTCCGTCATGGCGTACGAGTCCCGACCGATCACGCCGTAGCGGGCCTCCATCCTCTCGAGCGCGTCGCCATGGAAGTACCAGGCGTGGACGAACTCCAGGCTCGACCCCATGTCGGCCGGAGTGTCCTCCATGGCCTGGGCGGCCGGCACCGGGAAGGCGCAGTAGTCGATGTCGTAGCGCTGCACCCATTCGAGAAAGTTGGCGATCGACGGCCGGGCGGAGCAGTGAACTGTCGCGTTCGCCAGGAGGGACGCCAGGAACAGCGCGTTGCCCTGGATGTAGAACATCGGCTCGTAGATCAGGGCATTGCGGGGAATGTGGTCGCCCTGGCTGAAGAGGTTGACCACCGCGATCTGCGTCCAGTAGCGGTGGTCGAGCATGCAGCCCTTCGGCCAACCGGTTGTGCCCGACGTGTACAGAAGGCTCATCAGGTCATGCGGTCCGACGGTGGGGAGCGGCTCGGCGTCCAGTGGGTCGGTGGCAGCAAGTGCGTCCCAACACGAATAGGGGAAGCCATAGTTCCGGGCTCCGTCCTCCACGCGAACGACGACGTTGGCGTCGGGCAACCGATCCGTCCGCTCGCCCATGGCTTCGAATGCCGGGAGCGCCGACTCGTCGATGATGACGAAGTCGGCGTCCGCGTCGTTCAGCACGTAGTCGAGTTCGGCTCCGGTGAAGGCCGGATTGACCTGGACGGTCACGGCGCCGATCCAGGCGACGGCGAGCCAGGTGACGGGGAACTCCACACAGTTCGGCAGCATCATCGCAACGTGTGTGCCCTTGCGAACACCGCGGCGTGTCAATCCGTTGGCCACTCGCCTGACCAGCTCATCGAGCTCGGAGTAGGTCAACTCGACGCCGTGGTCGAAGAAGGAGAAGGCGATCCGGTCCGGCTCGGCGTCGGCGACGCTGCGCAGGAGATGGCCGATCGTCTGGGGCACTGAAGCGTCGAGCGCAGCCAGCGTCGCTGCGTCGACGTGGGGACTCAGCGTTGCCATGCGGCGACGACCTGGCCCGCCAGTGCTGGCCGATCGAACCCGTCGATCTCGATCGTCGCGTCGATGGGAATCACCACGATGTCGCCGCGGTCGTCCGGCCCGTCGTCTGAGGTGCGGAAATGACCCCGGACCCGCGAGCCCAGGGGCACCATCTCGATGAGACGGACCTTGTTGAAGCCGTAGTTGAGGAGGTAGCCCTCCTCGACGTAGCTCGATGGGCCGACCTTCATCGCGTTGGCCAACAGGTGGGGCAAAAGCGAGGTCGTCAGCGCGCCATGGGCGTATTTGCGGCCGTCGAACTCGACCTCGATGGGGTCGAGCGTCACATCGGCGAATGTCCGGTTCATCTCCGGGCTGACGATCACCCACTCCGATGTCCCGAGGTCGAGGCCGGCCTGGAGAAGTGACGGAGAGCTCATGGGCTCGAAACGTAGTCGCCGGTCAGAGGGGTTGACCCAGGACGCAGAACTCGTTGCCCTCAGGGTCTGCGAGGACCACCCACGGCACGCCATCGCCTTGACCGACGTCGACGCGGGTGGCGCCGAGAGCCAGCAGGCGCTGGACCTCGGCGTCCTGATCGTCTGGGCGGAAGTCGAGGTGGACACGGTTCTTGACGCCCTTGCTCGCAGCCGACGGGAGGAAGAGGATGCCGGGCCTCTGCTCAGGCGTGGGTCGAATCTCGAACTCGATCGGGCCCTCGTCGACCACGACCCAACCGAATGCTTCGGCCCACCAGAGTCCGAGACCGACGTTGTCGACCGCTTCGACCACCACCTGTTCCCATGTGAGGCTCATACAGCGGAGGTTAGGCAACCGGTCGCGGGTCGTTCTCGAACCGGGTGACGGCACCGAGCCGACCCGTAGGGTGATGGCGTGGCCAACGATCCAAAGACGACGCCACGGCTTCGGCGCATCGTGTGGAGTCCCGTGGGCTTGCTCGTCCTGGCCCTCGTCATCATCTGGGCGATCGAGATCATCGACACCACGGCTGCGGATGAGCGGCTCCAGAGCCACGGGATTCGGCCGCGTGAGCTCGGCGGTCTCGACGGGGTGTTGTGGGCGCCGTTCCTGCACTCGGATTTCGGGCACGTGGCCTCGAACTCGGTGCCGCTGCTCGCGCTCGGAGGTCTCGTGGCCGCCCGTGGCATGCGGTACTGGGGACGCGTCACCCTCGTGGCCCTCTTCGTCGGCGGTGGGCTGACCTGGGCGATCGCCGGAACGGGCAACCACATCGGAGCCAGCGGCGTCGTCTTCGGGTATCTCGGCGCGCTTCTCGGAGCGGCGGTGTTCGAACGCCGCCCTCGATCCCTGGCGCCAGCGCTGCTCGTGTTGGGTTTCTACAGCAGCTTGCTCGCCGGGCTGGTGCCTCAGGATGCGATCTCCTGGGAAGGTCACCTCTTCGGGATGCTGAGCGGCGTTGCAGTCTCGCGCTGGCTCGCCGAGCCTCCTGCTCCCCGTGTCGAACGACCCGAAGACGTCCAGCCGTGGGAGCTCGATGAGCCCTGGCTCGACTGACAGATCTTCGGCCGAAACCCGGGACGGGCAACCAGGCCTGCGTGCAGGCGTGCGCCGTGTGGGCTATCAACGACACCCATGACAGTCACGCAGCACGATCTCGAAGAACTTGATCGCGCTGCCGTTCAGGCATTGGAGAGCCTGGACTATTACGGTCTCAACATCATCGGGTACGGCGAGTTGACGGTCGCACTCGGATGGCCCCTCGGCGCTCCAACCGCAGTGTGCAAGCCGGTGGGGCCCACCACACGCGACGAATGCGCTCAATACAGCGAGCTGATCGGCAGCTACCTCGCCGACCTGCGCCGCCGCGGCATCGGTGTCGTCGACACCGACGTGCGCAGCGTCGAACGTTCGCCCGGCTCGTGGATCGTCTACATGGTCCAGGACCTCCTCGACACGGCTCAGCTGGCGGACCGCATGCTGCTGACGGCGACCCCCGATCCCGACCATCCCATCGTCGAGTCACTGGTCGACGTGGTTGCGGCGGTGGATCCCTCGATCGGAATCGATGCGCAGGTCACCAACTGGCACTGGAGCAGTGAAAGGCTCGAGCTGCTCGACGTCGGAGCGGCGATGATGTGGGACGAAAATGGTGCCTCGCTGCTGAACCCGGCCGATGTTCCGTGCGATTCCGGCACCGCTGCGGACGGTGGCCGAGAAGGACATTCGAAAGCTGATCGATCGCTACCGCGATCAGCGGACACATGCGGTGGACATCTGTACCCAGCTCCCCCAGCACGGCCTTGCCGAGTGGCGGATCGAGCGTGTGTGGCAACGCAAAATGCGACGCCGCCGCTACGAGTACTTCGTGATGGATTCCACCTACTCGTGATCTCTGCGGGCACTCGAGCGCGCGGCAAGACTGGGGGCCATGGCGTACGAGACGATCTTGTGGGATGTGACCGACGGCGTCGGCCGGCTGACGTTCAATCGACCCGAGAGCCGCAACGGCATCACCGGGACGATGATGAACGAACTCTTCGACGCCGTGTCGAGAGCGGCGGAGAACGACGACGTCCGCGTGCTCGTCCTGAGCGGTACCGGCACGTCGTTCTGCGTCGGAGCCGACCTCAAGCACTACTCCAGCGGCGCAGACGACCCGGGGGCCGGACCTGACACCTTCCATATCACCCGTCTGCTCCACGAGATGCCGGCGGTGACGATCGCTGCTGTCAACGGGGCGGCTGCCGGTGCGGGATTCGGATGGGCATGCGCCTGCGATCTCCGGATGGCCTCCCGCCGCGCAGTGTTCAACAGCGCCTTCCTCGACGTCGCGGTGGCCGGCGACATGGCCGGTCCGTGGACGCTCCCCCGTCTCGTCGGGGCGGCCAAGGCCAGGGAGCTGTACTTCATACCCAACAAGTTCGACGCCGAGGAGGCTCAACGGATCGGCCTCGTGTCCCAGGTGTTCGACGACGACGAGTTCGGCGGAGAGATCGACCTGATCGTGGACCGGCTCTCCGCGGCAGCGCCGCTGGCACTCGCCGGGATGAAGCAGAACTTCCTCGACGGAGAGACGATGGCGCTCGGCGACTACATCGATGTCGAGACGGCCCGCCACCAGGCGATCACCGCGAGCGAGGACACGATGGAGGCGTTCTCGGCCTTCGTCCAGAAACGCACTCCGGTATTCAAGAGTCATTGAGCAACAGGCGGTCCGCCCAACACCCCTGGCCCGAACGCCACAGCGTGGCGGCGATGAGAGCGACTGACCCGCCGACAACCGAAACGGTGTCCGGTGGATCGCACTCCTCTGCGTGGGGTCGCTCGTCGCGACGGCGTGCTCCAACGACGACGATCTCGCCGAGCTCCACACCCGCGCCTTCTCGATCCCAGGCATCGAAGATCGACCTTCGGAGATCTCACTGCCGGGCGCGCGAGCCCTGTGGTTGGCCGACGACATCGAGCTGGCCCAGCCCGATCGGTTTCTCGTTGGCAGAGAGTTCGCGCACATCCACCCCGACGGCAGCCTGCACATCTGGATGCCTGCGGATCGGACGCTCGAACTGATCCGGAAGACCTGAGGCGAGACCCACCCGCTCGCCGGTCGCGAGGGCTCTTGGACGTCACCGGCTCCGAGTTGGACTCGGCCGACTACTGAGCCGGCGCCGAACCCCACGGCATCACCGCGGGCCAGTCGTCTCCCACCCGCGTCGTTGGAGTTCGGCGAGGAGTTCTTCATCGGAAGCACTGCGCAGCGCCCGCTCGGCCGGGGAGATCTTCTGCCTCGTCGGTGGGGGCGGAGCGATCGGAGGCGTCTCTCCCGCCGCAGCGTCGCGTTGCTCGACCTGTTCGTAGAGCTGCGCGATGAAGCCGTCGGCTTCGTCGCTGGTGAACTTGCCGTTGCCCTGGCGCTGGGTGAATCCCATCGGACCACGGGCGTCGCGATACCCCTCGAAGCCCTCCCCCTGTAGGAGCTCGAGAAGCTCTGCCATCTGCCGGTGACCGGCGGGCGGGCCCGTGGGCTGACCGAATGCCATGTCCGAGTCTCGCGGATGAACGGCCACTCGTCCGCGTGTCGTTCTACCGTCTTGGCATGAACATTGGCGTGGTCTTTCCCTGCAACGAGATCGGCGGCGACACCGGAGCGATCCGTGCGTACACCGAGGCCGCCGAGGATCTCGGCTTCACCCACTTCGAAGTCTTCGACCATGTGGTCGGCGAGCCGGACAACTATGCCGGGCGGCTGTGGCGCGAACCGTTCGTCCTGCTCAGCTACCTCGCTGCGATGACCGAGCGGATCGAGCTGGTCACGGGGATCATCATCCTCCCCCAGCGCCAGACCGTACTCGCCGCGAAGCAGATCGCCGACCTCGACTTGTTGAGCGACGGCCGCCTCCGGCTCGGGTTGGGGGTCGGATGGAACCCCTTCGAGTACACGGCGCTCGACCAGGACTTCACCCGCCGAGGGCGACGCATGGACCAGCAGATCGCCGCACTGCGGACGCTGTGGTCCCACCAGGTCGTGGATGTCGACGTGGAGATCGGCAACGAACACATCCATGGCGGGGGTGTGCACCCGGTCCCGGGGCGCGACATCCCGATCTGGATCGGCGGGCGGTCGGAGGCTGCGATGCGTCGGGCGGTGACGGGCAATCAGGGCTGGCTGTCGAACTTTCAGGATCACCTCGCCAACGATCGCGACGACTTCGTCGAAGCAAAGGCTGCCCTGGTTACGGCCGCCGGCGGGCAGCTCCCCGACGGGTTCGGGATCGAGGTGTGGACCAGCCCGGGACGCACCGATCCCAGCACCTGGGCGGGAGAGGCTGCCGAGTGGAAGGCACTGGGCGTCACTCACATATCGCTTCGCACCGACGAGTCGCGCAACAACCAGCCACCGGGCAACGAACGCTCCGTGGACCAACACATCGCGCTGCTGTCCGACTACCAAGAGGCACTGGGCACTCTGCGGATCTGAGCCGACCGATCTGAGCCGACCGACCTGAGCCGGCGGAATCGCTACACCGGCTCGGAACTGAGGGACCGCGACTAGTGTCATACAAGTCACGAGTCCCTGGCCGGGGGTTGGGTCTGCGGCCAACGACGGGCTCCGCCGCTGGCCGTTGGAGGTTCAGTTGATCGATCCCGATGAGACCTTTGACGGCACCTGGCCGTTTGCTCCCAACTTCTACGAGGGCAACGGATTCCGCCAGCACTACGTCGACGAAGGTGACGGCAACCCCATCGTCTGCATCCACGGCGAGCCGACCTGGGGCTATCTCTACCGGGAGTTCATCCCACGCCTCGTCCGTCAGGGCCGGGTGGTGGTGCCGGACCACATGGGGTTCGGCAAAAGCGAGACACCGCAGGACCGCTCCTACTCGACCCGAGAGCACGCCGAGAACATCGAGCGCCTGCTCGTCGAACACCTCGACCTGACCAACATCACTCTGGTCCTGCAGGACTGGGGAGGCTCGATCGGCTCGGCGTTCGCGCTGCGAAATCCAGACCGCGTCGACCGAATCTGCGTCTGCAACACGATCCTCATGGGCTCGCGGCCCGACGTGTCGCCGAGCCCGGTCGACTATCCGTGGGTCAACTGGGTGCAGACCGATCAGTACGAGCCGACGATCCGCAACCTGGGAGCGACCGTCCTGTCGGTGATGAAGCGAATGGGCTTCGAGCGCAGCGCCCACATCGACGAGACGTGGATCCGGGCCTACTCAGCGCCGTTTCCGACCGCCGAGGACTGCAGAGGCGCCTACCAGTTCCCTCGCAACATCACCGCCCCCGAAACCGCTGAGTTCATGCTCGAGACTCTCGAGGCGGCGGGAGGCACCGAGGTACTGGCCTCGATGCACGCCATCGGGATTTTCGGCGAAGACGATAGAGCCATCCCGACGGGCTACGCAGAAGCGTCGTTCAGGGGCATCTATCCCCACAGCCCCGTCGTACGACTTCCCGGCGTCGGTCACTTCCTCCAAGAGGATGCCCCCGAAGCCGTGGCGTCGATGATCGAGCTGTTCATCCAGTCGACCTAGCGGCGCCCGGCACGTCGGAAGGGCCGGCGGGCGCGTCTTTGCTCAGGCCTGAGCGGCCGCGGCTCAGTCCGACGCGACCGTCGCTCGACGAAGGCGTATGGCAGCGGCGCCTGTCGCCACCGCAGCAACCGCAATCAGCGCGAGCAGTTCCCAGGGCGCCCCCGCCGCGTGGGGGTGAATGTGCTGGGTTTCCTCGAGATGTGCGAGCACGTCGCCTCCGGGGTTGTCGAGACGACACGACGATAGCCGTAAGGCCGCCGCCACCCGGCACGCCCTTTGCAGTTGTGACAGGAGTGAGCCGAGGTATCGGGGCATCCATCGCTCGACTGCTCGGCGCGAATGGCTACCGGGTCTGCGTCAACTACAGCGCCAACGGTGCAGCCGCTGACGAGGTGGTGAGCGACATCGCTAGGGACGACGGTACCGCGCTCTCAGTCCAGGCCGACGTGGGTGACCCAGACGCTGTCGCGGCGCTGTTCGACACTGTGGATCGCGAGCTCGGACCGCTCACGGCCCTCGTGAACAGTTTCGCCCGCGGCCTGTCCCAGGAAGTCGCCGGGGAGGGCATCCGGGTCAACACCGTGAGCCCGGGCCCGACCCGCACCGATATGGTCGACGGCGATCAGATCGACGCGATGGCTGCCGCGATGCCGATGGGACGCATCGGCGAGCCCGACGAGATCGCAGAAGTGGTGCTGTGGTTGTTGTCGGAGCAGGCCTCGTTCGTCGCGGGCGCCACCATCCGCGCGGCCGGCGGCCGCCCCTGACGCGACACGATAGGTCCGTCAGGCGACGACCTGCGACCGCACTTCCATCGCGTCGACGAACGGCCGGTAGTCGACGAGCATCCCATCGCGAAACTTGAAGATGCTCGCGACGAGGTGTGGGTAGATGTCAGATCCGTTCGCCGAAACGCCCATGGGTTGCCCCGGCGTTCCGCTCCAGCGCCACACACCAACGGCAGCGTCGTCGGTGGCGATGACGTCGACCACCTCGATCGTGACGTCCGGGATGTTGGCGCAGAACCCCCGCGCGTGAGCGTCCAAGGCTTCCGGACCGCGGATGGACTGGGTGTGATCGACCATGTCCGGCGCCACGAAAGTTGAGATGAGGTCGAAGCGGCGCTCTCCGAGAACCTGACTCAGGTACGTGCGCATCACTTCTTCAGTGCGGTCTGTGCTCACCGGATCCCCCAGGGTCACTCCGTTCCCGGACGCTACCGCCCTGTGCCCGGCTCGGTTCTCGCAGCCATAGCGGTGATGCCTCTGTAGCGTCGGGCCTCGTCGGGCTCGACCAAGGGGCGCAGATGACGGCAGGCGTCGGGGCACATGCGATCGTGGCCCCCTTACGCGCGACAAGCGACGAGTCCGAAGCCGCCCGAGTGTTGAGCGCTCGCGCTGTCGAGCTTCTCCACGAATCCGGCTGCACCCGACTCGTGAGCCCACAGAGCCATGGCGGGGATCAACTGTCGCCACGCGCGCTGGTGGAGGCCGAGCGCATCGTTGCCCACGGCTGCCCAGCCGCATCGTGGGTTTTGATGGTGACCGGCGCCCACACATTCATCGCCGGGCGCCTACCAGAGGCAGGCCTCGACGATGTGTTCGGAGCGGACCCCGGCGTCCTCATCCCTGGAGTCCCGTCGACGCGCCCCGGCACCGCCCGTCGGGCAGACGGCGGGTTCGTCGTGAGTGGTCGGTGGCCCTGCGCCAGCGGGGTCGACCGCGGCGAATGGGTGATCGCAGGATGCAACGGCACCGACGGCGAGCCGGCACAGCTCGTGTTGGTCCCGAAGTCAGACGTCGTGATCGACGACACGTGGTTCACGCTCGGCATGCTGTCGACGTTCCGCTCTACCGACTCCCGATCCAAGCGACCCTTGCCACATTCCTCCTCGGCCCCATCGTGGGCATCGCGGATCGAATCCTCGAACTCGTCATCGAACAGAACCAGACCCGTCGAGACGCCTACACCGGAGAGGAGAAGCGCCACAGCCCCGGTCTCCAGCGCAGGGTGGCCGAAGCAGCTGCGGAGATCGAGAGCGCGTGGGCACTCGTGCAGCGATCCTGCGACCTTCTCGACGAGGCGATGCAGCACGAGCCACCGATGAACGTCTCCGCCCGCGCCCAGGTGAGGTGGAACGCGGCGTACGCCAACGAACTCTGCCTGCGGGCAACCACCCGACTACTCGGCGGCGCTGGGTCCGGCGCCGCTCACGACAGCAACCCGCTTCAGCGCCTGGCCCGCGACATCACCACGGCATCACGCCACAACATGCTCGACTTCGACACTGCTGTGCTGCTCCGCGGCCAAGACATGCTTGGAGTCGAGCTCAGCGAGGTGAGGACATGACCGCTGTCGCAGGTTCGACCACGTAGAACGCATACGAGTACTGATCGGAGAACCGGCGATGAAAGTCGATCTCGGCCTCTGCAGCACCGATCACCTCGTGTGCGACTGGATCGTCCGGTCGCCGCTCTCTCAGCTCATCGATTCGATCGAGCATGGGCTCGTAGTACTCGTCCCACCATGCCGAGGCTGGCAGCGGGAACGAATCGACGGTGCGAAAGCCTGCCGCCTCCACCTGGTTTCGGACCCCCGGGTCATCGGTCAGCGCCGGGTAGTTCGAGAGCCACCAGTCGCAGACCTCGGCATCGGGTTCGTCGACCAACCAGATCGGCTCCGTGAACGCAACGGCGCCTCCGGGCCGGAGTAGCGGCCGCCATGTTCGAAGGGCTTCGGCCACGCCAAGGAAGTAGATCGCGCCCTCGCACCAGATCAGATCCTGGCTGGCTGGTTCGACCGGAGCGGCGGCCATGTCGCCCACCACTACTTCGACCCGCTCCCCCACCCCGGCGGCATTCACCCGGTCCTCCGCAGTGGCGACGAGTGTCGGCAGAAGGTCGAGCGCAAGGACGTGTGCATCGGGTAGCGCGCCCGCCAGAGCGAGGGTCTGAGCTCCCGGACCGCACCCCAGGTCGAGCACGGCCTGTGGGGTCGCGCCGGGCAGGGCATCAAGTGCCCTCAGCGTGTGCTCGTCCGCGCCCGGCCCGGCACGCGAAAGGGTTCCATAGACCTCGAGAAAGACCTCAATCGCGTGATCGTCGAGGTCCACCTCAGAAGCCCCGGCTCGGCCATTCGGCCTGCGGCTTGTTCGGCGTGACGATGAGGAGGACCCGTTCGTCGCGGATCATCTCTTTGCGCAGCTCGTCGTCGTTCTGCTCGGTGCAGCCGTGCTTGAGCCGCAGCTCGCGGAAGTAGTGGAGTCCGCTGTCGAGGTCATCGGACACCACGACATCGCCGTCGACCAACACGTAGCGAAAGCCCATGACGTCGTCGATCAGGAGCTGCGTGCGGGGGTTGCGCAGGAACATCCGGTACTTCACTCGATCCTTCGTGGTGGAGATGAAGAATCGGCCTCGGTCCCACAGGAACCAATTGGGCGTCATGTGCAGCCGACCGTCGGCCCGCATCCCGGCCACAGCCGCGTTGCGAGGCTCGGCGAGAAAGCGGTCCATCGCGGCGATGTCTGGTCCTTCTGCCATCACCGAACCGTAGCTACCCTCCGAGGGCGGCCGGACCGGCTAGAGAATCGGCTGTTCGGGGTCGAGGCCGAGCATCACTCGCCCGGCATCTTCGATGAAGTACGGGGCCACCATCACCTGCTGCGCGACCACAGCGACGTCCCGGCGCGCCTTGCCGATCGGCGAGTCCTCGAAGTTGGCACTCGTGCCTGCCGCCTGGTGGACCAACTCCACGGCCCGGATCGCCTCCTGGCAGGCATGCGAACAGGCGAGGCGCACCAGGGCCCTCTGCCTCCGGTCCGCTCGACCACCCGCGAGCACGGTCTGCCACACCTCGTCAACGGCGTCGAACACGAAGGATCTGGCACTGCGAAGCGCGGCCTCCGCCTCGGCGTAGGACCGCTGCGCCCGCGGCCGTTCACGCAGCGCCCGGCTCGAGAGCCTCGGCTGTTTGGATGCAGCGAGCTCGACGAACGCTTCGAGCGCCCCGCGGGCGATTCCTGTTGCGACTCCGACCTTGTTGTAGGCCAACCGGGTGAACGGCGGCATTCGGTAGAGCGCACCGTCGTGAGCTGGGTCGCGACCGGCGACCCGGGTGGTCATGGAGTCCGGAACGAACAGACCCTCGACCGCAACGTCGTGGCTCCCCGTTCCGCGCAGCCCATTGACGTGCCAGGTGTCGAGGATCTCGTAGCTGTCGCGAGGTACGAGAACCTCGAGGGTCTCGTAAACCTCTGCGCCCTCGACAACGCATTGGCCCCAGAACAGGTCGGCGTGATGGCAGCCCGACGCGAACGGCCACTGCCCCGTCACGCGCCAACCTCCGTCGACGCGCGTGGCCCGGCCCTGCGGGTTGAGCGCACCAGCCAGCACCAACTCGGGGTTCTCCGCGAAGAGGCGACCTGCGGTCTCGGAGTCCATCAGCGAACCGCCGATTCCCACGGTCTCGATCCCGATCATCAGCGTCCAGCCGACGGACCCATCCGCCTCGCTGATCGCTTCGATCACCTCGATGGTCGAGAACGGGTCAGCCTCGGCGCCGCCGAAGCACTCGGGAGCTGCGATCCGATACAGCCCCGCGGCGGCCATGTCACGAACCATGGCCTCCGGAACGTGACGGAGCTCCTGCGCCTCAGCGGCCGCCTGACGCACCGCCGGCTGAAGACCCTTCGCCACCGCGACCAGAGGGTGACCGCCCCGACTTGCCATCAATCCCCCTCACACGGTGTCGCCCACAGGTTCGCGCGAGTCTGTGCCGGTGGGTGCATCTCCTCCGAAGCCGGACTCCACCGCCAAGCAGCCGCGGCTCATGCACCTCACCGGGTTCATGCTCTTCACGCCCGCGCCGCACACGCAGCTCTCGTGGGTCTATCCGCCAGAGAAGATCAGGCACCAGTGGCACGAGGTCGAGTACTGGGAGGAGATCGCCCGGACGCTCGAGGAAGGGTTGTTCGACGCCTTCTTCTTCGCAGACGGCTGGGGTGGAGGCAGCGAGGACGCGATCCGCTGGGCGATCCAGTTCCCCACACACGACCCGTTGCTTCTTCTGTCGCGGCTCTCCGCCGTCACGCAACGGCTGGGACTCGCGTCGACCCTGTCCACCACCTTCTATCCGCCCTACATGCTGGCCAGGAAGCTGGCGACCCTGGATCACATCACCAAGGGGCGGGTCGGGTGGAACGTAGTCACATCGATTCACGACGGCGAGGCCCGCAACTTCGGCATGACCCTTCCTCCGCACGACGAGCGGTACGACAGGGCCGACGAATACCTCGAACTGGTCGACCAGCTGTGGTCGAGCTGGGACCCCGACGCCGTCGTGATGGACATGGAAGCACCGCTCTTCGCAGACCCCGACAAGGTGCATCGCATCGACTTCGAAGGTCGCTGGTACTCCTCCACCGGGCCGCTCAACGTGGTGCCGTCCCCACAGGGCAAGCCGGTGATCTTCCAGGCGGGCGCCTCGGACCGAGGACGTGACTTCGCCGCAAAGTGGGCGGATTGCGTGTTCGCGTTCGGAGGACCGCCAGCCCGCACGCTCGAGTTCAGGGCCGACCTCGAGAAGCGCATGGAACAACACGGCCGCGACCCCGCTGACCTCCAGGTGATCGTGGCCTGCGGGCCGGTGGTCGCACCCACCGAGGCAGAGGCCGTCGAACGAGCGGCCGAAGTGTCCGACCGGATTCCCGCCGAGGCCGCCATCGCTACGATGTCGGGGCACTGGAACGTCGACCTCCGGAAGTACCCGCCCGCGACGCGGATCTCCGAGCTGGGCGACGTCGACGGAACCCGCGGCATGGTGGAGGGCTACCGAGAGGCCGGCGACCCCACCCTGGCGGAGGTCGCGAAGTCATACCTCAACATGGCTTCGCAGCGTCAGTACGTGGGCACACCATCACAGGTCGCGGACACGATGCAGCGCCTCTTCGAGGAGGGTGGGGTGGACGGCTTCCAGCTGTCGCCGCAGTGGTATGGCCCCGACTACTACCGGGACATGGTGGACATGCTGATCCCCGAACTCCAGTCCCGCGGACTGGTTCGGACGCAGTACACCGGGACCACATTGCGAGACCACCTGGCACAGGAAACGCCGGGCGAACCAGAGTGAGAGCCACGTGAGCACGGTTGGAATCCTGGGAGCCGGGTTGAGCGGCGTGGCGATGGCCATCGAGCTCCGCCGGCGCGGGATCGACGACTTCGTTGTCTACGAGAAGCTCCCCGACGTGGGGGGCACCTGGTATCGCAACACCTACCCGGGGCTGCACTGCGACATTCCCTCGCACGTGTACTGCTACTCCTTCGAGCCCAACCCCGACTTCTCGATGGTCTACGCGAGCCAGGCCGAGATCCAGGCGTACATCCGCTCGTGCGCAGACAAGCACGGCGTCCTCGACCACATTCGCTTCGAAACCAGCGTCGAAACCGCCCGCTACGGAGTCGAAGGTGCCTGGCACCTCGAGCTGGCCGACGGTTCGAACGAGACACACCGGGTGCTCGTGGGTGCAACGGGCGGGCTGACCGAACCCCACTACCCCCGTCTCGACGGGCGCGACCGGTTCGACGGCCTGCAGTGGCACTCCGGCTCATGGCGCCACGACGTGGACCTCTCGGGGTTGCGAGTGGCGGTGGTCGGCAGCGCGGCGAGCGCCGTTCAGGTGGTGCCCGAGGTGGCGAAGGTCGCCGCCGAGGTCTTCGTGTACTCACGTACGCCCAACTGGGTGACGCCCCGCCACAACCGTGAGTACACCGACGCAGAGCGGGCGGCCATGCGCACGCCACAGGAGTGGAACCGGATCCGCCGCGGTCTCTACCGGCTCGGTCTCCTGTGGCAGGAGGCCTTCGAGAAGCGACCCAAGGCGATTGAGGATCTCCGCCACCGGGTGATGACGGCGATGCGCGACGCGATCGACGACGAGGACGTGATCGCCGCGCTGACACCGGACTACGAGCCGGGTTGCAAACGAATCCTTGTCTCGGACGACTACTACCCGGCCCTGGCCCGGCACAACGTGACGCTGGTTCCTCACGGCGTGACCGAGCTCACCGAGACAGCGGTCGTGGCGATCGACGGGTCCCGGCACGACGTCGACGTGGTGATCTACTGCACCGGCTACCGCCTCGGCGGCCGAGAAGACGGTCGGCCTGCCGTCGAGCTGACCGGCCGAACCGGCGACTCGATGCGAACCGCCCTCGCCCGTGCGCCCGAGGCCTACCGCGGCGTCGCCGTACCCGGCTTTCCCAACTACTTCACGATCGCAGGGATCAACGGCGCGCCTGGACACGCGCCCGTGTTCCTCGTGGCCGAAGTCGCGGCGGACTACATCGCACGCTGGGTCGAACGCCTTCTGGCCGACAACCTCACGTCGATCGAAGCGCGACCCGACGCCACCCACCAGTACAGCGAGGAGATCCAGGCCGAGCTCCAGCAGATGAGCTGGGCCGAGGATTGCCCGGGTTGGTACCGCGATCGCAACGGGCGGATCCTGCCCTTCTTCCCCGGAACATGGGGGCGTCTCCGCCGGGAGATGCGCGATCTCCACGAAGAGGACTTCCTGCTGTCGTAGGTCGCCCCGCGGCGGTGAGGGTGATGAGATGGCGTGATGGAGAAGGCGGACGTCCTGGTGATCGGCGGGGGAATCGCTGGAGCGTCGTGCGCGCTCTTCCTGTCCGAGGCAGGCCTCGACGTCACCCTGCTCGAACGTGGTGCGCTCGCGGGCGAAGCGTCGGGCGTCAACGCCGGCATGATCGACGCTCCTGGTGAAGCCGAAGTGCCCGACCTCGACATCACGCTGAAGATGGGAAGCCGAGAGATCTTCCGGTCGCTCCAGGTCGACCGAGGGCACGACATCGGCTTCCGCGAGAGCGGCGAGCTCGTGCTCCTCGCCAACGAAGCTGAACTGGAGTGGGCCGAGTCGCTTCCGCTCCCGTCCGGGATGGACCTGATCGATCGGCGCACGGTTCGGTCGATCGAACCAAACCTCACAGACAACGTTATGGGCGCGCTCCACATTCCCGGTGGGAGTTGCGCCGAACCAGCGGACGCCACCTTGGCCGCTGCCGTCGAGGCTGGGCGGGCCGGCGCACGGGTTGTCGACCACACCGAGGTCACCGCTATCGAGAGGTCGGCGGGCGGTGTCACAGTCACCACCGCGGCGGGCCGATACGGCGCCGACGCACTCGTGATCGCAGCGGGGGCGTGGAGCGCGGAAGTCGGCCGCATGCTCGGCTTCGTGCTTCCCATCCAACCGGTCCGGGGCCAGATGTGGGCGACCGAGCCGCTCCCGCCTCGCCTGTTCAACACGGTCGCCGGTGCGGAGTCCGCCAGCCACTGGACCTCGAGTCCGCCCACTGAGCCTCCCGACGTCACCCACATGGGAGGGGCCAGAGTGACCCGGCATCTGTACGGGAGGCAGCGTTCGAACGGCGAGGTGATCTTCGGTGGCGACAGGGTTCCCGGCAGCGATCGCAGGGTCGACCAGGAGGCGATCGAAAGCAACCACGCGCACGCAGCGGAGCTCCTGCCGTTCCTGCGCGACGCACCGCCGGCTCGGGTCTGGTCAGGGCTGATGCCGTTCACGTCGGACGGTCGGCCGCTCATCGGAGCAATCCCCGACCAATCCGGCACCTACGTGGTGGGAGGTCTCGCCTCATCGGGTTTCAGTCGTGGGCCCATGGCCGGCCGGCTGCTGGCCGACCTCATGACCGGCGTCCCCACCCCTTCGGAGCTCTCCGCCGCGGATCCAGCAGCGCGTGTGACCCCCTCCCCCTGAGGTCCCCACCCTTCTGCCAGCTTGTGTGGTGACTCCGGTGGCCACCGAAGCTGGCAGAACGGGGTCAGTCGGTACGGGTGGAAACCTCCAGGGCGCCACCCAGGCCAGAGGTGCCGGCGCCGGGCCGCACGGCTTCGATCGGGTCGTCCATGTCGCCCCAGTAGCCGATGGCATACGCGCCGCGGGAGTAGCCGATCAGCCGCTGCAGATCCTCGGGAAGACCGGCCGCCACCTCGACCGGCACGCAGAGGTACTGGTTCTCGTGCTGCCGCAGCCACCCGCGGGTATAGGAGATGATCATCCCCACGCGCTGCTCGTCGCTGTCGTTCGCGCCGGCACCGTGCATGACCGAACCGGTGTAGAAGAGCGCCGATCCGGCAGCCATGTCGGCGATCTCGAGCTCGTGCTCCTCGAATCGCGGGCGCCCCTCCGTTGTGTGGCTTTCGAGCGCGACACGGGTCGCCCCGTTTTCGGCCGTGAAGTCGGTGAAGGCCCACATCGTGGACACCTCCACCTCATAGCCGATCGGCCAGGGAAAGTGGTCCCAGGCCCACTGATCCCGGTGGAGCGATTGCCTCGACTCACCCGGCGACAGCGCGACGACCTGGGTCGCGTTGAGTTGAAACGCGGTCGCATCGGCGAACACGTCCTCGACGGCCGCCAGCACGAGCGGGTTGGTCACGAGCGGCCGAACCTCCGGCACACGCGCCACCAGCGAGCCGAGTCGCTTGGTCGCGATTCCCTCGAAGCGATCCTTGCCGTGCGCCTTCGAGTCGAGATGGGGGCGCAGTCCCGCGAGCACCTCGGCGACGGCGGCATCGTCGATCAACCCCTCCACGATCACCGCGCCGTCGCGACGCAGCGCATCCGCCACGTCCTGGCCGATGGTGGTCGCAGCCCGTAGCCGCTCCAACGGCATGATCAGATCACCTCCGGGGCCGGCTCGACGGGGGTCTCCTCGTTGGCAGCCCGAAGGTCGGCCGGGACGTCGGCCCTGTCCACGGGGTTCACCGTGTCGCCGAGGGAAATCTCCCCGCCGACGACAACTCGCGCATTCAGCCCAGAGCGGTGCACAAGAGGTCGGAACACCCTCTTGCCGGTGAGCTCCTGGAGGTACGAGCACGGAACGTTGAGTCGCCCGCCGTAGAGGATGCAGCCCCCCAGAGAGAAGTATGCGCCGACGAGGTGGTTGACCGGCACTCCCGACGTCGTGACGTTCCTGCGATGCTCTTCTGGCAGCAGCTCAACACCGTGATCACGGGCGAGTGCCTCGAGCACCTCAGCTTCGATCAAAGTGATCTGGCGGTCGGCATGTGGGCGCGAGGAGTAATAGCCGGTCTCGAGGGCGTAGCGGTCGCCCGCGATTCCCTCGCCCGCCACCAACAGCACCGTGTCGTGGCCGACCATCGGCGCCGAACCCTCCGGTGCGGTGTGAATCGCTTCGATCCGTCCGGTGAAGCCCATGGGCGAACCCTACGCCCGTCGCTCGCCGACGTCTGGGTCGACGCCCTCCAGCCGAGGCAGCACTGCCATCGCCGGGTGAGGCCGACCCTGGATGAGTACGCTTTTCCGAGGAACGTGCGAAGGGGGAACCATGCACATCACTCCGATCGAGGGCAAGGTGTTCGGCGCCGAGGTCACCGACGTCCACCTGGGCCGGCTCACCGACGACGAATGGACCGAGATCCACGCCGCCTTTCTCGACCGCGGTTTTCTGATCTGCCCGGGCCAGCACCTCACCGACGCTGAGAACGTGGCCTTTGGATCACGGTTCGGTGACCTCGAGTTCGGCGCCATGCCGATGTCCAACGTGCCGCGCTCCAAGGACGGCACCTGGCGGGACGACGTCATGGACATCGACTCCCAATGGATGCGCACAAACGTCGGCAACGAGACCTGGCACACCGACAGCACCTACAAGCCGATCGCGAGCAAGTGCGCGATGCTCTCGGCCGCCGTCGTACCTGCCGAGGGCGGCCAGACCGAATTGGCGGATCTGCGCGCCGGCTACGACGCCCTGGACCAGGCGACGATCGAGCGCATCGAGGGTCTCTCGGCGTTCCACTCAACGCAGTTCTCCCAGGCCAACGACCTCGGTGACTTCCCCGAAGATGATGACGAGGGCGTCTTTCGCACCATCTACCACGGCGAGGCGTACCTCCGACCGCTGATCAAGGTGCACCCCGAGACCGGCAAGAAGAACCTGTTCGTGGGTCGCCACGCCTTCGGGATTCCCGGACTCGAACGAACCGAGAGCCGGGCGCTCCTCTCTGAGCTGCTCGCGTTCGTGGTCTCGGACGACGCGCGGGTGTACTCGCACAACTGGACACCCGGCGACACGATGATCTGGGACAACCGCCGGATCCTGCAC
>CAZVUM010000022.1:41844-43050 GCA_964629575.1 uncultured Acidimicrobiales bacterium | reverse complement strand
CCCGCCTCGGCTGCCCACGCGGCACGCGCTTCCAAGGTGATGCCAGGGGGCGATACCAGAGCCGCCGGCCACCACCCGCCGTATCAGCTCACGATGAAGAGCGGCTCGGGCGCCCACCTCATCGACCTCGACGGCAACCGCTACATCGACGTCATCGGCAACTTCACGAGCCTCATCCACGGCAATGCATACGGCCCCATCCTCGAAGCCGCCACCACAGCGGCCGCGTCCGGGACCAACTGGCCAGCTCGCAACGAGTACGCCGTGGAGCTCGCCGAAGAGCTGGTGCAGCGCGTGGCGTCAGTCGACGAGGTGCGCTTCACCAACTCGGGGAGCGAGGCCACGATGCTCGCCGTCGAGATCGCCCGAGTATGGACCGGACGCGAGAAGATGCTGATGGCGCGCTACGGCTACCACGGCTCGATGCCCCAGTTCGAGTGCGGCACCTTCGGCTTCGAGCACGGCGACACGCTGCTGGCAGAGTTCGGCGACCTCGCGTCCTTCGTGGACGTGCTCGAGCGTCACCCTGGCGAGATCGCGTGCATCATCCTCGAACCGGTGATGGGCTCGTCGGGGGTCCTGGCCGCGCCCGAGGGCTTCCTGGCCGGGATCATCGACGCGGCGCATGCGGCCGGCGCGCTCGTCATCTTCGACGAGGTCATCACTCTGCGGCTGGCCCAGGGCGGCCGGCAGGCGGCCGAGGGCGTCAGGCCCGACTTGACCGCCATGGCGAAGATCATCGGAGGTGGCTTCCCCGTCGGGGCGGTGGGCGGTCGGGCCGACCTGATGGAGCTGTGCAATCCGTTCAACCCCAAGGTGTTCCACAGCGGCACCTTCAACGGCAACCCGGTCACCACGGCTGCGGGACTGGTGTCGATCCGCCACCTGACGAGCGACGCGATCAGCGACATGGATCGCAGGACGCAACACCTCGAGGTTCGCCTCACCGAGGAGGCGGCTGCGCGCGGCTTGCCGTTCGCCTCGAGGCGTGAAGGTTCGCTGTTGCAGCTCTACATGGCCGATGACCTTCCGGCGGCCAGCATTCACCGCACCGATGCCGAGCAGGCGACCCAGTTCCATCTGGCTTGCCTCAACAACGGCGTGTTCGCGGCCGGCCGGGGTCTGATGGCCCTGTCGACGGTTCTCGACGACGCCCTCGTCGACGAAGTGATCGACCGCATGGCCGCAGCAATGGACGACCTCGCT
>CAZVUM010000022.1:25154-41744 GCA_964629575.1 uncultured Acidimicrobiales bacterium | reverse complement strand
CGCCCTCGTCGACGAAGTGATCGACCGCATGGCCGCAGCAATGGACGACCTCGCTTCCCACTGACGCTTGCGACGGCAAGTTCCAGTTGAGCAACCTGGTATCAGGCATCGAGTGGCTCAACTACACGACCGGCGCCGCGTCGGTGAAGTGACGAGGCTGGGCGTGCCGTGGCATTCCGCACGACGAGCGCAGCGAGGAGATGCGGCGAGAAACAGCGGCGACGAGCCCGGTAGTCCGCGCATGTGCGAGTAGCCCCCGCGGCGACTCGGCGAAGCCGTGAGCCGCCCGTGCGCCGATCCACGAGCGAGGAGTTGCGGAGCCGGAGGCCCCCAGGGCCGCAGGCGCAGCGGCGACGAGCCGTGGCTAGAGAAAGTTCAGCGGCAGGCCGGGGCAGTGCCAGTCGTGTGAGACGAGGCGACCGAACGCCGAGCAGGTGATGTACGCGGTGCAGAGGTCCGGCCCGCCGAAGCACACGTTGGTCACCATCGGTTCGCCGGGGACGGGGACGACGGCCCGAATCTCCCCATCGGGATCGAAGGCGGTGACGCAGCCGTTGCCGAGCGTGGCGACACAGACGTTGCCCTCGCTGTCCACGGCGAGGCTGTCGACCCTGCCGTCGTCGAGAACGGTGCCGAGCCGCACCGAAGGGAATCCGGCGGAGCTGCTCAGCTGCGGGCCGGCGGCTTTCACGACGCCAGGAGCGTCGAGCTCCCAGTACCGCACCCGACCGGTCATCGTTTCGGCGTAGTAGAGCCGGTCCTCTTCGGGCGACAGCCCAACGCCGTTGGGGGTGACGAGTGGGCGGGACACGGTCTGGATGGACGACCCGTCTGGGCGGGCGTAGTAGATCGCCCCTCGGTCCATTTCCTTCTCACGTCCCTTGCCGAGATCGGTGAAGTAGAAGCCACCCTCGCGATCGAACACGATGTCGTTGGGGCCGCGCAGATCCCAGCCCTCGCATTCGGCGTAGAGCGTGCTCACTTTTCCCGAGTCGAGGTCGACTCGCTGAATCGACCCACCGGTGTAGTCATCGGGCTGGTGTCCGGGAAGCAGCATCCCATCGACGTGGCGCCACGAGAACCCGCCGTTGTTGCAGATGTACACCGCGCCATCGGGCCCCATCGCGGCACCGTTGGGTCCGCCACCACAATCGGCGACGACCTCCACGGTGCCGTCCGGCTGGACCCGACTCAGGGTCCCCCTGGCGATCTCCACCAGCAGCACCGAGCCGTCGTCCATGGCAATTGGCCCCTCGGGGAACAGCAGCCCTGTCGCGATCTCGTGCATCTGTCGTCCCCTCGGGTTCGGTCCCCCGAGATCATGGCTCATCGACACACCAGTGCGGGCACGAGCGATACTCGAGCCATGACGAGCTTCGGGTCACCATCGGGCACGGTGCTCTACCTGGTGGTGTGCGCGGTGCCCGGAGCCGACCGAACGCTCGAACGCATTGCGCTCGAGCAGGAGAAGGGGTGGGAGGTCTGTCTCGTCGCCACCGAGCGCTCGCTGCACTGTCACGATCGAGCCGCAACTTGGCGCCGCGTTCGCCAACCACCCCGTGTTCGCCGAACACGTCCGGCGGCTCGAATCTGCCGGTGTCAGGTTCGTGTGGCACGACCCCTCGGTCCGACCCGGCTGAGCGACATTCCGTGCATCAGCCGAAGCGGTGGGCGGCCACCTCGGAGCTGACTGTGGCCCCAGTGACCTCGGCGAGGTGCGCCCAGGCGCCCGAATCGACCGCACGGTAGAGGCGGCCCGCGAGTTCGTGAGCGGCGCTTCCCGGCCAGCCAGACGGGAGAATCTCGGCGGGAAGCCACGGGTCGACGAGAACGGTCCGCCGAAGATCGTGCACCACCATGCTTCGGAGCAGGAAAGCATCGAGGGGCGCCACGTCAGCGCCGCACATGGCTTCGAGGAGCGCGTACCTCTCCACGAATCGGCGATACCCGTCCGCGGCCTCGTCGAGCCCGAGCCGCTGGTCGACCTCGGGTGCCGACAGCAACGCCCGGAGATCGTCGAAGCGAGCGAGCGCCACCGGGATCGCCGCAGACAACCCGAGGCCCGCGCTCACCTCGCGGACCTCTGCCCTGCTGTCCCCGGGCTCGGCCATCACTCCCGACGACAACGGTGCGAATCCGTGCCACCGAAGGTGCTTGCTCACCAACTGCGCCGTGGTGCGATCCGGAGAGCCGAGCTCGACCATGGCCAGGGTCCACTCCCCATCCCAGTGCGGGCGGTCGGCGTGGTAGATGCGCCGCTCGGCCACCTCGAATTCGGCGACGCCGAACTCCGTCAACCGGTAGCGACTCCGACGGCCGACCCGCTGCGACTCGAACCATCCCTCTGCGGTGAGGCGAGAGACCGACGTTCGGGTGAGGCGGTCGCTGAAGCCGAAGGGCTCCGCCAACGCGATGAGGTCGCCAAGCCAGATTTCGCCACCGACCGGCACGATCGAATCGCCGAAGATCGTGACGAGCACCGAGCGAGCCGAGATGTCCGGCCGATCACCGAAATCTCGCGCGATGGATCCGACGGGGTGCCGCACGGGTACGAGCCTACCTCAACCTGATACACCCTTGACAGATATTTCGACTCTTGGTGTATCATGTTGTCATCACGTCGCAGCCCGGTCTCGGTTTCGCCGATGCCCGGGGTGCAGGGCAGAGGGAGGCGCTCGTGAGCAGCGACCAAGCGGTGACCACCGCATCCACACCCGAGGAGCACTTCGACGCCGTCATCGGCTCGGGCCGCACCATCGAGCCGCGCGACTGGATGCCGGACAACTACCGGAGCACGATGATCCGCCAGATCGCGCAGCATGCGCACTCCGAGGTGATCGGCCAGCAACCCGAGGGCAACTGGATCACCCGCGCTCCCAGCCTCCGACGCAAAGCGATCCTGACCGCCAAGGTGCAAGACGAAGCCGGTCACGGGCTCTACCTCTATTCGGCCGCCGAGACGCTCGGCATCTCGCGCGACGAGATGATGGAGATGCTCCACAGCGGCCGGCAGAAGTACTCATCGATCTTCAACTACCCCACCCTGAGTTGGGCCGATGTGGGAGCGATCGGCTGGCTGGTCGACGGCGCAGCGATCACCAACCAGGTGATGCTCACCCGCACCAGCTACGGGCCATACGCCCGGGCGATGGTGCGCATCTGCAAGGAGGAGTCCTTCCACCAGCGGCAGGGCTACGAGATGATGCTGACCCTCGCCAACGGCACCCCCGAGCAGAAGGACATGGCCCAAGACGCGCTGGATCGCTTCTGGTGGCCATCGCTCATGATGTTCGGGCCCCCCGACGCCGACTCGGTCCACACCGAACAGTCGATGGCCTGGGGCATCAAACTCGAGACCAACGACGACCTCCGCCAGAGGTTCGTGGACATGACAGTGCCCCAGGCCGACTTCCTCGGCCTCGAGATCCCCGATCCGGACCTTCGCTGGAACAGCGAGCGCGAGCACTACGACTACGGCGAGATCGACTGGGATCACTTCTGGGAGGTCGTGGCCGGCAATGGTCCATGCAACCGGGAGCGCATCGAGCACAAGGTCCGCGCCTGGGACGAAGGGCAGTGGGTCCGCGAGGCGGCACTGGCCCACGCGGCCAAGAAACGCGACTCCGAGACCGAAGGAGCTCGCTGATGGTCTACGAAGTCCCCAAGAAAGATGGCGCGACCGATCCCGAAGTCGCGGGCAACCCGGGCGGCTTCCCCCTCTGGGAGGTCTTCATCAGGGCCAACCGCGGCCTCAATCACGTCCACGCAGGCAGCGTGCACGCAGCCGATGCCGAGTCCGCGGTTCAAGCGGCGCGCGACGTGTACACGCGGCGCTCCGAAGGCGTGTCGCTGTGGATCGTGCGATCGACGGAGATCCACGCCAGCGACCCAGACGGCAGCGATGCATGGTTCGGCAGCGAGCACCCCTACCGACACCCCACGTTCTATGAGCTCCCCGACGAAGTGGGGCACATGTGACACCGGCCAGTGACACCGCCCGCGTCGACACCGCCGCTGTCGATACTGCCCCCGTCGATCTGGTTCTGGCGATCGCCGACGACAACCTCATCGTCGCCCAACGCCTCGGCGAGTTGATCTCGCGCTCGCCCGACCTCGAAGAGGACATCGCGATCGCCAACGTCAGCCTCGACCATCTCGGCCAGGCGCGCAGCCTGTACACGCGGGCCGGCGAAATCGAGGGCCGGGGGCGAGACGAAGACGACCTCGCACTCGGCCGCGACGAGCGCGACTTCCGCAACGCCGTCCTCGTCGAACAACCCAACGGCGACTTCGCACAGACGATGGTGCGCCAGTTCTTCCTCGACGCCTACCAGGTGCCGTTCTACGACGCCCTGAGCAGCAGCACCGACGAATCCCTGGCCGGAATCGCCGCCAAGGCGGTGAAAGAGGCTCGCTACCACCTCGAACGATCCTCGTCGTGGGTCGTGCGTCTGGGCGACGGCACAGACGAGAGTCACCAGAGAACCCAGGCGGCGGTCGACACGCTGTGGCGGTACACGGGCGACCTCCACGAACGGCCCGCCGGAGGAGAGACGGTGGTGAACAGCGGGGTGGCGCCCGACGCCGAGCCGATCGCGTCCACGTTCGACGCCACCGTGCGCTCGGTTCTCGCCGACGCCACGCTCGACGTGCCCGAGGACCCATACCAACGCCTCGGCGGTCGTGTCGGCACGCACACCGAGCATCTGGGCCACCTTCTCACCGAAATGCAGTGGCTCCATCGGACCCATCCTGGTGC
Source organism: uncultured Acidimicrobiales bacterium (assembly GCA_964629575.1). Classification (GTDB taxonomy): domain Bacteria; phylum Actinomycetota; class Acidimicrobiia; order Acidimicrobiales; family Poriferisodalaceae; genus JAYPWI01. Next base: position 36,985 of record CAZVUM010000022.1, on the reverse strand, counting down.
CCAGTGGTGATCCGGCCGGTGGTCGACCTGGGCGAGCTGGAGCGCGGTCTCGGCGAGATCCCCGACCCAGAGGTCCCGGTGCTCACGATCGCCGATCTCGGCGTGCTGCGCAGCGTCGCCGATGAGGGCGGCAGGATCGTGGTCACGATCACACCGACGTACTCGGGCTGTCCGGCCATGCATCACATCGAAAACCGCATCGCCGAGGTCCTCGATGCAGCCGAGGTCGAGGGCGAGGTACGCGTGACGTTCTCGCCGGCATGGACGACCGACTGGATCTCGGCCGACGGCCGCCGGAAACTGCGCGAGTACGGCATCGCACCGCCGCGGACGACTGAGGTCGCCCTCACGATCGGCCGACGCCAGATCGCGTGTCCGCAGTGCGGAAGCACAGACACCGAGACCATCAGCGAGTTCGGCTCAACGGCGTGCAAGGCCCTGATGCGATGCCTCGAGTGCCGCGAGCCCTTCGACCACTTCAAGGAGCTGTGATGGCGGTCGAGTTCCACTCCCTCCCGGTGAGGATCCGTCGCGAAACGCCCGACGCGGTGTCGCTCAGCTTCGACATCCCGGGCGAGCTCCGCGACACCTTCCGACACATCCCCGGCCAGCACGTGATCCTGCGAGCGGACATCGAGGGCGAGGACGTGCGTCGCTCCTACTCCATCTGCAGCAGCGTCAACGACGAGGAGCTACGCGTCGGTATCAAGCACCTCCCGGGCGGAGCGTTCTCCACCTACGCCACCACCGAACTTCGCGACGGTGACCTCGTCGACGTGATGGCTCCCATCGGCGACTTCTGCCACACCCCGGACCGAACCTGCGCCAACACGTACGTCGCGCTCGCCGCCGGGTCGGGGATCACGCCGATCCTGTCGATGCTGGTGTCGATCCTGGAGCTCGAGCCCAGCAGCCGATGCTCGCTCGTCTACGGCAATCGGACGGCCGGCTCGATCATGTTCCTCGAGGACCTCGAAGCACTCAAGAACCGCTTCCCCGATCGGTTCCAACTCATCCACGTCCTCAGCCGCGAACCGCACGAGGTGCCGCTCTTCGAGGGCCGCATCGACACGGACAAGCTGCGTTCGTTGGCCACGACGCTCATCGACGTCCCACGGGTCGACGCCTGGTTCCTGTGCGGGCCCGTCGACATGGTCGAAGAGGTACGCGACGCGCTGGTCGGCGAATTCGGCGTGGATCCCGAAGCAGTCCACCAGGAGCTCTTCTTCGACGAGCGGATCGAGCTGCCGGAGGTCGCCGACGAGGCTCCTGTCGACGGCGTCGAGATGACGTTCGTCCTCGATGGCCGGTCTTCGGTGACCACCGTGGTGCCAGATGGCCCGTCACTTCTCGACTACGCCAGGGCCGTCCGCTCGGAGGTGCCCTTCGCTTGCAAGGGCGGGATGTGTGCCACCTGCAAAGCCAGGGTCGTTGAGGGTGAGGTGAGGATGGAAAAGAACTACGCGCTCACACCCGAAGAGGTGGACAGCGGATTCGTCCTCACCTGCCAGGCCCATCCCGTCGCAGGAGCAGTCACGGTGTCGTTCGACACCCACGGCGGCCTCGGCCGCTGAGCGACGTGCGAACGTCGCGAACAGCTCAGGCGATGAGTTCGCGGCCCCTGCGGCGGCGCACCATGTTGCGCACGGGAGTCCGAACCGCTTCGACCGCGAGGTAGCAGACCGGGAACGCGAACAGAACCAGCACCGTGGAGCTCACGAGCCCACCGATGAGGGTGAGGCTCAGTCCTTCCCAGAAGGGGTCGCTCATCGCGAGCGGAAGCAGACCGGCGACGGTTGTCGCAGTCGTGGCGATCAACGGTCGGAAGCGCCGCTCGATCGCGACCCGGATCGCGTCCTTCGCTGTTGCACCGGCTCGCCGCTCCTGGTTGGCCGCGTCCACCACCAGGATCGTGTTGTTCACGACGACCCCGATCAGCGCGATGAAGCCAACCATCACGAAGAAGCTCAGCGCGTTGTCAGACGCCGCGAGCACGGCCATGACACCGAAGAAGCTGAACGGGATCGCGACGAACACCAAGAGTGGCTGCACGAACGAGCGGAACTGAATCATCAGCAGTGCCAGCATCAACACGAGCGCGATGACCATCGCGAGCAGAAGCGATCCCACGCTGGCCCGGTTCTCGGATTCGAGCCCGAAGTCGAAGGTGAGCGCATCGGGCGCCAGACCGCGGGCCACGAGGGCCTCGGGCGGGTAGAGCTCGGTGACCAGCCGCTCTGCGGCGTCGACGTTCGACGTCGTGTCGTCGGTGTCGAAGACACCGCGCACTTCGATCTGACGCACGGTGTTGGTCCGCAGGATCTGCCCCTCGGTGGAGATGATCGCGTCGACGATCGTTGCGGTCTCGCCTCCTGGCTTCTCGACCGTCGCGCCGAGGATCGTCGATCGCATCTCTTCGGCGAGGGCCTGGCCTGTCGCGACGGAGTCGTCGTCCATGGAGATCTGGACGGCGAAGGGGTAGTCCTCGTCGGGGGGACCGGCCCCGACGGACTTGACGCTCACGCGCGCCCGTTGGATCTCCGGGATCGCGTCGCTCAGTAGATCCACGTAGGTGGGAGCGGTGGTGTCGCGCTCGTCGAAGGGGACGAGGTCGATGTACAGCGTCGCCTCGCGCTCACTCCCCCGGATGTACTGAGCCTGAAGGAGGTCCTCACCGAGGACACGAAGAACGGCGTCGTCGATGGGTTCGGTGAGCACGGCAGCTTCTTCGACTTCGACGTCGGCGTCGAAGTCGACGCTGATCAGCAAGGAGTTGGTGTCCTTGGCGTCGGGGAAGATGTCGCGGGGGACCGATGCGCCGACGATGCTCGACGAGTACACGACAAGGAGAGCGCCGCCCAGAAGAGCGCCACCGACCAGCCACCCCTTCACACCGTTGCGCGACGGATAGGCCGCCAGCGCACCGAGGCGGCGGGCGAGGAACCTCTGTCCGGCCACCACCGGATTCCGAGACGCCGGCCGCGCAACCAGCAGTCGACGGCCCAGCGCGGGGATCAGCGTCATCGAGAGAACGAACGACGCCACCAGGGCGATGATGACCGTTGCCGGGATCGCCTGGATGAAGTCTCCGAGCAGACCGCCCACGAACAGCATGGGTGCAAACACCAACACGGTGGTGATCGTTCCTGCGAAGGACGCCGGGCCCACCCGAGTGATCGCCTGTTGGATCGCCGAGACGGCACCCTCGCCATCGTTGTCGTCATCGTCGACCCCGGGTTCGGAGCCCGCGTCGACGGCCTCGCTGACGACGATTGCATCGTCGACGAGCAGGCCAAGCGTGAGGATGAGGCCGAACAGCGTGATCGTGTTGAGCGTGTAGCCGAACGCCCACAGACCGACGACCGCCGTCAGCATCACGGTTGCCATGAAGACGGCCGTGACGATCGATGCCCTCCAACCGATGAGGATGAGGCTCACCGCAGCGACGGCGATCAGGCCCGTCAGAAGGTTGCGAAGCAGGCCGGCGAGCTGGGTCCGGATGTTGTTCGCGAAGTCGGCTGTGACCTCGAGCTCGAACCCCGCCGAGACCTCCAGTTGACCGAGCACGTCGTGCAGCGCGTCGCTGAACTCCAGGAGGTCCTGGTCGAGCTGTGGGTGACGTGTGACACCGACCGTGATTGCGTCGCTGAATTCTTCGTCACCGCCATACGCGACGCGCGCGAACTGCCGCGTTCGTACCTCGTCGATACCGGTGTCCTCGTCTGGCGCTTCTGCCAGTAGGGCACGAACCTTGGCCGTGGCGATCTCAGGACGGGCGAGCAACTGGGACGCGATCGATCCCGCTTCGAGCTGAAGCTCCTCTGCGCTGGCTCCCGGCGGCCCTGTCACGGCGATCAGTGCGTCGTAGGAGTCGACGAACTTCGTTGCATCGACCGACCGCACGACTGGAGCGGGAGGGAACCCCAGGCCCGGGGTCCGCGCCCTCAAGATCGCGGCGCCATCCGCCGAGCTGATGCCCGACTCGAATTCGACGACGAGAACGTACGAGTCCTCCTGAGCGATGGTCTGGATGGACTTCACGCCCTCCAGCACCGAATACGCGTCGTGGAGTGGCCCAACGACGTCGCGGTCGACCTCGCCAGTGTCGTCGGCGAAGTGAAGTCCCGTGACGATCGCCACGGGTGTCTCGATCGGCGGAAAGCCCTCCCGCTGCAGCGCGGAGGAGTAGGCCCACAGCCCGAAACCGATGAGAACGATCCACACGGCGAGCGACGCGCGCCAACGGCGCGCTGCTGCAGCGGCCACGCGGGCGATGAGGGGGCTGGTCGTCTGAGTCACGCATCTCATCCATCGGCGATCCCGCGGCCTGGCTGAGGAAACGTGGTGCCCCTCGATCGAACCGTGACAGGCTCTGCAGGACTCAGGAGGATGAATGCGAACGACGGTCGCGGGCTGCGGGGTCTCCGGTCTGACGACGGCCATCGCGCTGCGCCGCCGGGGCCACGACGCCCACATCGTCGCAGCGGCACTCCCCCACGACTGTGTGTCGGTGGTCGCCGGTGCGATCTGGGGGCCGACCACGGTCGAGCCCAGGGAGCGGACAGGCCCGTGGGCGCTGACGAGCCGGGAGGCGTTTGCCACGCTGGCCCGGCGGCCCGACACGGGCGTCGCGCCGATGATCCACCTCGACCTCAAGGCCGACGCCACACCTCACTGGGGCGAGCTGACACCCTGGGTACGACGCGCCACCCCCGACCAGCTGCCGCCCGGCTACGCCAGCGGCCTTCGTATCGACGGCTTCCGCATCGACCCACCGATCTACCTGTCGTGGCTCCTCGAGGAGTTCGATCGGCTCGGCGGCACCATCGAACTCACCGAGCTCGACGTCCTGGGCGACGTCGAGGGGGACGTCGTCGTGAACTGCACGGGCCTCGGCGCCCGCCGGCTGGTCGGCGACGATTCGCTCTTCTCGATCCGCGGACAGATGGTCCTCGTCGAAGGCGGCGACATCCACGAGGGGATCTCGGACGAGATCGACCAGTCCCGCATCAGCTACGTCTATCCACGGAGCCGCCACCTCTATCTCGGCGGGGCACGCGACGTCGACGACACGCGCGAGGATCCCGACGAGGAGCTCACCGCCCGAATCATGGCCGACGCAGCCGTACTCGATCCGCGGGTGGCCGGCCGCCCGATACACGACGTCCGCGTGGGATTTCGGCCGGGACGTCCGGGGGTGAGGCTCGAGGCCGGCCTCCTCGACGACGGACGACCCGTCGTGCACAACTACGGGCACGGGGGCGCAGGCTTCATCATGTCGTGGGGCTGCGCCCAAGAGGTCGCCGAGCGGCTCGATCTGCTGAACTGAAGCAGCCACGCGCAGGAGCGACGATGCCCGACTTTCTGGACAGTGACCACACGGCGGTGCGCGACCGCGCCAACGCGCTGGCGCGTCGACTCCAAGCTCTCGACCGCAACGCGCTCGAACCCACCGAGCTGGCCGCCGAGGTGCGGGCGCTGTCCAAGCGGGCAGAGATCTTCCCGATGACCCAGCCGGCCGATCACGGTGGCACAGCCGCGGGAGCGCTTGCGCTGGCGATCGTCCGCGACGAGCTCGGAGCGCACGACGTCGGCAGCCTCTCAGGGATCTTCGGCCCGGGTCCCGGGGTCCTTGCCGGCGTCGACGAACCGCTGCGCTCCGACTTTCTCGAGCCCGTGCTCGCTGGAGAGAAGCGGGGCGGGTTCGGGTTCACCGAGCCGGACGACGCTCCACGCGCCACCTGGGCGATCACCGAAGGTCACGAGCTGGTCGTCAACGGCCAGAAGCCCTACGTCACCGGTGGCGGCGACGCGGACTTCATCAACACCCTCGTCGAGGTCGAGGGTTCGGGACCGGCGATGGTCGTGATCGAGACGGACCGCCCCGGCGTCACGTTGACCCGCAGGTTCGGCTCGCTCGATGGCAGCCACCACGCAGCGTTCACCTTCGACGACGTGCGCGTGCCGACCAGCCACGTGATCGGAGCACCGGGCAAAGGTCTGAACCAGGCCATGGACCAGGTCACCGCGGTGAGGATGGCGATCGCCGCTGACTGCGTCGGCCGCTGTCGTTTCGTGCTCGAGTACGTCGCGGAATATCTGCAACGGCCGCATCGCAGCGGCCAGCCGCTCGGCGCGGGCGAGCGGGTGCGTCTGAGGTACGGGTCGCTGCGCGTACAGGCGTATGCCGCTCGCAGCGCGCTGTACCGCACGGCGAGGCTCATCGATGCCGGCGACGGCGCGATCAACGAAGCCATGGCCACCAAGGCCTTCGCCACCGAGACGATCGGATTGATCGTCGACGAATCGATCCAGCTCGTGGGAGGTCAGGCGCTCACGGATGCGCATCCCCTCTCCCGCATCCTTCGTGAGGTCCGCGCTCTTCGTCTGGCCGAGGGGCCCACCGACGTGCTGTCGATCAACGTTGCGCGCGGCCGTCTCGATCTCGACGCGGGGCGGCTCTGACGCCATGTTGACTCGCCTCTCCGATGCCCCTGGAACGGTCGACCCCGAACCGTTCGCGGGAGCGGACCACCCGATGCGCAAGGTCACCCGTCAGGTGGCGTTCGACGGTCGCTGGGACGCGGAGAGGGCCGCGAAGATCGCCCAGCTGTTCGACGGGCTCGCGCCCGATTGGGCCTCTGACCGGGTCGATGATCTCAAGGTCGCTCCGATCATCGATGCCCTCGATCGCGGAGACGTTGCCAACGGCGGCCGCTGGCTCGAGCTCGGCTCGGGTACCGGCGCCGGCACTGGGGTCCTGGTCGAACGTGGCGCCACCGTCGTCGTGCTGGATCTGTCCGCCGAGATGTTGGCCCACGCGTCCGACGACGCGCCGAAAGTCCGCGGCGACGCCTCGCAGCTGCCGTTCGGTACCGATCACGTCGACGCGGTGCTGATGGTGAACATGCTGCTGTTTCCCGGCGAGGTCGATCGGGTGCTGCGCCCTGATGGAGTCGTCGTATGGGTCAACACACTCGGCGATCAAACCCCGATTCACCTCCCGCCACAGGACGTCGCGGCGGCCCTTCCGGGAACGTGGCGCGGCGTGTGGGCACGCGCCGGGGCGGGTCTGTGGGCCACACTGCGACGCAGCTGATCGGAGCATCTGTGTACCTGAACGAATTCGCCCCAACATCTGAGCCGTTCGACATGACGACGACGGACGAGTTCGCCAGCCTGGTGGCCAGCGCCGCCGATCTCGGGGTGAGCCACGGCCCCGAGATTCGCTACACGTCGCGCCATGTGATCGCTCGACACCGACGCTTCCACTTCCTCGAGTGGGGCGAGCCAGCGAATCACACGATTCTCCTGCTGCACGGTGGCAACCAGTCCGCCCACAGCTGGGACCTCGTCAGCCTGCATCTGGCGGACCGTTTCCACGTGCTCGGCCTCGATCAGCGGGGACACGGCGACAGCGAGTGGGCCCGCGACGCCGACTACAGCTCCACCGCGATGGCCGCTGATGCTGCAGCGTTTCTGGATGCCCTCGATGTGGGTCAGGTGACGATCGTGGGGCATTCGATGGGCGGCATGAACACGATGCGGCTGATGCTCGATCAGCCCGAACGAGCAGACCGAGTCATCCTCGTCGACATCGGACCGGAAATGTCCGAGACGGGCGCCAAGACGATCCGCAACTTCGTCACCGAGCACCGCGAGTTCGACGACCTGGACCATTTCGTCGACGTGGTACAGAAGTACGACCCCTACCGCTCACGCGAACACATCGAGCGGACGGTGAAGTACAACCTGCTCCAGCGAGCAGATGGCAAGTACGTGAGCAAGCGGGATCACGGGCCGCGGCTGAGCACCACGCAGGAGCACAGGACCCGCCACGACCGCTTCCAGCTCGACGATGCTCCGAAGATGACGATGCCGACGCTGCTCATCCGCGGCGCCGATTCGAACATCTTGACGGCACAGGCCGCGCAGCGTTTTGCCGACGCGCTCCCCGCCGGTCAGCTGGTCACGGTCCCCGACGCCGGCCACAACGTCCACGGCCAGAACACCCCCGGCTTCATCCAGGCAGTGACCCCGTTCCTGGTGCAAGCCCTCCACTGAGAAGGGTCCGCACTTCCCCTCCGACCTGAACAGGTGTTCGATCGCTACCGCGATGCGGGCCAGCCAGTCGACGGACTTCTGCAAGGGGGTTCCGGGTCATGGTGCCGGAAGGAGCGCCCGGATAGAACTCCGCCATGTAGCTACCAGCGCACGAACGGTCGGGTCACCGGTGCCCGTTGGTCAGCAACTCCCTGTGGCGAGCGGCGAGCCGCAGGCGATCGCCATGGACTCGCACACGCTTGCGCCTGTTGCGAGTTCCGCCGATGATCTCGACCGAACCGGGTCGCACGTCGAATGCGAGAGCGACGACGCGGCACACGGCTCGGTTGGCGTCGCCGCCAGAAGCCGGTGCGCTTACCCGAACTGCGAGTACGCCGCCGAAGGCCCCTTCGACCCGGTCGCGGCTTGCCCCAGGACGCACGTGAATCGAGAGCTCGAATCCGCTGGCGGTCACATCACATCGCTACCACAGCACGACAACCGTCCTGTCACCGGAGATACGTCGAGATCCGCTGCCGGTCCGCAAAGATCGTGTGTTCGTCTGATCGTGAATTTCCATGAATACGGAACTAGTATGCGGGCGTGCGGGACAACGAGGGTTTGCCAGTCTTCGAGGTCAAGGCGGAGCTGTTCAAGGCGTTGGCGCACCCGACGCGTGTCCGAGCGTTGGAGGTGCTCGCCGACGGGGAGCGTTCGGTGTCGGATCTTGCGACCGGGGTCGACCTCGAGTTGTCGCAGTTGTCACAGCAGTTGGCAGTGCTTCGTCGGGCGGGGCTGGTCGTCACTCGAAGAGAGGGCACCACCGTCTTCTATGCCGTCAAACACCCGCTGCTGCTGGATCTGTTGGAGGCCGCGAGAAACCTGCTGATCGCAACGCTGAAGGAGACCAGGGCCGTGCTGGAAGAACTCGCAGAGGGGGAGTCGCGATGAACTCGGAGACTGCCTCGCGCTCCTGGCGGGCCGGTGTAGCCGAGGCAGGCCGGCGTGGCCGGTCGCTGCTGCCTTCTCGTCGGGACTATTCAGGGCTGGCCGGTTCCTGGCGTGGCGATCTGATCGCTGGCGTGACGGTCGGAGTCGTGGCGTTGCCCTTGGCCTTGGCCTTCGGGATCACAGCGGGCCTGGGGGCCGACGCGGGGTTGGTGACTGCGATCGTCGCCGGGCTGGCGGCTGCGGTGTTTGGCGGCTCCAATGTCCAGGTGTCTGGCCCGACGGGGGCCATGACGGTGGTGTTGGTGCCCATCGTGGCGCGGTACGGGATCGATGCCGTGTTCCTGGTGGGGATCCTGGCCGGCCTGGTGATCGTGGCTGCAGGTGTTGCAGGGTTCGGGCGGTTCTTGGCGTTCATCCCCTGGCCGGTCATCGAGGGGTTCACGCTTGGGATCGCTGCGATCATCTTCTTGCAGCAGGTCCCGGCCGCGCTCGGCGTCACGAAGCCGGAGGGAGAGAACACCGCGGTGGTTGCAGCCAGAGCCCTTGGCGACGCCCTCGGTGGCGACGGCTTGTGGGGCGCCGTTGGCCTGGTCGTGGTCGTGGTCGTGGTCATGGTGCTGGCACCTCGGTTGCGGCGGGGTCTGCCGGCATCGTTGCTGGCGGTGATCGCCGCGACCGTTGTGGCGCAGCTCATGGACGTCGATGTGGCGGTGATTGGGGAACTGCCCTCGTCGCTGCCGGCGCCGGCGCTTCCCGAGGTCTCTACGCGGCTCGTCTCGGAGCTGTCCGGCGCTGTGCTCGCGGTCGCGGCCCTGGCTGCTCTGGAGAGCCTGTTGTCGGCCAAGGTCGCCGACGGCATGGCCGGGACCGGGCGCCATGACCCCAACCGTGAGCTGATCGGTCAGGGTCTCGCCAACATCGTGTCCCCGTTGTTCGGCGGGATGCCGGCGACCGGGGCAATCGCCCGTACGGCAGTGAACGTCAAGGCTGGCGCTCGCACCAGGATCTCGTCGATCGTGCACGCCCTGGTCTTGTTGGGCGTCGTTCTGGCCGGATCGGGGCTGGTGGCCGAGATCCCCCTCGCGGCGCTGGCCGGGGTGTTGATGGTTACCGCAATGCGCATGGTCGAGGTGCACAACATCCGGGCCATCGTGCGAGCGACCCGCTCCGACGCCCTCATTCTCGCTGTGACGGCGTTCGTGACCGTCGCGTTCGATCTGATCCTCGCCGTCGAGGTCGGGATGGCCGTCGCCGCAGTCCTTGCGCTGCGCCAGCTGGCCCGGACCTCGGTACCGATCGCCGAGCCGCTCCCGCTGATCGATTCCGACACAGCAGCGCAATTGCGAGCCGATCACATCGTGTCCTACCGCCTCGACGGCGCCCTCTTCTTCGGAGCAGTCCAACGGTTCCTCCATGAACTGACCGCGGTCGGTGACGTCCGAGTTGTCATCTTGCGCTTCCCTGACCTTCAGATGCTCGACGCATCCGGCGCCCAAGCCATCGCCGAGACCATCGATGAGCTCGAGCGCCGCGGCATCACCGTGCTCATCAAGGGCCCACGCAGCGAACACCTCCGCATCCTGCGAGAGGTCGGAGCCATCGACCGCCTCGCCCACGCCAACCACCTGTTCACCGACCTCGACGAAGCCATCGCCCACGCCCATACTCACATCACCCGAAACGGCCGACAAGTGTCCAGCACCGAGCCGCAAGGCTGATGACGAATCGGCCGTTCACCCCCACGGCTCACATCCTGATCAGTCACAGGGGGCGAGTCTGGGACGAGCCTGGGGCGAGCCTGGGGCGAGCGCAGGAGCAGTACCCATGCTGCCTCGGGCAGTCGATAGCTCCAGCCACGTGCTGCGATGTCGTGGATTGACTAGCTCCAGCCGAGTTCGTGGAGCCGGTCATCGTCGATGCCGAAGTGGTGGGCGACCTCGTGGATGACGGTGATGATGACCTCTTCGACGACGTCGTCTTCGGTTTCGCAGATGTCGAGGATGGCGAGGCGGTAGATGAAGATCCGGTCGGGGAGGACGAGGCCGCCGTAGTTTTCGCGTTCGGTGAGCGGGACACCGTCGTAGAGGCCGAGGAGGTCCGGCGGGTCGCCGCGCTCCTCGACGAAGAACACGACGTTGTCCATCAGCTCCGCGAGCTCGTCGGGGATCTGGGCGAGGGCGGCTTCGACCAGTTCTTCGAACCGCGATTCGCCGACGTCGAGCACACCTTCACTCTCCCACTGCGACCTACCGTGGGGCCATGACTGCGGTTGCTGCTGTTCTGCGTTCGGGTGATGGCCCCTTCACATTGGAGGAGGTCGAGGTCGACGGCCCGGGGCCTGGCGAAGTGTTGGTGGAGCTGGTGGCGACGGGATTCTGCCACACCGACACCGGAATGCGGGCACCCTTTCGGGGGACACCGTTGCCGGCTGTGCTCGGGCACGAGGGGGCGGGACGGATCGCAGCGGTCGGCGACGGCGTGGCTTTTTCGGTGGGTCAGCCCGTGGTGCTTTCATTTCGGTACTGCGGGGCCTGCCGGAGTTGCAACCAGGGGGCGACCAGCTACTGCGACACGATGATGCCGCTCAACTTCGGCCTTCACCGCGGCGACGGAACCACGGCGTTCTCACGGAACGGTGAGGCGATCGGATCGCACTTCTTCGGTCAGTCGTCGTTCGCCACGCACACGGTCGCGAGCGCGACCTCCGTCGTGCCTGTTCGCGACGACGATCCGCTCGACCTCATCGGCCCGCTCGGCTGCGGCATCCAGACCGGCGCCGGGGCGGTGCTGAACAACCTGCGTCCATGGGTCGGCTCGTCGTTCGCGGTCCTGGGCAG
>CAZVUM010000022.1:2694-25054 GCA_964629575.1 uncultured Acidimicrobiales bacterium | reverse complement strand
GCGAGCGGAGCTGCCGAGACCCAGATCAGCCTGCGACACCTGCTCCCGGGACGCACGGTGACCGGAATTCTCGAGGGGGACTCGATGCCACAGGTGTTCATCCCAGAACTGTTGAGCCTGTACCGCTCCGGCGCGTTCGCCTTCGATCGGCTCATCACCCACTTCCCCTTCGACCAGATCAACGAAGCGGAGGCGGCGAGCAACGCTGGAGACGTGATCAAACCCGTTCTCGTGATGCCGTCCTGACGCGGCAGACTGGATCGCATGGCTGATCACCTGAGCGTGGCCGAACTCGAGGAGCTGACCGACGTGGTCAGAGCCTCACCGTCCGACGAGGGAACTCTCGAACTCATCGTCGCTCGCCCCGCAGACAATGAGCGCCAGGTACTCATCGAGGGCGAGCTCGACCTCGATGTGGGTCTCGTCGGCGACAACTGGGGTCAACGCCCCAGCTCGCGCACCGACGACGGCAGCGCACACCCCGACATGCAGCTCAACATCATCAACAGCCGCTTCAGCGACGGGATCTCGCGGGGCGACCAGGATCAGCGGATCATGGCCGGCGACCAGCTCCACGTCGACCTCGATCTGTCGGAGGCCAACGTGCCGCCGTGGACCAAGCTGCAGATCGGCGACGCCATCATCGAGATCACCGACCAGCCCCACACCGGATGCCAGAAGTTCGTCCAGCGCTTCGGTCTCGAAGCCCAGCGTTGGACGAGAACCGACGCCGGGAGCGAGCTCCATCTACGAGGCGTCAACGCCCGCGTTCACACCCCCGGCACCATCCGTCATGGTGATGTGATCCGGAAGCTCTAGCCACGCGCTGGGATCCGGATCGCCGGCGGGCGATGGGCGGGCGTCGATGACGGACGTCGATCATCGAGAGAAGTGGCGCGCCTTCACTGCCATCGGGATCTCGTTCGTGACCGCCGTGTTCTCGACCAGCATGGTGTTCGTCGCCCTCCCCGCCATCGCCGATGACTTCGACGTCACGCTCGGCGAAGTGGGGTGGGTGGTGATCGTCGAGGCGCTGACCGTTGCCTCGGTCATGCTTCCCGCCGGGCGGGTCGCGGACCTCGTCGGGCGACGACGGATGCACTTGTGGGGCCTCGCCGTGTTCGGAACAGGGGCACTGGCCGTGTCGCTCGCGCCGACATTCGGCCTCCTCATCGCAGCCCGGGTGGTGATGGCGGTGGGCAACTCGATGGGTCAGTCGGTCGGAACGGCGATGATCGTGGCGATCTTCCCACCCGAGGAGCGGGGCCGATCGCTCGGCGCTCAGACGTCGGCGGTGGCGATCGGCGCAGCGTCGGGTCCGATTCTCGGGGGACTGCTGCTCTCGGTTCTGCCCTGGCAGGCACTCTTCCAGCTTCTGCTGCTCCCAATTGCAGTGGCGTTCGTCGCGGGCGTGCGGCTCCTGCGCGAGGACCAGGTCACCCCTCTCGCCAGCCGCGGTCAGACGCGTTTCGATCCGGGTGGCGCGATCCTGTCGGCCCTCTTCTTCACCGTGATCGTGCTGGTGATGAACAACCCGCTGGATGTCGGCTGGACATCACCGGCGATGCTGCTCGGGATGGCCTCCGCGGTCGGTGTGCTCGCCGGATTCGTGGCGTACGAACGCCGCGTCGCAGATCCGATGCTCGATGTCCGTCTCTTCGCCAACCGGACGTTCGCGCTCGCGGTCGGAGCGCGACTCTTCGGGTTCACGGGGTCGACGTTGACCTACTTCCTGACGCCGATCCTGCTGATCGCTGTGCGTGACCTCGAAGAAGCTGCGGCAGGAGCGATCATGCTGCTCAATTCGCTCGGGATGGGGATCGCGGCGCAGCTCTCGGGCCGAACCTCGGATCGGTACGGACCCACCCGAATCGCCTCCGTGGGGCTGGTGGTGATGGCGGGAGCGCTCGCTGTCTTCGCAGCGATGGACGTCTCGACGCCGCTGCTCCTGTTCTGTGCCCTCGTGTTCGTGCAGGGGTTCTCGCTCGGGTCGTGGAACGTGCCAAACAACAGCACGATCATCAGCTCGGTCGACGACTCGGATCACGGCGTGGTCGGCGCTTTCACCAATCTCACCCGGACCATGGGCAACGTGGTGGGACAGGCGATGGCGACGGTCATCGTGGCGTCGGTGATGGACGACCGAGGCTTCGACATCCCGCTGGGCGACATCGCCGACGTACCGGGCGCCGGCGACGCGTTCGTGTCGGGGTGGTCATGGGCGTTCGGAGTCGGCGCGTCCTGCGCCGTGCTGGCCGCGGCCTGCACGCTCCTCGCCGGACGCACCCCGCGCCGCCTCACCGGCGTCCGCCATTCCGGCGGAGTGTGAGCGCGCCGGCGCGGGCGATGCGTTCTGCAGCGGGGCGGACCTCGGAGGGCCGAGGGGAGTCGAGCGGCACCATCTGCAGTCGATGAACCTCATCCACCGAACCGTTCAGGCGCTGTATTCGATCATGGTGCCGGTGATCGCCAAGGTGAACGGGGTCGCCGCAGGAGCGGGCATGAACACGGCGCTCGCATGCGACCTCATCCTCGCCAGCGATCAGGCCCGCTTCAGCGAGATCTTCGCCCGCCGCGGCCTGTCAGTGGACTTCGGCGGCACGTGGATCCTTCCCCGCCTCATCGGGCTCCACAAGGCCAAGGAGCTCGCCTTCTTCGGCGATGTCATCTCGGCGAAATAGGCCCAGGACTTCGGCTTCGTCAACCGGGTGATCCCTCACGCCCAGCTCGACGATGAGGCGGCGAGCCCAACTTCGAAGGCCGCTAGGCCGGGGCTCCCACCCCGGCCCACGGGGCATCAGTTCGCCAGGACGTGAAGAGCATCCATGTTCTCCGAGCCGTACCCGTTGGCCGAGCCGTCGAACAGCATGCTGAACGACGAACAGCTGGTCGCACTCCCAACCGTGTGGCCGAGGCAGGTGTAGACGTCGGACGAGGTGCCGCTCAGGCCGCTGACCGCCCAGGCCCCCCGGGCCGTCAAGTAGAGGTCCCCGGAGGCAGCGAGAGACACGCCGCCTGTGTCCTCGCTGCTGGATGAGTTGAGCCCGACGTCTGAGCCGTCGAAGTAGTGGCTCCACGTTCCTGCGGTGTTGGCGCCGAGCGAGGTCGGGCTGAAGCGCAGCACGTCCTCGTCGGCCAGACCCGACAACCCCGACACGTTCGCGCCGCCTGTGGTGCTGATGAGCAGGTCGCCGTTGGGCATCACGTGGACTCCGTCGACGTCCTCGCCGTTGGTTGTCAGACCCACGTCGGAACCGTCGAAGTACATCTCGAAGGTTCCCGCGGTCGAACCGCCGAGAGACGTGGGCACGAAGCGCACGATGTCCGAATCATCGATCGCTCCCACGTCGGGAAGGGTCGAACCCGCCTGGATCGACAGCAGGATCGAGCCGTCGTCGAGCAGGTGGAAGGCGTCCACGTCCCGCGCTCCCGCGCCGCCGAGACCGACGTCGGATCCGTCGAGCAACATCGCCCACGCCCCGGTTTCGGTGTTGAAGGTCAAGATGTCTTCATCGGAGAAGGACACGCCGCCGACCGAACCGCCCGAGTTCGACGACACGTGGATGATGTGGCCACCACCGCCACCGCCTGGCGGCGCTGGATCGACAGTGATCACCACCGTGTCCATTGCAGACTGACCGCCGTTGTCGGTCGCCGTCAGCTCGATCGTGTGGGTACCGACGGCAAGGTCGAGTGAGGCCGTCTCCGTCGTCGCCAGAACGTTGCCGCCCTCCCGCCACGTCCAGAAGTCGACGGTGCCGTCGGGATCAGAGCTCCCCGACGCGCTGACCGTCACGGTTTCGGTTCCGTTGTCATCGGAGTCGGTGACCGTCTGGTCGGGTCCGGCAACCGCGTTGGGAGGCGTGTTGCCTGTGACCGTCACAATGGCCGTATCGGTCCCCGGGACGTTGTCGCTGTCGAACACCGTCAGCTCGAGCGTGTTGACGCCCACGGGGAACACGAGGCCGGTGATCGCCGAGGTTCCGCTGAGCACACCGTTGATTCTCCACTGATACGACGCGATCGGGCCTTCGGCGTCGAAGCTGCCGGTGCCGTCGACGATGACGCTGGCCAGCCCGTCCCCGTCCGGATCGTCGAGGGTGAGATCCGCCCCGGCGTCGGCCGTCGGTGGTGTGTTCCCCGGGTTCGGCGGTGCCTCGATCGTCACGACGACGGTGTCCGATGCGCTGTCGCCGCGGTCATCGGTCACGGTCAGGGTCACCACATGAACACCGAGGTTCTCCGTGAGAGAGAAGGTGGGTGCGTTGTTGTAGGGGTTGCCGTTCTTGGTCCAGCTCCAGGACACGATCGTCCCGTCGGGATCCACCGAGCCGGTTCCGTCGAACGTGACCACCTCGAGGGTGTTTCCGTCCGTGTCGATGATCAGCTGGTCGGGCCCGGCGTCGGCCACCGGCGGCTGGTTGGGCGCGGCTGCCTCGACCACCACCGTCACCGTGTCGCTCGAGGTGGCACCGTCGTCGTCGGTCACGGTCAGCGTGTACACGTGTGTGCCGACGGTGGCGCTGATGGTGATCGCGGGGCTGTTGAGAATCAGCTGGCCGTTCTCGAACCAGCCGAAGTTGACGATGTTGCCGTCCGGATCAGAGGAGGCGCCACCGCTCAGTGTCACCAACTGCGCGCCAGTGCCCCCGACATCGACAACCGTCTGATCGGGCCCAGCATTGGCCACCGGTGGCTGGTTGGCGGCCTGCGACTGGACGATGACCACCACCTGGTCGGTCGAGGTCGCCCCCTGGTCGTCGGTGACCGTCAGGTCGATGGTGTGGGTTCCGACCGCGAGCTCGACGTTGAGCGTCGGCCCAACCTGCGTTGCTTTGACTTCGACGACGACGCTGTCGAAGTCCGATGACCCGTCGTTGTCTGTGACCACCAAGGTCACGGTGTGAATTCCCACGGGAAGCGACGTCGAGAGCACCTGGCTGGTTCCGATCACCGTGGAGCCGTTGCGCCACTCGTAGCTCGCGATCGTGCCGTCGGAATCCGTTGAGGCAGAGGCGGCGAGGGTGACCGTTTCGGATCCGTCCTCGTCGGTGTCGACCACCGTCTGGTCGGGCCCGGCGTTGGCGGTCGGCGGCGCATTGGTGACGCCGGCGGTGGGCGCCTGCAACGAGCGCATGACCGTGTCCGCCAGCCAGAACTCCGCCCCTGGTGACAGGCTCGTCTCGACCCGGTACGTGACGCTCGACGCGGTCGACGGCCACCACGACAGCGCGATCGGAGTGGCAGTGCCGCCGAAGAACAGGAAGCTCTCGGTGAGCTCGGCCGAGCTGAGGGTGAAGTAGTCGACGAAGGGTCCGCCGTCGACCGACGCTTGGAGCGTCACGGTGTCGGACGGGCCCATGAGGCTGGCCCTGGCCCAGAAGCTCGGGTCGAGCCCTGTCGTGCCCGCGGTCGGCGTGAACGTCCTCGAGAGGGTCGCGTTGCCGCGCATCACGACATCGGGTGGCGCCGGGAACGTCGCGCCACCGTCGCCGAGCGACACGTCACCCGTCGTGGACCAGCCGGCGAGAGACGCGAACCCTTCGTTGAACTCCTGCACGCTCGGGGCGAGCTGGGGCTGGACGATCATGTAGTCGCCGCGCTTCACCCCCTGATCGTCGGTCACGACGAGGGTGTAGATGTGGCCGAGCCCCGCGGGCAGGATGCTGGTGAACGGCACCTCCACGGTGATCGACGGGCCGCTGCCGACGAAGTACTCGCCCGTGCCGGCGAGGGTGAACATCGTGTACCACTCGTAGCTCACGATCGTGCCGTCTGGATCGAAGCCCGACCCGTCGAGCACCGCGGTGACGGTTCCGTCCGCGTCGTGGTCGACGATGTCCTGGTCCGGCCCCGCGAGGGCGACCGGCGGGATGTTGGGGTTGGCGGGGAACGGTGCACCGAGATAGAGGAAGGCCGCGCCCTCGTTCACCAGGTCGCTGTCCCAATACCCCTTGCCCATCACGATGTCGGCGAAGCCGTCACCGTTGACGTCACCGGCGTAGTCGGCGTCGAGGGCGTACCGGTTCTCGTGCCGCACGGCCGTGGAGCCTCGCGCTTCGAGCCGCGAGTCGGCCTCGGCGACGGTCGAAGCGCTGATGCCCTGCGCGCTCCCTCGATAGAGGTAGCCCACGCCCTCACTCTCGAGGCTGCCGGCGTAGTGGATGGCGCTCACCACGATGTCGTCGAAGCCGTCGGCGTCAACGTCTCCCGCGCCGGCGACGCTGAACCCGACTGCTTCGACCGCCACGTCACCCGTGATGGTGGCGTGGGCCTGGTTGGCAGAGGTATAGGCGAGCCCTGTCGGGCCGCCCAGGAACACGAAGACCCGACCCTGCCCGGTGAAGACGGAGAGCGGGTCGGGGGTGAACCCGGGGCTCGAGGCGACGATGTCGGCGAACCCGTCATTGTTGATGTCGCCCGCACCGTCGACGAGGAAGCCGACGCCTGCGCCGCCGATGCTCTGTGACACACCGAGAGCCGGATCGCCGAAGATGCGTGCGTCCGCATCGAAGATGTCCTGCGCGGTGATTCCGGCCGGGCCGCCCAGGTACAGGGTGATCTCGGTGCCCCCGACGATGATGTCGGCGAAGCCGTCGTTGTTCACATCACCGGCGGCCATGCCGACACCCACCTGCGCGTCGACGGGTGGAAGCGGCTGACCGGTGTCCTCGTAGGGGAGGATCACCGTGTCGGCGTCGTCGAACCCGGTGCCCGTGATGCCGTTCGGCCCGCCGTGGAAGATCAGAATCGCGCCGTAGTTGCCGGACCGATCGTTGATCGGGATACCGGGCGGAAAGAGCGTGCCCTCACTCGGGACCGAGACCACGATGTCGTCGAAGCCGTCACCGTTGACATCGCCGGCGCCGTCGACGTACTGGCCGAGACGCGAGCCGAGGGACCGACCGAATATGGCCCCGTCGGCGTTGGTCGGGTCGGTCCCGGTGATGCCGTTGGGACCGCCGTGGTAGATGAACGCCGCACCATCCACGCCGAGTTGCGTTCCCGGCAGCGTCGAATCGTAGAAGTTGGAGCCGAGGATGATGTCGGCGAAACCGTCGCCGTTCACATCGCCGGCGTGCGCCGCGGATTCGATGCGCGCCGCGCCCTGGTTGATCTCGATCTTGGCGTGAGCGGTGGCGGGGTTGTGGCCGACGACTCCGTTGGTACCTCCCAGGAAGATGAACGCGGCGCCCTCTGCGGTCTCGGGGCCGTGCCAGTCCTGCGCGACCACGATGATGTCGTCGAAGCCGTCACCGTTGACGTCGCCAGCGGTCGACACCTCCTCGCCGAATGCGACCGGGATGATCCCGGGCGGATCGATCTGATCCGACTCGAACATCTGGTTGAAGTTGCCGTCCACGGCACCCGGGGGCGGGGGTGGCGGCGGAGGCGGAGTTCCGCCACCAGAGCCGACCAGCGGCACTCCGTTCTCGGACCAGTCGTAGGTGACGATGGTTCCGTCACTGTCGGAGGAGCCCGACCCGTCGAGGGTCACGATCTCCACGCCGTCAGCGGCGACGTCGACGTAGGTGGCGTCGGGGCCCGCGTTGGCGACGGGTGGGTCGTTGGCCGGCGGTGGGGCCGCTTCGACGGTGATGACCATCTGGTCGTTGGTGGATGCGCCTTCGTTGTCGATCACGATCAGGGTGATCACGTGAACCCCAACGTTGAAGTCGAGGGTGATGGTTGGCGTACTGGCGATCTGACCGGGCCCCTGGGTCCAGGCCCAGGTGGTGATCGTGCCGTCGGGATCAAACGACGCCGAGCCATCGAGGGTCACTGGCTCTGACCCGGAGTCGTCGGTGTCCACGACCGTCTGGTCGGGACCCGCGTTGGCGACCGGGTCCTGATTGCCGCCGGTCGGTTGCGGCGCCACGGTGACGACGACCACGTCGGTCGCGGTGGCACCGTCGCCGTCGGTGACCGTCAAGGTGATCGTGTGCGAACCGACCGCCAGGGTCACGGACGGGCTCACACCCGTGGCGATCTGGCTTCCGCCCTCCGTCCAGACGTAGGACGCGATCGGACCCTCGGGATCGTTCGAACCCGAACCGTCGAGCGCCACCGCCTCGGTGCCGCTGCCGTCAGAGTCCACCACTGTCTGATTCGGCCCGGCGGCGGCGGTGGGGTTCTGGTTGCCTCCACCCCCAGACGGTGTGCAGCCTCCGAGCGTCACATTCTGAGTGTCGCTGCCGTCGCTCACCGCGATCACACACGTTGGCGAACTGAACGGACTCTCGCGGATGTCGAACTCTCCGCCGCCGTCGGCCGAGCCCAGGACGACACCATCGACCGAGATATCGGCGTTCGAGGCCGCACCCTCGCCCTCGAGGCGCAGCTCGTTGCCCTTCAGCTCCGCCTTGGCGATCGAGAGCGCCGCAGCGGGGCTGGCGGGCAGACCGACCGCCAACAGGGTGAGCGCCATACCGACGGCGAGACGGCGGAGGATCTTCTTGCTCGGCGACGACATCGCGAGCTCCTTGTCTGGGGTTGCCCGCGCGTGACCCCTGCGGGCACTACCTGACGACAATAAGGAAGCCCCCAGTCCGAGCGTTATGGGACATTGGTCCTAGGACCTCGAAGCGCCGGGATCCGAACACTTGGCGACACGCCCGTTCGGACCGGCGGTCTCCGAAGGGCTCCACTACGGTGCCCATCCGGGGGACACCGTGACCGCACACAGCATCCCGGCACAGGTGATGCACAACGCAGGCAGGCTCGCCGACGACATCGCGCTCAACGACAGCGGCCGCGACACCAGCTATCGCGAGCTCGCTTCGGAGATCGAGGAGACGGGGCGCGCTCTCATGGCCGCCGGCGTCGAGCACGGCGATCGAATCTCGGTGTGGGCGCCCAACTCGACCCGATGGATCGTGGCGGCGCTCGCGGCACAAAGCGTGGGCGCCGCACTCGTCCCGATCAACACGCGCTACAAGACCCTGGAGGCCGTGCATCCGCTCACCCGCACCTCGGCCCGAATGCTGATCGCGGCAGGCGGATTCATGGGCGTCGACCCCGGCCGGGCGATCGCCGAGGCCGAGGCGTCGTCCGGGCAGCAGATCCGCCTGATCGATCTCGGTGCCGCCGACGACGACACCACGTCGTGGGAGACCCTTCTGGCCGGAGCGGACGCCGTGGACCCCGAGGAGTGGCGCGCACGCCTCGATGCCGTCGGACCCGATGACCTCAGCGACATCATGTTCACCTCCGGCAGCACCGGGCTGCCCAAGGGCGTGCGTCACCGCCACGGTCCGACCATGCGCCAGACCTTCAACACCACCGAGGAGAACGGGATCCGCGAGGGCGACCGCCTGCTGATCGTCAACCCGTTCTTTCACGTCTTCGGCTACACCGGCGGCTGGGTGCCCGGGCTCTTCGCCGGCGGGACCGTGTACCCGATGGCCGTCTTCGATGTCGATGAGGTTCTCGACGCGATCGAACGCGAGCAGATCACCTACTTCCCGGGACCGCCGACGATCTTCCACTCGATCCTGACCCATCCACGACTCATGGAGACCGACGTCTCGTCGCTCCGGGCATCGCTGACCGGCTCGGCCGACGTACCCGTCGATCTCATCCAGGACATGCTCGACGAGCTGACCTTCGAGCGAGTGATCCAGGCATATGGCATGACCGAGTGCGGGACGGCCACCAACACGATCGCCGCCGACAATGCCGAGACGGTCGCGACGACCGTGGGCAAGGCGTCCAAGGATCTCGAGGTCCGCGTCGTCGACCCCCACAACCGGCCGGTCGTCGACGGGGACGACGGCGAGATCGTCGTGCGGGGGTACGCGGTGATGGACGGCTACTGGGACGATCCCGAAGCGACAGCAGCGACCATCGACGAGGACGGCTGGCTCCACACGGGCGACCGAGGCAGCCGCGACGACAACGGCTACTTCCGAATTCTCGGGCGAATCAAGGACATGTACATCGTCGGCGGGTTCAACGTGTATCCCGCCGAGGTCGAGAACATGATCCGCGAACACCCCGGGGTCGATGACGTCGCCGTGATCGGGGTCCCCGACCAACGCCTCGGCGAGGTCGGCTGCGCGTTCGTTGTCCCGGCTACCCAGCTAGACGAGGAACAATTCGTCGCCTGGTGCCGCGAGCGTATGGCCAATTTCAAGGTTCCGCGCCATGTGGAGATCCTCGAAGTGTTTCCACTGACGGGCTCGAACAAGGTGTCCAAGGTGGAGCTACGGGCACTCGCCGAGCAGCGCGAGATCGGGTGGCGAGACGGAGGCACGGCATGAAGTTCGGAATCATCGAGCTGTCACAACCCGACAAGGACGTGGAGAGCTACCCCTACCGGGAGGTGCACGAACGCGTCACCCAGGAGATCATCGACGCCGACCGCAACGGTTACGACTACGTCTGGATCGCAGAACACCATGCGAGCGACGGCTACGGAATCCTTCCCGATCCGCTCACCTACATCGCCTACCTCGCCAATCTGACGGAGCGCATCACGCTCTGCAGTGGAGTGATGGTGGTGCCTCTCCACAATGTCGTGCGCCTGGTGGAGAACATCTCGTTCGTCGACGTGCTGACCAACGGACGCATCGCGTTCGGGATCGGGTCGGGCTATCGCAACCACGAGTTCGAGGCTCTCGGCGCCGACTTCGAGAACCGTCGCGCCTACCAAGCCGAAGCTCTCGACGTGATGATGAAGCTCTTCCACGACCATCAGATCGATCACACGGGCGTCCACCTCCCAGACATCAAGATCGACGGCAGCTACGAGGTGCTCCCCCGGTCGGTCCAGCAACCGCATCCGCCGATGTACATGGGTGCAGCCTCCGACGAGTCGATCGAGCTGTGCGCCCGCTACGGGCTCGGCCTGCTCACCTCCACCCTCACACCGATGCAGCAGCTCGCGCCGAAGGCCCAGCTCTATCTCGAACGCTGCCGGGAGACCGAGGCGCCCTACAACGAGAACCCTGGTCACGGCTCGGTGGGCATCGGACGAATGGTCTATGTGGCCGAGACCGACGCCCAGGCCGAGCACGAAGCCGGCGAGGCGGTGGTGCGCCACGTTCATTCCTTCACGGGTGCCTCGACGTCTGGCTATCTCGGCACGATCTCCCAGGAGAACAAGGAGGCCTACTCCGTCGCCGGATACTCCGAGCTCTGCGAGGACACCATCATCTACGGCTCAGCCGAGACGGTCACCGAGCGCATCAAGTACCTCGAAGAACTCACAGGTGCCACCTCCCTGATCCTCCACTTTCCGCCGTACAACAGTCGTGAGCAGAATCGACGAGTTCTGCAACGGTTTGCGGAGGACGTGATCCCGAAGTTCCGGTGAGGGGGAGTCCTTCATGAGCAGGGGTGTCCGATGAGCGCAGGCGCCGATGAGCGGTGGGGAGTGATCGACGAGCGATCGATCGCCGAAGCGCGCGAGCTGATCGGTGTTCCGCTGCGCCGCGACCGGATGCAGTGGAACCATGTCGCCACACGGGATGCCATCCGGCAGTTCGCCGATGGGGCCGGCGACCACAACCCGCTCTTTCGGGATCCCGACTACGCCGCGGACTCCCGGTGGGGCGGGCTGATCGCTCCTCCGTCATTCCTCTACGCGGTCGATGCGACCATCGTGGCGCCGAAGCTGCCGGGCGTGCAGTGGATCTACGCGGGCACCAGGTGGCGCTGGTACGACGTGATCCGGGAGAACGACGAGTTCGACGTCGAAGCCCGCTTCACCGAGATGGAGGAGAAGACCGGCCGACGATTCGGTCTGTGGGTTCTGCAAAAGGGCGAGATCGTCTATCGACGAGCTGATGGCGGGCTGCTCTGCGTGGCGGAGGGTCGCGTGGCACGAACTCCCCGGCGTCGAAAGAGCCCCGGCGCCGCGTCAGCGCCGACGCCCGAGCCTCGCCGACCGACGTTCCACCCCACCCTCTCGACGGAGCTCCGTCGAGCCGGGGCAGACCGGTTCTGGGAAGACGTGGCGGTGGGCGACACCGTCGGACCCGCCGCGCTCTCGCTGAGCCTCGACGCGATCTTCGCCTGGTACACGGGCGCACAGGGCGCACTTCACTACGGGGGTGCACACGGCGACGGCATCCGATACCGCAGGCGCCACGATGACTACGAGATCAACGCCAAGACAGGCGTGAAGGACTCCGCGGCACGGGGACACTTCTCCTCCAAGGAGGGCAAGGACGTCGGGATGGGCGGCGCCTACGACGTCGGTCTGCAGCGCATCGCATGGGTGATCAGCGTGCTCACCGACTGGATGGGCGACAGCGCGTTTCTCGCCGAGGCCGACATCGACGTGCTCCGTCCCAATCTGATCGGCGACACGACGTACATGCTGGCCACGGTGAGGGATCGCTGGTTCGACGAGCACCCGTTCGTGGCGCTGGACATCGAGGCCATGAACCAACACGAGGACCTCACGACGAAGGGCACCGCCGTCATCGCCCTGCCATCGAGGGAGCATGGCCCGGTGGAGCTGCCGCTCTTCGGCGGAGACCGAACCCGGTGGACCGCGCCGACATCCGACAACACCTGACAACAGCGCCTGACGACGGAGAACACCGTGCAGCTCAACGGCATCGAGCTCGAACACACCAACATGCGCGACGTCTTGCTCTCCAGGCGTTCGCTCGGAGACAAGCCGCTGCTGATCTGTGAAGGCGAGTCCCTCACGTACCGCGACGCCGATGAGCAGTCGAACCGAATCGCCTCCACGCTCGCCGGTCACGGAATCGCGAAGGGCGACGTCGTCGCCACGTTCATGTACAACTCGGTGGACCACGCCTCGGTGTGGCTCGCGTGCGTCAAGCTCGGCGCGATCTTCGCGAGCCTCAATGTCTCGCTCGCACCGAACGAGCTCGTGTACAGCCTTGGCGACACCGGGGCGAAGTTGATCATCGTCGACAACGAGCTGATCGACGTGTACCGCCAAGCTCGGCCCGAGCTTCCCGACGGCGTGATCGAGGTCCTCTGGCGCGGCTCAGACTCGTCCGACTTCCTCGGCTTCGGCCACCTCCTCGACGGCGACGATGTCCTGCCCGACGTCGTCCTGGCCCCCAACGACCCCATGTCGATCATCTACACGGGGGGCAGCACGAGCATGCCCAAGGGCGTGCTCGCGCCTCACATGCACTACATCGGCGCCGCGGAGCGCTACAAGGAGATCACCCAGTCGCAGCCCGACGATGTTCACTTCGCCAACTCGCATTTCTTCCACGTGGGCGGCCAGCAGTTCGGACTCATGGGTCCCCTCTATTGCGGCACCACCGGAGTGATGGCGAAGTGGTTCAGCGTCTCGAGGTACTGGGACATCGCCCGCGACACAGGCGCGACGATCATCGACCCGATCGGCACGATGATCTCAGCGCTGTTGACCCTCCCGGCCTCGCCGGCGGATCGCGATCACCAGGTTCGGGTCGGAATCGGGATCGCGTCGGGGCAGGTGCGATCGACGTTCCGCAGCGAATTCGAGGAGCGGTTCGGCGTGCCGCTGCTCGAGGTGTACGCCATGACCGAGGTCGGGGTGCTCCTGTGCAGCGAGCGGCTCCACGACAAGACGGCCGACTCGTGCGGCAAGACGTACGGCTGGGCCGACATCTGCATCGCCGACGAGAACGACTCACCTGTTCCCAACGGCGAGCAGGGTCAGATCCTGCTCCGGCCGACAGCGACCAACACGATGATGCTCGAATACATCAACAAGCCGGTCGAGACGATCGCCGCGTGGCGCAACCTCTGGTACCACTCCGGCGACATCGGGTACCTCGACGACGAGGGCTACCTCCACTTCGTCGGACGTCAGGCGCACTGGGTGCGGGTGCGGGGCGAGAACGTGTCGGCCTTCGAGGTCGAGAAGGTCCTGAGCGCGCACGACGCGGTCGAGGACTGCGCGATCGTCGGGGTTCCGGGCGAGCTCGGCGAAGAGGACATCAAGGCCTACGTCCAGGTCGCGGCGGGTCAGAGCCTCGAGCCCGACGAAGTGGTGGCCTGGTGCTCCGAACAGCTCGCCTATTTCAAAGTGCCGCGCTTCGTCGAGTTCGTCACCGAGTTCCCGCGCACCATCACCAAGCAGGAGATCGAGCGCCACGAGTTCCGGGCGCTCGGCATCGGGGATGCCTGGGATCGCGACGCTCAGCCCACTGGGAGCTGAACCGCACCAGCCGTCCGTGATGGCAGCAGAACTGTCGCGCTGCCGCGCGCGCTGATCCTGCCGTCCTGATCTGTCGCCGTCAGATCAACCTCGACCCGCCGTCGCTCCACGTCGACGCCCACGACATGGCCGACACACGTGGTGGTCGATCCGAGCGGTGGACAAGTGACCAGCTCGACCCCGAGACGATGGACGAAGCCGTCGTCGCCCGCCCAATCAGTGAGGACCTGGCAGAGCCATGCGACCTGCTCGGGCCCCGTGGCGAGCTCATCGTGGAGGCCACCCCCGGAGTACTCATCGGCATCGGATGCAGTCCCCTGGGTGGCAGCACACCACGCGACGACATCCATGATGCTCAGCGGACCCTTCACGATCTCGCCGAGAGGCTCGCCCACCTCGATGTCCTCGACCAGACGGGGCTCGGGGCCCCGACGAGTCTCATCGAGGATTCGGCGCTCGATCTCAGCGACCTGATCGCCCGAGTAGCGGACCTCGGGCCGGTCGTCGACAGCCAGCAGCGGCTCGGCTGGGCGAACGCAGATCGTTCGGAGCGTGGCCACGGCGTCGCCCTCGTCGCTCTCGAACTCGACCTCGCCCGTCTGCTCGGCTACTCCGCCGCGGTCTGATTCGTCGACGAGCCTCGCCGTCGGCGTGATCCTCATGCCCTCGGTGAGGGCGTGCCACCAGGTCCACTCGACGGAGCGCACCACTCGCCGCAGCCCCTGGTGTCCAGGCGCCACCGTGCCCTCATCGACCGCGTAGAGGAAGCTGGGAGGGGCGACCGGACCGCCCCAACGTGACCCGCCCGCGTGTTCGGGGTCGTGCCACAGCGGGTTGTCGTCGCCAATGCCCCACGCGAAGTGCCGGATCGCGTCGGTGGTGACCGCGCTCACCCACGGTGCCCTGGCCCTCGCGACGATTCCCCCGGGTTCGGCCACCGACTCACCGTAGTTCTTCAGGATCGGATGAGCCGGGGAGCCGGGCGTGCGAAACTCACCGGATGCAGGAACTCATCGCGATCGGAAACGACAGGGACGCCGCGCAGCAGGTGGCACGTGATCTCGGCGGGATCTCGTATCTCAGCGATGCCGACGAGACGCGCGAACTGCCCTTCCACGCCCTGGTGCGCGCAATGACCGACGACGTGTCCCTCGTCGAGCGGGCGGCGGGCGTTGGACTATACGTCGGGTTCTGTCGCACGATCCGCGAGCGCCCGGATCCCGTGGTTCCCGGCGAGTCCTCCCGCGGCGTGACCGCCGTATTTCCGATGCTCCACCACGTCGACCTCGACCATCGACAGTCGGACCACCACTGGCGCGACACACACGCTCCTCTCGCGCTGCGCCACCATCCGGGAATGTGGGACTACAGCCAGTTGAGCGTCGTGCACACGATCCACGGCCCCGAGTTCGACGGGTTCGCCCTCTGTGCGTTCGCGTCGATGCAGGACATGAAGGAACGCTTCTTCGGCGACGACCACGACCGAGAGGTCATCTACGCCGATGTGGCAAGCTTCGCCAACCCGAAATCGCCCCGCCGGGTCGTCGCCACCGAGACCATCTACGGGCAGCGGCCGCCCGTTCCGGCGGTCACCTGGCCCCACGACGAGGGCTGATCCACGCCCCCGTTTCAACGTGTCCGGACCGTCCGTGCGGAGCTCCCGTGCTCGGCTGATCACGCTCGTCAGCGTGACTCTGGCGACCGCCGTGTCGCAATCGTTCGGGCGGTTCACTTACTCGCTGCTCTTCACGGACGCGCGGGACGACTTCGGCGTGTCCAACACCGTGGCGGGGGCGATGGGTTCGGCCAACCTCGTCGCCTACCTACTCGGATCCCTCGTGGTGAGCGTGGTCGTCGGACGATGGGGGCTCGCGACTGTCTCGCACGTCGGCCTCATCGGCGTGGTGATCGGGCTCGGCTTTCTCGCATGGGGGCCGGGGGTCGGGGTGTTCGCCGCCGCTTTGGTCTTGACGGGATTCGCCGCCGCGGGTGTGTGGGTCACCGCACCTGCCATCGCGACAGGACTCGTCGAGGACGACCGGCGCGGACGAGCGATGGGGATCGTCGGGACCGGGGTCGGAATCGGGATCGTGGCCGCATCGCTGCTCGACACGGCAGTCGGCGGAGACGACTTCCGAGCCGTGTACGTCATCGAGTTCGCGATCGGGGTCGCGGTGGTGGTCGCAGTCCTCGCCTCGCTCCCCCGACGCGCGTCGACCAGCGCGGTTCGCCTGAGCGGACTGGGTGAGCTGCGCCGGGTCCCCAACTGGGGGCGGTTGCTCCTCGAATACGCACTCTTCGCGTTCGCGATGGCCATGGTGATGACCTTCACGGTCGGCTACCTCGAAGACGACGCCAGGCTGGATCGCGGTGTGGCCAACGGGGCATTTCTCCTGATCGGCATCGGCACCCTGGCGGGCGGCCCGCTCTTCGGTCCACTCACCGACCGCATCGGACGCCTGCGCTCCCAGGCATCAGGACTCGCACTGATGACGGTCTCGACACTGCTCATCACGACGGGTCAGCCGGGGATCGCGCTGGTCGCCGCCTTCGCCTTCGGCATCAGCTTCACCGGGGGGCCAGTCACGGTGGGCGCTCGGGTGAGCGACCACCTCGACGGTGACGCCTTCGGTGCCGCCTATGGCGTCGTGACAATCGCCTTCGGAGCGGGCCTCGCCGCCGGTCCCCAAATCGGCGGAGTCCTCGCAGACCTCACCGACTCGGCGCGGCCCGCCCTGTGGGCGAGCGCCGCGATCTCCGCGTGTGCTCTCGCGATCACCCTGTCGGAAGGGCGTGAGACAAGCGCCTCCCGCCCGTGTTGATCGTGGTGTAGCGGGCGCTAGGCCGGAACCCCGAGCCGCTCGTGGACGGGCTGAAGAGCCTGCAGCTCGGGCATCACGCTGCTCGCGAAGAGCTTCATGCTGCGGTCGGCCTCCTCGATCGGCATGCCGGCGTAGCTGAACACGCCCATGTAGCCGTCCATGTACGTCTCGTCCTGGAGCTTCATGATCTTCTCGGTCACCTGGTCGGGGGTGCCCCAGATCTGCAGGCCGACGAAGAACTCGGTCATGGTCTCCATGCCGCCGGGCGCCATCAGCCGGTCGTACATGAGGCCGTGATGTTCGTAGCCCGGCGTGTCCTTCAGGTGCGGCTGGTCGAACTGGTAGTGCTCGATGATCGAGTCCCAGTACCCACCGATGTACTCGCGGGCCTTCTCCTCGGCCCGGTCGGCGCTCTCGTCGACGAATGTCCATCCGGCGACGTACGGCGGCGGCGGCTCGGCGTCGTTGGCCTCGCGATAGACGTCGCGGTAGTCCTGCAGTTCCTGGCGGACCGCCTTCCACGGCTTCTGCGGGACGATCAGGATGCCCACCCCCATCTCTGCCATGATCTTCGCCGACTCCGGCGAGACCGCGGCGGCGTAGGCGCGACCGCGGAACGACTTGAAGGGTCGGGGGCGGATCTCCACGCGGGGCTGGTCGAGCAGCTCACCGTGGTACTCCGCATAGCCGTTCTCGAGCGCGCCGAGAACCAACTCCGTCGACTCCTTGAAGCGGAGTCGGGCGCTCGCCATCTCCGTGCGGAACCCGTCGAACTCGATCTTGCCGGTCCCCCGGCCGAGACCGAGGATCGCCCGACCACCGGAGAGGTTGTCGAGCATCGCGATCTGCTCGGCCACCCGCAGCGGATCGTGCCACGGAAGGACACACACCATCGACCCGAGCTGCACCGACTTCGTCGCACCCGCCATGTAGGTCAGGAACTGAAAGACGTCGGGGCACATCGTGTAGTCGGTGAAGTGGTGCTCGACGCTCCAGATCGACTCGAAACCGAGGTCCTCGGCCTGCAGAGCGAGCGAGAGATCCTGCTCATACACCTGACGGTCGGGGATCCGCTCCCCTGGGTTCTGGAAGATGACAGACATTCCGACGTGCACGACGCCTCCTGGGAATCGAAAGCGGATTCGGTTTGGCCATTCTGGCAGATCGAGGTGGGCTTAGAACCCTTCGCCTGTGGCCGACATCTCCTCTGACGCCCTCGAGGGGAGGCCCCTGTGGCTGTCGCGCACTTCAATCAGGACTACCCGGTTCTCGTCGACAACCTGCTCCAGCAGATGTCCGAGGACGACGCCATGGCGCGAGCCGTCGGCGCGCCGCCTGGCACGTTCATGCGGTACGCCCACAAGGAACGACTCATCCTGGAGCAGTACGGCTTCGAACCGTCGGACGCGATCGTCGACATCGGATGCGGCGCCGGTCGGCTGGCCGCGGCGCTCTCCGATACCCACCGGGGGATCTACGCGGGCTTCGACATCGTGGACAAGCTCGTCGAGTACGCGGACAGGCGCTTCGGAGGAGACAACTTTCACTTCTTCACCTGCGACGGCCTCGACATCCCCCTCGACGGCCGGACGGCCGATTTCATGACGTTCTTCAGCGTGTTCACCCACCTGCATCACGAGGAGACGTTCATCTATCTCCAGGAAGCGATGCGGGTGCTGCGCCCGGGCGGGACGCTCGTCTGCAGCTATCTGGACTTCGAAGAGAACTGGCCCGTGTTCGAGGCGACCGTCGCCGCCCGCCACAACGGCACTCAGGTCCACGCCAACGTGTTCATGAACGCCGACATCATCCGCCGGCTCGTCGAAGGCGCCGGATTCGACGTGGTGGCCGTGCACCCACCCCACACACCGTTCATCCAGGTCCCACAGCTGATCGAGATCCGCGGCGAGGAGTCACTCCCTGCAGGCCCTTCGGCCATGGGCCAGGGAATCTGCGTGGCCCGCACTCCCAGCTAGAACCCACGCGCTGTGGCACCCTCCACGGTCATGCCCGGGATCGTTGACACCGCTGCGTGGGCAGCCCTCGAACAACACGCCGACGCCTTCGGCGACCTCCACCTCCGCGACCTGTTCGCCGCCGACCCACAGCGCGGGACCGCGCTCACCGCCGAGGCGGGGAGCTGGTATCTCGACTACTCCAAGAATCGGCTCTCGTCCCAGACCGTCGGCCTCCTGGCCGAGCTGGCCGACGCAGCAGGGCTTCGTGATGCGATCGACGCCATGTTCGACGGGGCGCACATCAACACCACCGAGGACCGGGCCGCCCTCCACACGGCGCTGCGGCTACCGCGGGGCCGACAGCTCAAGGTCGACAGCCAGGACGTGACCGCCGACGTCCAGGAGGTGCTCGACCAGATGGCCGACTTCGCGCAGGCGGTGCGATCCGGGGCGTGGAAAGGCGCGACGGGGGACGCCATCTCGTCGGTCGTCAACATCGGGATCGGCGGCAGCCACCTCGGGCCGGAGATGACACACGCAGCGCTTCGCTCCTTCTGCGATGGGCCCGACGTGCGCTTCGTCTCCAACATCGACGGCCACGACATCGCCGCCGTGCTCGATGGCCTCGACCCCGCGTCGACACTCTTCGTCGTCTGCTCGAAGACATTCACCACCCTCGAAACGCTCACCAACGCCCGCACCGCCCGCACCTGGCTGGTGAACGCACTCGGAGAGGACGCTGTCGCCACACACTTCGTCGCCGTGTCGACCAACGCTGCCGAAGTCGAATCCTTCGGCATCGACACCACCAACATGTTCGGCTTCTGGGACTGGGTCGGCGGTCGGTACTCGGTGGGTTCGGCCATCGGTCTCTCGCTGATGATCGCCATCGGCCCGGACGCCCATCGCGAGTTCCTCGATGGCTTCCACGACATGGACGAGCACTTTCGGACCGCGCCGTGGACCGACAACCTGCCCGTTTTGCTCGCGCTCGTGGGGATCTGGAACTCCAACTTCGAGGGGGCCGAGAGCACCGCTGTTCTCCCCTACTCCCAGGACCTGCGGCTGTTTCCCGCCTACCTCCAACAGCTCGACATGGAGAGCAACGGCAAGTCCGTTCGCATCGATGGCGAGCCGGTGACCTGGGACACCGGGCCCATCGTGTGGGGCCAGCCCGGGACCAATGGTCAGCACGCCTTCTACCAACTCATCCACCAGGGAACCCGGCTGATCCCCACCGACTTCGTCGGCTTCAGTTGCGCCACAGACTCCCCCGAGCCCCACCACGACCTCCTGATGGCCAACTTCTTCGCCCAGACCGAGGCGCTCGCATTCGGACGCGACCACGACGACCCGCACAGGCGATTCGAGGGCAATCGCTCGTCCAACACACTCCTGGCCCAACAGCTCGACGCTCGAACGCTCGGGCAGCTGATCGCCGCATACGAACACAAGGTGTTCACGCAGGGGGTGATCTGGCAGATCAACAGCTTCGACCAATGGGGGGTGGAGCTGGGCAAGGCGCTCGCCACTGCGATCGCCGACGAGCTGTCTGCCGCACACATCCAGGACGACGCGCACGACTCCTCGACCACTGCGTTGTTGCGTCGCTACCTCGGCGAGCGCTGACCCACCAGGGCGACCCAGTCGTCGAGTCGGCGCGGCGCCTCGAACTCGAAGATCGGAAACCTCGCTCGGAGCACTGAGACCTGGGCGATCGAGAGGCCGCTCAACACCAGGGTTCCGTGCGGCGCTGTCAGGCGCGCGAGGTGCTCTGCCATCTCGGCGATGACAGGCGCGTGAATGTTGGCCAGGACGAGATCGAACACATCCCCCGCTTCCGCGAGGTCGTGCACCGGGGTCGGTGAGACGTCGACCCGGTCGACCACACCGTTGAGTACCGCGTTGGCACGAGCTGCCATCAGGCCTTCGACGTTGACGTCGATCCCGACGCTGCGCCGCGCCCCCATCACGGCCGCAGCGACGCTGAGAACTCCGCTCCCGCAACCGATGTCTGCGACAGAGCAGCTCGACAGGTCCCGCGTGCACAGCTCCTCGAGTATCAGCGTGGTCGACGGGTGTGATCCGGTGCCGAAACCGATCCCCGGATCGATTTCCACCACGTGGTCGACCCGCAGCTGCACCTCGACCCAGGGAAAGCAGACCGCTAGCCGCGATCCGATGACCGTCGGGCGATTCCTGTTGGCCCATGCCACTTCGTGCTGCGCATCCGGTGGACCCAGGACAGCGGCATGACCGGCGGTTCGCAAGGCCGCGACCGCCGCACGGGCGTCGCTGTCGGTCTCGAACCAGAGGCGGCCGACGACGCGATCCGGGCGGACCCGACACCACCCCTCGGGGAGTCCACCAGGACACAGCGCTTCGACAGCTGCCGTCGTTCCCGGCGACGCCGCCACCACAGCGCACGCAGACCCGAGGGTCACGGATCCACCAGGTGCTCAGCCATGGGTGGATGTTGGTCGACAAGACCACCGGGCACAATGGTGCCCACGGCAAGGTCTCCAATGGCGCACGATCACTCACACCACCACCAACACAGCGCTCGTAGCCGCACTCTGGCATGGACTCTCGGCGCCAACGGTGTCCTGCTCGTCGCCATGATCATCGGCGGCGCTGTGTTCGGGAGCTTGGCCTTGTGGGCCGACGCCGCGCACCAGGCGACCGACGTCGTCGGGCTCTGTGTCGCAGCGTTGGCCTTCCGTGCAGCGACCCGACCCGGCGACGGACGCTTCACGTACGGGCTCAAGCGGGTCGAGGTTCTCGGCGCGCTGACCAATGCCGTCCTGCTCGTCGCGTCGGGCGTCTGGATCGCCATCGAAGCGCTTCGACGACTCGGCGACGACTCTCACATCGAGGGCGTCGGGGTGATCGTGCTGGCCTCCATCGCACTCGTGATCAACGGCGGCGGCGCCCTGGGCTTGCGCCGCCACGCGGGATCCAACCTCAACCTCCGCGCCGCCGTCACCCACCTCGCGATCGACGCGCTCGGCTCGGTCGTCGTGCTCGGCGTCGGAATCGCCGTGCAGGTTGCCGACGCGACCTGGACCGACCCGGCCGCCTCGCTGCTGCTGTCGGCCCTCGTGCTCCACCAGGGATGGCGGCTCCTTCGCGGCGCCACCGCAGTGCTCCTCGAAGCCGCGCCGGGCGAGCAGTCAGCGGACACCCTCGCCGCGCTCATGGCCACCCACCCCGACGTCGAGGACGTGCACCACGTCCACGTGTGGTCGATCGACTCCGAGACCGCTGCCCTGACCGCTCACGTCGTGGTCGATCGCACCACCCTCCACGAGGCCCAGCGGGTCAGCCGAGACCTCGAGGTCCTCCTCGAAGAACGCGGCATCGAGCACAGCACGCTCTCGCTCGAATGCCACATGTGCGACGAGCCTCTCCATCGCTGACTGCGCTGCGCCGCAGTCGTC
>CAZVUM010000022.1:0-2594 GCA_964629575.1 uncultured Acidimicrobiales bacterium | reverse complement strand
GGGCGACACCGATTGCCCGATCTGTCGACAGCCAGACCGTTCCAATCGGTCTCAGTGTCGAAATTTGATCAATCAGAGATACTCAGATGTGGCCCCGGGAACTTCCAGCGGGGGTGCCTCCCAGCTCCTCATCTCGGGCAAGACCTCGGCCGCGAACAAGCGCATCGAAGCCTCCGCATCCTCGAAGGGCATCCCGCCGTAGCTGAACCCGGGCATCACGGCGTTCATACCGATCATCTTGCCCATGTACTCGAACTTCTCGAGTATCTGCTCGGGGGTGCCCCACGGCATCAGGTTGACGAAGTCCTGGGCGGCACCATCCAGACCCTGTTTCTCGATGTGCTTGCTGATGCCGGTGTAGAACTCGTACCCCTTCACTCCCTTGTGGGGGTCTGCGGTGAACTCGTAGTGGCGCATCACACTCTCGTAGTTGGCGCCGATGTAGCGACGGGCCATCTCCTCGGCCCGGTCGGCGCTGGCGTCGCAAAACACCGAGCCGCCGCTGAAGGGGGGTGGGCCGTCGGTGCCGTTCACCTCGTTGAACACCCGGTTGTACTCGGCGAGATCTTGCTGGACGACGGTCCACGGCTTCTGCGGGATGACCAGCACCCCGTAGCCCAGCGAAGCCATGAGGGGCATGGATTCGGGGGACACGGCAGCCGCGTAGGCACGTCCCTTGAACGAGAACGGGGCGCGGGGCCGGATCTGCCGGGCGGGCTGGGTCCCGAACTCGTTGTCGTAGGCCATCTCCCCGGTCTCGAGGGCGTCCATCACCAGCCGGGCGTACTCGACGAGTCTCTCGCGGGAGGTGTTCATGTCCACGCGAAAGCCCTCGTATTCGATCCGGGCCAAGCCCCGACCAATCCCGAGAATCATCCGTCCTCCCGACATGTTGTCGAGAAGAGCGATCTGCTCGGCCACCCTGATGGGATCGTGCCAGGGCAGAACGATCACACCGGTTCCCAAGAGCACATCTGGGTGTCGACCGGCCATGTAGGACAGGAACTGAACCGGATCAGGACACATCGTGTAGTCGTCGAAGTGGTGCTCGACGGTCCACAGCGAGCGGAATCCGAGCTCTACGGCGAGGTCACACAGGCGGAGCTCCTCGTTGTAGACCTCCATGTCGGGCAGCCCGTCGAACGGGTTCTGAAAAGCGGTGGCGTATCCGACGTGCATGGTGCATCTCCCCCTCGAGCGTCGACCACGACGCTACTGCGCATCGTCATGGCGGAGAAGGCCGTCGGTGGGCCGCCAGGTCAAGGCTTCAGAGCGGACCCCGGTTGGTCGCTAGGAGAAGTGACGTTGCTCCCACCAGGGGAAGAACTCGGGCATGTCCTCGCTGACCTTCATCGAGAACTCGGCTGGGCGCTTCTCGAGGAACGACACGACCCCCTCGTGGGCGTCTGCGCCCTGCCCGAGGTGGAACACGCCGCGACTGTCGACCTTGTGTGCCTCCATCGGATGATCGGCGCCGAGCATCCGCCACATCATGTGGCGAATCATCGAGACCGAGATCGCTGATGTGTTCTCGGCGATCTCCGCTGCGATCGCCCGCGCCGCAGGAAGCAACTCGTCGGGCTCGTGGAGCGACCGCACGAGCCCGCCGGCGAGCGCTTCGTCCGCCTCGAAGACGCGTCCGCTGTACGCCCACTCCAGCGCCTTGCTCACGCCGACCAGTCGAGGCAGAAAGTAGCTCGAGCACGCCTCGGGAACGATGCCGCGTCGAGCAAACACGAACCCGATCCGGGCAGCGGTCGATGCCAGGCGGATGTCCATCGGAAGGGTCATGGTGACGCCGATCCCGACGGCCGGCCCGTTGATCGCGGCGATGATCGGCTTGTTGAACTCGTAGATCCGCAGCGTCAGCAAGCCGCCGCCATCGCGCATCCAGGTCAGGTCGCCCTCGCCTCGCCCCTCGGACTCGACGCGTTCGGCCTTGGCGTCGTCGCTCTGGTTGTCGTAGTCGAACGTCTCGGCACCTCGGCCGAGGTCGGCCCCTGCGCAGAACCCGCGGCCCTCGCCGGTGACGATCACGACGCGGACGTCGTCGTCCAGGTCCGCTGCGTCGAGCGCTTCGACCATCTCCCTCTGCATGTGTCCGTTGAAGGCGTTGAGCTTCTCGGGCCGGTTGAGGGTGATCGTGAGAACCCGGTCCTCTACCTCGTAGCGGATGGTTTCGAATTCCGGCATGTGTTCCCCTGCAGCTCGGCGATCGCAGGAGAGCGTGTCGGATCTAGACCGTCGCCGCAACCGGCCCGCACGCGACGCCGAGGGCCGCGCACACACTCGAGATCGCATCCGGGTGGATCGAGTAGTGAATCCAGACGCCCCGTCGCTCTTTGGCGAGCACCTCAGCCTCGAAGAGCACCTTGAGGTGGTGGCTGATCGTCGGCTGACTCCGTTCGAGGACATCCACCAGGTCGCACGCGCACACCTCACCACCAGGTGCTCGGGCGACGAGGCTGAGGAGGCGGAGACGAACGGGATCCGCGAGCACCTTCAGCACAGAGGCCAGCTCGTCGGCTTCGAGCTCGGAGAGCGGCTCGGCAGTCGGACCGTTGCAGCAAGTGAACTGCATGGGACCAGCCTAG
>CAZVUM010000021.1:22351-64849 GCA_964629575.1 uncultured Acidimicrobiales bacterium | reverse complement strand
GCTGAGCTTCAGGGTCGCTCGGGCTCGAAGCACACCAGCCCGTAGCCGGTGAGCATCGGGGCGGCGTAGGCACGATGGGCTCGCCGGACCCGTTCGCCCATGGCCCCGCGCATCGCGAGCCACATGATCACCTCCACCGACTCGGCACCGCCACGGTGCATGTAGTCCAGGTGATCGAGATCGCAGAGTGAGTCGGGGTCGGCTTCGAGGCGGTCGAGGAACTCGTTGTCCCAGTCCGGGGCGAGGTGCCCGAAGTCGGATCCGTGTAGCTGGTGGCTCATCCCGCCTGTCGCGATCACCACGACGCGGGCGTCTGAGTCGTAGCTGTCGACCGCCCGGCCGATCGCCTGACCCAGCCGGTAGCAGCGCCGTGGCGTCGGCAACGGATGCTGGATGACGTTGACGGCGAGCGGGACGATCGGTGTCGACCACGGCGGTGGCGCGAGGAACGGCAGTACCGAGTAGATGCCGTGGTCGACGTCCATCTCCTGACAGATCGTCGGGTCGAACTCATCGGCCACGATTGAACGAGCGACGTGCCAGCCGAGAGCGGCATCGCCCACGAGGTCCGGAAGCGGGCGATGACCCCAGCCCTCGTCGGCCTGGTGGTACTCGCCGGCGACGCCCAGCGCGAATGTCGGGTACGCGTCGAAGAAGAAGCGGTTGACGTGGTCGTTGTAGACCACGACGAGTGCATCGGGAGCGAGGTCGGCGAGCCACTGGGCGGCGGGCTCGAACATGTCGAACACCGGCTTCCAGTCCGGCTCGTCGCCGAGCCCCTGGTCATACGCCCGAGCGAGCGAGGGTGCGTGGCTCACTCCGATCCCGCCCACGATCTCAGCCATCACCCTCCTCCGTGCATCGGGCGGGTCGCCATGAACTGCTCGACGGTCTCGCCGCGCATCTCGGCTCCGACCTCGATGAGGTTGGAGCCGATCGTCGCAGCGATCTTCAGGAAGACGTAGATGTTGCCGCCCGCCGCAACGACGCCGTTCCAGTCGCGGTCGGCGATCAACCGCCGTTCGTCGTCCGTCAGGTCGAAGCGACGGCAGTAGGCGTCCTCGTCCGCCACGAACGCCGTGCGGTTCTCGGGATCGATCAGGCTCGCCGAGAGTTTGTTGATCCGGTAGCCGGCGGCCGACCGTTCGCCGTCGAAGACCGTCATGTCGGGTGGGGCATTGTCGAAACGGGCACTGCCGGATGGGGGATTGTCGGATGGGGGATTGTCGGATGGGGCATTGCCGGATGGGGGATCGTCGGCGCTCATCGGTCGCTCCTCGTCGAGGTCGCAGGGCGGGACTCCTGGGGCACGAAACGCTGCCATGCCTGCGGATCTGCTGGCTGGTCGGTGTAGGTGCCGATCCGATCGGCCGCCCGTCCGATCAGCGCAGACGCCGTGTCGCCATGATCCAGGAGGTAACGGTCGAGCTCAGCGATGGCGTCGGTGATTGCTCCGAACCCGCCTGCGAACACCGCCGTGTTCATCTGGACAGCGGAGGCTCCGGCGAGAAGGAACCGCGCGACGTCGAGGCCGGTGCGTGCGCCGTTGGTGGCCAGAAGGGGTCGCTCGGGGCCGACGAGCGCCCGGGTGAGCGCGAGCCACCTGCACGTGAGCGGCAAAGCCCACTGCCCGCCGTACGCGGCGAAGGTTCCGAGCACAGGTGCTTGCGTGTCGAGGTCGGGGAGAAACGCCATGTGGCGACCCATGAGGGTGACCGCCGCCGCGCCCGCGTCGAACGCCGCAGCGGCGAGCGCTGCGACATCGTCGGTCTGGCTTGTCAGCTTCAACCAGATCGGGACGTCGACCTCACAGCGCACAGCGGCCACCAACGCAGCGAGGCGGTCGGTCTCGGTGACGAGAGTGATCGCACCGTCGGTTGCCTCGCGCCCATGGGGCGCTCCGGTGTTGAGCTCGAGCACCCGGCACTGTGTTTCGGCCACGACCCGGCCACAGAGCTCGGGCGCGACCTCGGGATCGCCGGGGATGACGCTCGGGATGACAACCGTGTCTCCTGCAGCTGCCACCAGCGAAGCGGTCATCTCGATCCACTCGTCGAGGGTGCCGGGGAACAGGCCTGAGCGATTCAGGAGGCTGGCATCGGCGATGCGATCGTGGGTCCAGTCGAGCCGTTCGAAGCCAGGGCCGAGCAGCGCGTAGTCGGTGTGGGCGAGTTGGCGCCGGGCCGCTTCGCTCTCGTTGGCCGACTTCACGACGACGGCCCCGGCTCCAGCGGCGATGGCGGCCTCGACTCCGGACGGCTCGATGAGATGCTCGCCCGCCCCGCACACGATCGGGTTGGCCAGCTCGACGTCGCCGATGGTCACCTTCAACCGTTCGGTCACTGCCGGCCTCCCGGAACGCCCGGTGTGGGTTGGCTTTCGAGCCGGTCGAGCAATCGGTCGATGCGATCGGTGTACCGATCGCGGTCGTACAGGTCGAAGAGTGCGGCGGCGAGTCGTACCGGATCGCCAGAGTAGTAGCGCTCGTACAGCTGCTGGCGTCCGGCGAATCCGGACGAGCTGGCGTCCCATGCCAACCGGAAAAGCCGGACGCGCTCTCGCGCGCCGAGGTTGGCCGCCTGGAAGTAGCGCTCGACATCGCCGCCTCGTGGACCGTCGAGTTCGGCATAGGACGGGACGGCGGCGAGCCCTCCTGCCCCGATGATCTGGATGATCTCGCACATGCGCTGGAACTGCTGGGGGAAGCTCTGGCGAACGGTCCACAGGGGCATCGAAGCGGGCCGATAGACGCCGAAGCGATCCGGTTCGGCCTGCACTTCGCTGGCGATGAGGGCTGCGCGCGTCTGCTCTGCGAACACGATCAGCTCGCTCAGCATGTTCTGGACGTGGAGGAACTGGTCGACGTTGGTCGACTCGGCGAGGCGGAACGCGAGCCCCATCATGAACTCCGCCTTGGCGAGGTTCTTCGTGGAGAACTGGTGCATCACGTGTTCCATGGCGCCCGTGCGGTTGAACAACCCGTTGCACATGGCGACATCGCGGTACACGAACGTGCGCTCCCACGGAACGAGAACGTCGTCGAACACCACCATCCCGTCGATCTCGTCGAGACGATGGCTGAGCGGGTGGTCCATCGGGGAGCCGGCGCCCTGCGGCGTCAACGAGGGCCGGCAGATGAAGCGCATTCCCGGTGTGTCGATCGGCAGGGCGAAACAGAACGCGTACTGGGCGGCGTCCTCGGTGCTGGCGAGATAGCTCGATGGCGCGACGAGCATCTCGTCGGAGTGCGCGCACAGGGTGCTCACCATGCGCGCGCCACGGATGATCCATCCCTCGGCGGTCTCGCTGACTGCGTGGGCTGCGACATCCGCGGTCTGTTCTTCGACCGGACGTGAGCGGTCGTATTGCGGGGTGACGAGCGTGTGGGTGAGCACCAGGTCGCGTTCGCGGATGAGCTCGTAGTACTCCCGGAGGAACCTGCCGTAGGGCCGTTCGTCGCGGTCGAAGTCGTCGGCGGCGATGGCGAGCCCGGTGACCATCATGTTCATGAAGTCCGCAGACCGGCCGAACATCCCCGACGTGTGATCCATCCACGTCTTCACCATCTGCCGTCGTCGCACGAGATCCGCCACCGAGCGCGGTTCGATGAACGACAGGCCGACGCGATCTCCCGTTGTGGGGGACTCGTAGGTCATGTCGTCGACGAGGTCGGCGCGGAGCTGCAGGTCGTAGAGCTCGGCGATCGCCTGCGCGGCTCCACCGAGGCGCGGGTCCGTACGGACATCGGACACCCGCTCGCCGTCGATCCAGATCTCGCGATCGGTTCCCAGACCGTCGAGGTAGTTCGCGCCGCTACGGGCCCCCATGGTGTGTGTCCCCCTTCACCGGGCCAACGTAGCGGTCGGTCAGCGCGCCTGGGACGGGAGTGTCACTGGCTGCGCTGCCGCTCTCCGATCAGCGGCAGTCGGAGGGTCAGGAGCCACGTCACGGCGACGAAGGTGGCCGAACCCCACATCGCGCCGTCGAGGCCGGCCCAGAGGTAGAGGAGCCCAGACAACAGGGTGCCGGCGAGGCGGCCGGCGGCGTTGGCCGAGTAGTAGAAGCCCACGTCGACGCTCACGTCCTCGCGGTAGCTGTAGGCCAGGATCAGGTAGCTGTGGATCGATGAGTTGAGGGCGAAAACCGCCCCGAACACGATCAGCCCGCCCACGACAGCGACGGTTTGTGTGCGGTCGGGCACCACACCCAGGGCAATCGCAGCGGACACGACCGTGAGCCCGAAGGCCCAGGTGCGCGCGGCTGCGATCTCGCGGTTGGGGTCCCCGGTCGCGCCGAGAACGCTCGGCGCCAGCGACTGTACGATGCCGTAGCCGATCACCCACGCCGCGAGAAACGCGCCGATGCCTTCGAACGACCACCCGAGCGTCTCGTCGAGGAAGATCGGCAGAGCCACCACGAACCAGATGTCCCGGGATCCGAAGAGAAAGAATCGGGCGGCCGCGAG
This sequence comes from uncultured Acidimicrobiales bacterium, assembly GCA_964629575.1. GTDB lineage: Bacteria > Actinomycetota > Acidimicrobiia > Acidimicrobiales > Poriferisodalaceae > JAYPWI01. Next base: position 60,384 of record CAZVUM010000021.1, on the reverse strand, counting down.
GCGATTGATCGCCGTGGACGAGCTCAGGACGGATCGCAGGGGTGTTGTCGCGGTCGCGCGGCCGATGTCCTCGTCGATCAGAACGGCCACCGCCACCAGGGTGATCGCGATCGTCGCCGCCATGGACCACAGAGCTGCGTCGTAGCCGATCCACGCCAGGAGCGCGGCGCCGAGGAAGAAGCCGACGCCTTTGAGGGCGTTCTTCGAACCGGTCAAAAGCGCCACCAGCCGGAACAGGGCGCCCTCACCGGCGATGAACTTCACCGCGGACTTGGAGCTCATCTTGGTGAGGTCCTTGGCCACGCCCGACAGCGCTTGCACCCCCATCACGAAGCACACCGACAGCCACTCCGACCAAGAGGCCCTGTGAAAGGTGAGGCCGGCGAGTGCGATGACCTGTAGCCCGAGTCCCAGCACCAGCGTGCGGTTGAGGCCCGACCGCGCGCCGGCCCACCCACCGATCAGGTTGGTGACGATGCCCATGAACTCATAGAGCAGGAACAGGAATGCCAGGGACAGGGCCGAGTAGCCGAGTTCGTGGAAGTGGAGCAGCACCAGCATCCGGAGCGCCCCGTCGGTGAGCGTGAAGGTCCAGTAGCCGGCGGTGACGAGGACGTAGTTGCGGAGCTTCATGCCCCGGGGGAGGCCGCGCCGTCGAGCCCGGCCGCCACCACTGCGGCCAGGTCACCCATCCGGAACGCGTAGCCGAACTCGTTGTCGTACCAGGCGAGCACCTTCACGAGGCGGTCGTCGACCACCATCGTGGAGGGACCGTCGACGATCGCCGACCGCGTGTCGTTGGTGAAGTCGGCCGAGACGAGTGGTCGCGTTTCGAAGCCCAGGATCCCGGCGAGCTCCCCGCGAGCCGCCTCCTCGAACAGCGCGTTGACCTCCTCAGGCGAGGTCGAGCGCTCCATCGTGAACACGCCGTCGGTGAGGCTCGCGTTGAGAAGGGGCACGCGGACCGCGACGCCGTTGAGCTTTCCGGCCAGCTCGGGATAGATCATCGTGATTGCCGTCGCCGACCCGGTCGAAGTCGGAATCAGCGAGTTGAGCGCCGATCTCGCTCTCCGCAGGTCCTTGTGAGGCGCGTCGACGACCACCTGGGTGTTGGTGACGTCGTGAATGGTGGTCACCACGCCCCGCTCGATCCCGATGCCCTCGTGCAGAACCTTGACCACTGGAGCCAGGCAGTTGGTGGTGCAGCTTGCGGCGGTCACGATCGGATGAGCCGCGGGGTCATACAGGTCGTCGTTGCAGCCGATCACGACGTTGAGGACGGCCTCGTCGGCGACCGGGGCAGAGACGATCACCGACCTCACGCCACGCTCGAAGTAGGGCTCCAGGAGTGCTGTTGTGCGGAATCGACCCGAACATTCGAGAACGATGTCGACACCAGCGTCGTCCCACGGAACTGCATCCGGGGTTGCATGGCTCGTGTGGCTCACTGACTCGCCGTCGATCTGCAGACCCTGGTCGCTTGCGGAGATGTCGTTTTCCCAGCGCCCGTGCACCGAGTCGAACTCGAGCAGGTGCGCCGACGTTGCCGGATCGGCGTGCGCGTCGTTCACGTGCACGAGTTGCAGATGGGGTTGCTCGGCGAGCGCTCGGACCGTCAACCGGCCGATCCGTCCGAATCCGTTGATGCCGACACGCACAGCCATTCGGGCCACGGTAGGCGCACGAAGCAAACAGCCGGTGAACGTGAGGTGACGGGCTGGCCGACAGGCGCGCCGTACTCGATTGGGGACTTCTACACTCCGGCTCGATGTCTCTCGAACTGCGCCCGCACCCCTCTTTTGCCGGGCGGCGGGGACCGGTCGTCGTCGTCGTGGCCGACGGAGTGGGCGTGGCGCCCGCCGGACCGATGAACGCAGTGACCGAGGCCGCGACGCCGACCCTGGACCGTCTCAGCGAGTCGCGTCTCTACACCACGCTGCTGGCCCACGGTCCCGCAGTGGGACTTCCCGGCGATGACGACATGGGCAACAGCGAGGTCGGCCACAACGCGCTCGGCGCGGGCCGCGTCTTTGCCCAGGGGGCCAAGCTGGTCAACGAGGCCATCGCGTCGGGCGCGATCTTCGACACCGACGAGTGGGGGCAGCTCGTCCAACGCTCGCGCTCCGCGACGCTTCATCTCCTCGGACTGCACTCGGACGGAAACGTCCACTCGCACACCGATCACCTCTACGCGTTGATGCGACGCGCGGTGTCCGACGGGGTGAACCGCATCCGCCTGCACCTGTTGCACGACGGCCGCGACGTTCCGCCCAGGTCGGCACTGGGATACCTCCAGTCGACCGAGGCGGTCATCGCCGAACTCAATGGCATCGATGGCGTCGATGCGGCGATCGCTTCCGGCGGCGGGCGCATGACGATCACGATGGACCGCTACGAGGCCGACTGGCCCATGGTCGAGCGCGGGTACCTCTGCCACACCCACGGCATCGGTCGGGGATTCGCATCCGCCGCTGAGGCGGTCGAGACGATGTACGCAGAGAGCGACGACGGCGACCAGTACCTGGGCGAGTTCGTCGTGGTGGACGACGACGGTGAGCCGGTGGGCCGGATGCGCGACCGCGACGCCGTGGTGCTCTTCAACTTCCGGGGTGATCGTGCTATCGAGATCAGCCAGGCCTACGAGGACCCGCACTTCGCCCAATTCGACCGCGGGCGCCACCCCGACGTTCTCTACGTGGGCATGCTGCAGTACGACGGCGACCTGCTCGTACCGGCGAACCATCTCGTCGCACCGCCGGCGATCAACCGCACGATGGGGGAGTTCGTCTGCGCTTCGGGCCTCGCGAGCTTCGCCGTGAGCGAGACCCAGAAGTTCGGTCACGTGACGTATTTCTGGAACGGCAACCGCAGCGGGTACATCGACGAGGAGCTGGAGACCTACATCGAGATCCCGTCTGACAACGTCGAGTTCAACACCGCGCCAGCGATGAAGCTCCGCGAGATCACCGAAGCCACGATCGAGCTGTTGCGCTCCGGTCGCTACCGAACGGGCCGCATCAACTTTCCCAACGGCGACATGGTCGGCCACACCGGCGACCTCAAGGCGACCATCGACGCCATGCAGGTGCTCGACGACTGTCTCGAACGGCTGATCGACGCAGTGGACGAGGTCGGGGGCGTGCTCGTGTTCACCGCCGACCACGGCAACGCCGACGTCATGTACACCGAGGGCGCTGACGGCGAGGTGACGCCCAAGACGAGCCACACCCTGAGCCCTGTGCCGTTCGTGATCCACGATGCCCAGCACGCAGGTGAATATCGGCTCGACGTGCCGGACGACGCGGGTCTGGCCAACGTTGCCGCCACCGTCTTCAACCTGATGGGCTTCGAAGCCCCAACGGACTACGAGCCCAGCCTCATCGCTTTCGGCTGACGGCCACGCAGGTCGAAACGGTCTGTCAATCTGGTGTGGCGCGCTCGAAAGGTTCGACCATGTCTCCAGTCCTCCCCGGCCGTCTCGGCGATCCCAACATGCAGCTGAAAGACGACCCGCGCGCCGATCCCCGGATGCTCGCAGCGATGGCGCCACTCGGGCTCGACGTCGCCCCGCCACAAGGACCGGTTGGACCCGATGCTCCGCTCGAGGAACAGCTCGAAGCGAGCATGGTCGCCGAGGAGGGCTTCGAGCAGCTCGGCGGCGCGCTGAGCATGAGTACCCCACCGCCGCAGGGTGTGTCGTCGCGGACGGAGATCATCCGGGGTGTCGACGGCAACGACATCAGCCTGTACATCCATACACCGGATGATGCGGACGGGCCCCTCCCTGCCATCGTCCACACCCACGGTGGCGGCATGGTGATCCTCACCGCAGCCAACGCCGGGTACCAGAGGTGGCGCGACGAGCTCGCCGCGACGGGGCTGGTCGTCGTCGGCGTGGAGTTCCGCAATGGCGCAGGAAAGCTCGGTCCGCACCCCTTCCCGGCAGGTCTCAACGACTGTGCCTCTGCGGCGCAGTGGGTGATCGAGAACAAGGCGGCGCTCGGTGTGTCGCACGTCGTGGTGTCCGGTGAGTCCGGCGGTGGCAACCTGTCGATCGCCACGGCGCTCAAGGCCAAGAAGGATGGCTGGCTCGACGGGATCGCCGGCGTCTACTCCCAGTGCCCCTACATCTCGAACCTGTATCACGCACCGCCGCCGGAGCTTCGATCGCTGGTGGAGAACAACAACTACTTCCTCAACGTCGAGCATCAGATGGCCGCGCTCACGGTGCCCTATGACCCCTCGGGGGAGAACGCGACGAACCCGCTGGCATGGCCGTACCACGCCGAAACGTCCGATCTCGAAGGGCTGCCCCCGTTCGTGATCTCGGTCAACGAGCTCGACCCATTGCGCGACGAAGGGCTCGTCTTCTATCGGAAGCTGGTCGATGCCGGCGTCAGCGTTGTTGCACGGACGGTGAACGGAACCTGTCACGCCGGCGACTGTCTCTTTCTCGATGCGATGCCCGACGTCTATCGGGCCACGATCCGCGACATCAAAGGGTTCGCCGACAGCCTGAGCTGATTAGGTTCCAGGAGCGCTCCTGGAACCTAATGGGCGGATCGGCAACCATTCGTGGATGACAACCGATCACCTGCGAGCACACGAGACAGCCGCTGCGATGCAGAGCGGCCCGTCCGGGCCACTCAGGGGAGTGCGGATCATCGACGTGACCCATGCCGCGGCAGGGCCGTTCGGTGGGATGATGCTCGCCGATCTCGGTGCCGAGGTCATCAAGGTCGAACCACCGACGGGCGAGCTGGTGCGCTACGCGGGTCCCTTCACCCTCGACGACGAAGACCGGGCCTACGGCGGGCGATTCGCCAACCGGAACCGCAACAAGAAGTCGATCGCTCTCGATCTCAACCTCGACGCGGACCGGGAGCTCTTTCTGCAGCTCGTCGCCACGTGCGACGGCCTGCTCGAGAACATGCGCGCCAGTGTCCTCGACCGTCTGGGAGTTGGCTGGGACGCCTGCAGGGCTGCAAACCCAGCGTTCGTGTATGCGGCGGTGCGGGGATTCGGCGATCCGAGGTTCGCCGAGAGCCCGTACGTCGAGTGGCCGGCCTACGACGTCGTTGCGCAGGCGATGGGCGGCTTCGTGGCGTCGACCGGTCCCGATGCCGACAGCCCCACCCGCATCGGCGTTGCCATCGGTGACTACGTCCCCGGGCTGCTCGGTGCCTTCGGGCTGGTGGCCGCGCTGGTTCATGCCCGCGACACCGGGCAGGGCCAATTCGTGGACGTCGCAATGGTCGACGGGCTGATGTCGATGTGTGAGTCATCGCAGATGGAGTGGAGCTACGCGGGGCGCGACATCAAACCGTCGGGCAACACGGTCGGGGGGATCACACCGTTCGGGATCTTTCCGACCGCCGACGGCCATTGCGCCATCGCCGCACCGACCGATGCGCACTGGGTTCTGCTGTGCGAAACGATGGGCCGCCCCGATCTCGCGACAGACGAGCGCACGGCCGAAGGTCGCTCCAGGGGGCGACATCGCGAGCTGGTCGATGGGGCGATCGAGGAGTGGAGCCGAGGGCTCACCAACGCGGAGGTCGTGGCTGCTCTCGGCGGAAGGGCCTCGGTGGGGCCGGTTCTGACCGCTCGCGACTGGGCGGAGGACCCGCACGTTGCGGCGCGCGACATGCTCGTCACGGTCGAGCATCCCCACCATCGACCGACGGTTCAGCTCAGCTGCCCGATCAAGTTCTCAGAGACTCCGGCAGGGATCTACCGGCGCCCTCCGACTCTCGACGAACACGGCTCCGAGCTCCGGGCCGAGTTGTCGGCCGGTGCGTCGGAGTGGCGAACCGAGCAGGACCCGAACGACCTCGAGGTGTTCCGGGTACCGAGGGGAGGGGAGGTGGCGGAGGAGATCATGCGCCTCGTGTTCGTCGAGCACTGGCAGAGGGTGCGCTTCGGACCACTGATCCAGGGAGGTGTGTTCGAGCTGGCGGCGACGGCCCCGCCTCGGATCGGCATGCTCGACGGCTACATGACCGTCGATCTCGGGCACTCGCACTTCCACCTGTGCGTCGGCGAGCACCGGGGATCGCAGGACAATCCGGTCAGTCCCGACATCGCTCGCCGCCGTCAGTGTGCCCGCGTCGAGCTACAGCGCCAGTGGATCCAGGATGCTCCGCGGACCTGGATGCTCCGGCTGTTCAACGGTGAGGGTGCCCAGATGATCACCGTGCTGTTGCCCAACCCGTTCCTCACCGACGAGATGAAGATCCTCGACGAGCCGGACTGGACCCGGTTGAGCCTGTGGGACGAGCTGCGGTCGCGCTATCTCGGCCTCGACGCCGACCCGGCGGACCGGCTCGGCGACGGCTTCCTTCACCCCTGAAATGAGGCGTCCCCGCGGTCAGGGGGTGTTGGCGGCGAGGAAGTTCTCCACGGCGGCCATCGCGGCAGGGTGGTGCTCCGGTTCGATCCAGTCCTCGACAAGCGTCGCGTTGGGTGCGCGTTCGGCGAGGGTCCGGCTGCTCGACTCGGGGTGGTAGAGGTCGCGGCCGAGAAGAACGAGCAGGGGAGTCTGGCAGCCGTCGAGCCACTCTTCGTCCGCTGTGAAGAGGATCTTGTCGGTGTCGTACATGTTTGCTCGAAACGAGTCCCAGGCACCCGCCGGTGTGTCGGGCCGATCGCCTCGCAGCTCCACCGCCCACGAGTCGAACATGTCGTGGAAGGCGGCCCGGTTGTTGTCGAGCCCGATCGTCTGGAACACGACACCCGACGCCACCCGTTCGGGCGCAGCGTCGATCAGGCCGAGGATGTACGGCCCGCCGATGCACATGCCGGCGACGTGGAAGCGGTCGATCCCGAGGTGGTCCATGAGCGCGAGCTGGTCCTCGGCGTAGGTGGCCCACCCGTGGTCCGCGCCCACGGGTGCGCTGGACCGACCTGCGTTGCGCTGATCCATGGCGATCACCCGGTAGTCGGAGGCCAGCTGGGTGATCGGATTCCAGGGTGTGCCGTTCCAGAACGACACCTCGGATCTCATCCCGCCCGGTGCGATCAGCAGAACCGGGAAGCCCTCGCCGTAGGTGTCGTAGTGGATGTGGACATCGCCTCTGCTGAAGACGGCCATGGACCCCCCTGGTGGATCGGGCCTCCGCGACGGAGGCTGCTCGGCGATGATAGGGAGATCCGCACCCTCGAGGAGGAGCCACGTGGGGCTACCGACCAGTTCGTCGCGAATTCGCGAGCAGTTGGACCACCCGATCATCGACGCGGACGGGCACTGCGTGGAGTACCACCCGGCGATTGGGGCGATCCTCGAAGACCTCGGCGGGGCTGATCTCGCCAGCCGCTACAAGCTCGCTCCGGTCGGTCACTTCAACTGGTACGAGCAGAGCCCAGAGACCCGAGTGGAGCGACGGACCATTCGGCCGCCGTGGTGGGGGGTGCCGTCGGCGAACACCATCGACCGGGCCATGGCGGTGATCCCCGAGGTCATGTACGAACGGCTGGACGAGGCCGGCGTCGACGTGTCGGTGCTGTACCCCACGCTGGGTCTGTTCGCGATGGCGATCGGCAACGACGAGCTCCGCCAGGTCGGGTGCAGGGCGTTCAACACCTACTACCACCGTGTCTATGGGGAGTTCGGCGAACGCTTGATCCCCAACGCGATCATCCCGATGCACACCCCCGAAGAAGCGCTCGCCGAGCTCGACCACGCGGTCGGGGAGCTTGGGTTCCGGTCGGTGCTGATGGCCGGTCATGTCCGGCGACCCATCCCCGCCGCCGTCGAGCACGATCCACGGGCCGGACGGTACGCGCTGTGGTTCGACAACCTCGCCGTGGACTCCGAGCACGATTACGACCCGGTGTGGCAGCGGTGCGTCGAGCTGGGGGTCAGCCCGACGTTTCATTCGGGGGGCCAGGGGTGGGGGAGCCGCCAGACCGTCAACAACTACGTCTACAACCACATCGGGGCCTTCGCTTCGGCGTGCGAGGCGATCTGCAAGGCGCTGTTCCTCGGCGGGGTGACCACCCGCTTCCCTTCGCTCAAGTTCGCCTTCCTCGAAGGGGGCGTGGGATGGGCGTCCAACCTCTACAACGACCTCGTCGGCCATTTCGAGAAGCGGCGAGCCGGCCACATCCGCCACTACGACCCGTCGAATCTCGACCGCGAGCTCATGGCGTCGCTGTTGCGCGACCGGGGCGGTTCGTTGCTCGAGATCGCGGGGGAGGCGAGCGTCGAAGCGGCGGTGGCGGAGATGGGGACCGACCTGGAGCCGCCACACCTCATCGACGAGTTCGCCGCTCTGGGCGTGAGCGAACCCGAGGAGCTGCGCGATGCGTTCACCCGCAACTTCTACTTCGGGTGTGAGGCCGACGATCGGATGAACGCGCTGGCGTTCGACACCCGGCTGAACGCATTCGGTGCGCAGCTCAAGGCGATCTTCTCGAGCGACATCGGGCACTGGGACGTGCCGGACATCTCCGAGGTGCTCGAGGAGGCGTGGGAGCTGGTGGACGACGGTCTGTTGACCCGCGAGAACTTCCGGGCCTTCACCTTCGAGCACGCGGTGGAGCTCTACGGCTCCTCCAACCCCGCGTTCTTCGACGGCACCGTCATCCACGACGCCGCCCGCGCCCAACTCGCCTCGACCCCGTAGCCCCGTCGGTCTCCCCGTCCCCGCTTTCGGGCGCGCCAGCGCTCGGATAGCGGGCGCTCACGCTCCCGAAAGGGGGAGGTCCGTGCGCTGAGGTGCCCGGAAGTCAGCGGGGGACGCCGGCGATGTAGGTCTCGAGGTGGCTGTTGGTCTGTTCGAGCTCGGCGACCCGGTGCTTGACGACATCGCCGATGGATATGAGACCCACCAACTGCCCGCCATCCACCACCGGCATGTGTCGAAAGCGTCCCTCGGTCATGGTGACCATCACGCGGTCCGCAAGCTCATCGGGACCACAGGTCGTCACGTCCGCGGTGGCGACCGCTCCGACCGAGTCGGCCAGACACGCCGGCCCGTCACGGGCGAGACGTCGAACGACGTCACGCTCGGAGATGACTCCAGCCACGGTGAGGCGATCGGACGACACGATGAGCGCGCCGATGTCGTACTGCTCGAGCAGCGCGACCGCGTCGGCGACGCTTCGCTCCGGGTCGATCACCACCACGCCGTGGCCCTTGGCTCGCAGGAGAGCTGCCACGTCCATGTCGGCTCCTTCGTCGGAGAACGCGCTCCACTCTAGTAGCTGACTGAACGCTCGATAAGGACCCGCGTTTCGTTGGGCGGAGTCACACGGCGAACTGGCGGTCCCAGAGTTCGCTGTACAGGCCACCCGCGGTCACCAGCTCGTTGTGGGGGCCGACTTCCACGATCCGACCGCCGTCGAGCACGACGATCCGGGTGGCCGAGCGAACGGTCGACAAACGGTGGGCCACGATGAAAACGGTGCGCCCGGCCATGAGGTCGTCGATGCTCTCGAGGAGGTCGGCTTCGGTGCCGAGGTCGAGCGCCGAGGTGGGTTCGTCGAGGAGAAGGATCGGCGCGTCCTTGAGAAAGGCCCTGGCGATGGCGACGCGCTGTTGCTGGCCGATCGACAGCTTGGCCCCCCGGTCGCCCACGTCGGTGTCGTACCCGTCTGGCAGGGCGCTGATGAAGTCGTGTGCGCGGGCAGCGACGGCGGCCGCCTCGATCTCGTCGGGTGTGGCGTCGGTCCGCCCGTACCGGATGTTCTCCGACACCGACGTGGCGAAGAGCAGCGGCTCCTGTGGCACCAGACTCACCTGCGACCGGAGGGACACCAGCGTCAGGTCCCGCACGTCGGCGTCGTCGAAGCGAACGGCTCCTTCGGTCGTGTCGTAGAGGCGCGGGATCAGGTTGAGGACCGACGTCTTGCCCGCACCGGTCGGACCGACGAGCGCGATCCGTTCGCCGCGTTCGACTGTGAGGTCGAGATCGCGCAGCACGGGTTCGCCGTCGTCGTAGGCGAGCGATGCCCGCTCGAAGGTGATCCGCTGCACCGGCTCCACGACCTCGGTCGCGTCGGGTGCGTCGGTGATGTCCGGCTCTGTGTCGAGCACTTCGAACGCCCGTCCGACCCCGACGATGGAGTCCTGGAGCACGCCAAAGAGGCTCATGTTCTGCTGGAGCACCTCGTAGATGCGCTGCATGTAGTTGATGAAGATCCACAGCGCGCCGACGGTGAGCGCGGTATCGATCACCCGGCGCGACGCCACGTAGAGGACCAGCGCAGTGCCGAGCCCTGTGAGGGTCATCGTGGTGACCTGCAGGGCCTGTTCGCTCATGCGGAAGCGCAGTTGGGCCTTGATGAACTGCTTGCTCGTCGTGTCGAACTTGGATCCCTCGTTGCGTTCGGTTCCGAAGACCTGCACAGCCCGGATCGAGCCCGCCGTCTGCTCGATCAGCGATGTCAGTTGGGACATGTGACCGCGACTCACCTCGGAGGCCGTCTGAATCCGACCGGTCAGCCGGCGGATCGCCAGCACGAGCAGCGGGCCGACGCACACCGCCGCGAGCGTGAGCCACACGTCGAGGGCGAGCATCAGGACGATCATCAAAGTGACCTGGAAGATCGGCAGGACCCACGCCTGGATCCCGAAGATCATCACTTCCTGAATCGCCCGCGCGTCGTTGATCGAGCGGAAGATCGTGTCGCCGGTGCTCGTCGATGCGTGGTACCCGAGCGACAGCTTCTGGCCGTCGGTGGCGGTCTCGAACGTGGCGAAGCCGGCGAGGTCGAGTTCGTCGGAGAGCAGGACGCCGTCGATGAGGTACCGAATCGGCCAGGGGAGAAACGCGAACGCGACAGACGCGGCGAGCGCGAGCGACAGCGCTACCCCGAGGGGCCCCTTGTACCCGAGGAAGAACCGGCCCAAGCGCCGGTAGGTCGCGGAGTGTCGGCCGGCCACAGGAGCTACCAGTAGGCGAGGTCGGTGGCGGGGCGGGAGATGCTGCCGTCGACCGGGGCCATCCCCGGCATCGTGAACGGCATGACCTGCAGCGTGCGGCTCTCGGGACGCAGGCTCAGATCAGCCAACTCGTTCAGCAGTGCGGCGTCGTGTTCGATCGGCAAGATCAACGCCCCGCGCTGGATCTCCGAGGTCTGAGCGAGCATGTGCCGGATCAGGGTCGCCATGTCGGCCTCGGCGCCCGCCGCATATCCGTAGTCGAGCAGCGCTGTGTTGGCGACGATGCGCTCCTCCCCGGTGCCCGGATTCAGCCAGCGCTCACGCATGTTGCGGCCTCGGTCCCACAAGCCGCCGCAGGCCACGATCCGACCGTCGCGTTCGACCACCAGGTAGTCGTCCTCGGTGTAGACGGGGTCGAACATGTCGGGGATCGGCCCGAGACCCCAACTGTTGAGCCGGTTCTCGAGGTAGTCGGCCGTCGCTGGCGAGCTGAGGTCGAGACCGGAGTTGACCCGATCGATGAGGTCCCCACACTCGGCGAGCTCTTCACGTCGAACGGTTCGGACGACGTCCGAACGGCGACCGCCCGAGACGTCTGCGTTGAACACCGTGGCGATGAGGTCGGTGGTCTCCTGTGAGATCCCCTCGGGACCCTCTTCGAGATCCTCGACCACCGCGGCGAGCCAAGGTGCGCTCGAGTTGTCGTGCCTCGCGTACCAGTAGCCGACCGCTGCGAATGGCAGCGTGGCGAGACCCGGGCAGAAGAGCAGCGCCCCGCTGAGGCCCTTTCCCTGGTGCTCGGCATGAACCCGCATTCCGCTGATCGCCATCACGGTTGTCCGCTCACCGTGAAGTCGGACACGCCGGATCGATCGCGAGATGGCGGCCTGGCCCATCCGCTGGTCTTCGATGACCATCGTGGCGCCCCACTCCTGCAGTCGGAGCTGGGCGAAGGCGTACGGGCTGTGTTCGACGGTGACCTGCCACTCGCCCACCGACTCGGGCGAGTTGGCGTAGATCTCGGCGACCAGGTCGTTGTCGGCCCAGGTCGCGAGGCGGCGGTGGAGGGAGCCCGTGAGGAAGCGCTCCTCGCCAGACGCCCATTCGGCCAGGCCGTCGGGAGGCGGCCAGCCCGAGTCGAGCCACTGCTCCACGGCGCCGCGATCGGGTCGCAGGGTGACGATTCGTTCCCACAGATCGCTCGACCACCCGGCTGCGAGCGCCCGCTCGTGCAGGTCGAGGAAGCCGACCGGCGCGCCGGCGTCCGTCACCTCGTGTCCGTTCCCCATGTCCCGCGAATCCCCCTGGTCCCCACAAGCAAGCCGGGACGCGGTGAGGCATCCCGACCTGTTGGGCACGTTACCGAGGGGGTGGGACAGTGCTGCCGTGAATTTCGACCGAACGGGTCGCTACCGGGTGAGCCAGCCGTGTTTCTGGGGCTTGCGGCCAGCGGCCGGATCGAGGCGAACGTGCACGATCGCTGGACCGTCGAGTGCACCGGCCGCGTCGAGCGCAGGCCGCAGGTCGGCGGTGTCCTCGACGTAGAACGAGCCGGCACCGAAGGCCTCGGCGATCTTCTCGTAGCGAGCCGACGGCAGGTACATGTTGGGCGGGGGAGGACCGTCCTCTGGCAGTTCGGCAGCGCCGCCGCCGATGCCGTTGTTGTTGAGGATCACCACGACCACGTTGAGGTTGTAGCGACAGATGGTCTCCATCTCCATGCCGCTGAACCCGAAGGCCGAGTCGCCCTGAACCGACACGACGCGTTGGTCGGGATTGCAGACCGCCGCAGCCACGGCGAATCCGAGCCCGATACCCATCGTGCCGTAGCTCCCCGCGTCGAGGCGGTGGCGGGCGTTGACGTTGGGCATCTGGGTGCGCCCGATGTCCATCGTGTTGGCGCCCTCGCCGATGATGATGTCGTCGGGCTGCAGCCAGTCGGCGATGTCGCGAAAGGCCCGGTAGTAGTTGGTGGGCGAGGAGTCGTCGTCGCGCATGCCTGCGACAGCGGCTTCGTTCTCGGCAATCTTGTCCGCGATGGAGTCGCGCCACGGTGTGCTGGCCTCGTACCGCCAGGGGTCGTCGGCGAGCTCGGCGTTGAACTGGCCCATCACCGACTTGCCGTCGCCGAGGAGGCTGACCGCTGCCGGCACGTTGTGGCTCATCTGCTCGGCATGCGAATCGAGTTGGACCACCTTCACGTTGGGGTTGAAGCGCGGCTGCTTGCCGAAGTGCATGATCCAGTTGAGCCGGGCGCCGGCCAGCAGGATGACGTCGGCTTCCTGCAGCGCATGCGATCGGGCGGCGCCGACCGACAGCGGATGATCGTCAGGGACGACGCCCTTGCCCATCGGCGACGCGAGGAACGGGACCTGGGTGCGTTCGATGAACTGACGCACGTCGTCTTCTGCCCGGGCCCAGGCCATTCCCTTACCGATGATCGCGAGGGGCTTCTCGGCACCCTTCAGGACCTCGATCGCCTGGCGGACCGATTCGGGCTCGGCGTGCGTCCGGGGCGGCTCGCCCACCGTGGGCGCCGTCGGGATGGTGTCTTCATCGACCCGGCCGTCGATCACGTCGGCTGGCATGTCGAGGTAGACGGGGCCAGGGCGGCCGAACAGCGATGTCCGGATCGCTTGCTCGACGTAGTAGGGGATCTTGTCGTGGGTCTCCACGCCGTGGGCGTACTTGCAATACGGCTTGGCTGCGCCGACCTGGTCTTCCTCCTGGAAGGCGCCCATTCCGTTCTGGTCAGAAGGCGACGCGCCACCGATGAGGATCATCGGCCACAGGTTCTCCTTGGCGTTGGCGAGTCCGGCCAGGGCGTGGATGACGCCGGGGCCCGACACCACGAGACAGCCCTGTGGGCGTCCGGTGAGGTAGCCCGCGGCCTGGGCGGCATAGGACGCCGACTGCTCGTTGCGCATGCCGATGAAGGTGATTCCCTCGCGCTGGCACGCCATCGCGATCGGAACCACCGGAAAGCCGACGATGCCGAAGACGTACTCGACGCCCTGCTGCTTGAGGTTGCGCGCGAGGATGCGCGCGCCGCTGACGTCCGCCACCCTCAGGCTCCGATCGGGGCGTCGACGGGGACGGTGTGCATCTGCGCAGGTGCGACGACTTCGAGCGCTTCGAAGTCGTCAGACGCGGCGAGTTCGTTGTGGACCATTCCCGGCGGGATCGCGAGCGCGGCGCCGGCTTCGACCCGCTCGGTGCGCCCGTCCTCGAATGCCAGGTCGACCCAGCCCTTCAGCACGTACACGAACTGAAGATCGCAGACGTGGTAGTGCCAGCCGGTGGTGTCCATCACGTCGGTGGCCCGCATGACCTGGGCGCGGTAGTCGCCGCTGGTGGCCGCTTCGAGCCCGGTGTCGCGGTACTCGAAGAACGACCGCCGCCCGGTGTGGGCGAACTCGGCATCGTCGAATTGCTGCAGCAGCAGCTGGGCCATGGACGTTGAGGTCTCGGACATCACTTCCCCCTGGATCGCTGCCCGACGCTACCGCACCTCCACTTCGTCAACCGTTCTGCCAGCTTGTGTGGTGACCCTGGTGTCCGAGGAAGCTGGCAGAAGGGGAGGGGCCTCAGGGGGAGTCGATCCACAGGGCGCGACTCGTCGATCCGGGGAGGTCGTCGAGGATGATCGTCGCAGTTGCCAGCTCGACGATGACGCTGCGCTCGGGGCCTACCGCCAGGAGGTAGGCCCCGGTCGGGTCCTGAACGGTCGAGTGAGTTCCGGGTGGCAGCTCGCGGGCCAGGTGAAGGCCCTCGGTCGTGACGACGTGTATCGCCGGAGATCCCTCCGCGCCCGATGCCCCGAGGAGGACCAGGTTGCCGTTGCTGGAGATCCCTGCAGGCCCGAGCTGCGGGCCTGCAGGGTCGCCTTCGGGGGGTCCGGCGACCTCGAACGCCGAGCCGTCGGTCATGTCGATGAAAACCGCACGAAACTCGCCGTCGATGGTTGTGCGGCGAAACCACATCGCGTCGGCATCCCTCAGCCCTGTCGGAGTCAGGTCGTCGACAACCGCGCCGTCCCGCCATGCCACCAACGGCCGATTCGAGAGCAACGCCCTTCGATCGATGATCTCCCAGTCATCGCCCCTGAGTTCCTGGATCAGCACGGTTTGGTGATCCATCGTCAGCGCGATGGTGTCCCGGCGCGCGATGAGCGTCCCCGGCGGCTCGCTCTGCGGGTCTTCGAGTTCGTCGGACTCACCTGCGGCGACGCGTTCGAGGGCATCCTCGTCGAATTGCCACGGATCGCTCCGGCCCTCGAGTTCGAGGAGCTGCCCGCTCTCGACGTGGCGCGCATATCTCCTCCAGGACCCGTCGAGCCGCGCGGAGTAGGTGAACCACGCGCCGTCTGGTGAGAAGGCGCCGGCGTCGATCAGATCGTCTCCCTCGAGGGTGATCTCGATGATCGGGGTCTCGAGGTCGGGCGTTGCGTACACCCACAGCGTTCGCGGCGCGCCCTGCCAGTCCTGATGCTGAACCTTGGGGGTGGTCATGATGAGGCCGCCGTCGGACGAGACCGTGATCCGAGCGAAGTGGAAGTTGCCGAGCGCTGTCTGTAGCCGGCCGTCGGGGACCGTCAGCGTGTGGAAGCGGTCGCTCCCTGTGCCGGTGTGCGTGATGAGGAGCGTCCTGTCGCGGAGCGTCCGAAACCCGCAACAGGCGCCCAGACTTGCGTGCACTCGGACCTCACCGGTCAGGAGGTCGAGGCTCTTGATTTCCTCCCATTCCGTGAAGAGGAGGTATCTGCTGTCCAGCGGCGTGATGCGCTGCGCATTCGGCCCGAGCCGATGCCGGTGGAGGGGTTCCACGACCGAGCCACCGAGGTCCGCCCCCTCGTAGTACAGGACCTCGTCTCCCAGCGTGAAGATCAGGAGTCCGCTGAGTTCGGGCGGCCTGTTCGGCAGGAGACGCTCAACGTTCGACGGGGTATCCGTGCTCGCGTGTGGAGTGGCCACCGAGGTCGTCGCAGCCGGAGAGCTGATCGACTCCGGCTGACCATCGACCGAATCGCTGCCCGCGGAGCATCCCGCCGCAAACACGCCCGCCATCAGCCACGCCCACGCCCACATCCACCTCACGACGTCCCTCCTTTGCCGTGGGACGAAGCTAGGGCGTGGTGACTTTGCGTAGATGTCGAGGCTGCGTCGATTGGGTGACGATGCCGACCTCGAGGTCAGTCCACATGAGTCGCATGACAGAATTCGTGGCAATCGTTGGAGGTGGAGCGATGGCGGGACGAAGCAGGCTCGTGGCACTGACCGTGGTTGCGGCGCTTGTCGCCGTTGCGTGTGGCGGGCCCTCTCGAGAAGCCGGCCTCGCTGCGCCGAGCACCACCTCAGCCGCTCCGCCCATCCATGTGGCGCCGGCTCCAGCCCAAACGTCGTCGCCCGTGCCCGACGTCGTGCTCCCCGCGACCGCGCTGGTGGCGAACATCGCGACGAGAGACCTCGAGCCTGAGGCGTCCGCCGCCGACGTCGTTGCTCTGGCGGCCACATCGAACGACTTCGCGGTGCGGCTGTTCCAGGCGCTCGCACGCGACACCGACAACACGATCGTTGGAGCTCACCCGGTGTCGACGCTGCTTCTTCTCACGCAGCCCGGGCTCCGTGGCGAGACAGCGGAGCGCTGGGCGGAGGTTCTCGGTATCGATCCCCGCGATGCCGCCGTCCAGGATGCTGCGAATGCGCTGGGCCTCGCCCTGGAAGAACTCGACCACGACGACCTGCAGCTCTCGCTTGCGACGAGTCTGTTCGTGAGACCCGGATTGCCGATGGTCGATGAGTTCCTCGACACTGCGATGGCCAACTACGGCGCTCCGGCGCGGGTGGTCGACTTCGGCGTGGAGCCCGATGCGCTGGAAGCGGTCAACGGCTGGATCTCGGATGCGACGGACGGCAACATTCCGAAGCTGTTCGATGGCTTTGACCCGATGACGGTGCTGGTCGCTGCGTCGGCGATTCATCTCGACGCTGTCTGGGACATCAAGTTCGTCCCGGGCGAGGGCTCGTTCACGACCGCGACGGGAGAGCAGAAGATTGTTCCCACGATGTCTCATGAGTTGGCGCTGCCGATCCACGCCGGTGCCGACTACGTCGCGGTCGAACTGCCATACGCCGGTGAGCGTTTGACGATGCTGGTCGTCCAACCCGACGATCTGGTCACCTTCGAGCGCGACATGACCGCAGCGTCAATCGCCTCGATCGCCGACGGGGTCGAGATGAGCGGGGTGCACTTCTTCATCCCAACGTGGTCCGCGCAGACGGGCGGCGACATCCTCGAGACGCTGGTCGAGATGGGACTGCCGGTCGCGCCGGACTTCAGCGGGATGATCGAGGGCGGTGAGGCGGGCTATTTCATCGATCAGTTCCAGCTCGAGTCGACGATCACCGTCAACGAGACGGGCACCGAGGCATCGGCGGCCGCCGGGTACGGCGTCCTGGGCTCGCACGGACCCACGATCCGCGTCGATCGGCCGTTCTTGTACCTGATCCGCGACCGGGTGACCGGTGCGACGCTTTTCCTCGGCCACGTGGTGGACCCAACGCTGGGGTGAGGCCGGCCTACAGGATCGCGACGGCGTTGCCCGGCGACCCGAGCGCGAAGAGGATGTGGAGCGACGCAGCGACGAAGAAGAACTCCCAGCGCCCCTCGGCACGGCAGATCGCTGACAGCTCCTCGTAGTCGAACATCTCGCCGAGCGCGAAGCCGAGAGTGGGAAGCAGGCGCCTGTGGAGCGAGCCGTCGGCCGGCTCACCCGGCACCACTTCGACCGCCGGGTTGTCGCAACAGAGGGCTGCGGGGTGGTGATTCCACAGCCACCTGGCCATGTCCTCGTACGCCCGAAGTCCGGCGAAATGCGGGTCGGTGGCGTAGGACTCGCGGGCCGATTGATCGAGGCGCCGGTAGCCCGCGGGCCACCCGAACCGCAGGCACAAGATGTCGCCGACCCGGAGGTCGACACCCTGGGCATCGATCGCTCCCTCGAGATCTGCGATCTCGACCGGCCGGGGGGCGAGGGGGTCGAAATCGCCCTGCTCGGCCAGCCATCCGCCGACGTCGACGAGCACCCCGCGACCTGCAATCCCGTGTTGGGTCCAGTGGTGAACGCCGAGCCCGTTCGGTGCGTCGAGCGGGTCGTCGAGGCGTCCGCCCCAATAGCCATGCTCGCGGCAGCGGACATGATTGAGCCCATCCCATTGGGTGGACCCCTGCAGATGAAAGTTGTCGACCCGATCGTCCATCTCGTTGCGGCTCAGCGCAAACGTGACGTGGTCGAAGGGTTGGCGCCCGAAGAGGGGTGGGCTGGGGAGGTTCAGCGGCAGGTCCAACGACACCCGTTGCCCTGTCCGAACGAGACTCGCCGCAGTGGCGACCCGCTCGTCGGTCAGCAGCCCGATCGATCCGAGCACGTCATCACGCCCGAACACATCCCACGCGTGCCGAACGCCCAGCCCTTCGATCTCGGGCAGGTCGTCGTAGTCCGGCAGCGCAGCGGGCTCAGGAGGCGGGGCCACTAGGGAATGTCCCCATTGTCGAATGCCTTCAGCGCCCCGTGGAGTCCGTTCTCGCGGATGTACTTGTTGATCGCCTTCACCGGTGGTGACGCGTGGGCGATGGCGTCGATCTCTACCGACTGCAGCAGCGCCTCACGGAACCCCTGGATCTCCTGGATGCGGTTGGCCGACTGCTTCTGGAGCGCAAGGATCTCCTTGGGCGTGCGAGCGACCTTCGCCGCGTACGCAGCAACCGCATCGTCCAGCTCATCGGCGGGAACCGACCGATTGAACAGTCCCCATTCGGTCGCCTCGGTGCCTGTGATCATCTCGCCGGTGGGGAAGAACATCTCCTTCGCCTTCTTCGGCCCGCACAGCCAGGTCCAGACCGAACCGACGTAGCCCGCGCCGAGGGGGAGCTGTGGCGTGCCCACCTTGGTGTCATCGGCGGCGAAGGTGACGTCGCAGATGGCAGCGAGCTGCGTCCCGCCTGCGAGGCAGTAGCCGTGGACCTTCGCGATGACCGGCATCGGCAAGTCCCAGATGCGCAGCCAGTTCCGCATGATGCGCTCGAGCCCCGCCCGATCACCGGTCACCCCTCCGCCGCCGGTGCCACCGGCGGTGATGTCGTATCCGGTGGAGAAGGCGCGACCCGCGCCTTGCACCACCGCGCAGTGGATGGCGTCGTCGGCCGCCAGTTCTTCCAAGGCGCCGACGAGGTCTTCCTGCAGCTGAAGCGAGATCGCGTTCATCTTCTCCGGCCGCTGCAGCGTGACCGTCGCGATCCGTCCGTCACGCTCGACATCGATGGTGTCGTACATGCGTCCCTCCCTCTGATCCGCGGCGAACGCTAACACCGCGGCTTTCTGCCGATACCGTCGGTCCGGTGGACGGAGTTCGTGGAGTCTTCGCCAACCGGACGCTGAACCTGCGATCGGTGCAGGCCATCGGATACGACATGGACTACACCCTCATCCACTATCGGGTGGAGGAGTGGGAGCGCGCCGCCTTCGACCATGCGCGGCGGGGGCTCAGCGAATCCGGATGGCCGGTCGACGACCTGACGTTCGACCCCGATGCGTTCACCCTCGGGCTCGTCTTCGATCTCGAGCTCGGCAACCTCGCGAAGGCGACCCGCTTCGGGTATGTCGTGCGAGCCCAGCACGGGAGCACGGCGCTCAGCTTCGACGAACAGCGTGCGGCCTACGCCGAGACGGTGATCGATCTCTCCGACGACCGCTTCGACTTCATGAACACGATGTTCGAGCTGAGTCGCGCCGCCCTCTTCACCCAGTGCGTCGATCTGCTCGATGCAGGGCAGCTCCCGGGTGTCCGGAGCTACTACGAGCTGTACCGCCAGATCGATGTCGCGCTTGGTCGCGCACACGTCGAAGGTGAGCTGAAGGCGGAGATCCTCGCCGACCCCGAACGCTTCGTGGAGCCGGATCCCGAGATCGTGCAGACGCTGCTCGATCAGCGCCTGGCAGGTCGACAGCTGTTGCTCATCACCAACTCGGATTGGTCCTACACCCGCCAGATCATGATGCGGGCGATCGAGCCGTTCTGCCCGGAGGGCACCTCGTGGCGCGACCTCTTCGACATCGTGATCGTGTCCGCAGACAAGCCGCGCTTCTTCTCCGACGCCAAGGCTCTCTACCAGGTGGTCGACGAAGAGCGCTCGCTGCTCTCGCCTCACTCGGGCGTATTGGAGGCCGGATCCGTGTACTTCGGGGGCAACGCCAGGGTCGTCGAGTCGAGCCTCGGACTGTCGAGCGCTCAGCTGCTCTACGTCGGCGATCACCTCTTCGGCGACGTCCACGTCACCAAGGATCTGCTGCGCTGGAGGACAGCGCTCGTGGCCCGGGAGCTCGAAGGCGAGATCGCGGCAGCCGGCGACTTCGTCGAGGGCCAGCGGACCCTTCAGAAGTTGATGGAGGAGAAGCGGCAACTCGACCGCGAGAGCGCACAGTTGCGTATGGAGCGGACACGCTCGCGCCGCAGCGGCGACGATCTTCCCCGTGAGGTCAGCCGCCGCCTCGAGGAGATCAACACCACCTCACGTGCGCTCGACGAAGAGATCGGACCTCTCGCACGGGAGTCGAGCCGGCTCGGCAATGCGACGTGGGGCCCTCTGATGCGTGCCGGAAACGACAAGAGCCTCTTCGCCCGCCAGGTGGAGCGGTACGCCGACGTCTACATGTCGCGCGTGTCCAACCTCGGCCGCGAAACCCCCTACGCCTATCTGCGCGCCGCCCGAGGTTCCCTTCCCCACGACTGACCCCCTTCTGCCAGCTTGTGGGGTGACTGGAGTCTCCCTGGAAGCTGGCAGAACGGGGTGAGGACTCGTCAGCCGGCTGCGATGAGGGCGATGGCGACGAGGGCGAGGGCGAGCCCTGCGAGCTGAATACGTCGCAGACGCTCGCCGAAAACGATCCAGGCCCACAGCACGGTCACCGCTGGAAAGAGCGATACGAGCACCGCGGCCACCGCAGTGGATCCTTCACGGCTGGCCACGATGAACATCCCGTTCGCTCTCGTGCCGAGAACACCGACCCCGAGGATCAACGGCCACACTCTCGCCGGGAGTCGCGATGGGTCGCCGCTCGAGGGAGCGACATCGCGGACGAAGAGCAGCACCACCAACAGCAACGCGCACGACCCTCCCACCCGCGCTGCGACGAGTGGCCACATGCCCCCATCCTCCGAGGACTCGGCCACGAGCAGCAGCAACAGGCCGAGGCCCACCGCACCGCCGAGCCCGTAGAGGAGGCTCGCGGCCACGGTTCCCTGCGACTCGCCGCGCGACAGCGACGTCAGGGCGATCGCGAGGAGGCCGACGCCGATGCCGAAGCTGGCCCATGTCGTGAGGTCGTCGCCTCGGACCGCGCCGACGACCACTGGGATCGCCGCCGTCCCCACACCGGCGAGGGGCGCGGCGACAGCGACCCGCCCCTTGGCGTACCCGGCGTAGATCGAGACCAAGCCTGCGGCTCCCGCAACCCCTCCCACTGCGCCCCATGCGAGGTCCGTTGTCACCAACTCGCCGTCGATCACGACGAGCAGTCCCGAGCCGATGCCGACGCCGACGATGTGCGCGAGGAGGCTGATGCGCGCAGCGGCAACGCGACGCGACGCGAGGCCGCCGAGAAAGTCCGACGTTCCCGCCGACAGCGCGGCGAGGAGGCCGAGGAGAACCGTCAAGCGGTCAGTCCGTGCTGGTCAGGCGAGGATCGCGATGAAACTCGATCAACTCGATGATCGTGCCGTCGGGGTCCTTGAAGCACACGAACTTGGTATGGCCGCCCATGAACAGCGGCTCCGAGAGGAACTCGACCCCGTCTGCCTTCAGCCGCTCGTACTCCTCATCGAGGCCCACGGTCCACAGCGCGATGCGGTTGATCCCCAGCCGGGCGAGGTGCTCGTAGGGGGCACGCCGGTCCAGCGGTTCGGTCCACTCGATCAAGTCGAGCCGGGCCTGTCGGCCCTCGGACGGGTCGAGCATCATGATCGCCGCCCGGCCCTGGCATCCGGGCATGCCGAGACCTTCGGCGAGCTGCTCGTCACCACCGGTCGGGAGGTCGAGCACGGTCTCGAACCCGAGGTTCTCGTAGAAGGGCTGCGACACGTCGAGGTCCGAGCAGTTGACGTTGACGTGGAAGATGGCCTTGATCGGCATGCGGCGAAGCGTAGGTCGACTTCAGGCCAGGGTGGGCAGCCGATAGGCGGTGGCGGCCGCATCGTGGAAGAGCCACCGCTTCTCCTCATCCGACGCTCCCGCTGCGATCCGCTTGAACGCGTTCCACAGCACCACGTACCCGGCTCCCCGCTTGTCCACGGGGAAGTTCGACTCGAACATGCACCGCTGCGGGCCGAACTGCTCGATCGCGAAGTTGATGGGGCCTGCCCAGTGCTCCTCGAGCTCGGCGGATGTGGCAGGCGTGTCGCGCTTGTCCCAACGGAAGCCCATCATCGGCATGCCGATTCCGCCGAGCTTGAGATAGGTGTTGTCGCATGCGGCGAGCTCGGTCATTGCATCACGCCAGAACCCGAGGATCTCCTCGCGGCGGTCCTTGTAGGGCCCTGTCCCGAGAAATCCGCCGAGGTGGTCGATCACGATTGGAGTGTCCGGGCACGCCCGCGCGACGGCCGCGAGCTCCGGCAACTGCGGGTGGTACACCATCGCGTCGTAGGTGTAGCCGAGGCGGCCGAGGGTCGCGACCCCCTCGAGGTACGCTGGATCGTCCATCGCAGCGCTGTCGCCCATCGCCAGCGGCGGATGCGGATCCTGCGCGGTGATGTACCGCACTCCCCTGAACCGTCCCCGGCCGGCGGCTGCGTGTGCGTCGAGAACCTCTTCGACCGCGGCCCCGAGCGACACGTCGGCGTTGCCCATGATCCCTGCGATCTCGGCTTGCCCGGACCCGCTGCTCCGCTCGGCGAGCTCGATGACGAACTCGGTCTCACCGATCGGGCGCATGTGGCGGGGCCCGTCGCGTCGGTACTCGGCGTGGCACTCGAGGAAAACGGTTCGCACGACGTTGTGCCCCGCTCCCGTGTCGGCGTGGAGGTCAGCGAGCGTGTAGGGCCAGCCTGTGTGGCCTCGATCGAGCCACAGATGGTGGTGCGGGTCACAGATCTGAAGGTCCGGCTCCAGCGGCTCCTCCTCGACCTGCGCGATCCACGCCGCGTGCTCCTCGCCCGGTCGGTCGGTCGCCATCTCGTCCCCCTCGTCGCAATCCCGAGGGCGATTCTGTCAGTTCCCCAGAGCAGCGTCTGCGTAGATCTGGGCCGAGCCGTCCCACGCCATGATTGCGTGGGTTCGGGCGGCATTGACGTCGCGCCAGAGTCGCTGAATGGGCTCGCTACGACGCAGGGCGGATCCGCCGCTTGCTTCGTACATTCGATCGACGGCCCGCGTCGCCATGCGGACGCTGTAGCCGGTGTCGCGAAAGATCGAACCGACGCGCTCGGGATCGGGGTCGGCGTCGGCTCCCAACCCGTCGAGTCGCTGCGCCGCGTCGAGGAGAACCAGCTCGGCGGCGTTGACCTCCGCTGACGATTCGGCCAGACGAGCGCCGGCTGCGGGGTCCGAACGCTGAGAACCGCCTCGCGCCATGATCACGTGGCCGTCGAGGCGCTCGACGAAGCGGGAGACAGCGGCCTTGGCCGCGCCGATCACCGGTCCTGCCAGCACCAGGGCCGCCGTGGCGCGGAAGGGGCACAGGTACAGCTCGCTCCCATGGTGCAGCTGTCCGGGGGCTCTCCGCTCGGCCGCTTCGATGCTGAACAGCACGCGGTGGCGCGGGACGCGGATCGGCTCATCGATGACCAGGTCCTTGCTCCCTGTTCCCGAAAGACCCACCACGTCCCACGATCCGGCGTCGATCAGGGAGGGGTCCGCGGGAATTAGGCAGATGACCGGCCCGCCGAGCTCCACCATTCCACCCACGCCGAACCAATCGGCATGGTCACACCCTGATGCGAAGGGGAATCGACCCTGCACCAGCACGTCGTCGCCGTCGAGAGCGAAGGCGTTCTTCGGAACGATGGAGGCAGACAACAGAGCGGTCGGATCGGCCCACAGCTCCTGCTGCGCTTCGATGGGGAACAGGGACGCCATCCAATTGTGAGCGCTCCACACGGTTGCGCACCACGCGGTCGCCATGCAGTACTCGCCGATGGCGGAGATGGCCCGGGTGTGGGCCTCGATGGAGTGCTGGGCGCCGCCGAATTCCGCCGGCTGGATCATCCGGTGTGCGTTCAGCTCCCGGACGAGGGAGGCGCTCTCTGCCGAGATCATGCCCGAGCGGTCGGCGTCCTCTGCCCGTTTGTCCCACTCGAGGCCCGTCGCGTGGATCTGCTCGATCAGGGTGTCCAACTGCATGGGAGAACCCTAGGGCGTCCTCTCGTTGGACCTTTCGAACGACCGGGCTCAGTCCTGGCTGGATGCCAACGCTTCGAGCTCCCGGAGCCGGGCGTTGACGAGGTCCCCGAGGCTGATGATCCCGATGAGAGATCCGGCGTCGTTCACGACTGGCATGTGACGGAACTTGCCATCCGTCATCCGGCCCATCACCGCCTCGGCGTCGTCCGCCAGCTGGCAGCTCGACACGTTCTCCGTCATCAGGTCCTCGACCTTGAGGCGGAGGGTGCCCTCTTGTTCGGCCGAGAGATGGCGCACGATGTCGCGTTCGGAGATGATCCCGTCGATCGTCGCCCCGTCTTGGGTCGCGACCACCGCTCCGATCCCGTACTCCTTCAGCAGGTCCACCGCGTCGGCGATCGTGTCGCCGGGATCGATGGTCACCACCTCGCGTTGGCCGCCAATGACGTCGTTCACGTCCATGGTGCCGTTCCCCCTCATCGGCTCGTCGTGTGTGTCGTGCCCCATCCTATGGGGCACTGAGCGAACGTTCGGTCACAGGGTGGTGAACAGTGTCGATCAGCCGTGCATGCCCCCGTCGACGATGAACTCCTGCCCGGTGCAGTAGCTGCCCTCGTCGGAGGCGAGGAAGAGAGCCATCGCGGCCACCTCCTCCGGTGCTGCCTCGCGGCCGAGCGGGACGGTGCGGAGCATCTGCTCCTTCGGGAACTCGGTCGTCATCTCGGTGTTGATGAGCCCGGGGTGGATCGAGTTGACCCGCACGTTGTGGCGCCCGAGCTCTTTGGCCGCCACCTTCGTCATGCCGCGGACCGCGAACTTGGACGCCGTATAGGCCATGGAGCCAAAGATGCCCTCGAGGCCGGCGACCGAGCTGATGTTGATGATCGAACCGCTGTCCTGTTCGATCATCACCGGGGCGGCGGCACGCATGCCGAGGAACACGCCGGTCTGGTTGACGGCGATCACCCGGTCCCACATCTCGGTCGTGTGGTTGGTGAGCTGGCCGGCCGCGAGGATCCCAGCGTTGTTGACGAGCACGTCGAGCCGCCCGTGGCGTTCGACGATCGCTGAGACGACGGACTCCCACTGCGATTCGTCTGAGACGTCGTGGGGATGAAAATCCGCGCCGAGCGCGCCGGCGGTCTGCTCGCCCTCCTCGGTGAGCACGTCGGTGATGACGACCGTCGCGCCCTCCTCGGCGAACATGCGTGCTTCTGCCGCCCCCTGTCCCCGGGCACCGCCCGTGATGAGAGCGACGCGTCCATCGAGTCGTGCCATCCGGCCTTGCTAGCAGGTCAAGGCGTCGGTGCGACGACCACCCGGTTGCGTCCGGAGTCCTTGGCGGCGTAGAGCGCAGCGTCTGCGGATTCGGCGAGTGCGCTGAGGGCTCCGTGGGGCGCGGTTGCGAGACCGACGGAGATGGTCAGGCTGGCCGGGCCTTCCGAACCCGGCACGGCGACCTCGGCCACAGCGACGCGCACGCGCTCCATCACGGCGACCGCTTCGTCATCGGTGCAGTCGTGCAGGACCACAGCGAACTCCTCGCCGCCATAGCGGTAGACGCGGTCGTCGGCGCGGACGTTCTCGGAGATGGTCGCCGCGACAGCACGTAGTGCCTCGTCGCCGGCCGCGTGGCCGTGGGTGTCGTTGAAGTTCTTGAAGTGATCGACGTCGATCATGGCGAATCCCACCGCCGATCGAAGGTCACCCTCGGCGATGTCTTGTTCGAGACGGCGTCGGTTGTGGACGTTGGTGAGCCCGTCGTGGTCCGCCGCGATGATCGCCGAGGTGTGCGCCGCGGCCGATGCGAGAGCCGAACCTGCCACCGGGGCCAACAGTTCCAGGGTTTCCGCATGCGACTGGTCGAACGGTTCGTCGGCGGAGCGGCTGACGAGGACCGCGCCGGTCACACCTCCATCTGCGATCACCGCGACAGCGGCGACCGCCAGGCCGCTCGCCTGATCGACCGTGACGAGGCTTCGTCCAGCGGACAGAACTCGGGTGAATTGCCCGTCCACGACGAGACGTTGCTCGAACGCCTCGTCGTCGGTGCGGACCGTGTAGACGGGAGCGCCGGTCTCGGTGGAGACGAACGCGCCCTCTGACGCGCCGGTCAGTCGAACGGACTCCTCGACGGCGATGCGCTGGACGCCTGCGGGGTGGAGCTCGGCGGTCATCCGGCGGGAGATCTCGAGGACATCCGCCACGCCCGGCGCGGCGACGGTGGATGGCCGGCGCCGCCGGCGGGCTGCTCTCAGGAGGAGGGTCGCCATCACCGCGGCTCCGGCGACCAACCCGGCGATGATCGCTGCAGGAGGAACGCCACCGGCGGCGTCGGTGGGAATATCGGCGCTCGCTCCGGAGCTCGGGGCCGCTGTCGGCGATTCATCGGAATCCGTCGCGTCCGCCTGGGTGGCCTCATTCGCTCCATCCGTCTGCGGGGGTCCGTCCTGGCCTTCGGCCGGCGTCGGGACCTGTGCAGGAGCCGGTCTGGGTGAATCGGCCGCGTCGGCGAACTCGGGCAGTGCAGCGGCGGTCGACAGGTCGATCCATCTCTCGAGGGTCGTGCCTGGATCGCCATCAACGACGTCGAGCACTTCCAGGATCACCTCGTGCTCGCTCGTGTCCCGCGCCACGGGTTCGAGACCCTTTCGAACGATCAGGTCCGTCGCGGCCTGGAGCCAGGGTCGGGGGTCGGCAAAGCCGGTGTCGCCTGCGTCGAGTCGGTCGATCAGAGCATCGGGAAGCCTGCTGAGGGTGAGACGGGTCGGCGGCGACAGCGACGCGAGCTGATGGCGATCGAGAATCTCGAGGAGCATCGAGTTCTCCTCGTCGATCAGATCGAGCTCCTCGAGAGCGTCATCACGATCGGCGAAGTCGAAGCCGAACCAGTCCCGAATCTGTTCCACCAGGGGATGGGCCTGAAGGGCGTCGAGCTCCGCGAGCACCGCGACCTCGACGAGAACGGCAGGCGTCGCGAACTCCGCCCACTCTTGCGGTGGGCGAGCGGTCTGGAGATGGTTGTCCCCGGCTGCGGGTACCGACCAGAAGAAGGTCGCGACGAACACGACCAATCCAACAGCTCCGCGAACCATTCGCTCCTATCGGACGTTGATGGCCCGGATCGAAGAGGTTCTGCCCCTCAGTCCTCGTTGTCGTCGGCGTCGCCCTCGTCGGCGTCTGCTGCTTCGTCGCCACCGCCGTCGGTCTCTGCGTCGTCCTCCGAGCGCAGTTTCCCGGCCACGTTGTCGACTTTTTCGAGCTGGTCGTGGATCTTGCCGCCGGTCTTGTCGTCGACGAAGTCGGTCGCCTTGTCGACGCCGTCGGCAACCGCGTCTCCGACCTTGGAGGCGACGGCGCCCGCCTTCCCCGCCACGCCGCTGGCGACATCGCTCACCTTCTCTGCGACGTCCTCGGCGACATCGCCGACCTTGTCTGCCACGTCGCCGACGGTGTCGGTGGCCTTCTCGACGATCTTGTTCTTGCGGAATCGATCGAAGAATCCCATGCGCGCTCCTCTGTTGGTCAGGGCCTGCCAACCCTACCGGTCAGTTTTTGGACTCATCCGTCAGGGGTTTCGCGAACGAGAGATCGTGGCCGTTGGGGTCGAAGATCGGAAACATGCGCTCGCCCCAGGGCGCGTCCCGGGGGGCCCGCTGGGCTACGAGACCCGCTGCTGTGGCTCGCTCGTAGAGCTCGTCGACGTCCTCGACGTGGAAGATGACCCGCCCCCAGCTGGTCTCGACGTCCTCGGGTCGCTCGACGCGCGTCAGGTTGACGAAGCAGGTACCGCTGGCCAGCGTCGAGAACGGCGAGGTCGGCCCGCCGAACTTCAGCTCGAAACCCAACGCCTCGTAGAACGCGATGGACTCGGCCATCAGGGCAGTGGCGAAGGTGATGGCGTTGATGCTGCGAACCGCCGACATCCCCTGATTGTGGTGCATGGCCCCTGGCGAGTCCGTCCTAGTGTCGCTGCGAAGGAGTCGCGAGCGCTGTGAACAATTCCCCTGCTGTCCAGCGCAGACGCACGCTCGCCGCGTCCGGCATGTGTGTGGTGGTGGTCCTTGCCTCACTGGTACTCGGGGGAATCCCCCTGGCGTTGGGTCTCGGCACCGGAGCGTTCGCCGCGTCGGTGGCCCTCCCGAGCGCGCCCCGTCGGTATCTCTTCCGTCGCCTCGGTGCCATCGTGTTCTCGGTCGCCTTGGCGATGTGGTTCATGTGGCTGCTCGCGCACAACTATCCGGACCAGTCGCGGCTCGATGAGCCAGGCCTGGTCCCAGCGTTCGAGCGGTACATCGACTGGATCGGCGGTCTGGTCGTCGGCGACCTCGGATACTCGCAGTACAGCGAGACGGTGTGGGCCGGAATCTCTCGCTCGATGCCTCTCTCGCTTCAGCTCCTCGTGTACAGCCAGATCCTCGCTGTCGGTATCGCGATCCCGTCGGCTCTCATGGGCGCCCGGTTCCGGGGGCGGGTCGCCGATCTGGTGGCTCGCGCGGTCGGGCTGCTCGGCCTCGCGACGCCGATCATCGTGATCGGCCCGATCCTGGTCTTCATGCTCGCGGTCGGATCGATCGGCGTGTTCGGATTCGACTTCGGTTGGAAGGTCCTCCCGGCTGGGCGCTACGTGCCATTCGGCGACGGGATCATCGAGCATGCCAAATCGATGCTGCTGCCCTCGGTCACTCTCGCGTTGACCACAGCGGCCTCGTACATGGTCGTCCTGCGGTCGGAGGTGATTCTCCAACTTCGGCAGGACCACGCGCAGCTCGCCGTGGCCAAGGGTCTGCCTGGTCGAGCCGTTGTGTCGCGACACGGGCTGCGTCCTGCAACCCCTTCGCTCGTCGCGTTGGTCGCGGCGCAGGCGGGGATGATCATGGGCAACATGATCATGGTGGAGCAGATCTTCACGCTCCCGGGATTCGGGGACTACGTGGTCGTGGCGATCGGCCGTCGCGACATCGCCGCCGTGACAGGTGCGGTGTTCGTGGCAGCCGTGATCCTCGCCGTCGTCAACCTCGTCGCAGACGCGCTGCTGCTCGTCATCGACCCCCGCGTGGTGGACGATCAGAGACAGTAACTTCAAGGTCATGGCCGACTTCGAGTACGCAGATCTCCTCCCCATCGGGATGGGCGGCGAGGACACGACCACCTATCGCAAGCTCACGAGCGACTACGTGTCGACGTTCGAGGCTGGTGGACGGACGTTCCTCCAGGTCGATCCCGAAGGGCTGCGGCTCCTGACCGCCGAGGCGATGCGCGACATCTCGCACCTGCTTCGGCCCGATCATCTCAGGCAGCTCGCGTCGATCCTCGACGACCCGGAGGCCTCCGGCAACGACCGGTTCGTGGCGATCGAACTGCTGAAGAACGCCAACATCGCCGCGGGTGGTGTGTTGCCGAGCTGTCAGGACACGGGCACCGCGATCGTGTGGGGCTACAAGGGCGAGCGAGTGATCACCGATGCCAACGACGCGGAGGCGATCAGCCGCGGTGTCTTCGACACGTTTCAGACCTCCAACCTGCGGTACTCGCAGCTCGCCCCGCTGTCGATGTTCGAGGAGAAGAACACCGCCAACAATCTGCCGGCCCAGATCGAGCTCTACGCCGCTCCGGGCGACACCTACAAGCTCGTGTACATGGCCAAGGGTGGCGGTTCGGCCAACAAGTCCTTCCTCTTCCAGGAGACCAAGGCGGTTCTCAACCCGACGAGCCTCACGGCGTTCCTCGACGAGAAGCTCCGCACCATCGGCACCGCGGCGTGCCCGCCGTACCACCTCGCCGTGGTGATCGGCGGCACGTCGGCTGAGTACGCGGTGAAGACGGCCAAATACGCGTCGGCGCATTACCTCGACACCTTGCCGACCGAGGGCTCGATGGCCGGCCACGGATTCCGCGACCTGGAGTGGGAACAGAACATTCTCGAGCTCACCAGGCAGTTCGGAATCGGCGCCCAGTTCGGTGGCAAGTACTTCTGCCACGACGTACGGGTGATCCGGCTTCCCCGCCACGGGGCCTCGTGCCCGGTCGCCGTCGCCGTGTCGTGTTCGGCCGACCGCCAGGCGCTCGCCAAGGTGACCGCAGAGGGCATCTTCCTCGAACAACTCGAAGAGGACCCGGCGTCCTACCTACCCGAGACCACCGACGACGACCTGAGCGACGAGGTCGTCTCGATCGACCTCAATCGCCCGATGGATGAGATTCGCTCCGAGCTGACGAAGTACCCGGTCAAGACCCGCCTCTCGCTCAGCGGAACCCTCGTCGTGGCGCGCGACATCGCGCACGCCAAGATCCAGGAACGCCTCGATGCGGGCGAAGCGATGCCCGAGTATCTCCGAGAGTTCCCGGTGTACTACGCAGGTCCGGCCAAGACACCGGAGGGCTACGCGTCGGGGTCGTTCGGCCCCACCACCGCTGGCCGCATGGACAGCTACGTGCAGCCGTTCCAGGCGGCGGGCGGCAGCCTGGTGATGCTGGCGAAGGGCAACCGCTCGCAGCAGGTCACCGACGCCTGCCACCAGCACGGCGGCTTCTATCTGGGGTCGATCGGCGGGCCGGCCGCCCGGTTGGCCAAAGACTCGATCCGGCACGTCGAAGTGCTCGAGTACCCCGAGCTGGGCATGGAAGCGGTGTGGAAGATCGAGGTGGAGGACTTCCCGGCGTTCATCGTGGTGGACGACAAGGGCAACGACTTCTTCCGCGAGGTCAGCACCCCCGTCACCATCAGCTGAGCGTGCGATGAGCGAGGAGCATGCGCTCCTCGCTCGGTCCGTCAGCGGATCGCCAGCCAGATCGAGAAGGTGATCCCAGCCGCCGTCATCAGGATCATGGTGAAGAGCACGGAGCGGGGAAGCTTGCCCTCCTCGTCGGTCGGGAGCCGGTCGCGAACGATGCGGAGGAGCCGGTCGGCCCACGCGACGTCGCGGGCCAGGATCGCCAGCCCCACCGCGACCACGGGCAGGCCCGGCCCGGGGAGAGGCATCATCGCGACTCCAACAGCGACGATCACGAACCCGAGCGACATGCGCCCGATGCGCACGAGGGCGTGGTGCCACGCGGCGCGCTCGGTGGGCTCATGGCGACCCGTGCGGAACTCCGCCTCGATGGCCGCTTCTCTGAAGTGATGGTCGTGCTGATCGTGGTTGTCCATTGCGACGTGTGAACGGCGGCGCCGGTTGTGCGGTTCCACCGATCGCGCTTGCCGCTCGCATGCGAGGATGCCAGGAACCGAACACGAGGGGTGACCGATGGAGCTGACCGGGCGAACAGCGCTGGTGACCGGAGGGTCTGGCGACATCGGGGGCGCGGTCGCCGCGGCGCTGGCGAGAGCGGGTTGTGACGTCGCTGTCAGCTATGTCGGCAACCGGGAGGGTGCCGACGAGGCCGTCCGTGCTGTCGAGGGTCACGGCCGGCGCAGTGTGGCCGTACGCCTCGACCAGCGGGAGGAGGCTTCGATAGACGACGCGTCCGCCGCGGTGGTGGATGGGCTCGGCGGCTGCGACATCCTCGTCAACAACGCGGCATGGAACATCGGGATCCCCTTTCCCAATCTCGACGAGCTCGACGGCGACACGTGGGATCGGGTGCTCGAGACCAACCTGCGGGGCCCGTTTCTCCTCGCCCGACGGCTCGCCCCCCATCTGTCGAGCTCGGGGGAGGGGCGGATCATCAACATCTCGTCCGTCGGTGGGTTGGCTCCCGGATCGTCCTCGATCGCCTACAGCTGTTCGAAGGCGGGGCTCATCCACCTGACCCATTGTCTGGCGGTGGCCATGGCGCCCGACGTCTCGGTGAACTGCGTCGCACCCGGTCTCGTCGAGGGAACTCGGATGGCCAACCGCCTTCCCGATGCGGTGGCCGAAGGAGCCCGACGGGGCGCGGTGCTCGGCAAGGTCGGAAGCGCTGACGACATCGCCGCCGCCACGGTGATGCTCTGCGAAGCCGAAACCATCACAGGCCAGACCATCGTCGTCGACGGCGGAATGCCCCAGGCCATGAACTTCGGCTGAAATAGGTTCCAGGGAAATAGGTTCCAGGAGCGCTCCTGGAACCTATTTGTCTCGGCTATGGCGGTGGCAGCAACCCGCGGGCGCGATCCCGGTGGTTTAGCGTCGGAGCATGAGCGAATGGCAAGTCGGAGACGTCACGATCACCAAGGTCCTGGAGATGGAGCCGCACTGGCCCTTCTCGGCGATCCTCCCAGGAGCCGAAGACCTGATCGACGCCCACGACTGGCTGCGACCCGATTTCGTCACGGACGAAGGCCGCATGAAATTGTCGATCCACACCCTCGTGGTTCGGTCGGAGGGCCAGACGATTCTCGTCGACACCTGCTGCGGGAACGGAAAGGAACGGCCCGGCGCCAAGCCGTTCGAGAACCTCGAAACCGACTTCCTGGATCGCCTGACGGCAGCCGGGGTCAATCCCACCGATGTGGACGTGGTTGTGTGCACACACCTCCACGTCGATCACGTGGGCTGGAACACCCAGCTCGTCGATGGCGACTGGGTCCCGACGTTTCCGAACGCCGCGTACCTCTTCGTCGAGGCCGAGTACAGCCACTGGCGCGACGAGCCACAGCACTACGGGCCGGTGTTCGACGACTCCGTCGCCCCAGTGATGGATGCCGAACTCGGGCAGCTGGTTGCACCCGATCACCAGATCACCTCCGAGGTTCGGTTGGAGTCGACGCCCGGCCACACCCCGGGCCATGCGAGTGTTCGCATCGAGTCCGGGGGCGAAGTGGCCATCATCACCGGCGACATGACGCACCATCCGGTGCAGTTCGCCCACCCCGACTTGCCGTCGTCCGCCGATTGGCGACAGGACATGAGCACCGCCACCCGTCATGACGCCTACGAACGGTGGGCGGATGGCCGTCTGGTCATCGGGACGCATTTCGCCGGTCGAACGGCTGGTCGCCTGGAGCCCGAGGGCGCTTGCTACCGGTTCGCCGAAGCGACCTGAACAGACGGCGCAGCCCGGACACGGCCCACGCGACGGCGATCGCGATCAGGACAGCGATGTGTACCCGAGGCTCCATCTGCATCGTGACACCGATGGTGAACAGTGCAACGGTGGCGTCGATGCCATCCGCGCGCGCCATTCGCCACAGGCCCGGCAGGTCGATCAGTCGGTAGACGGCCACGATCACAGTCGCGGCCAGGGCGGCTCGGGGGAGGTCTTCGAGCACTCCGGCGAGAGGGAGGAACAACAGCACCAGCGCGCCCGCAAACACTCCGCTCCAGCGGGTCTCGGCGCCGGCCATGCGGTTGAGCGAGCTCCGGGAGAACGAGCCCCCGACCGGGAATCCGCCAACGAGGCCCGATGCGACGTTGGCGACACCCTGCCCGCCGAGCTCTCGAGACGGGTCCCACTCTGCGTCGTCCTCGTCGGCGAATCGGCGGGCGATGGCGGCGGGCTCGGCGAAGTCGACGACGGCGATGACGATGGCCGACAAAAGGATCGTCGTCGTGCGCCCCCACGGGATGTTCGCTGGATCGGGGATCGGGAGATCTGTCGGGATCGCGCCGACGAGGGCTGCGTCGTAGCTGGTGACCCGTGCGACAATGATCGCTCCACCGATGGCGATCAGAACGCCCGGGAAGCGGCGCCCACCGAAGCGGCGTCCGAAGACGATCACAGCGGCGGTCAGGACTGCCATCACGATGGCGACCGCCGACCATGCATCGGGGTCGAGAAGCGCCGCTACTCCTTCGTGCAGCACGCTCTCCTTCTCGATGTCGACCCCGAGGGCGGACGGCACCTGCGACGCCGTGATGACGATCGCCGCACCTGTCGTGAAGCCGAGGACGACCGGCGGTGTCATGAGATAGGCGAGACGGCCCATTCGGCCGAGGCCGAGGACGATTCGGACCGCCCCCACGAGGAACGCGAGCAGTGCGGCAAGTTCGAGGTAGGCCGTTGTTCCGGGCTCCTCGACGGTCGAGAGGGCTCCGAAGGTGACCAGAGACGTCAGCGCCACGGGACCGGTTTGGAGGTGTGCCGACGACCCGAACGCGCCGGCGATCAGCGGCGGAACCGCGGCCGCGACGAGACCGACGTGCGCAGGTAGCCCCGCGAGTTCTGCATAGGCGAGGCATTGGGGGATGAGGAGCAACGCGACAGCGAGCGCGGCGACGAGGTCTCCCCACGTCGGAGCGGGGAGCCAGGGCTGGAGTGGACGTCCGCCCGCGGCAGGTCGACGCATGAACCTCATCTCGGGTGCTCCATCGGCGCAGCGCCCGGTGGTGATGAGAGCAGACGGGTGGATTCAGCTCAGATGATGAGGTTGCCGCGCAAGGCGTCGACGCCGTCGTCCCCGAGGCCGAGCGTGTCGGCGAGGTAGCCCGCAGCGCCACCGTGGGCGGCGTCGAGGTGGGCGAGCGTCATGTCGAGAGCGGGCCTCGGGGCCGACAGCGCCGGCCACACGGCTTCGACATCGACACCCGCCTCTCGGAGGCTCGGGCGCAGCTGTTCGACCCGACGGTAGGCACGCAGCTCGTTGGTGAGTTCGTAGTCATCGAGAACCGTCGAACGTTCGACGCCGCAGGACTCGAGGATCAGGGCAGCGGCGAGGCCGGTCCGGTCCTTGCCTGCGGTGCAGTGGAACAGCAGCGGCAACTGCTCCACATCGAGGACGAGGGTGAAGAACTCCGCATACCGGTGATAATGGTCCTCGAGAATCTCCCGGTACGACTCGGCCACGTCTTCGTGCGTCACTGCTGTGACCTCGCCGAGCTTCAGCCGTTCGACGAACTCGTGCTGTTGGGCGATCTCGTCACCG
This sequence comes from uncultured Acidimicrobiales bacterium, assembly GCA_964629575.1. Taxonomy (GTDB): domain Bacteria; phylum Actinomycetota; class Acidimicrobiia; order Acidimicrobiales; family Poriferisodalaceae; genus JAYPWI01. Next base: position 25,315 of record CAZVUM010000021.1, on the reverse strand, counting down.
ATGGGCAATGGGGCATGAGTTCCGACCGAACTCCAGAGACGTGACACGTCTCGAGCGGCTTCGGCTTCGGTGCGGAAATCGACCACGGTGCGGATGCCGTAACTGGTGAGTTCTTCGAGGTCGTCATCGGTCAGGTCCGACAGGCGGTCTGAACGGAAGAGCGCGCCCGTACGAATCCGGCGCCCGTCCGCGGTGGTGTAGCCGCCGACGTCTCGACAGTTCATGGCGCCCTGGAGCTGAATGACGTTGCTCATTCGACCGGGCGCGGTTCGCGCGGCAACCCGAGGATGCGCTCGCCCATGATGTTCCGCAGGATCTGGGTGGTGCCGCCCATGATCGTGTAGGCCGGCGCGTACACGACGTTGCGGGAGATCCGATTCCACAGCATCGTGTCTGCTCCCGCGACGTCGCCCACGAATCCCGCCACCTTCTGCTCGAACTCCGTGCACCACGTCTTCGTGATCGCCGAGTACTGAGCGAACGGAGTCTGGCGGAGCACGTTGCGGAGAACCATGTCGCGCCCGATGCGATACCCGGTCTCGATGCTCGCCATACGTTGGCGGATGCGGGGATCGCTCGTGTCGGCGCGGTCCTTCGTGTCGAGGTAGAGGCGCTGATTCGATGCGAGGCGATCGATGCCGCCCCGCTCGTGTTCGAGCTGTCGCATGGTCTGGCCGAAGCTGTTGTTGAGCTCTCCCACCAGGTTCTCCACAGGCACCTCGACGTTGTCGAAGAACACCTCGTTGAAATGGGCGTCGCCCGACGCGTCCTTGATCGGGCTGACGCTGATGCCCGGTGACTTCATGTCGACGACGAACTCGCTCATGCCCTTGTGGGGCGGTGAGTCGGGATCCGTGCGGCAGATCAGGTAGCAGTAGTGCGCGTCCTGCGCCCCGCTCGTCCAGATCTTCTGACCGTTGACGATGAAGCGGTCGCCGTCACGCACGGCCGCCGTCCGGATTCCCGCCACGTTCGAGCCCGCATCAGGCTCCGACATGCCGATGCACCATTGCGACTCGCCGGCCCGCATCTCGGGGAGGTAGCGCTCCTGCTGCTCGTCGCTGCCGTAGGTGAGGAGCACCGGGCCGATCTGCCGATCAGGAAAGAACGATCCGGCCATCGGGGCGCCGCCCAGGAGAAGCTGTTCGGTCACGACGAACCGCTCGACCTCCGAGCGGCCGTCGCCGCCCTTGTCGACCGGCCACGTCATCCCGATCCAGCCCTTCGCGGCCAGCCTTCGAGTGAACTCGCGGGAGTACCCCACCAGCCATCCGTCGTCTGTCCTGAACAGATCCGACGTGGCCTCGGCCACCCATTCCGCGGCCTCGTCCGCCAGGTCCTGCAGCTCCCCGGGCCAGTCGTAGTCCATGTCGCCGGAGCGTAGCGAGGCCCCCGCCACGGCGCATCGACGGCGGCCGGAGCGCTCAGCACTGAAAAAGATTCGAATCGTGCTCAAGGGCCCCCGCCACCCACCCGAAGTAACTGCCAACACAGAGGTCGGGCCACGCATCTGGGGGCGGACGCGGACCGACCTTGGTGGCCGGGGCGGATGGGACTCACTCCCCTCCGCCCCGGTCCGTGCTCTCTGTGTTGTCGCCGCAATCCTCGGTCGCTGCAATCCTCGGTCGCCGCAATCCTCGGTCGCTGCGCTCCCTCGTCTTGCGGATTGCCATGGGCAGCCCGGCATATCCCGCCGGGCTGTTCAGGTGGGTGGCTCGAGTCGTTCTGCATGGTTTTCGGCGCGGAATGACTCGGGGTGGGGGGCCGAGTCGTTCTGCATGGTTTTCGGCGCGGAATGACTCGGGGTGGGTCGTGCGCTGGGGCACCACTACCCTCGCCGGGATGCGAGCTGTCGTGATACCGGAATATGGCGGGACCGAGGTCCTCACCCTGCAGGACGTCCCAGATCCCCAACCGGGCCCCGATGAGGTTCTCGTCCGGGTGCGGGCATCAGCCATGAACCGCGCCGACCTTCTTCAGCGCATGGGCGGGTACCCGGCGCCGGGACCTAAGCCGGAGTTCGAGGTTCCCGGCCTGGAGTTCGCCGGAACGATCGCCGCCACCGGAAGCCAGGTCACCGCCTGGTCAGAGGGCGACGAAGTGATGGGGATCGTGGGAGGAGGCGCCCACGCCGAGAAATTGGTCACCCACGAACGCATGCTGCAGCGCGTACCGGCGAGTGTCGGCATCGACGACGCGGCGGCGATCCCCGAGGTCTTCATGACCGCCCACGACGCTCTGGTGACCCAGGGCGGGCTCACCACGGGCGGACGGGCCCTTGTCCACGCCGGTGCGTCGGGGGTGGGGACCGCCGCGATTCAGATCGCCGCTGCGGTGGGGGCACAGATCGCCGTCACGTGTTCGAGCGGGAAGGTGGCCGCATGCTCCGAGCTCGGCGCCGACCTCGTGATCGACTACTCCTCCACCGATTTCGCCGAAGCCGTGGCGGAATGGACCGGTGGGGCCGGCGTCAACGTGGTGCTCGACGTGATCGGGGGCGAATATCTCACCCGAAACATCGCCAGCCTGAAGGTGCAGGGGCGCATCATCCAGGTCGGGGTGATGGGGGAGGGCAAAGCCACATTCCCACTCGGAATGCTCCTGCCCAAGCGCGCCTCGCTGATCGGAACCGTCCTCCGCTCGCGCCCGCTCGAGCAGAAGATCGACGCCAACCAGCGGTTTGTCCGTGAGCTGCTGCCGCGGTTCGACGACGGCGCGTTGCGACCGGTGATCGACTCGCGCTTCGCCCTCGACGACATCGCCGCGGCCCACGACTACATGGCCACCAACGCCAACGTCGGAAAGATCATGCTCGACGTATGAGCGAGACCTCTCCGTTTCGGGAGCCTGAACGCCCGGAATGCGAGCGCTCACGCGCCCAAAACGACCGACTCCGAAACGCTGACGCGCCCAGAAGCCGTGGCTACCGCTCGCTGGGTTGTCGCAGCTCGCTACCGCTCGCTG
>CAZVUM010000021.1:0-22251 GCA_964629575.1 uncultured Acidimicrobiales bacterium | reverse complement strand
GCTACCGCTCGCTGGGTTGTCGCAGCTCGCTACCGCTCGCTGATCGCCAGGTAGGGGCGCTCGCCCGGTCCGGTGTACTTCTGGCGGGGGCGGTAGATCTTCTGCTCGGGGTCGTCGAGCATCTCTTGCCAGTGCGCCAGCCAGCCCGGCGTGCGCCCGATGGCGAACAGCACGGTGAACATGTCGAGCGGGAAGCCCATCGCCTCGTAGATCAAGCCCGAGTAGAAGTCGACGTTGGGGTAGAGCTTGCGATCGATGAAGTAGGGATCGCTGAGCGCGACGTCTTCGAGCTTCATCGCGATGTCGAGAAGCGGGTTGGTTCCCGTCACGGCGAACACCGCGTCGGCCTGCTCCTTGATGATCTTGGCCCGGGGGTCGTAGTTCTTGTACACCCGATGGCCGAAGCCCTGCAGCAACACATCGCCGGACTTCACCCGCTCGACGTACTCCGGGACGTTGTCGAAGCCACCGATCTCGTGGAGCATCCGAATCACCTGCTCGTTGGCTCCGCCGTGCAGAGGCCCATAGAGCCCACACGTCGCGGCAGCGACCGCGGAATACGGGTCGGCGCGGCTCGAACCCACGGTGCGCATCGTCGTGGTGCTGCAGTTCTGTTCGTGGTCGGCGTGCAGGATGAACAAGACGTCGAGGGCCCGTGTCAGAACCGGATCCGGCTCGTAGTTGGGGTCTGCGACGTTCCACATCATCCGGAGGAAGTTGCCCGTGTAGCCCAGGTGGTTGACCGGGTACTCGTACGGGAGCCCCACCCGGTTCTTGTGGGCGAAGGCGGCCATCGTGGGCATCTTGGCGATCAACCGCTGGATCTGGATCGAGCGAGTCGCGGCGTCGTCGATGTCTTTGGCCTCGGGGTAGAACGTGCTGAGCGCCGCGACCGTCGACACGAGGGTCCCCATGGGGTGGGCGTCGTAGCGGAAGCCCTTCATGAACTGGGTGATGTTCTCGTGCACGTAGGTGTGCATCGTGATGGTGTTCACCCAATCGTCGGCCTGCTCCTGAGTGGGGAGCTCGCCGTGAAGAAGCAGGTAGCAGACCTCGAGGAAGGTGGAGTTCTCGGCGAGCTGCTCGATCGGGTACCCGCGGTAGCGCAGGATCCCGTTGGCCCCGTCGATGTAGGTGACCTTGCTGTCGCAGTTGGCGGTCGAAAGGTAGGCCGGGTCGTAGAACCACATGCCCTTGTCGAGCTCACGCAGCGCCGCTGATGAGATGGTGCCGTCGACGATCGGCACGTCCACCGATTGCCCGCTCCGGTTGTCGGTGATCGTGAAGCTCTCTTCTGGCACCTGCTACCCCTGTCCTCGGTTGTCCACAGTCTGGTGAATGTGCGCGGAACACCGTGCCGGCGATCACTGGTCGCGTCGGCGATGTCCCCACGGGTGAACTTAGCGTCTTTCCCGTTGCCGATCCGGATTCGGCGCGGTGGTTTTTTGCCACGTCTACAAGGGCGTGTTGTCGTGTCGTCGGTCGGGAAGCGGTTCACGCTTGCTGCCGAGCAGGTCGATCAGATCGGCGAGCTCGCGGCGGGTGTCCGCTGGATCGATCACGCCGTCGACGAAGCCCCGTTCGGCGCCGACGTAGGGGTTGAGATACGTGGCGTCGTAGTGCTCGACGTACTCGTCGATCTCTTCCGCCGACGCACCGCGCCGCAGAATCTGCGCCGACTGGGTCGCACCCATCACGGCGATCTCGGCCGAGGGCCAGGCCAGGTAGGTGTCATTGCCCATCGTCTTGCTGTCCATCACGATGAACGCGCCGCCGTAGGACTTGCGCAGTACGACCGCGAGGCGGGGCACGGTCGCCCTCGCGTAGGCGAACGCGAGCTGCGCGCCATGGCGGATCATGCCCCGCCACTCGAGGTCCTTGCCCGGATAGAAGCCCGGTGTGTCGACGAAGGTCACGATGGGCAGGTTGAACGCATCGCAGAACGCGACGAACCGGCCGCCCTTCTGGCTCGCCGGAATGTCGAGGGTGCCAGCGATCGCGAGCGGCTGGTTGGCGACGATCCCCACCGGGTGCCCACCGAGGCAGGCAAAGCCGGTCACCAGGTTGCGCGCCCAGCCCCCGCGCATTTCGACGAAATCGTCATCGTCGACGACGGCGCGAATCACATCTCGGACGTCATAGCTCCCCGTCGGCGTGTCGGGCAGCAGATCCCCGGCCTCGGGCGTCTCGCGGTCTGCCGGATCGGCGGTCGGAACGTGTGGCGGCAGCGTGTCGTTGTGATCGGGCAGGAACCGCAGCACGTCCGCCAGCGTCGGCAAGACGTCGTCGCTCGCGACGACCGCATGCGCTGCGCCTGTCGAACGCTCGTGCACCGCGGCACCGCCCAGCTCGTCGAGGCCGACGGACACACCGGTCATCTGTCGAACAGGGATCGGCCCAGACACGAACGCGTACGAATCCGAGGCCATCACAACGATGTCGGCGAGTCCGATGAGCAGAGCGGCTCCCGTCACGGCGGGCCCGGTGACCCCCGCCAGGATCGGGACGACGCCCGAACACCGAGACACCGCGCGTGCGGCTCGCCCCCAGCCGTCGAGTGCGGCGACCCCGTGGTTGGCATCGGCTCCGCTCGATGCGAGCAAAAGGACGACCGGAAGCCGCTTCTCGAGAGCCATCTCGAGTGCCCGCACCATCGTGTCGCCGTCGTCGGGAGTGAGAGCGCCCTTGCGGTCAGGACTGTCGGCGCGAATCAAGATGACGGTGCGACCGTCGAGGTCGTACATCCCGGCGCTGACCTGCCCGGGGGTACCGGCGCGCAACTGGAGGGAGAGGCCGTCGGTCATTCCGGGTCAGCGTACGCCCGCCCCTCGCTTCACTCCCAACACGAGCGCGGCGGTGCACGTCGTCAGATCGTGTCGACGCCTTCGATGGTCGGTGCCAGGTCGCGGACCACCTGGCGCAGGATGTCGCGCGTAGCGGCGGCCGGAGCCGAGAGCATGCCGCGCCGGCGAATGGCGAGACCCACGTTGCGCCTCGGCATGTCGGGCATCGTGAGCACGGACCACTCGCCCCTCGATGCCCACGCGGGGATCGCGGTCACCGGCACGATGGCCGGCCCGTACCCCTGGAAGGCGAGCGTTGCCGTGAGACGGATGCCGTCCAGCTCCGCGAGAGTCCGCAGGTGGACCCCGTGCTGGGTTGCCGCATCGTCGATCTGATCGCGCAGATTCGAACCGGGCGGCCCCAGGAGAAACCGGTGAGCTTCGAGATCCTGGATCTGGATCTCTCTGTCGCCGTCGGCCGCCAAGGGGTGATCGGCAGGCGCGATCACGACGAGCTCTTCACTGAAGAGTGGGCTCGTCACCATCTCGTCGTGTTGGAGGGGCAGGTTGATGACCGCGAGGTCGAGTTCGCTGTGTTCGAGGAGGGGAAGCAGCGCAGTGGTCGTGGAGTCGATCACCAGCGCCTCGACGTCGGAATGGGCCCGACCGAGCTCGTCGAGCAGCGAGGGCAGAAGCCACCTGCCCGTGGTTCCGATCACACCCATGCGGACGGGCCCCGTGACATGGCTGGTCATCGACGAGACGTCGGCTCGCAGTGCTTCCAGTTCGGCGTTCACGCGGCGAGCCCGCGCCAGAACGACCTCGCCCTCGGGCGTGAGTCGTCCTGCGCTCCGGTCGACCAGGATGGCCCCCAGCTCGTCCTCGAGGCGAGCAACGTGGGTGCTGATGTTGGACTGCACGGTGTGCAGCGCCCGTGCCGCTGCGGAGAAGCGCCCGTGCTCGGCCACCGCCGCGAGCGCTTCGAGCTGCCGCAGATCCATGACCGACAGGGTATCCCATCGTTTCTAGAGATGGAAACTATCTGTCGCAACTACTTGGCAGATGACCCGCTGGTAACTAGAGTCTTGGACATCGAGATCAACGGCTTCCCCCGAGCCGCTCGATACATACAACACCGCGTCAGAGGCGTCCCCCCGCCGAGCGGTGTTCATCGTCGAGACGGAGTCAACGCTCCGATCGGCACGAGGTCGCAGGCGTCCCCCCGCATGCGAGACCTCCGAAACCGGCCCGTCCCCCCGGGCCGGTTTCCACTTTTTCTGTGCTGTTGCCGCAGCTCCTCGCTACGCTCGTCGTGCGGACTGCCACGGCCCGCCCGGCTTCTCCCGCCGGGGTGTTCACCTGCTGTCACTTGCCGCAGCTCCTCGCTTCGCTCGTCGTGCGGATTGCCATGGCCCGCCCGGCTTCTCCCGCCCGGCTTCTCCCGCAGGGGCGTTCGGGCGTGTAGACCTGGGTCAGATGACCGTCGAGCAACACCCCAATGGCGTGCGCACGCGCCCCGCGACCGCCGAGGACCGGATCCGGTGTTTCACGCTGATCGAAGCGCTCACCGGAGCAGCACCCACCGAGGCGTGGAACGACGTCTATGACACGCACCTCTCCGGTGAACGCGGCGCCGTGGTCGTCGCCGAGACCGACGACGGCATCGTCGGCTGCGCCACGGTGTCGTACAACGTGGCGATGCGATACGGCGGTGAGTACTGCGAACTCGAGGAGCTCATCGTCGACGAGGCGGCTCGCGGCCTCAACCTCGGACGCATACTCGTGCAGCGCACGATCGACGATGCGCGCCGCCGCGGCTGCGCCGAGATGGGTCTGTACCTCGTCCCCACGACCGAGGGAAACCGCGGTTTCTACGAGAAACTGGGCTTCGAAGTACTCGGCACCGAGATGAGGCAGACGTTCCGTTCGGGCGGGTAGGGGCATCCCTCCGATTCGTTCAAGCTCGCATACAGTCCGCCAGTGGGAGGTGGCCTGATGGCGCGGGACGACGACATCGCAGAGCACTACGGCGGGGAGGGCCTCGTCGCTGCGATCACGGCGGGTCTCGCCAAGGTCGCAAAGGCGCCTGACAACGTCACCTTCGAGGATCTCGCGGCCGCCGACGAGTTCCACATCGGCGGGCGGGCCGCCACTGCTGCGCTGTGCGAGCGGGCCCAGATCACGGCCGATGACCACGTTCTCGACCTCGGGTCTGGCATCGGCGGTCCGGCGCGCTTCATCGCTGCCACCCGCTCGTGCCGAGTCACCGGTGTCGACCTCACGCCGTCGTTCGTCGAAGCGGCGCGCACCTTCACCGAATGGACCGGCCTGGAGCACCAGGTCGATTTCGAGGTGGGATCGATCCTGGCCCTGCCATTCGAGGACGACAGCTTCGACTGCGCCGTGCAGCTCCACGTCGGGATGAACATCGAGGACAAGGCGACGCTCGCGGCGGAGGTCGCCAGAGTTCTCCGCCCGGGCGGCCGGTACGTGATCTACGACGTGATGCGCCGCAGCGACGGCAACCTGCGCTACCCGGTGCCGTGGGCGACGGACTCGAGCCACAGCTTCATCGCCACCCCCGAGCAGTATCGCGAGGCCCTCGCAGGGGCCGGCTTCGTGGGGGAGCAGCTCGACCTGCGCGATGCGGCCTTGAGCTTCTTCGCGGCGCAGGCCGAAGCGGCCGCCAAGGCTCCCGGGCCACCGGCGTTGGGCCTTCACTTCGTCCTCGGACCGGACATGGCGACGAAGCTCGGAAACCTCCGGGCCGCGATCGTGGCGGGTTTCGTGGGGCCGGTCGAGTTCAACGCCCGCCTCGACTGAGCCGTACGCTTTCCTCATGGCAGCGGCGTTCTTCGACCTCGACCGGACGCTGCTCGATGGCGGCTCGGGCCAGGCCTTCGGGCGAGCCCTCCGCGAGGTGGGCCTGGCGCCCGAGCGGGAGGTGCCGCTGCTGCGCCAGCTCCTCGGCGTCTTCGACATCGTCGGTGAGTCGCGGGCGACGATCGCCCTCGTACGGCAGGGGATCCGGCTCACGAAGGGCTGGTCGTTGGACCGTTTCGATGAAGCGGGACGTCTGGCTCTCGACGAGCTTGTCGCGCAGGTGCACCCGTTCGTTCCCGAACTCCTCGAAGGGCACCGCGCCGCCGGTCACCGGCTCGTGATGGCCACAACGAGCCCAGCGCAGCTCGTCCGGCCGCTCGCGGAACACCTTGGTATGGACGATGTCGTCGCCACGACCTACGCGATGCGCGACGGCGAGCTCACCGGTGGGATCGATGGCGAGTTCGTGTGGGGGCGGGGGAAGCTGAAGGCGGTACGCCACTGGTGTCGCTCCAATGGCATCGATCTCGGCGCCTCCTGGGCATATTCCGACAGCTGGTTCGACGCCCCCCTTCTGGATGCCGCAGGCCACGCTGTCGCGGCCAACCCCGATCCCCGTCTCGCCGTGTTGGCCCGCCTGCGCGGGTGGGATGTCCGGCATCTCGACAAGCCGCCGGGAATGGCGAAGGTCGGCCCCTTCGAGATCCAGGATCTCCTGCGTCCCTTGTTGCGGGGCGATCTGCAGCCCTTCGCAGACATCGAGGTCAACGGTCTCGACAACATCCCGTCCGAAGGCCCGGCGATCGTCGCAGCGAATCACCGCAGTTACTTCGACATCACGGTGATGGCGATCGTCATGGCCAAGGCAGGCCGGCCGGTGCGGTTCCTCGGAAAGGCCGAGATATTCGATATGCCCGTGGTCGGTGAGATCGCATCGGCCCTCGGGGGCATCCGGGTGGATCGAGGATCCGGCTCGACGGGTCCGCTCGATGCGGCGTTGCGTTCGCTCGCCGCTGGCGAGGTCGTGGGACTGATGCCGCAAGGCACGATCCCTCGAGGCCCCGAGTTCTTCGAGCCCGAGCTGACGGGCCGGCCCGGAGTCGCTCGGCTGGCGAAGGGTTCGGGCGCGCCCGTGATTCCCGTGGGTCTCTGGGGAACCGAACTGGTGTGGCCGCGATCGGCGAAGGCGCCGCGCGTGAGCCTCACCGGCCGCCCGACGGTGACCGCGGCGCTCGGACCCGCCGTCACCGGTGTCGGCTGGGGCGACGAGGCGTCGGACACCCGGCTGGTGATGGATGCGATCCTCGACCTGCTGCCCGACGAGGCGCGCGAACGACGCGCGCCAACCGACGACGAACTCGCCCTCACCTACCCCTCAGGCAAGCCCCCGACGAGCTGAGCAACAGGCTTCAGAGCGAGGCCTTGATGATGTTGAGGGCGCTGCCGGCTTTGAACCACTCGACCTGGTCTTCGCTGAAGGTGTGGTTGGTCTGGAATAACCAGGTCTCGCCGTCCGGTGTGGTCACCTCGACGGTCACCTGCTGGTCGGGCGCCAATGCGGCGAGTCCCCTGACCGCGATGCGGTCGTCCTCGCCGATGCGGTCGTAGTCGGCAGGGTCGGCGAAGGTCAGCGGCACCATTCCCTGCTTCTTGAGGTTGGTCTCGTGGATTCGGGCGAACGAGCGGGCGATCGCCACGAGCCCATTGCGGAAGCGCGGTTCCATGGCGGCGTGCTCGCGGCTTGAGCCCTCGCCCATGTTCTCGTCGCCGATCACCACCCAGCCCTGGCCTGCCTCGTGGTAGTGCCGGGCGATGTCGGGGAAGCTCTGCACTGCGCCGGTGAGCTGGTTCTTGCCGTGCCCCGCTTCGTAGGCCGAGCCGTCGCCCTGAGCGAACGCGTTGATGGCGCCGAGGTAGAGGTTGCCCGAGATGTTCTCCAGGTGGCCGCGGTACTTGAGCCAGGGGCCCGCCATCGAGATGTGGTCGGTGGTGAACTTGCCCTGCGCCTTCACCAGCACCGGGAGGCCCTCGTAGTCGTTGCCGTCCCACGCTGCGAAGGGCTCCAGCAGCTGGAGGCGGTCGGAGGTGGGGGAGACCGCCACGTCGACACCCGACACATCGTCGGGTGGCGCGATGAAGCCGGACTCACCCGGGGTGAAACCCTCCGCCGGCAGCTCGACGCCGACGGGGATCGACAGGGACACCTCGTCGCCGGCGTCGTTGGTGAGGGTGCCGTTGATCGGGTCGAAGTCGACCGTTCCCGCGAGAGCGAGGGCCATCACCGTCTCGGGTGAGGTGACGAATGCCAACGTGGCCGGATCACCGTCGTTGCGCTTGGGGAAGTTGCGGTTGTAGCTGGTGACGATCACGTTTGCTTCGCCGGCGGTGTGACCTTTTTCGGCCGAACGGTCCCACTGCCCGATGCACGGTCCGCACGCGTTGGCGAGCACGGTCGCGCCCAGCGCCTCGAAGTCGGCGAGCAGACCGTCGCGCTCGATCGTGGCCCGCACCTGCTCCGAGCCCGGGGTGATCATCAGCTTCGTCTTCACCGTGAGGCCCTTGGCGGCGGCCTCGCGGGCGATGGACGCGGCGCGGGTGATGTCCTCATAGGAGCTGTTGGTGCAGCTGCCGATGAGTGCTGCGCTGATCTCGGACGGCCAGCCACTGTCGCGGGCTTCGGCACCGAGTTCGCCGACCTCGCGAGCGAGGTCGGGTGTGTGCGGCCCGTTGATGTGGGGCTGAAGCGTCGACAGGTCGATCTCGATGACCTGGTCGTAGTGGGCGCCCTCGTCGGGGCGAAGGTGCTCGGCGACCGCGTCCGCTGCATCGGCGACGTCCTCGCGGCCTGTGGACTTGAGGTAGCGGGCGATCGCTTCGTCGTACCCGAAGAGCGATGTGGTGGCGCCGATCTCGGCGCCCATGTTGCAGATAGTGGCCTTGCCCGTACAGCTCATCGACTCGGCGCCTGGTCCGAAGTACTCGACGATGGCGCCGGTGCCACCCTTCACGGTGAGGATCTCTGCCACCTTCAGAATCACGTCTTTGGGTGCGCTCCACCCGGACAGTTCGCCGGTGAGGTGCACGCCGATGGCCTTGGGCCAGCGCACGTTCCAGGGGAAGCCGGTCATCACATCGACCGCGTCGGCACCGCCGACGCCGACGGCGATCATGCCGATGCCGCCCGCGTTGGGGGTGTGGCTGTCTGTGCCGATCATCATCCCGCCGGGGAAGGCGTACTGCTCGAGAACGACCTGGTGGATGATGCCGCTGCCCGGCTTCCAGAAACCGGCGCCGTACTTGGCGCACACCGATTCGAGGAAGTCGTAGACCTCTTCGTTGTTCTCGCTCGCGGCGAGCAGGTCGCGCTTGCCGTCGTCGCGGGCCTGGATGAGGTGGTCGCAATGCGTCGTCGTCGGAACCGCGACCTCGTCGAGGCCGGCCGTCATGAACTGGAGCCAGGCCATCTGGGCCGTGGCGTCCTGCATGGCCACGCGGTCGGGTCGAAGATCGACGTAGCTCTCGCCTCGCTCGAGTTCCTGATCGCGGCTCGCCAAGTGGTTGATCAGGACCTTCTCGGCGAGGGTGAGCGGACGGCCGAGCTTCTCGCGTCCCCAGGCAACGCTGTCTGCGAGGTTGCCGTAGACGGCGGTGATCAGCTCGATCGGTGTGTTGGCGTACACGGCCATGGTGGAGTCCTCTCGGCGGGTGGGGTGACTCAGATGGTGCCAGGTTCGGCCGTGGCACCGCACGGTGCCACGGCGAGTACCGCGCGACACCTGTCTCAGACAACTATACTACAAGTATCAGTCAGGTTCGCACGATCCGCTACCGCCAGATCGCCGATGATCTGGACGCCCGTCTCGACGCCGGGGAGTTCGCCGCGGGCGGGCTGCTCCCGAGCGAGTCTGATCTCTCGGCGCACTACGGCGCCTCCCGGGTCACCGTTCGACGGGCGCTGGAGCTGTTGCGTGAACGGGGGCGGGTCGACTCTCGCCAGGGCTTTGGATGGTTCGTCTCGACCCACCCGGTGCGGCAGTCGCTGTCGACGCTCGGCACGCTCGACGATCAGCTCGCGGCCGGTGGAGCGACGTCGGAGAGGGAGGTGCTGGCCTTCGCCTTCGTGCAGCCACCCGACTGGGTGGCCGAACGCTTCGGCGATGCTGTGGCCCCGGACGCTCAGCTTCTGGAGGTGCGGAGGCGGACGCTCGCCGATGGTCAGCCCTTCGCCAGAGTCACCGTGTGGTGCCCAGAGGAGTTGGGCGCAGAGCTGTCGCGCGGCGAAGTGGAGCGTCACCCATTCGTGCAGCTCCTCGACGTGAAGATCGGCGGCGCCACCCAGACCATCGGCGCAGACGCCGCCTCGGCCGACGACGTCGACACCCTCGAGGTACCAGAGGGCTCCCCGGTCCTGCGGGTCGAGCGGGTCACCGAATCGGCGAACGGCGAAGTGGTCCTCGTGTCCGAACACGTGTATCCCGCGCACCGCACGGAGTTCGTCGTCGATCTGCCCGCAGACGTCGGAGACGGAACCCCCGCCGGCCTGCGGCTCCTCAGCTGACCGACGCGTCGACGGTATCGGCGAGCCGGTAGCCGGTTCCCCGAACCGTTTCCACGAAGTGAGCGTGTGTCCCGAGCTTGCGTCGCAGCGTGGCCACGACTGCATCGACCACGTTGCTGGTCGCATCCGTGTCGAATCCCCATACATCGCGGATGAGCTCGGCGCGCGACGCCGGCCTGCCCTGTCTTTCCGCAAGCGCTGCGAGCACGCCGTACTCCAGGCGGGTGAGGGGCTCGCGACCCGTGGGGAGAACAAGCTCACGGGCGCTGTGATCGAGGATGGACCCCGCGCCCTCGGACAGGCCGAGTTCGCGCGCTGCCAACCACGAGAGCCAGCCGTCCACCGAACCGGGGCCCATGTCGAGGAAAACCATTCGTTCCAGTGATCCCGCGGCTTCCGTGTCGGCCTCCCGGAGCTGAACGAATCCGAGGGACTCCATCGGTTCGAAGCTCTCGTACTCGCGGGTGAGGACGTAGACGTGCCTCAGCCGCGGTCGCAGAGCGACGTAGGAGCTCTTGCCGTGTAGTCCGACCGCACTGCCCGTGGGTTCGCCACCTTCGCCTTCGTGGCGATCCAGGATGCGTCGGTACATGAGGGCGGCGTCCGCCCCGCATGTCTGTGTCGCGTGGTCCGTCGCTGCACGAATGGCCGGGTCGACGTCGATGACCTCCGGAGCGATCTCCGCAACTTCCCCGAAGATGCAGTACCCGTCGACGCCACCGTCGGCGCGCCGGGCGACCTTGAACATCGACTGATGGTGGCGCCACCAGGTTGTCGCGACGTGGAGGAAGTCGGGGCTCTCGTGCTTCTCAGTGATTTCGACGATTTCGTCCCAGTCGTCGGCATCGGCTCGCTCGATCGCGCTCGGCAGGTATCCGGTGGGAAAGGAGGCTTCACGAATCACCGCCGATTCGAGCAGGTGTAGAACGTCGGCGGTGTATCGCCAGAGCAGGTGGGGAGGCGCAGCGTCCATCTCGCGCCGTAACCGACGCCAGGCGGCGACCTTCTGTCGGTAGAACTTCTCGGGGTTGGTCGCACGGACGCTCGCGGCGATCGAGTCACGAAGTGTGTCGTGGAGCCGAACTCCGTCGATGCCCCGTTCGACGAACGGCAGCGCGTCGACGCGGCTCAGCATGTCGGCAGGGTCGCGGTCGGGGATCATCACCGCCATCAGCGACTCGGTGATGCGGCGGACGACCGACGCGGCCTCGAGCGCCTGTCGAGTCTCGCTGTCGCTCACCTCGTCGAGGTACTGGACGGCGAGCGATTCGACGAGCGATTCCGCAGCGACCTCCTCCACCCGCCGGACCTTCGCCCCCGCGAGGGCGGCGCTGATGGTGAGCGACAGAGGATGGCCGCGCCCGGCGCGGTGGGCCGCCCTCGCATCGGACTCGGCGAGCCCGTCCAGACGCAAGAGCGACACGCTCTCGGCTTCGGTCAACGGATCGAGCTCGAGGTACTGAACGCGACCGACGAGACAATCGTCGATCAGCCACGAGTGTGATGGGCGATCTCGCCCGGCCAGGACCAACACAGCGCCGGTCGGCAGACCTGATGCGATCTCGGTCCGGATGTAGCTGTCGAGGAGCCACAACATCTCGTAGGTGTCGATGAACACCGCAGTCGGGGTCTCAGCGAGGTCGTCGAACAGCGCGGCTGGGGTCAGCTCTGGTCGGTCGAGAGAGCTCGCGAGGCTCCTGAGAAGCCCGTCGATCGATGGCTCGATGACCCGTCCGTCCAATCGGACGATGCGGTGATCGGCGACCCGCGCGAGTTTCGCCATGCGGTCGACGAGATGCGTCTTGCCGATTCCGCCGACCCCTGCCAGGTGCAGTATCCGTGGCGAGGGGTCGGCGAGCATCTCGGCGAAGAGACTCAGCTCTCGCTCGCGGCCGACGAAGCGCGACCCGTTCCAGTGCTCGAGTTCGGCCATGCGTCTCTCCGATCCTCTGCGGTGAAACTACTTCCTGTGCCGCTCGCGCTAGGCCGCCACCACGGTCGGGATCGCATTGGTGACGCGTGACGGAGCCTCCATCACGTCGAAGATCCGAAGGTCGAAGTCACTGAACTCCGGTGTTGCGAGCACGTCTGCCCAGAAGTCCGAGGCCAGGTAGGCATCGAGGGCTGCCCGATCGGCGAACTTGTAGACCCCGCCACATCGCTTGGTCTGAGTGTCGATCAGGAAGGTCTTCTCGAGCAGGCCGTCGACGTCGCGAATGAGCGGTGCAGCCTCCATGGCTTCGGTCTCGAGATCACCGTCTGCGACGGAGTAGCTGAAGTTGGCAACAAAGATGTTCATGGTGTCTCCCCATGTCGTGCGTTGTTGCTGACGGTAGGGAGAGCTCGGGCGGTGTGGATGAGGCGGTGATGAGGATCACATGAGGTTTTGGTTCTTCGGGCGTCCTCAACTCTGTCCGAAGGTGTCGAAGCTCACGAGATCCGCGGTGTCGAGGCGTGGGGCTCGCTTGAACTCGGTGCCCATCGTGTATGCGACTGGGAACAGGCCAACCTGGGTCCAATCGTCGTGGGGGACCCCCAGCAGCTCAGCGGCTTCCCGTTCGAATGGCAGGTGAAGCGTGGTCCACGCCGTCCCCAGGCCCCGTTCGCGGGCGGCGAGCATGAAGCTCCACACCGCCGGGATCACCGAGCCCCACATCGACGCCTGACCGAATGCGTCGACACCCTCGGGTCGCCCGGCCATCAGCGGCACGAACAGCACGGGAACTTCGTGGAAGACCTCGCGCAGGTGGACGGCCGATCCGCGGACGAACTCTTGGCGCTCGCCCCGGATGTCGCCGGGCGGGTATTCGACCCCGGGCTGGTTGACGTACGGGTCGAAACCCTGTCCGTACAGGTCGGCGAGTGCTCGCTTCTTCTCACGGTCCTCGACGAACATGAAGTGCCAGCCCTGGCGGTTGGATCCCGTCGGTGCCTGGAATGCGAGGTCGGCGCACTCCATAAGGATCTCGCGCTCGACGGGTCGATTCAGGTCGAGCCGCTTGCGAACCGCTCGGGTGGTGGACAAAACCTCGTCGGCAGACAGTTCGAGACTCATCGATGTTCTCCTGGGTGGTGACTGGGGTCAGCATGGCATGGGCGGCGACGGCGTCCGGCACGGCGGTCGAGTAGACCTTCACCCGTCGGCGAAGGGGGAGGGTTGCCGTGGATCAGAGCTCATGGGCCGACCATCCGATGGTCGAGGCAGCCCGCGGGCTCGCGCCCCGTATTCGCGCCGCTGCCGACGACACCGAGGGCGCTCAGCGGTTGCCGTCCGAGCTCGTCGCGGCTCTCTCGGAGATCGAGGCGTACTCGATGTACGTGCCGCGATCTGTTGGAGGCCCCGAGGTTCATCCGCTCGTGGGTTTCGCGACCACCGAAGCGCTCGCGCGGCAGGACGCGTCGACCGGTTGGTGTGTTCAGGTCTCTGCGGCCGTCACCACCTTCATGGCCTGGATCGACCCCGCGGGACTGGAAGAACTGGTGCGCGAGGTCGGCACGGTGCGTCTTGCCGGCTCGGCTCGCCCGCTCGGGACGGCGCGGGAGGTCGAGGGCGGCTTCGTCGTCAACGGCCACTGGAACTACGTGAGTGGGGTCCGCGACGCCACGCTCGTCCTGGCGTCGTCGTTCATCGAGCCCATTGCGGGTGACCCTCCTCTCTCCAGGTCGATGTTCCTCCCCGCGGGCGATGGTCGGATCGTAGACAATTGGGACGTCGTCGGGATGCGGGGAACAGGCTCGGACGACTTCGTGATCGAGGACAGGTTCATCCCCATCCAACGGGTGGGCTTCAAGCGCTGGATCGACAAGCGACCCGAGCCGCTCTACGACCCCCGGCTCGCCATGGTCGCCGCGTGGGCGCCGACGGCCGGGGTTGCCTGCGGGACCGCCCAGAGCGCGATCGACGCCATCGTGGAGATGGGCGACGTGACAACGACCATGTCCCCGACGCCGCTGCGCGAGCGCGGAAATGTTCAGGATGCGCTCGGTGAGGCGATCACGTTGGCGGCCTCGGCGCGGGCGTTCGTGGTGGGGTCGCTCGGTGCTGCGTGGGAGGCTCTCGTGACAGGGAGCGGCGATCTACGAGGCCGAGTTGCCGAGGCCCAGCTCGCGATCACCAACTCGATGAACACGGCGGTGCGGGTCGCCGATCTCTGTTTCCACTGCGCGGGAACCAGCGCGATCTCAACGCAGAACCGGCTCGAACGCGTTCTCCGCGACGCGCACACTGCGGTTCAGCACGCGGCGGGCCAGTCGGTTCACGTTCGCATGGGGGGCAAGGCCGCGTTGGGACTAGACGCCGCGCCGGTGAATCTGCGGGCCGGCCCCGCCCCCGCTAGCGAGTAGCGTTGCTGCCTGGCACTTCGTGTTACGAAACGTAACGTTAGGTGCCAGGCACCTGATGGGGTCAGGGCTGCTTGACGTACCGGAGGTAGGGGAGCGGCGCTTCCCAGCCGTTGGGGTACTTCTCGGCGGCGGCTTCGTCACTCACCGCAGGAACGATGATCACGTCCTCGCCCTGGTTCCAGTTGGCGGGCGTGGCGACCTGCTCGGCGGCGGTCAGCTGGATCGAGTCCAAAAGGCGCAGGATCTCGTTGAAGTTGCGGCCGGTCGTCATCGGGTACGTGAGCTGGGCCTTGATGCGCTTGTCTGGGCCGATGATGAACACGGTGCGGGCCGTCGCATTGTCCGCTGCGGTCCGGCCTTGGGACGTGTCGCCGGCATCTGCGGGCAACATGTCGTAGGCCTTGACGATGTCGAGGCCGGGGTCGCCGATGAGCGGGTAGTCGACCGGGTTGCCTGTGGCCGACGCGATGTCGTCCTTCCAGCGCTGGTGGTCGCTGACCCCATCCACGCTGATGCCGATGATCTTGCAGTTGCGGTTGGCGAAGTCGCCCTGCAGCCCTGCGACCGTCCCGAGCTCGGTGGTGCAGACCGGCGTGAAGTCCTTCGGGTGGCTAAACAACAACGCCCAGCCGTCCCCGATCCACTCGTGGAAGTTGATCTCCCCTGCCGTGGTGTCGGCCGTGAAGTCCGGCGCGATCTCATTGATTCTGAGTCCCATGGATCCTCCTCGTGTCGTGAAGAACAGTCAACCACGCTGGGGTCCGACGAATCCCAGGCTTGAACTGCGGCGGGGTGCAGCCGGGCGTGCCATGGCATTCCGCAGAGGAGCCGAGCGAAGCGAGGCGACGATTGCGGCGAGTTACGGCCGCACTTCGTAGTACAGGTTCGCGTTGTCCTCGAAGTCGTGCTGGTGGAAAAGGGTGAAGCCGGCCGCTTCGGCCATTTCCTGCGCCTTGTTGGGGTGGAGTCCGAGCGTGCCGAGCCCGAGTCCGTCTGGTTCGGACACCGCCGACTGGAGGCAGGACGTCACCGAGAAGGAGTAGAAGAGCGCGAGAAGTGGGTTCCGCTTGTCCTTCTCGAAGTCGCCGTTGGACCGGATGTCCTTGATCAGGAGGGTTCCGTCGTCGGCGATTGCGCCGCGGATGGCGTCCAGCGACCGGTCGGGACGAGGCATGTCGTGCAGGCAATCGAAGGTGAGCACGAGATCGAAGCCACTGCCCGCCGGCACCGACGCGGCGTCGGCGCAGACGAACTCGGTGTTGTCGAGGCCCTTCTCAGCAGCGTGGGCCCGAGCGTTGCCGACGGCGATCTCGGAGGGGTCGTAGCCGACGACACGCGACTCGGGGTAGGTCTCGGCGATGATGCACGCGGTGACTCCGCCACCGCAGCCGACGTCGAGAACGGTCGCGCCGGCCTCGAGTTTGTCGACGACGCCGTCGAGCCCGGGCAGGATCCGGCTGGTCAGCGTCATTCGCGAGAACGGGCCGGTCATTCGGGCCAGCCCAGCGGCGGCCTTGGGCCCCTGCTGTTCGTAGGTGATGCCGATGCCGGTGTTGAACGACTCGACGATGAGGTCGAGCACGCTGTCGTCGACGCCGCCCCGGAAAGCGCCGAGCGAGAAGGCGATGCTGTTCTCCTCGTCGGCCAGAACGGCGGCCCCTTCGGGCGGGAGCTCGAAGGCGACGGAATCGTGGACCGTGAGGATTCGCGCCGCGCCCATGGCCAGCAGCCACTCGCGCAACAGGCGCTCGTCGAAGCCGGTTGCCGCCGCCAGCTCCTCGCTGGTGGTCGGCCCGCGACCGGCGAGCGATGTGAACAGCCCGAGTCGATCGCCGATGTGGATCAGGAGCGACACCATCTCGCCCTGCTTGTACGACCAGACATTGAAGCTGTACTTCGCCAGCTGGTCTTGATCGATGTCAGTAGCGCTCATGTGGTGCTCCTCAGCCGTTCCTGATGCTCCAGGCTGCCTCATCTGGGAGCTGTGCACATCACGAACGCGGGGAGCAGCCCCTACCCGAGCTGCTGAGACGAGCCGCCTACCCGAGCCGTCTAGACGAGCCGTTTAGACATAGGGCCACTTGCGCTTGGAGGCACCGGGCTGCTCGGTCTTGTCGGTGAGGGCCCACCGGCGGCGCCAGGCCGAGGCGTCTGGCCCGGACAGGCCAGGGCTGTCCTCGCTGTGCGCCCGCCGGCGCGCGGCGAACCAGTTGCCGGTTGCCGTCTCGTCGGCGAGCCCTTCGACCGCGTGCTGCAGCTTGCGCGTGAAGCGGCGGTTGTTGTCGTCCTCGGCGAAGGTGATGGGCCGGCCGAAGTTGACCACCGAACGGGACCGCTTGGGCCAGTTGCGGCCCTTCCGGAGGATGTTGAAGGTGCCCCGGATGTGCACAGGAACGACCGGCACGTTGGCCTGCTTCGCCAGAAACGCCGCCCCGGGCCGGAACTCCTGGCCCCATCCGTCCGGTGAACGACCACCCTCGGGGTAGATCACCATGCTCCACCCGCCGCGCAGCAGGTTGACGGCCTTCTCGATCGTGTTGCGGTTGACCGATGTTCGCTCGATCGGGATCGCTCCGATGAACAGGGCCGACATTGTGGCGTTGAATCGGTTACCGAAGAAGTAGTCGGCCGCCGCGCCGACGAACAGCTTGTGACGCCAGGGTTCGGGGATCGACGTGATCATCACGGGCGTGTCTGCGTGGCTCTGGTGGTTCGCCGCGAAGATCGCCGGACCGTCGAGCTCGCTCAGCCGGTCGAGCCCCCGGATCTGAGGCCGCGCGTAGTACTTCACGACACCCATTCCCACGGTCTGCACGGCGAATCGGCGGGCGAGTCGGGCTGGGTACCTGCGCGCCCACTCCGTGTCGTAGTTGGAGCCGACGTTGTCGGGGAGCGGAGTTTCGCCCTTGGGTGTCGGCGCGGCACGTAGCGGGAACTCGGCCTGGCGCATCACCTTGGTGATCGACGGCTTGGAGCGTCGCGTGCCCAGATGCCCGATGGCAGGGCGGCGGTTGGGGTCGCCGGCCACTAGCTCACGTCCGCCATCAAAACCGGTGGGTTGTGGAGGTGGGTGAGGGTCGGGTGGTTGCCGACCACATCGGTGGCCATCTCGAGCGCGTCACGCATCGTCGTGGCGCCCCGTAAGCCCAGCCGCTTCACCGCCCGCGTGTCCCCGCCGACCACGATCACCTGTCCGAGATGCTCCAGCGCATGGGCGCACCAGTACCACATGTAGAACGGATGCACCCCGTGATACGCGTACGACGTGCGGTACAGGTGGCGGTACCACTCGTCCTCGGCGTAGCGCTTCTCATACTTGTGCTCGATGACCTCGGGGTCGGTCGTGTCCGCGAGAACCTCTTCGAAGAAGTCGATGTAGCTCGGGTGGTGGACCGGGTGGAACTCCCACGGCGTCGGGTGGCTCATGATCAGCACGCCGCCCTCGCGGACGAGAGGCCGACCCTTGTAGAGGTTGAAGAAGTACCCGAGTCCCAAGCACGCGACCAGCACCGGATTCATGATCGAGTTGACGTTGTAGGGGCCGAGGTAGGGCAGGCCCATGGTCAAGATGTCGGTCTGGCCCTCGACGGGCACGAGGTGCTGTCGGTAGACGTTCTCGGTGGTGACCTTGTGCACCGCCTCGACCTCGCCCGCTTGGATCGAGGTGAGGCCGTACGGCGCCCTGATCCCCTGCATCACTCCGCGGGCGGTGCGTCGAGGGATCCGATCGAGCACCTTCTTGGTGCCGAGGAGCATCGCCCGGTCCTTGGGCGTCATCTCCCACTCCCGCTTCTGCAGGAAGTCGTATGGCTTGGGGAACGTGTCGTTGTTGAGGGTGGTCTCGATCTGGAAGACCTTGATGCCCGCCGCGTGGATCAGCCGACCCTGGCGCCAGTTCTTGGTGTGGAGCTCGCTGTTCTCCTGGTCCATGAACGACTTGGAATGCCGCATGGTCTCGACATTGTGGTGGTGCCGAAGAGCGGTGTATCCCGACAGGCCGGTCGCGACGCTCTTGTGGCCGCCATCCATCGAGACGAGGTTGATGTTCACGTAGACGATGAGGTCCGACTCGACGGCGCGGGTCGAGATGACGACCTCCTCGCCGTGGTCGGTCTCACCGAGGTGGGTGAGACCGTCGGGGTCTTCGGCGTCGAAGTTGTAGAGCTGGCCGTGGGGAGCGAAGGCGTCGTACACCCGGTCGCCCACCGCGTGGCGCAGCTCTTCTTCGGTCATTCGGCGGTGCAGAGCGAGCGCGGCGATGAGGTGCACGTCGTCGACGCCCGCGGCGGCAGCGATGTCGAGGACCTGCTCGATGATGCGGCCCCGGATGTCGGGCGCCTGCATCTGGGGGAGGGGAAGCGAGATGTCGTCGAACGCGACGGTCAGCTTCATGCCCGGAGTCATGAGCGCAGGCAACGGTTCGGAATCACCGAGCGGGTGGTGCAGCGCGTGGTGGATGGCGGTCTCGACGTCGTCGATCGCCTCGAGCGGCTCGTTGGGGTAGATCACCCGACTTCCGACCGGCAGCTTCTCGAAGCGAAAGCCCTCCCCGTGGTGAAACAGGATCGGGGGAGTGCTGCGCTCGACTTCGAGCACGAGCCCACGACGAGACGTCATGAAGCGACTTCCTTGTTTGTCTGTCGATCGGGTGCAGCGGGTGGTCTGCGTTGGGGGCCCATCGGCAGCAACGGGCGGGGACCGCCGGGGGTCTTGGGCCAGCTCTCGGTGAGCCAGCCTCGCTTGTCGGCGATTGTCACGAGTCGGGTTTCGGGGTTGACTGCGACGGGATAGCCGACCGCCTCGAGCATCGGAAGATCCGAGGCACTGTCGGCGTAGGCGACACCCTGCCCCGGATCGAGGCCGCGCTCTGCCGCCCAGTCGAGCATCAGCTGGGCGCGCACTTCGCCGGTGGGCGGGACGTCGAGCATCTCTCCAGTGAAGCGCCCATTTCGCTGATCGATGCGCGCGGCGACGATTTCGTCGAACAGCGGGCGCAGGGGGCCCACGGCCACATCCAGGGCGCCGGTGATGAGGATCGTCTTGTGCCCGGCTGCCCTGTGGGCGCGCACCCGACGGAGCCCAGCGGGGAACGATTTGGTGACGATGAGATGGCTCAGCATCTCTGCGGCTGCGGCTTCGAGCTGTTCGACGGGCGCGCCCTTGTAGCGCTGGTAGAAGTAGCGCAGGAAGTCGGTGCGGTCACGCTTGTCGCGACGCCACAGCCCGGGCGCCTCGGCGATGGTGCGCAGGGCGAACTTGAGGCGCTGTCGTCCGTCGAGATGACGGGTTGCGAGCCACGCGTAGCTCTCGACGACGTTGGAGGCGATCAGGGTGTTCTCGAGATCGAACGCGGCGAAGTGTCGATCGGGGTGCAGCACCTGGCTCCGTAGACGTTCGTCGCGGGAGGGCCCGGTCCGCTTCTCCGGTGTCGTCTTCACCCTCGCCTGAATCATGACCGTGGGCAGGTGCACCTCGGTGATGTAGTGATTCCAATCGATGACCCGAGGATCGAACCCGAACGTCTCCTGGTCCTCTGGTGGCAGGCTGTCCCACAGCGCCAGTGTCCTGTCGATCCCGTAGAGCGCCTCGCACTTCCCGTACGCGCCGTAAATCTGGACGTAGCCACGGATCTGTTCGAGGCTGCGGCGCCGCTCGGCCAGCTTGAGCGTGAAGCTGCTCTTGCCCCGCATCGGGAGCCGGTTGACGACTTTGTCGGCAACGTCGAACGCCTTGACGACGCGGTCGAGCTGTTCCTCGAGACCGCCCGAACCGGCGTACTTCCATTCCGTCGACGCCGTGGGGTGGCCGTTGGAGTCGTAGACGGGGTTGTCCCGGAACCACTCCATCGCCGTGTCGAGCAACACCTTGAACTGCATGGGGTTGGTCGACCCGGACGCGATCTGGAAGACCTCGGGCTCGGCGGAGGGGCCCTTGGCCGCGGCGGCGATGATCGACGCTGCGACCATGTCCACGGGAATGACGTCGATGATGCCTTCGGGATACCCGGGGAAGGTGTTCAGCTCGCCCTTGGCGAACGACACGATCAGCGGTTCTGCCATGCGGAAGCCGCGGATCCAACCCGAGGTCGGCTCCGACCAGGCCGACTCGATGATGCTCGGGCGCACGATGGTGAGGGGGACATCGCCGTGGAGCTCGACGAGGGCCGTCTCGCCCAAAGCCTTCGAGTACGTGTAGACGTCGGGCCAGCCCAGCGAGGTCGCGCGCGAGCGACCGGCTTCGACCATCTGTTCGTTGACCCATGCCTGCCGGAGCTGCTCGGTCTTGGCCGCCAGCATCGGGAGACCGGCGGCGCCGAGCTCTTCGCGCGCGGCTTTGCGGAAGGCCGTGAGTTCGGCCGGAGTGCGGCTGCGAGCGTCGAGGTCTGCGCGCGTTCGTCGTGCTGCGTCGACCTCTGCCCGCCAGTCGACGTCGACCTGGAAGGGCGTGCCGGCGAGGAACTCCTCGGCTGCCGATCCCCGCCGATTGCCTGCGACGTAGCAGGTGGAGACAGCGACGAGGTGCGGCGACACTCCTGCGGTCTGCAGAACGTCGAGGATGCGGTTGGGGCCGAGCAGATTGATCTCGACCGATGAGTCGAGCGGGCTGTCGAAGCTGACGGTCGCCGCGCTGTGGATGATGATGTCGCAGGTCGTGTAGGTGACCAGGTCTGCGTCGCTCAGGCCGAGGCCGTCCACGCTGACGTCGCCTTCCACCACCGTGATGCGCCGCGCGCAGATGTCGTCGAATTCGTCGCCCCAGAGCTCGCGCAGCTTGGCGAACGCGTCGTTCCGCAGGATCTCACGCTGGACACGCCGCAGGCCGCTCGACCGGCGGCCGGGGCGCACGAGCAGGACCAGCTCGCAGTCCTGGACGGATCGCAGCAGCCGTTCCACGAGCGCGGTGCCCAAAAAACCGGTGCTTCCCGTGACGGCGATGCGCTTGCCGGCCAGCGATTCTGCAATCACAGCACCCTGTCTACCACGCCTTCCTTACCAGTTGGTAAGTAACTGGGCTAGGCTCAGCGCATGGCCGCTGCGCGTACCAAGGACCGGGTGCTCGATGCCGCCCTGTCGGCGTTCGGCACCAAGGGGTACGACAGCACGTCGCTCGACGACGTAGCGGCCGAGGTCGGGGTGACCAAGCAGGCGATCCTCTATCACTTCCCCACCAAGGAGGAGCTGCTCCGGGCGAGCATCGACGTCGCGGTGGACGAGCTCGGCGCGGCGCTCGGTCAGGCGGCTCGGGGTGCCGAGGGTGGGTTCGGGCGGATCGAGGCCCTGGTGCGGGCCACGTTCTCGCTGGCGGCCCGCCGGCCCGAGGTCCTGGGGCTCGTGCGGGCGATCACTCGCCAAGGCGGTGCGGCCTCCGCCGAGCTGGCCGGCCGGATGAGCGAGATGCTCGAGGAGGCCGTTTCCTTCATCGAAGCGGAGATGGATGCGGGCCGATTCCGCCGCCTCGAGCCGCGCATGCTGCTGCTCGCCGTGTACTCCGCAGTCGTGGGCGTGGCGACCGAACCCGAGGTGATGAGGGCCCTGGGGATCGAACCGGACCTGCGCTCGATCGCCCAAGCGCGCCGCCAGACGATCGACTTCCTCCGCGCCGCGCTCGTCCTCCCCAACGAGGTGCCCGACAAGGTGCCTGGCACCTAACGTTACGGTTCGTAACACGAAGTGCCAGGAAACTCAGCGGGTAGGCGGCTCCGGAATGTCGAATTCGCTGAGTTTCTCGGGGCTGCGCTCTAGG
>CAZVUM010000020.1:0-68994 GCA_964629575.1 uncultured Acidimicrobiales bacterium | reverse complement strand
TTTCGCCTGCGTCCGCGGGGCGACGACCGACGGGCACCTCTTTGCGCAGGACGCGATCGCCGCAGGTGCTGCGTGGCTCGTTGTGGACACACCCCTCGAGGTCGACGTGCCGCAGATCGTCGTCGGTGATGTTCGAGCGACCCTCGGAGCTGCCGCCGCTGTCGTCCACGGAGACCCTTCGGCGCGGCTCACGGTCGTGGGTGTCACCGGGACAGCCGGCAAGACCACGGTGACGCACGCCCTGCGCGACATTCTGGCCGGGGCGCACCGCACATGTTCGGTTCTCGGGACGCTGAGCGGTGCTCGAACAACACCAGAGGCAACAGACGTCCAGCGGTGGCTGAGCCGGCGGCTGGCCGCTGGAGACGACGCCGTGGCGATGGAGGTGTCCTCACACGCTCTGGAGCTCGGGCGGGTAGACGGCGTCCGGTTCGACGTCGGGGTCTTCACCAACCTGTCGCCCGAGCACCTCGACTTCCACCACACCATGGACGAGTACTACGCGGCCAAGGCCCGGTTGTTCGACGGGCGATCAGCGGCCGCAGTCGTCAACGCCTCCGATACCTACGGCCAGCGGCTCCTCTCATCGGGCATCGCCGCGGGGACGAAGGTGTTCGCCTTCGGCCCAGACGACGTCTCCGACGTTCGGCTCGGTCCCAGCGGATCCGAGTTCGCGTGGCGAGGCCACGCGACGGCGACCGCGCTCATCGGGCGATTCAACCTCCTCAACCTGAGCGCAGCGGGATGTGCTGCGACCGCTCTCGGGATCGACGAGACGACCGTCGCTACGGGCTTCTCAGGGGTTCAACCCGTGCGAGGCCGGATGGAAGCGGTGCCCGCACGGGGCAGCGACATCACCGTCGTCGTGGACTACAGCCACAAGCCCGATGCTCTGCGCGCAGCGCTCGAGGCCGCGCGTGAGTTCGCCTCTGGGGATCTGTGGGTCGTGTTCGGCGCCGGGGGAGATCGCGACAGGGCCAAGAGGCCCCTGATGGGATCGGTGGCCGACGAGCTCGCCGATCACTGCGTCGTGACCTCGGACAACCCGAGGACCGAAGACCCCGACGCGATCATCGAAGAGATCGTGGCCGCCATGTCGCACCCGCACATCCACGTCGATCGAGATGCGGCCATCGGCGCGGCCATCCTCGGTGCTCGGGCCGGCGACGTGGTGGTCATCGCCGGGAAGGGCCACGAGACGCACCAGACGATCGGACACGACGTTCGCCAGTTCGACGACGTCGAGGTCGCTCGTCGCCATCTCGCGCAGCGCATCGACGACCCAGGAGGTGTTCGGTGATCGCACTCCTGGTCGCGACAGCGGTCGCGATGGGTGTCTCCCTGGTGGGGACCAGGTACCTCGTGCCATGGCTCCAGTCGCACGGTGTCGGACAACCGATCCGTCTCGACGGCCCTCGGGGCCACATGACCAAGGCCGGGACCCCGACGATGGGTGGCGTCGCCATCGTCGTCGGTGCGCTTGCCGGCTACATCGTCAGCCACCTCAGGGCCGAGACGATCTTCACCCGAAGCGGCATCACGCTCATGCTGGCGATCGTGGGCGCGGGGCTCGTCGGGCTTCTCGACGACTGGATCAAGGTCAGCCGCGAACGCAACCTCGGGCTCAACAAGCGGGCCAAGATCATCGGTCTGTTGGCCGTGGCCGTTGGCTTCGCCGTTCTGTCTGTGTGGTGGTCCGGAACCGAGTCGGCGATCACCTTCACTCGCGCGGGCTTTCCGGACCTGTCGATCCCCAAACTCCTCTGGGTCGCCTGGGCGGTTCTGCTCGTCCTCGGATTCTCCAACGCGGTCAACCTCACAGACGGGCTCGACGGCCTGGCCGGCGGCTCGGCGGCCATCGGCTTCGCGGCGTTCATCATCATCGGGTACTGGTCGTTCCGGCACCCGACCATCTACGGCGTCACGCACGCTCTCGATCTCGCGATCGTCGCTGCGGCGATGGCAGGGGCGTGCATCGGATTCCTGTGGTGGAACGCTCCGCCGGCGCGCATCTTCATGGGCGACACCGGATCGCTGGCCATCGGAACCGCCATGGCCGGTCTCGCGCTCTTGCTCGAGACCCATCTCTTGCTGCCGATCGTCGGCGGTCTCTATGTGATCGAGACGATGTCGGTGATCCTGCAGGTGGGCTCGTTCCGCGGCACGGGCAAGCGCATCTTCCGCATGGCGCCGATCCACCACCATTTCGAGCTCGGGGGCTGGCCCGAGACGACGGTGCTCATCCGGTTGTGGATCGTCAACTCGCTGTGCGTCGCCTTCGCACTCGGCGTCTACTACGCCGATTTCGTGCGCCTGGGATTCGTCGAGATCCCCGGGGGTTCGTTGTGAGCGAGGTGGACCTGAGTCGCACTCTCGTCGTGGGAGTAGGGGTCACCGGCCGCGCCGTCGCCGCGGCACTCGGTCGTCGTGGTCATCACGTCGATCTCGCCGATGATCGACCAGACGGTGTCTCTCTCGCAGGGCTGGCGTCCTCTGAGGTGTTCGATTCCTCCGACGACGCCGTTCTCGACGGACTCCTCGCGAGGTCCACGGCCGTCGTTCCGAGCCCCGGCGTGCCACGTCATCACTCGTGCTACCGCCTGGCGGACAGGCACGGACGACCGGTCGTCAGCGAGCTCGACCTGGCCGCAGGGTGGGATGCGCGTCCCGTCGCGGCGGTCACCGGGACGAATGGCAAGACCACCGTGACCACACTCACCACGACGATGTTGCGGCGTTCGGGCGTCCAAGCTGTCGCAGCGGGCAACACGGACACCCCGCTCGTCGAGGCGATCGACGACTCCGGTGCGCGAGCCGACGCGTTCGTGGTCGAAGCGTCGTCGTTCCGGCTCGAACGCACCCGCTCGTTCCGGCCGCGGGCCGCGGCGTGGCTCAACTTCGCTGCGGACCACCTCGATTGGCACGGTGATCTCGACAGCTACGCGGCGGCCAAGGCTCGGATCTTCGAGCATCAGCAGGCTGAGGACATCGCCGTGCTTCCGGTCGAGGACTCGCAGGTCCGCGAACGTGTCCAAGCGCCACGGGCCCGCGTCGTGACCTTTGGCCCATCGGCCGATGTAGGGCCGCACGGTGAGCAGCTCGTCGCACATGGCGTATCGATCGTGCCGTTGGCCGAGATCAAACGTGGTCGACCACACGATCTCGCGAACGCATCAGCGGCCACGGCACTTGCGCTCGCGCTCGGCGCGAACCGCGAGGCGATCGCCGATGAGCTGCGCGAGTTCGGCGGGCTTCCGCACCGGCTCCAGACGATCGCGTCGATCAACGGCGTGACCTTCCACAACGACAGCAAGGCCACTGCGCCGCATGCGACGTTGGCGGCGATGGCAGGCTTCGACCGGCCCGTCTTGATCGCCGGCGGTCGGAACAAGGACCTCGACCTCAGCGAGCTCGGCACCCTCTCGGACGCGATTGCCGGTGTCGTGCTCATCGGCGAGGCCGCCGACGAGTTGGCGGATGTCTTCGGATCGTCGATCGCTCAGTGTCGGGCAGTGTCCATGAGCGAGGCGGTCGACCTCGCCGAATCGCTCGCCCACGACACCGGCGCCGCAGACGTCGTGCTGTCGCCGTCCTGCGCATCGTTCGACTGGTACCGCAACTACGAGGAGCGCGGCGAGGACTTCCGCCGCATCGTGCTCGAACGTGCTCACCGCGAGGAGATCGCCGCCCCATGACCACCACAACGCCGCGCCCGTCGTCGAAACGACGGACCCGACCCTCGGCCGCGCGTCGACCGGCTGAAACGTCACGGCGTCCCGCCCGCGCGGCCGCCCCACTGCGGTACGTGGCGATGCTCTCCGCTGTGCTGCTCCTGCTCCTCACCGGCGTGGTGCTGGTTCTGTCCGCGAGCAGCGTCGCCGGCATCGCCGACGCAGGGGGGTCCTTCTTCTATTTCAACCGGCACCTTCTCTACGTCGGGCTCGCGATCGTCGTCGTGCTCGTGACGGTGCGCATCGACTATCGGAAGATGCGCCGCTTCGCGGTGCCGCTCGCGGTCACCAGCTTCGCCGGCCTCGTCACCGTGTTGATGCAGGGCCGCACGGTGAACGGGTCACGTCGTTGGATCGACGCGGGCCCCTTCACCATCCAGCCGTCGGAACTCGCCAAGCTGGCTCTCGTGGTCTGCCTCGCTGTCTTTCTCGAGAAGCGCAGGCATCAGCTCAGCAAGAGCCGGCGGATCCTGCGCCCGACGATCCTCGGGCTCGGCCTGGTGTGCGCGCTCGTCATGGCTCAACCGGACCTCGGGACGACGCTGATCCTGTTCGCCATCGCGATCGGAATGCTGTTCGCGGCCGGAGTCCCCAAGAGGGACGTGTCCAAGGTGCTGGGCGGCGCCGCGGTGCTCGGTGGCGCGCTGGGTTACGCGGCGAGCTACCGAAGGGCCCGCATCACCGGCTTCCTCGACCCGATCGGCGAACGGCTCGACACGGGGTACCAGACGTTCCAGAGCCTGGTGGGCCTCGCCAACGGCGGGGTGAGCGGCGTGGGTCTCGGCGAGGGTCAGGCCAAGTGGGGCTGGCTTCCCAACGCCCACACGGACTTCATCTTCGCGATCGCGGGGGAGGAGCTCGGCCTGGTCGGAGCGCTGGCAACCCTCGGGCTCCTCACCGGGATCGGCTTGCTCGGGTTCCGCACCAGCCAGATGGCACCCGATCTCTTCGGCTCGTTGCTCGCTGCCGGCATCTCGGTGTGGCTGATGGTCCAGGTGTTCGTGAACGTGGGCGGGGTCGTCGGCCTCCTCCCCATCACCGGCGTGACCCTCCCGTTCGTCTCGTACGGTGGGTCGTCGCTTCTGGCGAACGCTGCTGCCGCCGGGATTCTTCTCAACATCGCGCGGCAGTCGACGTGAACCCCCGCCCCGCGCTCAGGCGCCCCGCCCGGCACGGGGTGATGATCGCCGGGGGCGGCACAGCGGGACACGTCGTTCCGGGATTGGCGATCGCTGAGGCTCTGGTCGAGTCCGGTTGGCCGCGCGAATCGGTGCACTTCGTCGGATCACGGCGCGGGATCGAGACCGAGATGGTGCCCGCCGCAGGATTCGGCCTCACCGCTCTGCCGGGACGGGGCCTCAACGAGCGCCGCTTCAGCGTCGCCAACGTGTTGGCCACGATCGCCCTCGGGTGGGGGATCGCCCGCGGAGTGGCTCTGGTGCTGGCTCGCCGGCCGGCTGTCGTGGTGAGCCTGGGTGGCTACGCGGCTCTCGCTGCGAGCCTCGGCGCCCTGGTGTGGCGGGTCCCGGTGGTCGTGTCCGAGCAGAACGCCGTTCCCTCGTCCACCAACCGCCTCGTCGCCAGACGGGCCAAGGCCTCCGCTGTCCCATTCGACGGCGTCGACCTCCCTCGCCCTGTCGTCACGGGCA
The DNA here is from genome assembly GCA_964629575.1 of uncultured Acidimicrobiales bacterium. Classification (GTDB taxonomy): domain Bacteria; phylum Actinomycetota; class Acidimicrobiia; order Acidimicrobiales; family Poriferisodalaceae; genus JAYPWI01. The sequence goes on along the minus strand of CAZVUM010000020.1, from coordinate 63,614 downwards.
ACCCCATCCGTCGGGAGATCGTCGCGGCTGCAGCACAGGGAGCATCGCGTCCGTGGCCGAGCGGCCGGTTCGCCGTCGTGGTCTTCGGGGGATCCCTGGGGTCGGCTCGCATCAACGGCGCGGTCTGGGGAGGGCTCGACCAGCTGGCCGAACGCGACGATGTGTTCGTGTACCACGTGGTGGGCCGGCGGGACTGGTCCACCACACCGTCCGGTCGATGGTCGCGAGAGCTCTACCAGCCCGTCGAGTACGACTCGGATCTGGCCACCGCCCTCGCGTCTGCTGATCTCGTCGTGTCCCGCGCCGGCGGGTCGACGGTCGCCGAGCTCGCAGTGATCGGCGTGGGCGCAGTCCTGGTTCCCCTCCCGATCGCCACCCACGATCACCAGACCCACAACGCCGCTGCTCTTGCGTCAGTGGGAGCGGCGCGCGTCGTGAGGGACGACGAGTTCGACGCTGCTCGGCTCGTCTCCGAAATCACCCGCGGCATCGAGGGAGGTGCCACCGCGGGTGCCGCAGCAGCCCGTACCGTTGGACGGCCGAGGGCGGCGCACGATGTGGCCGCTCTCGTGAACCGCCACGCTCGCCGCCGACCCGTGTCCGTTGCGAGCGCTTGACCCCGGATCCACGCCCATGTCTGCCATCGATCTCTCGGCCCCGCAGAAGATCCACCTCATCGGCGCAGGCGGAAGCGGGATGAACGCGATCGGTGTCGTCTTGGCCGAGATGGGTCATCGGGTGACCGGGTCCGATCTCAAGGACTCGAGTGGCATTGCGCGCCTGCGCGCACACGGTGCGGAGATCTCGATCGGACACGCTGCTGAGAACCTCGGTCGAGTGGACGCCGTCGCCCGATCGACGGCTGTTCCCGAGGACAATCCAGAAGTCCTCGCAGCGCGTGAAGGCTCGGTTCCGGTGCTGCGTCGCGCCGAGATCCTGTCTGCGATCTGCGAGCAGAAGCGGACGGTCGCCGTCGCAGGAACCCACGGCAAGACCACGACGTCCTCGATGCTGTCCCTCGCCCTCGTGGGTGCGGAGCTCCACCCATCCTTCATCATCGGGGGAGACCTCAATGAGATCGGCTCTGGAGCCGTGTGGGACAACGGTGGCGACCTGTTCGTGGTGGAGGCCGATGAGTCCGACGGCACCTTTCTGGAGCTGGGGGCCGAAGCGGTGGTGGTGACCAACGTGGAGGCGGACCACCTCGACCATTACGGGTCGATGGAGGCCATCGAGGACGCCTTTCGCCGGTTTGCCGAAGCGGCACCCGGCCCGCGCGTCATCTGTGTTGATGACGCTGGGGCAGCCCGCCTCGCCGCGGAGCTCGACCGTTGCACGACCTACGGGACCGCCGAAGGCGCCGACCTGCGCATCTCAGATCTTCGCGGGGAACGGTACGGGATCTCGTTCGACGTCACCTGGCGCGGCACCGCGCTGGGAGGGTGCGATCTGCCGATTCCCGGTGCCCACAACGCCCTCAACGCCGCAGCGGCGCTCACCACCGCACTCGAGTTCGGCGCCGACGTCGAGAAGGCGATGGCCGCGCTCGGACGCTTCGCCGGGGTCGCCCGCCGATTCGAGTACCGCGGCGAGAGCGACGGAGTCGCCTACGTCGATGACTATGCCCATCTCCCGACCGAGGTCAACGCGGCCATCGCGGCGGCTCGAGCGGGCGAGTGGGGGCGCGTCGTCGCGGTCTTTCAGCCGCATCGCTACAGCCGGACCGCAGAGCTGTGGGCCGACTTCGCCGATGCCTTCGTCCACGCCGATCACGTCGTGCTCACCGGCATCTATCCGGCGGGAGAGCCGGCGCGTCCGGGTATCACCGGGGAGCTGATTCTTCGCGCGGTGCTCGACGCTCACCCCTGGGCATCGGTCGCGTATCTGCCCACCCGAGACGATCTCGGTACCTATCTCGCTACACACCTGCGTCGTGGCGACCTGTGCCTGACGATGGGTGCAGGCGACCTGACATCGCTGCCGGACGAACTGCTCTCACGAGGCGAACACGCCGATGGCGCAGTGGCGTGACGTTCGGGCGGTCGAGCGCGCCCTCGACGCGCTCGGAGAGCTGGCGCGACCGGATGATCCGCTCGGTGCCCGCACGACCTATCGCGTCGGCGGCCCGGCCGCCGTGCTGGTCAGCGTCGGGCGCGAGGCCGATCTGGCGGCGGTGGCCGACGCTCGAGCCGCGAGTGGCCTGCCCGTGCTCGTGGTCGGCAAGGGATCCAATCTGCTCATCGCGGACCGCGGTTTCGAGGGGATCGCGATCGCGCTCGACGACTCGTTCGCGTCGCTCGAGATCAGCGGCTCCGACGTCTCGGCGGGGGGCGCACTCGCCCTTCCGATCCTGGCTCGGCAGACCGCGAACGCTGGACTGTCGGGTCTCGAGTGGATGGTGGGCGTGCCCGGATCTGTCGGTGGAGCGGTTCGCATGAACGCCGGAGGGCACGGCTCCGATGTCGCCGCATCGCTCCAGAAAGCGCTCGTCTACGACCTCGACCTGAACAAGACGGTTGAGATGAGTGCACAGAGCCTCGACTTCGGGTACAGATCGAGCTCCGTGGCCGCATCCCAGATCGTCGTGTCTGCGACGTTCCAGACCCAGCCCGATGCTCCGGAGCGATCGCTGTTGCTCATCTCGGAGATCGTGCAGTGGCGGCGGGCCAACCAACCCGGTGGCCAAAATGCCGGGTCGGTGTTCGTCAACCCCGACGGGGTCAGCGCCGGCGAACAGATCGACAGGCTCGGGCTCAAGGGAACCCGGATCGGAACTGCCGAGGTCTCCCGCAAGCACGCCAACTTCATCCAGGCCGACGAAGGCGGCACGGCAGCGGACGTCTCGAACCTGATGGACCATGTCGCGGGCGTGGTCGAGCGCGAGGCGGGCCTGCGGCTGCACACCGAGATCCGTCGGATCGGGTTCGGCGACCGCGAATCGGACGTGCGATGACGGCGGGGCCATCGTGACATCGGTGTCGGTCGACCCCCGGCTCCGCGCCCGGCGCATCGCCGTGCGTCGCGAGCGCGGGCATCGGCGCCTGCGCCGGCTCGTCGTCACCCTCAGCGTGGTGGGCCTGGCCTTCGGGGCGCTCGTCGCATCCCGCAGCTCGCTGCTCGACGTCGACCGGATCGAGGTCTATGGCATCGACCGAGTGAGTCTCCGCGAGACCGAGGAGGTGCTGGGATTCGAGCTCGGATCGCCCCTTCTCACCCTCAACCTCGGTTCGGCGGAGGACGCCCTGAAGACGTTGCCGTGGATCGACGACGCGGAGGTCCGACGAAGCTGGCGGGGCACCATCGAAATCGAGGTGACCGAGCGCTACCCGGTCGCGATCGCTCTCGCCCAGCCCGACCAGTGGGTGTTGGTCGACCCGGAGGGCAGGGTGCTGTCGGAGCCGCTGGCGGTCGCACCGGACCTGCCGCGGCTGAGCGGACTGAGAGCCGCCCCGGGGCTGGGCGAGTTCATGGACGCCGACAGTGGCGCCGCCCTCGCCGTCGTGCGGGCCCTTCCGTCCTCGGTGCACGACCGGGCCTACGGAGTGTGGCGCGACGAGCGCGGCGAGCTGCGCATCGGGATCGACGATGGCCCCACGATCCTCCTCGGAGACGACGACCGCCTTCGGGCGAAGGTGGCCGCCGCGGCCACCATGCTCGACCATCTCGCGGTCGAGGGTGTCGACGCCGTCCATCTCGACGTCTCGGTCCCGAATCTTCCCGTCGTGCGGACCCGGTGACGCGCGCCCCATACGCGGGGTGCTTGTCGCATGCCAGAACAATCGGTACCGTCGTTCAGACAGTGCCTGACCTGGGAAAACTCTCAACCTCGGGTTGAGGGTCGAGTCCCGCGATGGAGGAGTCCGGGTGGCAGCACCACAGAACTACTTGGCGGTGATCAAGGTCGTCGGTGTCGGCGGCGGAGGTTGCAACGCCGTCAACCGCATGATCGACGCCGGGTTGAAGGGCGTCGAGTTCATCGCCGTCAACACCGATGCCCAGGCGCTGCTCATGAGCGACGCCGACATCAAGCTCGACATCGGCCGTGAGCTCACCCGCGGTCTCGGCGCGGGCAGCGATCCCGACGTCGGCGAGCGGGCGGCCGAGGAGCATCGCGAAGAGATCGAAGAGGTGCTTCGTGGCGCGGACATGGTCTTCATCACAGCGGGCGAGGGCGGCGGCACCGGCACCGGCGGTGCACCTGTGGTCGCGGAGATCGCTCGCGAGGTGGGCGCGCTGACGATCGGCGTGGTGACCCGACCGTTCATGTTCGAGGGTCGGCGTCGGGCGGTTCAGGCCGATCAGGGCATCGGTCGGCTGAAGGAGAAGGTCGACACCCAGATCGTCATTCCCAACGATCGGCTGCTGAGCGTCTCCAACGAGCAGACGTCGATGATCGACGCATTTCAGATGGCCGACGACGTGTTGCTGCAAGGTGTGCAGGGCATCACCTCGCTGATCACGACGCCCGGGCTGATCAACACCGACTTCGCAGACGTCAAGATGGTGATGGCCAACGCCGGGTCTGCACTGATGGGAATCGGTCGCGCCCACGGCGATGCGCGCTCGCAGAACGCGGCCCGCCAGGCGATCTCGAGCCCGCTGCTCGAGGCCAGCATCGAGGGAGCCCGCGGCATCCTGCTCAACATCTCCGGTGGTCCGAGCCTGGGGCTGTTCGAGGTCAACGAGGCCGCTCAGGTGATCCACGACGTAGCCCACCCCGACGCCAACATCATCTTCGGCGCGGTGATCGACGAGAGCCTGGGCGAGGAGATCCGGGTCACCGTGATCGCCGCAGGGTTCGACCGCTGGGACGAAGCAGCGGGTCAGCGTCCGACCTCGAGCCGATCCAACGACGACTCCTCGGGAGGCGATGGCGAGGACATCGTCGACGTGTTCGCCACCGACGAGCTCGGCGCCATCGACGACGGCGATGACGATTTCGACGTCCCCTCGTTCTTGAAGTGAGCGGCATCTGCTGACCCTGCAGCGTCGCCTCGTCGATGGCCGGCTGGCCGTCGTGCAGTGTTCGGACCGGCGCGACGGCGATGCGAACTCGCCGGACTTCTTTCTGTCGGATGCCGACGCGCTGCAGCTGCTTCACCAGGTGCACGGTGCTGAGGTGGTCACGGTCGAGCAGACCACGCCCGACCGGCCCGAGGCCGATGCGGCCGTCACGGTTGGGTCCGGACAGGTCATCGCCATCCGCACGGCCGACTGCATCCCCGTTGCGCTCTACGACGATGGCGGCGTGTGCGCCGTGCACGCGGGGTGGAAGGGGCTCGAGGCCGGGGTGGTCGAGGCTGCGTCAGCTGCACTTCGGGCTGCCTCGGGTGGACTCCAGCGGGCCATCGTGGGTCCCTTCATCTCCGCCCCGGTGTACGAGTTCGGCGCTGAGGATCTCGACCGGCTTGCGCAGACGTTCGGCGACGGCGTCCGCGGCACCACGACAGCTGGGACCCCTGCCCTCGACCTGGGGGGTGCTCTCAGCGTGGTTTTGGAGCGTGCGGGTGTCGAAGTCGACGCCTGGGTCGGCCGGTGCACGGGGCTCGACGAGCGCTACTACTCCCACAGGGTGCGCCGGGAGCCGCAACGCCAGGCGCTGCTCGTCCAGCTGGTCGAATCATGAGCGGCGCGCCCGTCGAACCGGACGAGGTCCGCCGCCGCGCCGATGTCGTGCGCGAACGGATCGCTGCCGCCGGAGGCGATCCCGATCACATCGACATCGTTGCCGTCACCAAGGGATTCGGCGCATGGGCCATCGAGGCCGCGTGCGAGGCAGGTCTCACCCTCGTCGGCGAGAGCTACGTGCAGGAGATGGCGGCAAAGGTCCCCGAGCTGCCGGCCTCGACGCGTGAGCAGATCGAGATCCACTTCATCGGCACGCTCCAGAGCAACAAGGTCCGCCACGCGGCCAGGTCAGTCGATGTGTGGCAGTCGGTCGATCGACCCTCGCTGGTCGCGGAGCTCGCCAAGCGGGTCCCGGGAGCTCGCGTCCTGCTCCAGCTCGACATCGCCGGGGTCGCCGCGCAGGGTGGTTGCCCTCTGGCTGAGGCGCCGGACCTGTTGGAGCGGGCGAGGCAGGCGGGGCTCGACGTCGTGGGCGTGATGGCGATCGGCCCCCAGGCCGACCCGCATGTGATCACGGAGGCGTTTCGGAGCGCCGTGGCGTTCGCCGACGATCACGCGCTGGCGCACAGATCCCTCGGAATGACCGGTGATCTGGAGGCGGCGGTCGCCTCGGGAACGACGATGGTGCGTGTCGGAACAGCGCTGTTCGGTGAGCGCCCACCGCACTGACGGCGCGGTACCCTCGAACCGCGAGGAGGTCACATGGCTTCGATGTGGCGACAGGCGATGCTCTACCTCGGACTCGGCCCGGACGAGGAGTATGACGACCTGGCTGATCAGCAACACGCAGCGCCCTACCGCAGCGGCACGACAGAGCCCGAGGTCGAGGTCGAGGTCGAGGACAGTTCGGTGACCCTGATCACCGAACACGACGCCGGCCGGCGGCCCGATGCGACGGAGCCACCGCAGGCGCCAGCGCCGGAGGTCGCCGCCCCCGCGGCCGCGGAGGGCGCGGCAGTGGTCGTTACGTCGGCATCGGCGAACGCGGCGTTGGCCGACGCGGGGATCGAACCCACCGGCTCGGTCAGAACGATCCCGGTGTCGCCGGCCAAGCCCCACGTCGTCGCCCCTCGGTCCTTCAACGATGCCCAGCAGGTGGCGGATCGGTTCAAGGCCGATCAGCCGATCATCGTCAACCTCCAGGGTGTCGACCGAGACCTCTCGCGGCGCATCATCGATTTCACGAGCGGCCTGTGTTACGCGCTCAACGGCAACATGGAAAAGGTCGCCGAATCGGTGTATCTGCTCGCGCCCGCCGACGTCAGCCTTCCCGAAGAGGAGCGCCAGCGCCTGCAAGAGCGCGGCCTCCATTACTGATCGAGCCGCCGACCCGCTGTGAACTCCATCCTCTGCAATCTCGTCGTCGTCTACATCTTGGCGATCTTCGGCCGGATCCTGTTCAGCTGGATCCCGATCGCATCCAACAGCCCCGTCGCCGCGGTGCGTTCGGCTCTGGTCTTCATCACCGAGCCACTGATGGGGCCGCTGCGTCGGGCTCTGCCACCCGTTCGTCTCGGCGGCTTTGCGATCGACTTGTCACCGATCATTGTGCTGCTGGTACTGCAGATCGTGGTCTTGGGGGCGATCCTGCGGTGTTGACCTCGCCCACGGTGGCCGATCGCGCTACCCCCTGGGGTGCTTGTTAGATTCGGGCCATGGACGAGGGAATCGAAGAACTGACTCCTGCGATGCTGCTCGAGCAGCAGTTCCCGGAGAAGTTCCGCGGCTACGACTGTGACAATGTCGACGACTTCTTGAGCCGCGCTGCCGGATCTCTCGAGCAGATCCTGGCCGAGCGCGACCACCTGCGGATGCGCGTCTCCGAGCTCGAGGACGGGATCGCCGAAGGCGCGATTGCGGCCCCGGTGGCCGACGAACCCAAGCAGATCGCCCCGATCGCGGAGGCCGCGCCGGCCCCGGCACCACCACCACCACCACCACCACCACCACCACCACCACCGCCCGAGCCTGCGCCCGCACCTGTGGCAGCGGCCCCAGAGACCGACGTGGAGGCGATCAGCCGCGCGCTGGTCCTGGCCCAGAAGGCCGCGGATGACGCCGTTGCCGAAGCCCAGTCAGAGGCACAGCGAATCGTCGCCGAGGCCGAGACCGAGGCCAAGGCGCATCTGCTCCGTGCAGAGACCGAGGCAGGGCAGATCACCACGCGCGCCAGGGCGGCAGCCGAAGAGGCAGCGCGTGGAACGCGGCGCGAGGCCGACGAGATGCTCGTCCAGGCGCGAGTGGCTCGCGACGACGCCGAAAAAGAGGTGGAGCGGTTGCGGGCCGAGGCCCTCGACACCGCACGCTCGGAGGCCGACGACCTTCTCGACGAGGCGCGGCAGAGGGCGGCGACGCTCGTCGATGAGGCCCAGGCCAAGGCGACGCGCGATCTCGAAAGGCGCCAAGCCGAGCTCACCGCCGAGCTGGCAGAGCTCGACCGCCAGGTTGCGGCTCGCCGCAACGACGCCAGACGGCTCGCCGATCTCGTGGGTGGCCGGCGCGAGACGATCGCAACGGTTGCTCGCGAACTCGAGGCACTCGGCGAGCGCCTCGAAGAGGTCGACGACGGTGATGCGTCATCTGATGGCCCGCCTCTGGCGTCCACCAACGTCGTGGACATGGCGCCACCGCCTCCTCCACCCACCCCGGCGCCGGCGCCGAGCGCGGTCCCCGAGCGCGAGGCTGAGCCCGAGGCACCCGAGACCAGCGGCTCGTCCGCGTGGGCGACCGAGTCGCCGGCATCCACCGATCACCCCGCCGGTTCGGAGTCGGGGCCCACCAAGCCGCGCTGGGCGACGATCGACGGTGCGGCCGAGCACGACAGCGAGGCTGACGACGAACCCCGCCCGGATCTGCATGTGGTGGAGCCTTCTGCCGAGCCAGAGATCTCCCGAGCCGAGGAGACGCCGGCGGCCCCCGAGGCCCCGCCGGCACCGCCGCAACCTGCGACGGTGGAGGACGCGGCACCCACCCTGCAGCCGCCTGCACCCCCGCAGGCGCCCGTCGCGCCCGCAGCACCGCCTGCATCGCCTGCACCGCCTGCACCGCCCGAGCCCGCTCAGGCGCCGAGCTTCGACCCGGCTCCGACCGCGACCGACACCGACGAGATCGACGATCCGTTCCTCGCCGCACTGCGAGGCCGTGAGCCCCTTCGGGGCGACGAAGGTGATGAGGACGGAGCCCGCCGGCGGCGTCGTCGTCGCCGCTGAGAGCCGGACTCGGCGCTTCAGACCACCGAAATGGCAACCTCGGGCGTCTCGGCGCCCGAGGACCATGAGATCGACTCGGCCAGCACGGCGGCCGCGACCGTCGCCTCGTGCCCTTTGATCTCGTCGAGCTGATCCGGGCTCCACATCACCGAAACGTCGATGCGATCGGTGACCTGGAGATCTGCGTCTTTGCGCGCCTGCTGAATGTGGCGGATGAGGTCGCGCGCCAGCCCCTCGGCCTCGAGCTCGGGCGTCACGTTTGTGTCCAACACGACGATGGCGTCGTTGGCCCTCAATGTGGCGGTGCTGGCGGTGTCGACGGGTTCGAGGGCGAGCTCGAATTCATCTGCGGTGAGGACATGACCGCCGATGGCGACGGTGCCATCCGATCCGCGAGTCCAGTCGCCGCTCTTGGCTGCGGCGAACACTTTCTGCACCTCGCCGCCCAGCCGCGGACCGAGGACCCCGCCGTTGGGGCGGAGTACGAACGCCGCGTGAGACGCGAGGTCGTCGCTGAGGGTCACCGTCCGGACGTTGAGCTCGTCGGCGAGCAGGTCCGTCAGCGGTGACAGCGACGCCGCGCCCGCTCCGGCGACCGTGACCTCTGCGAGCGGGAGCCGGACCCTCAGGCCGGCGTCCTCGCGGATCCGCAGGCCGACCGACGCGACCTCGCGGAGGCGATCCATCGACGCGACGAGCTCGGGGTCCGACGGAAGTTCGTCGGGGTCGGGCCACTGCGCGAGGTGCACGCTGTCGCCCCCGGTCAGCCCTCCGTGGATCTCTTCCATGATCATCGGCAGGAACGGTGCTGCGACCCGCGTGAACGTCGTCAGGACCGTGTAGAGCGTGTCGTAGGCATCGGTGTCGCCCGTCGCGCCGGCCTGGCTGTCCGTGCCCCAGAAACGATCGCGACTGCGTCGGATGTACCAGTTGTTGAGCGCGTCGATGAAGCCCTGGATCTCGCCGGCCGCGCCAGGGAGGTCGTAGGTGTCGAGTGCCGCGGTGGTCGCCTCGACCAGCGATCTCGTCTTGGCGAGGAGATAGCGATCCAGCAGATGGGGTGAGTCGGTCCTGAGCTGGGCGCGGTAGCCGTCCACATTCGCGTACAGGGTGAAGAAGCTGTACGCGTTCCACACCGGGATCAGAATCTGGCGAACGACGTCGTCGATCCCGGTGTCGGAGATGCGCGTGTCGCCACCCCGCACGATGTTGGTCGACATCAGGTACCAGCGAAGGGCGTCGCTGCCCTGGTTGTCGAAGATCTCGTTGGGCTCGGTGTAGTTGCGGAGCTTCTTGCTCAGCTTGTTGCCGTCTTCGGCCAGCAAGATGCCGTGGCAGATGACGTTCTGGAACGCGGGTCTGTCGAACAGCGCGCCGGCCAGAACATGCAATGTGTAGAACCACCCGCGCGTCTGGTTGATGTACTCGACGATGAAGTCCGCCGGGAAGTGCTCGTCGAACCATTCCTTGTTCTCGAACGGGTAGTGCACCTGGGCGAAGGGCATCGAGCCGGATTCGAACCAGCAGTCGAGGACCTCGGGGACCCGCCGCATCGTGCTCTGGCCGGTCGGGTCGTCGGGGTTGGGTCGGGTCAGGCCATCGATGAAAGGGCGGTGGAGATCGTCGGGGCGCACTCCGAAGTCGGCTTCGAGCTCATCGAGGCTGCCGTATACGTCGATGCGGGGGTACTCGGGGTCGTCGGACATCCACACCGGGATCGGGGATCCCCAGAAGCGGTTGCGGCTGATCGACCAGTCGCGCGCGCCGGCGATCCACTGGCCGAAGCGGCCGTCGCGGACGTGGCCCGGCACCCAGTTGATCTCCTGGTTGAGCTCAACGAGCCGATCGCGGATGGCGGTGACCTCGACGTACCAGGACGAGATGGCCTTGTAGATGATGGGAGTGTCGGTCCGCCAGCAGTGTGGATAGTTGTGCTCGTAGGTGTCGTGGCGCACGACCCGTTCTCGCGACTTGAGCGCCCGGATGATCTCGGGGTTGGCGTCGAACACGTTCAGCCCCGCCCAGGGCGCCACCTCCGCGGTGAACCGGCCTTGATCGTCGACCGGGACGACCCGTCCGATCTCGATGCCGTTGGCCTCGCAGACCTCCTGGTCGTCCTCGCCGAAGCCGGGTGCCATGTGGACGACGCCGGTTCCCTCGCTGGTGTCGACGAATACGGCGCCCAGCACCCGAAATGCGTCGTCGCGGTCTGCGAAGAAGTCGAACAACGGCCCATAGCGGGCGCCGACGAGGTCAGCGCCAGAGACGGTGGCCACGAGTTCAGCGTCGGGCAGGTCGCTCGCGTACTTCTCGAGTGCGTCTGCCCCCAGCACCCATCGGTGGCCTCCGGAGTCGACCACCGCGTACTCGACATCGGGGCCGACAGCGAGGGCCAGGTTGGACGGCAGGGTCCACGGCGTGGTCGTCCACGCCAGGATTCTCAGGGTGCCGAGGCCGGCCGTGGGACCGTCGTCTGCGGCTTCGAGCTCGAACCACACGGTGACCGCTGGGTCCTGGCGTGGGCGGGTGGCATCGTCGAGGCGAATCTCGAAGTTGCTCAGCGGCGTCTCGGCGCCCCATGAGTAGGGCATGACCCGAAACGCCTGGTACACGAGACCCTTGTCGTAGAGCTGTTTGAAGGCCCACATGACCGACTCCATGTAGGAGAGGTCCATGGTCTTGTAGTCGTTCTCGAAGTCCACCCAACGGGCTTGGCGCGTGACGGTGTCTTCCCACTCCGCGGTGTATCGCAACACCGACGCCCTGCACTGCTCGTTGAATGCCCCGATGCCGTACTCGGTGATGGCCGCCCGACCGGAGACACCCAGCTCCTTTTCGGTCTCCATTTCGGCGGGTAGGCCGTGGCAGTCCCAGCCGAAACGGCGGTCGACCCGCTTGCCCCGCATCGTCTGATATCGGGGCACGACGTCTTTGACGTACCCCGTGAGGAGATGCCCGTGGTGCGGGAGGCCGTTGGCGAATGGTGGGCCGTCGTAGAAGACGAACTCGTCCTCCAGGGGTCGTTGCTCGATCGATCCAGCGAAGGTGCCCCCGGCCGCCCATCCGTCGAGGATTCGACGTTCGATGGCGGGGAAATCCGCCCGCGCAGGGACGGTGGGGTACGGGGTGTCGGGGGAGTCAGCCATGATGATTCGCGAGTTCGTCGACGGACTGGGCGATCTGCCAATCTACCGGCTGACCTGCCCCTGACCGTGGTCGATTCCCCGAAGCCACCGCGCTGCGCGGTAGCGAAGCCCCCGCCGGCACGCAGAGAGTGAGGTCGCTCCACTGCTTGACTGCTTGTGGTGACGGCCGACGCGAACCGGGTCGCGTGGTGCGCCAAGGGTGGTTGGAACGCAGGGCTCGCACCCATAGAATGCGGCACCTTTCGTACCCGGGGTGAGGGCGTCATGGCCACCAAGAAGAAGGCCAACTCAAAGAAAGCGGCGGCCAAGAAGGCCTCCGCGGCCCGTGGCGGAACGAGCACAAGCCCCGCGAAGAAGTCCCCGGCGACGAAATCCCCCTCGAAGAAGAAGAAGACCCCGGCGAAGAAGGCTGTGACGAAGAAGAAGGCGAGTTCCAAGAAAGCTGCCGCCAAGAAGGCAGTGGCAAAAAAGGCTGCGACGGCTGCGACGGCTGCGAAGAAGGCCCCCGCCGCCAAGGCGAAGAAGGGCGCAGCCACCAGGGCCGCAGCCAAGACAGCAAAGGGATCACCTTTTTCACCCTCGTTCCTCGACAGCCAACGCGCCGCCCTGCTCGCAGAGCGCGGGCGCTACACCCAGCACGCCGAGTTCCTGCAGGCCGAGGCCGATCAGCTGGCCCGTGAGCGCGAGCCCGGCGACGTGCAGTTCGACGAAGAGTCTGGCGAAGGCGACTCGATCGCGGTCGAACGCGACCGCGATCTCCAGCTGTCCGCCCAGGCGTTGGCGGCGATCGAGGAGATCGATGCCGCCCTGGCGAGGCTCGACGACGGGACCTACGGCATCTGCGTCGTGTCGGGCCTCCAGATTCCCAAGGAGCGGCTCGAGGCGATTCCACACGCCGACATGCGTGTGGAGTTCAAGAGCCGTGGCGCCGCCTGGCGCTGAGCGATGAATCAGGTCGCCGACACTCTCGACGGTCGGCGTTCGCGGATCGTCGGCGTGACCTCCGCCGCGGTCCTGGTCGCAGATCTGGCCACCAAGATCTGGGCGACGGCTGCGCTGGATGACCGGAACATCGACGTCATCTGGAAGCTCCGGTTTCACCTCGTCTCCAACACCGGCTTCGCGTTCAGCACCGGCGAGGGCCTGGGTCCCGTGCTGGGGGTCGTGGCGATCGTCATCGCGGTGGCCCTGTGGCGGGCGCGGCACTCCTTCACCACCCGGCCAGGGATCATCGCGATCGGCTTGGTCATCGGTGGTGCCCTCGGAAACCTGATCGACCGGCTGTTCCGGGGCCGGGGGTTCGGGCGCGGCGGGGTGGTCGATTTCATCGACCTGCAGTTCTGGCCCGTGTTCAACGTCGCTGACTCCGCCATCGTGGTCGGGGTCGTTCTCTTGATGTGGCACTTCTGGCGCGACGAGCGCCGCCGTGGCGAGGCGGGTGTCGGCGGCGCAGAGAGCGACGCAGACACATGCGGCACGGTGTGCCGCAATGGCTGAGCACCAGCCCACCAGCGATCCTGGGACTGCGAGCGGGGGTGTGACCACCACCGACGTCGTCCCAGCTGCGCTGGCAGGCGAACGCGTCGACCGGGTCGTTGCGGTCATGACCGACCTCAGCCGCTCGGAGGTTCGCCGGCTCGTCGAAGCCGGGGCGGTCAGCGTGGACGAGCTGGTGGTCAGCGTCGCATCGACGCGGGTGGCAGAGGGGGCGACCGTCGAGGTGGCCCTGCCGGCCACGACGCACGTCGACAGCGCACCGCAGGCCAACTCCGCGATCGAGTTCCCGGTGGTCTTCATCGACGACGACGTCATCGTGGTGGACAAGCCCATCGGCGTCGTAGTGCACCCTGGTGCGGGCGGCGAATCGGACACCCTCGTCAACGGGCTGCTGGCCCGCTGGCCCGAACTCTCCGAGGTGGGTGAGCCGGATCGCCCGGGAATCGTGCACCGCCTCGACCGCGACACGTCTGGGCTGCTGGTGGTGGCTCGCCACGAACAGGCGCGCGCCGACCTCGTCGCACAACTGAGCACGCACACGGTGCGCCGCGTCTACCTGACGCTCGTGCGCGGTGTCCCCGATGCCGCGACCGGCGTGATCGACGCTCCGATCGGGCGGAGTCGACGCAGTCGCACGCGCATGACGGTGAGCGAGGACGGCCGCCCCGCGAGGACGCACTACGAACTGGTCGAGCCGTTCGCTCAACCCTTCGAGGCGGCCCTGCTCCGTTGCCGGCTCGAAACCGGTCGGACGCACCAGATTCGCGTTCACCTCAACGCAGTCGGCCTCCACGTTCTCGGTGATCGCACCTATGGTCGCCCGGATCCTTTCGGTATCGGCCGCCAACTCCTGCACGCAGCAGAGCTGGCATTCGAACATCCGAGAACCGGTGAGACCGTGAGCTTCACCTCGCGACTTCCTGCGGACATGGCGGGAGCCGTGGAGCGTTTCAGAGCGGCGACGGAGTCAGCGAGGGAGCAGCTCGGCCCTGGTCAGGACGGTTGACCCTCTGGCCACGGCGCGCGGCCGCGTGCGATCTCGGCCACTTCGGCCAAGGTGTAGCTGTCGAGCCGCGAGCGCATGAGATCACCAACCTCACCCCAGATCGACAACAGGACGCACTGACCTTCGTGGTCGCACGCTCCGTCTTGATGGGGTTCGCCGAAGTCGCCGAGTCCTATGGGCCCGTCGACGGCGCTGACGACCATGCCGACGGTGATGTCCTCCGGCGGTTTGGCCAGGATGTATCCGCCCCCGACGCCGCGTTTGGAGCGGACCAATCCAGCGCCTTTCAACGCGAGGAGAATCTGTTCGAGATACGGCTGGGGGAGGGCCGTTCGCTCGGCGATGTCCCGGACCGACGTCGGCGTTCCGTCCTCGTTGAGCACCAGGCTGAGCAAGGCTCGGCTTGCGTAGTCACCGCGGGTCGAAACAGCCACGGCGACAGGCTACCCGCGGCGCCCTATGCGACCCGCTGATGGCCGGGGGCCGGTTAGCGTGGGCCCGTGGAGACCGATCTCGTGCTGCCCGATCACGGCGGCCGGTGCGTGTCCTCGATCATTCCTGCGCTGGTGTCGGGTTGGGCGACCGAGGCGGTCTCCGACGAGGTGGTGCGGGCGGACGCCGTCGTGGTTCTCGTGGTCGACGGCCTCGGCTGGCATCAGCTCATGCGTCACGCTCAGCACGCTCCGACGCTGACCGCTGGAGCCGGCGCGCCCATCACCACGGTGGCGCCGAGCACCACTGCGTCGGCGCTCACCTCGATCAGCACCGGCGCGTCGCCGGGCGAACACGGCGTCGTGGGCTACCGGGTCCGCACGTCCGACGGGATCCTCAACTGCCTTCGATGGACGACCCCGCGCGGTGATGCTCGCGGCACCCTCGTCCCCGAGGCCTTTCAGCCGATCGAACCCTTCCTCGGTGCGGCCCCACCTGTGGTGACCAAGGCCGAGTTCCGCGACACCGGGTTCACAGACGCCCATCTGCGCGGCGGCGCGTGGCACGGCTGGTGGACGCCGTTCACCCTGGTCAGCGAGGTCGCTGCTTGCGTCGAGCGAGGCGAACGGCTCGTGTACGCCTACTACGACGGGCTCGACAAGGTCGGTCACGTCTACGGAATCGGGGACGAGTACGCAACCGAGTTGGCGGGGATCGATCGCCTGATCGGCGATCTGCTCGAGAACTTGCCGTCCGGAACCGAACTGCTCGTCACCGCGGATCACGGCATGGTGCACGTGGGGGATGCGCTGGTCGAACTGTCTGGTGACGTTCTCAGCGGCGTCGCCTCGACGTCTGGCGAAGCTCGCTTCATGTGGCTGCACACCAAGCAAGGGGCCGCCGACGAGGTCTCCTCTGCCGCTCACGCCGCCCACTGCGATGTCGGGTGGGTGGCGCAGGTGGAGCAGGTCCTCGATGAGAAATGGTTCGGGCACACCGTGCGCCGCGAGGCGCGCGAGCGCTTGGGCGACGTCGCGCTCGTCGCCCGGGAGCCGATCGGGTTCGTCGAGCCTGCAACGCCCGAGATGCCGTGGCTCATCGGGCGCCACGGGGGGCTCACGGCCGAGGAGATGCACGTCCCATTGATTCGCCTCACCGCGGGCGGATGATCGGCCGCTGAGCGGCAAATGATTCACGGAGTCGGCGGCACTCACGGCTGCTCGTGGAGATAGCCTCGGATTCCATGTCAGACACGCCGAGACCGGGCGACAGCAACCGCGGGGGCATTCCCCAGGGCCCCGAGACGCCAGAGGTGGTGGACCCCGCCGCCGCAGAGATTCCAGGGGCCGGCGAGATCGAGCCGCCCGCGATCAGCGAGCCGGCCAAAGTCATGCGCATCGGCGCGATGATCCGCACGCTCCTCGAAGAAGTGCGCCAGGCCGACCTCGACGAGGCCAGCCGGGATCGGATGCGCGAGATCTACGAGCACTCGGTGCGCGAGCTCGCCCAGGCGCTGTCACCCGACCTTCAGGAGGAGCTCCACCGGCTCGCCCTTCCGTTCGAGTCGGACACGCCCTCCGAGGCGGAGCTGAGGATCGCCCAGGCCCAGCTGGTCGGATGGCTCGAAGGACTGTTCCACGGTATTCAGGCCGCCGTCGCCGCACAGCAGATGATGGCCCAGCGCCAGCTGGTGGAGATGCGCCAGGGTGCGCTGCCGCCGGGCGCCGTCCCCCAGCCCGAGCCCGACGGGCGGGCCGGCGGGGTCTATCTCTGACCCGTTTTGCCCTCCGCCGCCATCTGCGCTGGACTGGAGCGGTCGAAAACTAGCGATTGTGGGGGCTACTCCAGCGATGGCATTGGAAGTCGAGACCAAGGACTGCACTGCTCTCAGCGATGCTGAGATCGAGGAGATGTCCGAGCTCGTGGCCGACGAGGTCGTCGCGTTCGATGTGGGGGAGTTGTCGAAGCAACGTGACGCCTGGGTTCTGGTGACCCAGGTGCGCGACAGCGGCAAGCTGCAGGCCTACGGCTTCTGCACCCTCGAACGCGTGGGCGGTGATCCCACCGTGCTCCTCGGGTTGGCCGGGGTTCGGCGGACTGCTCGCCGCGATTCGGCCCTGCGGTCGATGGTGGGCGATCAGATGCGGCGCGCGGTGCTCGCGTTCCCCGACGAGGATGTCCTCGTCGCCTGCCAGATGGCCGATCCAGCGGCGTTCGATGCCTTCAAGGCGCTCGATCGAATCGTCCCCCGGCCCGGCTACGAGGCCAACGGTGAGGACAGGGCGTGGGGTCGTCGACTCGCCAAGCGATTCGAGGTGCGGGGCGACTACAAGGCCCGGCAGTTCCGTGTCATCGGCGAGGGCCAACCGTCGCTGGTTCTCAACCACACTGCGGCCAAGCCCGAGAAGGTCGACCCCGAGGTGGCGGCGCTGTTCGACGAGCTCGATGTCGCCAACGGCGACGCGCTGATCGCCTTTGGCTGGGCGAGCCGCGAGGACCTCGCCAAGCTCCTCTGAGCCGCCTCGGCCCGACCGGCTGATGGACTTCGCCGACCTGCTGCGCAGACGGCACATGACGCGTGCCTTTTCGGCCGAACCCGTGCCCGACGAGGTGCTCGTCGGGGTGCTCGACGCTGCGAGACGCGTGCCCTCGGCCGGCAACACCCAGGGATTCGATGTTGTCGTTCTCGAGGGCCCCGACACTGCGCGGTACTGGGACGTCACCTTGCCTGCCGAGCGACGTGAGGGCTTTCGCTGGCACAGCCTGTTGGCGGCGCCCGTCATCGTCACCGTGTGGGCCGACCCCGCGGCCTATGTGAGCCGGTACGGCGAGCCGGACAAGGCACGGACGGGTCTGGGGGAATCGGCCGAATCGTGGGCCACGCCGTACTGGATCGTCGATGCGTCGTTCGCGGCGATGGCGATGCAGTACGCGGCGATCGATGCTGGCCTGGGGGTGCTCTTCTTCGGGATGTTCGATCACGCGGCGGACGTCGCTGCGGCCCTCGGCGTCCCTGCGGACCGTGAGCCCATCGGCACCATGGCGATCGGGTGGCCCGACCGCAGTGGAGACGAACCGGGGCGCTCGCGCGACCGGCCCCGCCGCCCATTCGACGACATCGTGCACCGCGGCGGCTGGTAGGCGCGCCAGCTACCGTTGCGGGGACGAGGGGAGTGACGTGAGCCAGATTCCGATGGTCGACTACCTGGTGCTCGGCGACGAGCCGCACCTGGTCGCCAACGAGTGCGCCTCGTGCGGCGCCACCTTTTTCGATCGGCGCAACGCCTGCGCGTCATGCGGCGCCCGGGACTTCAGCTCGAAGCAGATGTCCTCGACCGGCACGGTGAGGGCCTTCACGATCGTCCATCGAGCGGCCCGCGGGGTACCGGCTCCGTACGTGTCCGCAGTAATCGACCTCGACGGTGGTGGACGGGTCAAGGGCAACGTCGTCAACGTCGATCCCACCCCCGAGAAGGTGAGCCTGGGCATGGACGTCCGCCTCACCACCTATGTGACCGCCACGGACGACGACGGCAACGAAGCCATCGCGTTCGGATTCGAACCCGCCTGAAACGGCTGAGCCCACACCCACGGAGACACCTATGAGCAACGACGACCCCATTTGGATCCTCGGCACCAGCATGACCAAGTTCGGCCGGTACAAGGACAAGGACCTCATCGACCTGGCCGCCGACGCGGCGCTCGGTGCGCTCGACGATGGCGGAGCCACGATCCAGGAGATGGACATCCTCGCCGCGGGCTGCCTCTACGAGGCCAACGGCGGTGTCGGCCAGCGGCTGCAGAAGCAGATCGGTCAGACCGGCATTCCGGTGTACAACGTCGCCAACGCGTGCGCGACGGGCGCCACCGCTGTGCGCACGGTGATGATGGCGATCAAGGCGGGCGAGGCCGACATGGGCATCGCCGTCGGTGTCGAACAGATGGGCAAGATGGGCATGCTCGGCGGCGATCGAGCTGCTCGCTCGGACAAGCAGGTCTTCGAGCCGTCCGGCCGCTTCGGTTCGGTCGTGGGCGTGGAGGGTCGGCTCGGCACCAACATGATGCCCGGCGTGTTTGCCCAGGCCGGCATGGAGTACGCCTATGAGAACGACGGCGTGGGTTTCGAGCAGTTCGCCAAGGTGGCGCAAAAGAACCACGCCCACTCCGTGCTCAACCCGCTCGCCCAGTACCGCAAGGAATTCACCCTCGACGAGGTGATGCAGGGTGAGGTGATCGCGTACCCCAACACGCTGCTGATGTGCTGCCCGACGGGTGATGGCGCGGCGTCGGTGGTGCTGGTGTCGGACGAGAAGCTGAGGTCGTTGCCGAAAGAACAGCAGCGTCGCGCGGTCAAGGTCTCGGCCTCGGTGCTGACGTCGGATCCCTGGACCGAGGGGTGCCAGGTGCAGCCCGACGTCAACACGCTCACCCGCACAGCCGCCGACCAGGCCTACGAGCAGGCGGGCGTCGATCCGAAGGATCTCGACCTCGTCGAGTTGCACGACTGCTTCGCCACGGCCGAGCTCCGCCACTACGACAACCTTCGCCTGTGCGAGGAGGGTGGCGCGGGTGACTGGATCGACAAGGGCGGTCCGTGGCGTGACGGTGAGATCCCGGTGAACGTGTCTGGCGGCCTTCTCTCCAAGGGGCATCCGATTGGCGCCACCGGTGTCGCCAACCTCTACGAGGTCGCCACCCACGTGCGCGGCGAAGCCGGCGCCCGCCAGGTCGAAGGCGCCAAGGTGGGCCTGGCGCACGTAATCGGCCTGGGCTCCAGCTGCGGCGTCCACATCCTGGAGAAGTCCGGCCTGTAGGCCACCTAACCGAAATTTGGTCGAAACAGCCCGCTGAGCGGGCCAATTCGACCACAGAACTGAACGACCACTTCCCCGATTCGAAATTTGGTCGAAAGAGCGCGCTGAGCGGGCCTTTTCGACCACAGAAGTCGGGAAGGGAAGATGCTCGACGAAACCTTTCGGGGCCAACACGGCCTCATCACACGCGCGCAGGCGCTCGAGGCGGGACTCTCGCCGTCGGCGGTGTCGCGGCGCCTGGCCTCGGGCGAATGGACTGCTGTTCACTCCGGGGTCTATCGCCTCTGCGCGATCGCGCCGACGTGGGAATGCCACGTCTTGGCAGCTGTGCTCGCGACGGGCGGCGTCGCATCCCACCGCAGCGCTGCTCGCCTTCATGGACTCGATGGCTTCGGTCGATGGTCACCGGAAGTCACCGTCGACGTCAGCCGTAGACGGCGTCACAGCGGGGTGATCGTGCACCGCTCGACGCAGTTCGATCGGCTCGATCCTGTCGTCATCGAGCGGATCCGAGCCACCGGAGTCGATCGAACCATCATCGATCTCGGCGCTGTTCTCTCGCTCCCGCTGTTGGAGAAGGCTGCAGAGTCGGCCCTCCGGCAGCGACGAACGACCTGGCCGCGCCTTCACGCTGTGCTGAATCGACATTCTCGCCGAGGACGGGACGGTTGCGGAGTGCTGCGCGCACTGCTCGAGGCGCGCTACGGCGACCCGGAGGTTCCTCTGAGCGAGTGGAGTCGCGACGTCGCGAGCCGGTTCGCCCGCGAGGCACCTCCACCCTTTCGCCTCGAGTACAGGATCTGTGACGAGTCGGGAGCGCTCATCCTGCAGGTCGATCTCGCCTTTCCGTCGCATCGTGTGGCGGTCGAGCTGGACAGCATTCGCTTTCACTTGGGGCGACATGAGTTCGAACGCGACCGCCGTCAGCGCAACGAGCTGCGTCGCCTCGGCTGGGTCGTGTTGGAGATCACGTGGAAAGCCTGGACCTCCGACCCTGCGGCCGTCATCCGCCAGATCCGCGGGGCCCTTGCCCGCGCTTCTGTGGTCGATTCAGTTCGCTGAGCGGGCTCTATCGACCAAATTTCGGGGCGGTGAGCTGGGCGGTGAGTTCGGCGGGGGTGGTGGCGGGTTGTTGGCAGGCGTAGCCCTGGCAGACGTAGGCCCGATCGGCGTCGCGGCCTTCCCACAGCGGGCTCATGAAGGGTTCGCCCCACGCCAACACGGCGCCGGGGCGGAAGGAACCGCCGGCAGCGGCAACCAGGTCGGCTGCGGCCGCGCTGTCACCCACGACCACGATCTCTTTCGGCCCCTCGACGCGCATCTCCACGGCGCCGAGGGCATGGGCGAAGGCGGTGGGGGACTGTTGGAGCAGCGGGGCGAGCAACCGCAGGATCGCGTCGGCCCGATCGAGCAACTCTCGGCGTCCGGTGAGTGCCCACAGCCGCATGAAACCCACCGCCGCCAGCGAGTTGGCCGCCGGGGTTGCGTTGTCGAGAAGGTCCTTGGGGCGGGTCACCAGCGGGTCGGCGTCGGAGCCGGGTGTGAAGACGCCACCCGCTTCGTCATCCCAGAACACGTCGACCAGCTGGCGGGCGGCAGCGACCGCTTCGTCGATCCATCTCGCGTCGCCGCTCGCCTCTGCCAGGCGCGTGAAACCATCCATCACCGCGGCGACGTCGGCGGCGTATCCGAGGATCCGAGCGCGACCGTCTTGCCACGACCGCAGCCACCGCCCGTCGGCGTCGCGCAGCTCCCTGAGCAGGAAGTCGGCGGTCTCGGCAGCCAGCGCGACCCAGTCGTCGCGACCGAACGCCAGACCGGCATCGGCCAGGGCGCCCACCATCAGTCCGTTCCATTCGGTCAGCACCTTGTCGTCGAGCCCAGGTCGAACTCGAGTCGAACGGGCCTGAAGGAGGGCTCGGCGCGCCGCCTCGAGCTCCGCCGACCGCCCCAAACCGACGCCCACCGGTCGGCGCAGCACAGTCGCTCCCTCCCAGTTTCCGCCCTCCCCGACGTCGAACCAGTCGCACACGCTCGCCGCGGCCTCGGGCCCCAGCGCCGCCGTGACCTCGGAAGGAGTCCACACATAGAAGCGACCCTCCACACCTTCGCTGTCTGCGTCTTGGGCGGAGAAGAACCCACCACTCGGGTGCCGCAGGTCCCTGACGCAGTACTCGATGGTCTCCTCGACTACCTGTGCATGATCGTCCGACCCCCCGGCCAGCCACCCCTGCGTGTACGCCCGCAGGAGCAGTGCCTGGTCGTACAGCATCTTCTCGAAGTGGGGAACCAACCACTCCGGGTCGGTGCTGTAGCGGGCGAATCCGCCGCCGATGTGGTCGTACACACCGCCGGCCGCCATGGCATCGAGGGTGTGCAGGGCCAAGTGGGCGAGCTCGGGATCGTCGTCGATGACGGATCGCCGCAGGATCGTCTCGATCGCCATCGTCGGAGGGAACTTGGGCGCACGGCCGAAACCACCCCACTGCGCGTCGAACTCGCCTCGCCAGCTCTCGAGCGCCCCCGCGACGGCGTCGAGGGTGGGAAGGTCCGATCCGGCCGGTATCCGATCGAAACGTTCGAGCGCTTCGGTGAGGCGATCTCCCTGTTCGAACAGCTCGACCCGTCTCTCCCTCCACATCTCGCCGACCCGCTCCATCAGCGTGACGAACTGCTCGCGCGGAAAGTACGTGCCGCCGAAGAACGGTCGCCCCTCCGCAGTCATCATCACGGTCATCGGCCAACCACCGCGACCCGTGAACGCCTGCACAGCCTGCATGTAGATCGCATCGACGTCGGGTCGCTCCTCGCGGTCCACCTTCACGTTGACGAACAACCGGTTCATGACCGCTGCGGTCGCCCCGTCCTCGAACGACTCGTGGGCCATGACGTGGCACCAGTGACACGCCGAGTACCCGACCGAGAGCAGCACTGGCTTGTCCTCGGCGCGGGCCGCAGCGAATGCCTCCGACCCCCACGGGTACCAATGCACCGGGTTATGGCGATGCTGACGGAGGTAGGGAGACGTCTCGTCCCCGAGGCGATTCATGTGGCCAACGTATCGATCGGTGCAACGATGGTGGCGTGACGGGACCTTCGGAGCAGATCGACACGGCCGGGTACGACGCGGTGAGCGAGCTGCTGCATCGCTACCTGACGGGTCTGGTTCTCGCGCTGGTGGTGGAGGAAGGGGAGGACAGGGCCGCGGACGCCCTGTTCGGTCTCTTCCGTCGGCAGCATCTCGAGAGGTTTCTGCCGGGTCTCTCGAAGCTCGGTCTCGATGGTGAGCCCGACGCGGTCGCATGCGCCAAGTACCACTACCTCTCCAACCACGTCGGTGGTGTCGGTGTGGTGTTCGTGCCCGAATCCGATACCAAGGCCTGGGTGCGGTACCTGCCGCCCCGCTGGATATTCGATGGGACGGCCCTCGCAGCGATCCCCACCCGCGTCGCTCGGGCGATGTTGCACGGCTGGCATGGCCACAACGGGGTGAGTCTCGGCAATCCCCGGCTGGGGTTCGTATGTACCGGGCAGACCATGGACGGCTTTCCCGGCCTCGAGGGGTACTACCTCGAGGAGGACCGGGAGTTGGAGCCCGAGGAGCGCGTGCGCTTCCGGTTCGGCGAGATGTGCCCACCGGTCGACCTGGACGCTCTCCCGCTTCTGGCGGCGGACACCTGGCCGCCGGATCGTTTGGCGAAGGCCGCCCGCAACTACTCGATGGACTACATCCGCAACATCACGCCAGTGCTTCACGACCAGCTGGGTCCACTGGCCGCGCAGGGGCTCATGTACCGCACCGGCAGCCGCATCGGCATGCAGTACTCGAAAGCAGTCACCGACCGGCTCGGGACCACTGCGCCGGCCGTCGTTCTCGCTCGGCTGCTCGAAGCCCAGGGCGATGCGGTCATCGCCGGGGACGTCCTGGTGTCGCAGGAGAGCTGGCGGATGTTCCGCGGCCTCGAAGGTGAATGTGTGCCCGAATGGCTGGACGGCCTCGCCGGTCTCTACGCGGGCGTGCTGGCGGTCGCCGACCCGACGGTGCGGCTCGAACTCACCGACCGCCTCGACCTCGGCGCTGATCGCACCACCTGGCGGATCACCCGGCCCGGCGGGCCCCGCGGCTTCTGAAGTCGAGCAACCCCGAAGTTGAGCAACATGGTGTCAGGCACCATCTTGCTCAACTCGGCGGGGGCCTGGCTACAGGGCGTTGACGACGGGGGCGAGCTCGTCGAGGTGACGCAGGGTCTCGTCGGCGGTCGGCAGATCGAAGTGGGCCGGCGTGAACACGAACTCGGTGACGCCCGCCTCGGCGTACATCTCGAGCCGCTCGGGTCGCGGTCGTCCCCACACGAACAACTTGACGGGGATCGTGTCGGGGTCGCGGCCCGCCTCTGTGACCATCTGGCGGAAGCGGGCGATGCCCTCGACCACGTCGGGCTTGCCCTGTTCGTTCTGCACACCGACGTCGATCGGGCACCATTCGTCGGCGTACTCGGCCGCGTGGCGCATGCCGAGCGGGCCGGCGTTGCCGAGCGCGATCGGTACAGACCCGCCTGGCGGCTTGGGGTACACCCACGACTCGGTGAAGGAATCCCAGGTGCCCGAGAACGACGCCTCCTCCTCACTCCACGCCGTGCGCAGCGCTGCGACCCGCTCGCGCATCGCGCTGTACCGCTTCTTGAACGCAAGGTCCGGACGGTGGTTCTCGAGTTCCTCCTCGTTCCACCCCACACCGATTCCCAACACGACCCGACCGCCCGACAAGACGTCGGTGGTCGCCACCGTGCAGGCCAGGTCGAGCAGATCGTGTTCGAGGAGGAGCACGATGCCCGTGCACAAGCGCAGCTCGGACGTCGTCGCGGCCGCAGCCATCAGCGACACCATCGGGTCCATCATGTGGACGTAGGAGTCGGGGAGCGGACCGCCGTTGGGGTAGGGGCTCCTGCGGTCCGTCGGAATGTGGCTGTGCTCAGGCACCCAGATTGATGCGAACCCGCGCTCTTCGAGTTCTCTCGCCAGGTCTCCCGGGCTGATTCCCTCCGCGTGATTGCCGGTCAGATAGCCGTAGTCCATGGCCGGGCATCCTACGGCGTGAAGGCGAGCGCCCGCCGTCTGCGCTTCGGACCGCGGCACGGCCTACTGTCGCTCCACATGGATCTTCGACTCGACGGCAAGACGGCTCTGGTGACGGGCGGCTCCCGGGGCATCGGGCGTGGTATCGCCCGGGCATTCGCCGAATCCGGTGCACAGGTGATGATCACGTCTCGCAAGCCGGAGAGCTGCGAGGAAGCGGCCGCTGACATCGGGCACGACTGCCAGTGGTTCGCCTCCAACGTGGGCTACGCGGACCAGGCCGAGGCGGTCGTCGATCACACGCTCGAGCGGTTCGGGGCCGTCGACATCCTCGTGAACAACGCCGGAGCCAACCCGTACGCCGGACCGACGATCGATGTCGACGTCCCCCGCTGGGAGAAGACGATCCAGGTCAACATGACCGCCCCGTTGGTGCTCACCCAGCTCTGCTGGAACAAGTACATGAAAGAGGGCCCGGGTGGCTCGTCGGTGATCAACATCAGCTCGGTCGGCGGGCTGTCCACCAACCCGCAGCTCGGCGTCTATGACGTCGCCAAGGCGGGCCTGATCCACCTCACCAAGCAGCTGGCCGCCGAGCTCGGCCCGAAGGTGCGGGTCAACTGCATCGCTCCGGGCCTCATCAAGACCGACTTCGCCCGCATCCTCTGGGAGGGGGAGCGCGGGGCCGAGGTCGCCGCGGCCTACCCGCTCAAGCGGCTCGGTGAGGTCGAGGACATCGCTGGATGTGCGACCTGGCTGGCCGCGGAGACCGGGAGCTGGATCACGGGCCAGACGGTCGCGATGGACGGCGGTGGCCTCATCGCCTTCAAGGACATCGGCGAGTAGCCGCCAGCGTGACGTCCGCCGCTGATTGGATCGCAGGAGCGCGGCCGCGCACCCTTCCCGCCGCCATTGTTCCCGTCGGCGTCGGAACAGCCGCGGCTGATCTCGACGGCGCTCCGATCTGGTGGCGGGCGGCTGCGGCGCTCGTCGTGTCGCTCGCGATCCAAGTGGGCGTCAACTACGCGAACGACTACAGCGATGGGGTGCGGGGAACCGACGACCGTCGTGTCGGCCCCATGCGGCTGGTGGGGTCCGGCGCCGCCTCGCCCGGCGCTGTGAAAGGCGCCGCCCTCATGGCCTTCGGGCTCGCCGCTGCTGTCGGCGTGGGACTCGCAGCCGCCGCGGGATGGTGGCTCATCGCCCTCGGCGCGGCCTCGATCCTCGCCGCCTGGTTCTACACGGGCGGGCCAAAGCCCTACGGCTACCTGGGTCTCGGCGAAATCTTCGTGTTCGCGTTCTTCGGGGTGGTTGCCACCGGAGGCACCACCTATGTCCAGGACGAACGCGTCACAACCCTCGCCCTCGCCGCGTCTGTCCCGGTGGGGTTGATGGCTGTCGCGCTTCTCATCACGAACAACCTTCGTGACCTGCCCAAAGACGCCGAGGCCGGCAAGCGGACCCTGGCCGTGCGCATGGGCGACCGGCCGACCCGTCTGCTCTACACGGCGGTCCTCACTGCCGTGTTCCTGTTCCTGCCGTACCTCGCGATCCTGCGACCGTGGGCGCTCCTCGGCCTTCTGGGCATTCCGCTGGCAGTCGGGCCGGTTCGGACCGTGCTCCGTGGCGCAGCGGGTCCCGACCTCATCCCGGTGCTCGGGGCCACAGGCCGTGTGCAGCTCGTCGTGGGTCTGCTGCTCACCGTCGGGCTGGCCCTCAGTGGCTGAGTCCAAGGGGCGGCTGGGCTGGCGGATCGCCATGGTGGGCGTGGCGGCGCTCGCCCTCTATGCGGTGCTCCCGGGTCTCATCGAAGTGCTTCAGGCCTGGCCGCGGCTCGCTGAGATCGCCCCAGGCTGGTTCGCCGTGATGTTGATGGCGGAGCTGGCCAGCTTCGGATGTGTGTGGCTGCTGCAGCGGTTCGTGTTCGTGGGGGCTCCGTGGTTTGCGCTGGTGACGTCGCAGCTCGCCTCCAACGCATTCAGCCGAGTGGTCCCCGGCGGAGCCGCCGCAGGTGGAGCCCTGCAGTACCGCATGCTCACCGTGGCAGGGGTCGACACCGCACGCTCGGCGGCCGGGCTCACGGCGATCTCGCTGATCACCACGGCGTCCGTGCTCATGTTGCCGCTCCTCAGCCTGCCTGCGGTCGTGGACCCACAGGTGGTCGTCCCAGGAGGACTCGAGGCCGCCGCATGGATCGGCGCAGGGATCTTCGCCGCGATGTTCGGCCTCGGTCTGCTGCTGGCCACGACCACCACGCCTTTGCTGCAACTCGGTCACCTCATCGATCGTGCGAGACGCCGCCTCGGCCGCCCGACCGACGGCGACCTGGGGCAGCGACTCCTCGAAGAGCGCAGCGTCGTGCTCGGATCACTCGGGCGCAGGTGGCCGTGGGCCGTCATGACGGCTGTGGGGAAATGGCTCTTCGACTTCTACGCACTCCTGGCCGCGCTCGCGGCGACGGGCGACGAGACCAGAACGTCGCTCGTCCTTCTCGCTTACGTGGCCGGGGCGGTTCTCGCCATGATCCCGATCACGCCAGGCGGCCTCGGGTTCGTCGAAGCCGGACTCACCGCGACCCTCGTCGCCGCCGGTGTCACACCGGGCCGGGCGGTACTCGCGACGCTCGCCTACCGGCTGGTGAGCTACTGGATCCCGATGGTCGCCGGCCTCGGCGCCTGGGTGGGTTTCAGGTCGACCCACCCAGAGTAGGTCTGAATCTTCGCCGACAATCGTCGCTCGCTGCGCTCACTCCTCTGCGGAAAGGGTGGCGGTGATCATCTGGGTGATCCCGCCGCTCAGCAGGGTGCGCGTCGCGTTCTCGAAACCGGCCGCCTGGAGCGAGCTCATCATCTCGTCAGGCTCCGGCAGGTACGCCACTGACTTCGGGAGATAGCGGTACGCCGAGCGATCCGACAGAAGTGCCCCGATGCGCGGCACCACCTTGCCGAAATAGACGCCGTGCCCGAATCGCAGCAAGCGGCTCTTCGGTTCTGCGACGTCGAGCAGGCCGATTCGACCGCCGGGCCGCACCGCTCGGCCGAGCTCCTCGAAGAACGCGGCAAGATCCACGAAGTTGCGCAGCGCAAAACCGCATGTAGCGCCGTCGACCGATCCATCGGGCACCGGAAGTCGGAGCGCGTCCGCGCGCACCAGCGGCGCGTCGGTTCTCGCGGCGTGCAGCATGCCCGCGCTGAAGTCCACACCGACCGGCCGCAATCCCGCGCGGAGCAGGTCGTTGCACAGGTCCCCGGTGCCGCAGGCGATGTCGAGGACACGCGAGTCGGGCACGAGGGCGAGCTCGCGCACCGTCCTGCGCCGCCAGCGGACGTCGAGTCGAAACGTCAGCAGGCGGTTGACGAGGTCGTAGCGGGGGGCGATGCGGTCGAACATCGTCTCGACCGCAGCGGCCTTGTCGTCACCTTCGAGCAGTCGATCGCCCTCGAGCGGCGAGTCGTTCACCTGGCAGCCCGGGTCAGGTGTAGACGCGGTAGATGCACTCGGCGACACACGCGGGGCGCTCGGAGCCTTCGATCTCGAAGACGAGCTCCACCACGTACTGGGCGCCGCCGTCGAATTCGTTCACCTCTTGAAGTGTCGCACCCATGCGGACGCGCGCGCCGACAGGCACCGGTGCGGTGAAGCGAAGCTTGTTGGCGCCGTAGTTCACGCCCATCTTGACGTCGCCGGCGATGGTGAACGCCTCGGCCATGAGCATCGGGGCCAGGCTCAGCGTGAGGTAGCCGTGGGCGATCGTCCCACCGAACGGGCCGGCCTTGGCCTTCTCCTCATCGAGGTGGATCCACTGGTGGTCACCGGTGGCGTCGGCGAAGAGCTGGACCTGCTCCTTGGTGACCGGATGCCACTCGCTGTAGCCGATGTGCTCGCCGATGCGAGACTTGAGGTCGTCGATTCCGTCGATGAGTGTCGCCATGGCCGCAGTCTCTCAGAGACGGCGAGCGAGGCTCCACTGCCGGACCGCGAAGATTCCGACCGGGACGCACGTCGCGAGAAGGATCAGCCTGCCGGCCAGGCTCATTCCGCCGAGACCGAAGCCGGCGATCAGGACACTCGCGATCACCCAGGCTTCGTCGCCGAGTGCAGGGATCAACGCGTGCGACTTCTGTAGACGCGGGACCTTGGAGAACTGCCACAGCATGGGTGCATAGGCGAGCAGGCCCAGTCCGACCACCAGCACAGCGGCCCGTGGAACGTCGAACAGCTCGGCCAGAGGCACGAAGCCGACCGCAGCCACCAGGCCGGTGCTCGCGGAGAGTGCGAAGTTCTCCTTCAGGACGCGCCGGAGTCGATCCTGCGGCGTGCGGGACGAACCGGACGAACGGGTTTCAGAGGTTGTTGTCGTCATGACCCCACGGTGCGACAACCGCTGCGGCGATCCCATTACCTGTCAGGTCATCGGATCGGCGTTCAGGTCCTCGGTAGATTCCGGTGATGACGACAGTGGCCCCAACCGCAGGTGTCGGACCGCTTCTGCGCTCGTGGCGCGAGCGACGCAGGAGAAGCCAGCTCGACCTGGCATCCGAAGCCGAGGTCTCGACGCGCCACCTCAGCTTTGTCGAGACCGGACGGTCCACGCCGAGCAGAGAGCTCCTCCTCCACCTCGCCGAGCACCTCGAGGTCCCGCTCCGCGACCGAAACGAGCTGCTCCTCGCGGCGGGATACGCACCCAACTACCCGATGGCGGATCTCACCAGTCCGGAGATGAACCACGTCCGGGAAGCGCTCGAGCTGATGCTCAGCGGTCACGAGCCCCGGCCGGCCGTGGTGTTCGACGGAGGGTGGGATCTGGTGATGGCCAACGACGCAGCGGCCGTCTTTCTCGACGGGGTCGCACCACATGTGCTCGAACCGGTTCCCAACGTTCTGCGCATCACCCTCCATCCAGATGGACTGGCGGGTCGGATCCTCAACTACGACGCGGTGCGGACGCACCTCGTACAACGGGTGCGCAGGCAGCTGCGGACCACGGCCGATCCGCGTCTCGAGGTGTTGGTCGCCGAAGCCGAGACCTATCCCGGCGATGACGTCCACGACGTCGACACGGCCGCCGGCGTGTTGCCGATGTGGTTCGACACACCGGACGGTCCGTCCGGCTATCTGACCACGGTGGCCTCGTTCGGCTCGCCGACCGACGTCGTGGTGAGCGAGCTGACGATCGAGCTGTTCTTCCCCGTGGAGGGTCCGCCTCCGGGGTGAGCTAGCGGAACCAGACCTTGCGGTACTCGCGGCTCATGGGGTGAACGATCAGCACGACGAGGACCGCGTCGAACATGAGGCGCAGAAGGATCCCGAGGCCGAAGTCCTCGATGCGGATCATCCACCAGATGTCGGCGACGACGGCGTAGGTCGCAGCGCCCATGAGCACCCGGTATCCCCACTTGCGTTCGTTCGCCACACCGAGGCCGCCGAGTGCGAGCCCTGCGGCGAGAAGGAAGCTCGCCAGGTCCCAGCCGAGCTGGGCGAGTCCGATCGTGTCGAGCACGTCAGCAGCGAAGAACCGGTAGCTCCCTCTCTCGCTGAACAAGAGGATCATGACCGTACGGAAGTAGGCGAGCATGGACGCGCTGTAGAGCGTCTGGGGTTGGCTCTGGTTGAGCCAGCGCATGTTGTTCACGGATGCCAGTGTGGCAGCCCGCCGCCCGATTCAGCGGTTGGGGCGCCCTGATCGGCCGCGCAGCACGACCTGCTGCTCGGCTCGCAGCTGCCCGCACGCGGCGTCGATGTCTGTGCCGCGGGTCCGGCGGATCGTGGCGTTGATCCCCCGCGACTCGAGCTCGGCGCGGAAGCCCTCGACCCGTTCGGGTGAGCTGCCCTTCGTGGAGTACCCGGGGGTGGGGTTGAGGGGGATGAGGTTGACGTGGGCGCGCAGCGGGCGGGCGTAGGCGGCGAGCTCGGCTGCGTCCTCGTCGCTGTCGTTTACCCCATCGATCATCGCCCACTCGAAGCTGATCCGCCGTCCCTTGGCCTGGAGGTAGCGATGTAGGGCGTTGGCGAGATCGCGAAGGGGATACTGCTTGTTGATCGGAGCGATCTTGTCCCGCGCTGGGTTGTTCGCGGCGTGGAGCGATACGGCGAGGCTCACCGGGAGTTTTTCGTCGGCCATCCGCAAGATGCCGGGGACGACGCCGACGGTCGACATCGTGATGTGACGGGCGCCGATCCCGATATCGCCGTTGATGCGCTCGACGGCAGCCCAGACGTTGTCGAAGTTGGCGAGGGGTTCGCCCATCCCCATGAAGACCACGTTGTCGACCCTGCGGTCGCCGGCAGCTCGAGCCGCCCGCACGACCTGCTCCACGATCTCGCCAGTGGTGAGGTGCCGGTCGAAGCCGATCTGGCCGGTGGCGCAGAAGCTGCACCCCATCGCACATCCCGCCTGGCTGGAGACGCACACGGTGGTGCGGTCGCGGTAGTGCATCAAGACCGACTCGACGAGCTGGCCATCGGGAAGCGACCAGAGTTGCTTCACGGTCTCGCCACGATCGGCGAGCGAGTCCCGGACCAGGGAGAGCGCGGGCGGCAGCAACTCCGAGATGGCCGAACGCAGCTTCTTCGGAACGTTGGTGAGCTCGGTGGGGTCTTTGTGGTGCGCGTACAGCCCGTCCCACACCTGATCGACGCGGTAGCGCGGCTCGCCCTCGAGTAGGTCGGCGAGTTCGTTTCGACTCAGGTCGTAGAGGGTGATCACGGGTCCTTGGAGGGGTCGCGGGCCTTTGAGGATACGGCCAGTTGATCGAAGATCCGAAGGTATGGTCGAGCCATGGCCACCCATCGCCACGATGATCATCACCGCGATGTCCAGGGCGGTGGGCTCCGGGCCGCCGTGTTCGGCGCCTCGGATGGGTTGGTGTCCAACGTCTTGTTGATCATCGGTCTCGCAGGCGCCGACGCCTCGGGTTCGGTGGTTCGGGCGGCAGGTACCGCGGGTCTTCTCGCGGGCGCCATCTCGATGTCGTCCGGCGAATACGTCTCGGTGAAGGCGCAGAACGAGCTGGTCGAGAGCGAGATCGCCAAGGAGCGGGACGCGCTCGCAGAGGATCCGGAGGAAGAAGCGCAGGAGCTGGCCCGGCTCTATGTGGAGAGGGGCATGCAGCCCGACCAGGCCCTTCAGATGGCGGAGCTCCTCATGCGAAACCCCGAGGTCGCGCTCGAGGTGCACGCGCGAGAGGAGCTCGGCGTCGTCCCGGGTGAGCTCGCCTCACCCTTCGGCGCCGCCGCGTGGTCGTTCGTCGCGTTCGCGCTGGGTGCGTTCCTGCCGCTCATTCCGTGGCTCATCGGTTCGGGCGATGCGGCGACGTGGGCGTCGATTGTGATCGGGGTGCTCGGAGCGGCATCGATCGGTCTGGCGTTGGCGGTGAGCACGGGGCGCTCAGTGCTGGCCAACGTGACACGGCATGTGGTGATCGCCGTGGCCGCGGCGGCTGTCACATGGATCATCGGCAACGCCCTCGGCGCAGCCGTGGAGTTGTAATGAAGCTCAGCCGCGGGTGAAGAGGCGGCGCACCACTGCGACCTCGAGGCCGAGGTCGCGGTAGAGGGTGACCGCCGGGGTGTTGTCGGCGTCGACGTACAGGATTCCTCTGGTGATGCCCTGGGCTTCGAGGTGCTGGTAGCCGGCGAGGGTGAGAGCCCGGCCGAGGCCCCGGCCGTGGAACTCGGGATCGACCGCGATCACGAACACCTCGCCGGCGGGGGGAGTCTCGTCGTCGTGGACTTTGGTCCAGCAGAAGGCCGCGATCGCACCGTCGATCTCGTGGACGCGGAAACCGTCGGGATCGAACCACTCTTCGGTTTGGCGCTCCCGGACCATCTCCATCGTCCAGCCGCTCTGCTCACGGTGCCATGCGAACGCCCGGTTGTTGACGTCGATCCAGTCCTGTTCGTCCTGGCCGATGACGAAGGAACGGGTCTCGATGTCCGCGCGCTGCTCCATCGGCAGGCTGCGCTCCATCCGGTACAGGTCGCGTTGTGCGGCGAGGCCGATGCGCCCCAGGTCGGCGTCTGTGTCGTCGGTGGGGTGATCGACCCACACCGAAACCGATGCTCCGAGCTCGTCGAGTAGAGGGCGCAGCGCGAGCGGCAGTGCGTCCCTGTCCCATTCGGACGCGTCGACCTCGACGACTGCGCCGTCCCGGTCCTCGCTGACGGTGATGGTGGGGTCGGGGGTGGCGTTGCTCACGTCGCCAGAGGGTAACGCTGCTCGGCGCCGCCCGATCGGGTAGACAGGCCAGATGGCCAAGCCGAGGTCGCCCAAGGGTCGAGCGCGCGTCACCCATGAGCGCCTCGCGGGCGAGTACGAGGCGACGTGTGAGCTGAACCACACCTCGCCTTTCGAGCTGCTCGTCGCCACGATTCTGTCGGCCCAATGCACCGATGAGCGGGTCAACATGACCACCCCCGCTCTGTTCGCCCGGTTTCCCGACGCCGAGTCACTCGCCGAGGCCGACCTGCTCGAGCTCGAAGAGCTCGTCCACCCGACGGGCTTCTACCGCAACAAGGCGAAGAGCCTGAAGAACATGGCTCAGCGGCTGCTCCACGATCATGGCGGGGAGGTCCCCACGGGCCTCGACGACCTCGTGAACCTGGCCGGCGTCGGACGCAAGACGGCCAACCTGATCCGGTCGGTGGCCTTCGGCTTGCCGGGACTGCCGGTCGACACGCACGTCGGTCGGCTGGTTCGCCGCCTCGGGATCACCACCGAATGGGATCCGGTCAAGGTCGAGCTCGCGCTCAACCCGATGATCCCGCAATACGAGCGAGGCGACTTCAGCCTGCGAGTGATCCTGCACGGCCGACGAGTGTGCTTTGCTCGAAAGCCACAGTGCGAGGATTGCGTCCTCAACGATTTCTGCCCATCTGCGTTCGCAGCTACGACATAGCGTTCGCAGCTACGACATAGCGTTCGCAGCTACGACATAAGCTTTTGCAGCCTGACCGGAGACCACATGACCACCAGACGGGCCGCCCACTTCGTTCCAGGCGCCAACGAGAAGATGCTCACCAAATCGCTCGCCACGGCGGCCGACTCGCTGATTCTCGATCTCGAGGACGCGGTGACTCCGGACAACAAGGATTCGGCGCGCACCACGGTCGCTGGCTGGCTCGCCGATGTGGACTTCGGCCGTCAGGAGCGGGTGGTGCGGATCAACCCGCTCGGTTCGCCGTGGTGCGAGGCGGACATCGCGGAGACGATGGCGAGCCCGCCGGACGCCTATCTGGTTCCGAAGGTGAACAACTCGGGGGAGATCGCCACCCTCGACGCTCTGATCTCGCGCCATGAGGCCGAACACGGGCACCCGGCGGGCGGCGTGCAGCTTCTCGTTCTCGGCACCGAGACGCCGCAGGGTCTGCTCAACATCGCCGACCTCGCTGCTCACAATCGGGTCGACGCGCTGACATGGGGGGCCGAAGATCTCTCCGCCGCCATCGGGTCACGGGGAAACCGTGACGCCTCCGGTGCCTATCTCCCGGTGTTCGAGTACGCGCGAATCATGTGCCTGCTCGGCGCAACAGCGTGGGAGAAGCAGCCGCTCGACACGGTGTTCGTCGACTTCAACGATCCCGAAGGGCTTCGAGCCGAGTGTCTGGCGTCTGCGGTGATGGGCTACACCGGCAAGATCACCATTCACCCCAACCAGATCGACATCGTCAACGAGGCGTTCACCCCGTCCGATGCCGAGGTGGCCGAGGCGCGTGAGCTCCTCGAACTGTTCGCAGAGAACGAGGCCAGGGGGATCATGGCTTTCGCGTTCAAGGGCGAGATGGTGGACGTTCCGCACCTGACGCGAGCCCGCAAGGTCGTCGCGCTCGCGGAGTCGCTCGCAGGGTTGTGATCAGTCCCGCAGGCTTCATTCCCGAAGACCCTCGCCGGCCTTGATGAGGCGACGCCGGGCCATGCGAAGACTGCGCTCCACCTCATAGAGGTCTGTGGCGACGTCCTCGTTGCGCGTCCCCAAGAGTCCATCGGCAGCGCTGGTGATGCGCTGGCCCAACTCGTGGACTGCGGTTTCGAGGGACGACAGTTCGGCGCGGCTCACCATGTCCCACACCCTACGGATATCGGCTGCAATGGAGGAGCTGGACGCCGGTACGATCGTCCGTCGTGCTCCGTCGACTGGATCTCCGTGGCGCTGCCGGCGACCTGGCCGCGCTTCTCCCGCGCCCGGATCTCTCCGTCGACGCCCCGACCGAGGCCGTGCGAGAGCTTCTCGGGCAGGTGCGGGAGGGCGGAGACGCCGCCGTTCGTGAGCTCACGAAGCGCTTCGACGGCGTCGACCTCGTCGATGCTGCAGTGGCCCCCGACGAGCTGGCCGCAGCCTGGCCGGCCCTCGACGACGCCACCCGCGCGGCGCTTCAGACCGCTCACGACCGCGTACTGGCGTTCCACGAGGCGGAGGCCCAAGGCCGCCATGAGGTCACATCGGATGGGATCACCGTCACGTCGATTCCGCAGCCGGTGGATCGGGCGGGCGTGTACGTCCCAGGCGGGCTCGCTGCGTATCCCTCCACCGTGCTGATGACTGTTCTGCCCGCCCGCGCCGCGGGCGTCGAGAACGTCGTACTGTGCTCGCCTCCCGGCCCCAGTGGGGATCTTCTCCCCATCGTCAAGGCCGCGGCCCACCTCTGTGGTGTATCCGAAGTGCATCGGATCGGTGGCGTGCAGGCCGTGGCGGCCCTCGCGTACGGAACCGAATCCATCGCGCCCGTCGATGTGATCGCGGGGCCGGGCAATGTCTGGGTCGCGACAGCGAAGCAGGAGGTCGCAGGGTCGGTGGGCATCGCATCGGCGTTCGCGGGCCCTTCGGAGATCGTGGTGGTGGCCGACGCGACCTGTCCGCCGAGCTCGGCCGCCGTGGACGTCGTTCTGCAGGCCGAACACGGCCCGGGCGGTCGAGCCTGGCTCGTCACCTGGGACGTCGACTACGCGGATGCGGTCGATGCAGCGATCGCACAGATCGTCGAACGGTCACCGCGCCGCGACGAGACACTCGCCACGCTCGAGGCCGACGGGTATCTGTGCCTCGTCGATGGTCCCGACGCCGCGGTCACGGTGGCCAACGGCGTGGCGCCCGAACATCTCCAGCTCATGTGCGACGACGCCTCGGCGATGGCTCGCGATGTGCGGCACGCCGGTGCGGTTTTCCTCGGCCAATGGGGTCCCGCATCGATCGGCGACTACGTGGCCGGTCCCTCCCACGTACTGCCGACTGCAGGCACTGCCCGTTTCAGCGGTGCGCTCACCGTCGACGACTTTCAGAAGCGCATGCACGTCATCGATGTGTCCAAGCAGGGCTTCGACGCCATCGGCGACGCGGTCGTCGGACTCGCTCGGGCCGAAGGGCTGTGGGCGCACGCAGCGTCGGTGTCCGAGCGCGAGCGCTGGGCTCAGGGTGGTGTGTCGTGAGCGGCAGGTCGAGGCCGCGCGTCCGCGACGATCTCGCGGTTCTGGACGGCTACCACTCGCCACAGCTCGCCGTCGACGTCCGCCTCAATACCAACGAGGCCCCTGGTGCACCACCCGCCGAGTTCGTGGAGGCGTTCGCCGCCGAAGTCGCCGCTGTGGAATGGAATCGGTACCCCGACCGGATGGCCACCGCGCTGCGAGACGACCTCGCGGCCCTGCACGCGGTCGAGCGCGACCAGATCTTCGTGGCCAACGGCTCCAACGAGATCCTGCAGACCATCTGCCTCACGTTCGGGGGAGCGGGGCGGAGCGTGGCGACGTTCGAACCGACGTACGCGATGTACGGACAGATCGCCCGCACCACGCAGTGCACGGTGGTCGAGGGCGAGCGCGACGAGGAGTACCGGCTCGACATCGGCGAGCTGGAGCGAATCGTCTCCGCGCACGATCCCCACATCGTCTTCCTCTGTTCGCCCAACAATCCCACCGGGACACCGGAGCGCCTCGAGACGGTCGAGCGCGCGCTCGATCTGTGTTCGGGCGTTGTCGTGGTGGACGAGGCCTATGGTCAGTTCGCATCCTTCACCGCCCTCGATCTGCTGCGGTCGGACCCCGACCTCCCCCTCGTCGTCACGAGGACGTTCTCGAAGACGTGGTCGATGGCCGGCGCGCGGCTCGGATACTGCGTCGCTCCGGCATGGATGATTCCGGAGTTCGAGAAGGTCATCCTCCCGTACCACGTCGACGCCGTGAAGCAGATCGCCGGTCGGGTGGCACTGCGGTTCCAGGATCAGATGGAGGCGCGGGTCTCGCATCTCGTGGATGAGCGGGGTCGCGTGGAAGAGGGTCTCCGCGACCTCGGGTTCGACGTGTGGCCCTCGCAGTCCAACTTTGTGCTCTTTCGAACGTCTCCCACCGGCCGCTCCGGTGACGATGTCTGGCAGGCCCTCGTCGATCGTTCGATTCTCGTCCGCAACTGCTCGGGTTGGCCTCGCTTGGCGGACTGCCTCCGTGTCACGCTGGGGACCGTCGAGGAGAACGACCTGTTTCTCGCCGCGCTCTCGGAGGTGCTGGCCCCATGACCAACCGGACGGCAACCCGCCAGCGCACGACCAAAGAGACGGCGATCGACCTCGCCATCGACGTCGATGGGACGGGGAAGGTCGACATCACCACCGGTCTGCCGTTCTTCGATCACATGCTCGCCCAGCTGGGGAAACACGCTCGCTTCGATCTGCGCGTTCACAGCCAGGGTGATCTCGAGATCGACTCGCATCACACGGTGGAGGATGTCGGGATCGCGCTCGGGGAGGCCTTTCGCGAGGCGCTCGGCGACAAGGCGGGCGTTCGGCGATTCGCATCCATCACTGTGCCTCTCGACGAAGCCGCGGTCGAGGTCATCCTCGACCTGTCCGGTCGTCCGTTTCTGCACTACGACATCGAGCCGCCGGGCGAGAAGATCCTCGGAGACCCGCCCTTCGACCCGCAGCTGTGCGAGGAGTTCTGGCGCGGCTTCGTGATGGCGTCGGGGATCACGCTCCACCTGGTGATGCTGCGCGGCAAGAACACCCATCACATCATCGAGGCCAGCTTCAAGGGCGCGGCGCGGGCGATGTACGACGCTGTGAAGATCGTCGACGACGTGATGCCCTCCACAAAGGGCGTCTTGTGACGGCAGCATCCGCGGGCGGCGATCGCCCGCTGATCGCGGTGCTCGACTACGGCATCGGCAACCTCAGATCGGCGCAGAAGGGTTTCGAGCGGGCCGGCGCAGATGCTCGACTGACGGCCGACCCCGGCCTGATCGCTGAGGCG
Organism: uncultured Acidimicrobiales bacterium; assembly: GCA_964629575.1. GTDB lineage: Bacteria > Actinomycetota > Acidimicrobiia > Acidimicrobiales > Poriferisodalaceae > JAYPWI01. The sequence goes on along the minus strand of CAZVUM010000020.1, from coordinate 25,569 downwards.
GTCGGCGTCGTCTTGCCGGGGGTGGGCCACTTCGGGACCTGTATGGCCCAGCTGCGATCCGCCGGGCTCGAGGATCCCACCGTCGCCGCGATCGAGTCGGGGCGGCCGTTCTTCGGGATTTGCGTCGGCATGCAGATGCTGTTCGAAACGAGCGACGAAGCCCCGGGCGTGCGCGGTCTCGGCGTCCTGCCAGGGACGATCCACCGTCTCCCGCCTGGCCTCCCGAGGCCCCAGATGCAGTGGAACCAGCTCGACGTGCGACGGCCGAGCGTTCTCCTCGACGGGCTTCCCGAGAGTCCCTGGATGTACTTCGTCCACAGCTACGCGGTCGAAACCGATGAGGCACACGTCGTCGCCACCTGCGAGTACGGCACCTCGGTGACGGCGATGGTGCAGCTCGGCGAGTCGCTCTGGGCGACCCAGTTCCACCCCGAGAAGTCTGGGGACCGCGGGCACCACATCACCGAGAACTTCCTGGAGCAGGCCCGCTGTGGCGTGTGACCTGTACCCGGCCATCGATCTGCGGGACGGACGCTGCGTGCGGCTGTTGCAGGGCGACTACGACCGCGAGGTGCGCTACGACGCCGACCCCGTGGCGGTCGCGCTCGAGTTCGAAGCGGCGGGAGCGCCGTGGATCCACGTGGTCGACCTCGATGCAGCCCGGTCGGGTGAGGTGAGCAACCGCGACGTGGTCGGTGCGATCGCATCTGCCGTCGGTGTGCCCGTGCAGTCGGGTGGAGGCGTGCGCTCGACCGACGCAGCGCTTGCCCTGTACGACGTCGGCGTGACCCGCTGCGTCATCGGAACCGCAGCCGTCGAGGATCCGAGCCTGGTCGGCACCCTCGCCTCGGCCGGCCACCGAGTCGCGGTTGGCCTGGATGTTCGAGGCGACGAGGTGATGATCAAGGGCTGGGAAGAGGGAAGCGCTCAGACAATCTTCGAGTTGCTGCCCCAGTTCGAGGGCGTGGGAGCCGACGCGGTGATCGTGACCCAGATCCACAACGACGGAATGGGCACCGGAGCCGATGTCAGCGGCCTGTCTGCAGTTCTCGGCGCGACGGCCCTCCCGGTGATCGCCTCGGGTGGAGTGGGTGCGCTCCAGCACATCGCCGATCTGGTCGGTCTCGAGGTCTCCGGCCGGCGGGTCTCGGGAATCATCGCGGGGAAGGCGATCCACGACGGTGTGATCTCCGTCGCCGACGCGGTCGCCGCGACGGAGGAACGCGCATGAAGACGGTTCGAGTGATTCCGTGCCTCGACGTCGACAAAGGGCGGGTCGTCAAGGGCGTCAACTTCGTCGACATCCGCGATGCCGGCGATCCTGTGGAGCTGGCGGCCGAATACGACCGTCAGGGCGCTGACGAGGTGGTGTTCCTCGACATCACTGCATCGTCGGACGACCGCGACACGATCGTCGAACTCGCAGAGCGGACCGCCGAGGAGGTGTTCATCCCATTCACAATCGGGGGTGGGATCCGCACGGTCGAGGATGCACGACGGCTGCTCCGGGCCGGCGCAGACAAGGTGTCGGTGAATTCGGCGGCCGTCGCCCGGCCCGAGCTCGTGGCGGAGATCGCCGACGAGTTCGGCAGCCAGTGTGCGGTGGTGGCGATCGACGCCAAGCACGTCGGGCACGGACGATGGAACGTCTACGTCAAGGGTGGACGCGAGGACACCGGCATCGACGCTGTCGAGTGGGCCACGCGAGTCGTGAAGCTCGGCGCCGGCGAGATCCTTCTCACCTCGATGGACGGCGACGGCACCAAGGCCGGCTACGACCTGGAGCTGACCCGCACGATCGCCGACGCGGTCGACGTTCCCGTGATCGCCAGCGGGGGAGTGGGCACGCTCGACCACCTCGTCGAAGGAGCGACCGACGGTGGCGCCGATGCCGTGCTCGCTGCGTCGATCTTCCACTTCGGCGAACACACCGTCGCCGAAGCCAAGGACGCCCTCCTCGCCGCCGGAGTCAGCGTCCGCCCGCCCGGCGCATAGCCCCCCAGGCCGAGTCCGGTTCGGCCGAGTGGGAGCGCGCCAGAACTGGCGCGCTCACACTCCGCGAGTAGGTTTCCCGCCCATGAGTTACCCAGGTCGGTACGCAGGCGACAACCCAGACAGGCCCGCTGTGATCATGGCCCGGACGGGGGAAACGATCACCTACCGCGAGCTCGAAGACAGGTCGTGCCAGTTCGCTCAGCTGATGTGGGCCGCTGGTCTTCGGCCGGGCGAACACGTCGCGATCTTCGCCGACAACCATCCGCGGTACTTCGAGGCCTACTGGGGCGCGATCCGCAGCGGCCTGTACTTCACGACCGTCAATCGATACCTCACCGCCGAAGAGGCGAGCTACATCGTCAACGACTGCGGGGCCAAGGTGCTGGTCGCCAGCCCGGCGGTGCGCGACGTCGCTGCGGAGATGCTCGATCACATCCCCGACTGCCCGGTCCGGTTGATGTTCGACGAAGCGGCGCCCGGTTTCGAGAGCTTCAACGATGGTATTGCGGCCTGTGAGGCCGAGCCGCTGGTGAGCCAACCCCGGGGCTCCACGATGCTGTACTCGAGCGGTACGACTGGCCGGCCGAAGGGGATCAAACGCCCCCTTGCCGGCGACCAGATCACCGACAACGACATCATCGGGGGCGCCCTCGTCGGTGGCCTGTTCGGATTCGGGGAGGACAGCGTCTATCTGAGCCCCGCGCCGCTGTACCACTCGGCACCCCTCGGCTTCACCGCCGGCACCCAGTCGATGGGCGGGACGGCCGTGGTGATGGAGAAGTTCGATCCGCTCGACGCGCTGCGGGCGATCGAGCGCTACGAGGTCACGGCGAGCCAGTGGGTCCCCACGATGTTCAGCCGCATGCTCAAGCTCGACGAGGCCGAGCGCACTCAGTTCGACCTCTCGTCACACCGAGTCGCGATTCATGCGGCCGCACCGTGTCCGGTGGAAGTGAAGCGCCAGATGATCGACTGGTGGGGTCCGATCATCCACGAGTACTACGCCGGAACCGAGCTCAACGGCTTCTGCTACATCAACTCCGAGGACTGGATCGCCCACCCGGGCTCGGTCGGCAAGCCGCTGATCGGCACGATCCACATCTGCGACGAAGCCGGTGTCGAGCTTCCCAACGGCGAAGCCGGCACCATCTACTTCGAGCGCGAGGATCACGCGTTCGAGTACCACAACGACTCCGAGAAGACCCAGGACTCACGCCACGCGGACCACGAGTTCTGGTCGACCCTCGGTGATGTCGGCCGCGTCGACGAAGACGGCTTTCTGTACCTGACGGACCGCAAGGCCTTCATGATCATCTCGGGCGGGGTCAACATCTACCCCCAGGAGATCGAGGACTGCCTGATCCTTCACCCCAAGGTGGCAGATGTCGCCGTCTTCGGTGTCCCCAACACCGACTTCGGCGAGGAGGTGAAGGCGGTGGTGCAGCCGGCGGATGGCGTCGATGCCTCGGACGAACTGGGGCGCGAACTCACCGAGTACGCCAAGGAGCACATCGCCGGCTACAAGGTTCCTCGTTCGATCGACTTCCGACCCGAGCTGCCGCGGCTTCCGACGGGCAAGCTCTACAAGCGGTTGCTGCGCGACGAATACTGGGGAACATCCGGATCCAGGATCGTCTGACCGACCCGCTCACAACAGCGGGTCGCGCTCCTCTGCGAGGGCTGACGCGCCGTCACGCAGGTCGATGATGGCTGCACGGCGCAGATCGATGGCATGCCTTTCGCGGCGGCGCAGTCGTGCCTCGCCGACCCGTTCTGCGAGAACAGCGGCGGCCGAGGCTGCTGTGAGCACGAGGAGCCCGAAGAACGCGAGCCGGGTATACCCGAGAGTTGCCGGGCTGGCGACGGCCGGCGCGACGTCGGCGATTACCGAGGTGCCAACCGCTCCGAGAAGGGCCTCGCGCTGCTGCAGCTGGAGCAGGAGCCCGAGGGCGACCTCTCGCTCTGCGAGAAGCGTGGCGAGTCTGGCGTTGGCTCCGTCGAGCGCAGCATCGTCGGACGACAGATCGGCCAGAGCCTCGTTGGTCTGCACGACATCTTCGGTCAGCCGCTGAATCGAGGCGCCGAGCACCTGCTGCTGAGCCGCCGCGGTGGACCGCACGCGGCCGTCGCGGAACTCTGCGTACGCCGCGCCGAGCTGTTCGGCTGCCTGGGTCGCCACCGCCGGATCGGTGCTGCTCACGGCGATCCTGAGCTGGGTCTGGTGCGCCGTCACCTTCACGGTGCGGACGTCCTCCCACGGCAAGGTCATGGCACCTGCGACCGAGTCGATCACCTCGGGGGCCGTGACGTAGCCCACCTCCGAGTGTGCCGTGCCGGCAGCGATCTCGGCGGAGTCGGAGACGATCGTCGGCCCGATGTCGACCCAGCCGACCGCCACGTGGGTCGCCGGCCGGTAGAGCTGGAACACGCCAGCGCCGACGACCGCCAGCGCGGTCGTGAGAGCGATCGGGATCCACCTGCGCCGAAGCGCATCTCGAGCAGTTACCACCTCTGCACTGTCGGCCGGAGCGCTCCCGACCTGAGCTGCAGGGCTCTGACTACAGCTGCTGGACGAAGGCGACGACCTGTTCGGCCACCGCTGCAGCGCGTCCCATCAAGAAGTGGTCGCCACCCTCGATGGTCACGAGCCCCGTCGAGGGCCAGTCCGCAGTGGCCTCCGCGGCCGATTCGGGGGACCTGAACTGGTCGTGCTCCGGCACCAGCAGCAGAGTCGGGCGCTGATCTCGGGCCGCAACCATCTCGGAGGGGTCCACGATGGCGAGGGGAGCGGCGATCGCCACCCACGCGGCCAACTGGTCGCTGTCGGTCGCCAGCGAGACATCGGCCCCGAACGACCAACCGCACGACACGAGGGGACCGTCGACGCCGAGGTTGGCGCCGGCCTCGAAGGCCGCGGCGGCATCGAGCCGCTCGCCGACGCCGCCGTCGTGGGATCCAGCCGACGCACCGACACCCCGGAAGTTGTAGCGCAGGGCTGCGAGCCCGACCTCGGGGAGCGCCTGGAAGAGCTGGTGAATCAGCGGGTTGTACATGTCGCCGCCGTACTGGGGGTGAGGGTGCGACAGCACGACAGACGCGATGGCGTCGTCGGGAACGTGGTACTCCGCCTCCAGGCCGATCGGACCCGTGTCGTCGGTGCTCGACACCGTGATCGCCTGGGGGGAACCGACTACCGCGTTCATCCCCAGAGACGGTACCTTGCCACCGTGCCCGAAGAGTCCACGACCGAGGCCGGCTCCAGCGAGAAGCGCCCGATCAAGATGCTGCACGACCGCATCTTGGTGCGTATGCCCTCCGAGGAATCCGAGCGACGCAGCAGCGGCGGCATTCTCATTCCGGCGACCGCGCAGCAGCAGAAGCGACTCGTGTGGGGTGAGGTCGTGGGCGCCGGTCCCAACGTCCGGAGCGCCGAAGAGGGCGACCAGGTGCTCTTCAGCCCCGAGGACCGCCACGAGGTGGAGGTCCAGGGCGACGACTTCCTGATCCTGCGCGAGCGAGACATTCACGCCATCGCTGCCCCACGGGTCGAACCGGGCTCCACGGGCCTGTACCTCTGACCGATGGATGCAACTCGCGAGTTGGTGACGCGGGGTGGCCTCGCCGTCACCGCGGCAACAGCGCCGATTGAGGCCGACGCAGCCATCGAGGACGTGATCGATCGCCTCGATGCAGCGCGCGGCGTGCTCCTGTCCTCGAGCTACGAATACCCCGGCCGGTACACCCGATGGGACATGGGTTTCGTCGACCCGCCCCTCGTCGTCAGCTCCTCCGGTTCGGACGTGACCGTCGAAGCACTCAACGATCGGGGCACCATCCTCCTCGATCCGATCGAGTCGACGTTGCGCGCTGTCACTGGTGTCGTTGGCCTCGAACGAGCTGCAAAGCGGATCACGCTTCGAGTCGAGCGCCCCACGCGCCGGTTCGAGGAGGAGGAGCGGAGCAGGCAGCCATCGACGTTCACAGTCATCCGGGCGCTCGTGGAGCTCTTCGGCAGCGACGATCAGCACCTCGGGCTGTACGGAGCGTTCGGCTACGACCTGGCGTTCCAGTTCGAACCGATCGATCTGCGCCTCCCGCGACCCGACGACCAACGAGATCTCGTCCTCTACCTGCCAGACGAGCTCCTCGTGGTGGACCACCAGGGCGCTATCGCCGAGCGAATCACCTACGAGTTCTCCACGGGGAGTGCGACAACGGCCGGCCTCGACCGCGGCGGGCTGCGCGCGCCCTATGAGCCCGATGTCGGCATGGAGCCGCGACGAGACCACGAGGAGGGCGGCTACGCCCAGAGCGTGCGCACCGCCAAGGAGTACTTCGCACGCGGCGATCTCTTCGAGGTGGTCACCAGCCAGACGTTCGTCGAGCCGTCGCCCGAACCGCCCTCGGAGCTCTTCCGGCGACTCAAGGAACAGAACCCGTCGCCGTACGGATTCCTCATCAACCTGGGCGAGGACGAATGGCTCGTCGGCGCGAGCCCCGAGATGTACGTGCGTGTCGAGGGCGACCGGGTCGAGACCTGCCCCATTTCGGGAACGATCGCTCGCGGTCAGGATCCCCTCGACGACGCGAGCCAAATCCTGGCGCTGCTCAACTCCGAGAAGGACGAGTCCGAGCTCACGATGTGCACGGACGTCGATCGCAACGACAAGAGCCGCATCTGCGTGCCCGGCTCCGTGAAGGTGATCGGGCGTAGGCAGATCGAGATGTACAGCCGCCTGATCCACACCGTGGACCACGTGGAGGGGCGCCTCCGTGAGGGGTTCGACGCTCTCGACGCGTTCCTCTCCCACACGTGGGCGGTCACCGTCACCGGGGCCCCGAAGGCCAAAGCGATGATGTTCCTGGAGCGGCATGAGCGCACGCCGCGCGCCTGGTATGGCGGGGCGATCGGAAAGGTCGGATTCGACGGATCTCTCAACACGGGGCTGACCCTTCGGACCATCCGGGTGAAGGACGGCCATGCCGAGGTGCGGGTCGGCGCAACGCTCTTGTGGGATTCGGATCCCGTCGCCGAGGAGGAGGAGACCGAGCTGAAGGCGTCTGCCTTCCTCGATGCGCTGCGCATTCCGCGACGAGCGGCGCACACCAGCGAGCCGGAGGCCGCGGCGACCGGAGTCCGGGTACTGCTCGTCGACCACATGGACAGCTTCGTCCACACCCTCGCCAACTATCTGCGCCAGACCGGCGCGGAGGTCGTCACCCGACGAGCGGGCTTTCCGGTGTCCGAGATCGCCGAAGCTGCACCCGATCTTGTGGTGCTGTCGCCGGGACCGGGTCGTCCAGACGATTTCGCAGTGGCAGACACCGTCCGCGCAACCCTCGCAGCGGGTATCCCACTCTTCGGGGTGTGCCTGGGCCTGCAGGGAATCGTGGAGTACTTCGGAGGCGAGCTCGGGCAGCTGGCCACTCCCATGCACGGCAAGCCGTCGAGCATCCGGGTGCGGGGTGGGCGACTCCTCGGGGGGCTGCCACAGGAGTTCCGAGCCGGTCGCTATCACTCGCTCTTCGCCCGCCGCTCGGACATCCCGTCCGATCTCGTGGTGACCGCGGAGTCTCTCGACGACGACATCGTCATGGCGGTCGAGCACGCCGAGCTGCCTGTGGCCGCTGTTCAATTCCATCCCGAATCGATCATGTCCCTCGACGACAATGTGGGGCTGGATCTGGTCCGCAACGCCGTCACCCGGCTGGCCGGTCACGGCGATCTCCAGGAGGCGACCGACACATGAGCGACGTGAATTCATCCGAATCGACGACGGCGACCCCGGTGCCGCGGGATGTGATCGTGGTGGAGGGTCCCGAGACCGCCGAGTACCTCCACGGCCAGGTGAGCCAGGACATCCTCGACCTCGAGATCGGCGAGAGCCGCCTCTCGCTGTTGCTCGAGCCGCGCGGGCGACTCGAGGTTCTGTTTCGTGTGACCCGGGCAGGGGACGACGTCTTCGTGCTCGACTCCGATCCCGGCGCCGGAACCCTTCTCCGGTCGTCGCTCGAACGTTTCAAGCTCCGCACCAAGGCCGAGTTCAGCGAGCCGGGCTGGTCGATGCTGGCGGTTCGCGGGCCCGATGCCGCCGAGGTCGCGCAGCAAGCGGAGGGCGAAGTCGTGGCTGCGGCGATCCTTCCTGTCGGTGGCTTCGACGTCTTCGGCCCGGCACCGAGGTCGGACAACGATCCCGACCCGCGACACGCCGAGTCCAGGGCAGCGGCAGGCCTGCCCGTGATGGGAGTCGACCTCCGAGAGGGCGACATCCCCAACGAGACCGGGCTCCTCGATCTCGCTGTGTCGTTCACCAAGGGGTGCTACCGCGGTCAGGAGCTGGTGGAGCGCATCGACTCGCGCGCCGGGGGCCGCAGGACGCTCATGCGCTTCGCAGCTGATGGCTCGCTCGAGGTTGGCGACGCCTTGGACACGGCCGACCCGGCAGGGCTCGGTGGCGAGGTGCGCAGTGTGGTTGAGACCCAAGCCGGCACCGTCGGCTTCGCTCTCGTCGATGCATCCGCCGACGATGCGACCCATTCCTCGGGCGTTGCGGTGAAGGTCGCGCCGGTCGTCAGCTGAGCTTCAGCTGTTCGAGAGCGATCTCGACGCCGGAGTGCACGATCTTCTCGATATCTGCGGACGGAGGCATCGAGGCGGTCATCACCGCCCATGCCACGTGTTCGACATCGGCGGGGGTGACGGGGCGATCACTGGCCTCATAGACGAGGACGGCATGGTCGATGATCGCCGTGGCGAGCTCTGTCGTGAGCGCCAGGTGGTTCTCAGAGCGAGCCCCTCCGAGGGCCTCGATCACCGCCTCGCTCAGTGGCCCCGTTCCCGGCAGGTGGTACCCGGCCATGCGCGCCCGGGCGGTTGCCCGGAGCTCGCGCGTCGCAGAGACGATCTCCACCACCACGGTGCCGAGAATGAGCGGCAGGACCTCGGTGGGATCCTCGCTCGCTCTCAGCACGTCGATGGCGCCGTCGCGGAGGTCCGACACCGGCTGCAGAGCCTCGTCGATCGCCTCCTCGACGGATCCGAAATGGTTGAAGAAGGTGCCGACCGCCCGGTCCGCTCGTTGGGCGATGCTGCTCGCGCTCACCGCAGTCGGGTGCGGTCCGAGGAGCTCGTCGATCGCAGCATCGAGCAGCTCACGATGCGTGGCAATCCAGCGTCGCTCGATGCGGGTCAGCGGCCTGTCGTCTTCTTCGCCCATTGCGATCCCGAAACTAGCTCCGGCGGGGCCGAATCGACCGACCATTCGACTCGAAGGCGTGTTTGGCATGATCGCTGGATGAGCCGTGCCACTCTCTACGACGTTCTGGGGGTGAAGGTGACGGCGTCGGTGGCGGAGATCCGCCAGGCCTACCTCCTGACGGCACGCAATCTCCACCCGGACCTGCCAGGTGGAGACGGCGAGACGATGGCGCTCGTCAACGAGGCATGGGAGATCCTGGGGGATCCGACCCGTCGGCGCGCCTACGACCGAACTCTGCGGCGTGATGCCGGCGTCGAGAAGCAGGCTCGGGGCGCGTCCGACGCGGCGAACCTCCACGAAGACGCCCTGGCGGACAGCGAAGGCATCGAGCTGGGCGATCTCGATGATGAGGGACGCCCCCTCGGAGCCGTCGTGCGCATCCTCACCAAGCTGGCGCCTCTGCTGTTCGGGGTCGGATTTGTCCTGGCCAACATCGGTTTGATCCTTCAGGTGCAGCCCCTCTTCGCAGCGGGCCTCGTGGCGACCGTGGCCGCGCTGGTGCTGTTCGTCCTGATGCCCTTCTTCGCCATGAGCTCGAAGCGGTAGCCTGCACCGCGACGTCGGCTCGTCCGAGCCGCGCTGTTCGGAGGGGGAGAACCCATGGCGAAGCCCGCACTTCTCGCAAAACTCACCGCGAAGGAAGGTCAGCGCGACGACCTCCTCGCCGTGATCGCAGATCTCGGCATCCGCAACGTGTCCGGTGAGCCGGGCACGGAGATCTACGCGGCTCACAAGGACAGCGGCGATGAGAACGTCGTGTGGTTCTACGAGCTGTACACCGACAAGGACGCTCTCGCCGCGCATGGCTCGTCCGACGCGATGAAGGAGTTCGGCAAGGCGACGGGCCAGTACATGGCCGGTCGGCCCGAGCTGATCTTCCTCGAGCCGGTCGCGGCCAAGGGCATCGACCTCTAGCCACCGCCGAAGAACGCCGACGCCGTGGCCACCTACCTGGACCGCATCGTTGCCGAGCATCGGGCGGAGGCGGCGTCGGACACTCGCGACCTCGCCGAGCTGTGGGAGCGCGCCGCCGCGCTCCCCGCCCCGCGCGCGTTTCGAGACGCCCTGTCCGGTCCCGGCCTGAGCGTGATCTCTGAGGTCAAGCGGCGTTCGCCGTCCAAGGGAGACCTCTTCGGCGATCTCGATCCGGCATCGCTGGCGAAGCAGTACGCCGAAGGCGGTGCCGCGTGTCTGAGCGTGCTCACCGACGGCCCAAACTTCGGAGGATCGCCCGAGGATCTTCAGAGCGCACGGCAGGCCGTGGCGCTCCCGGCGCTGCGGAAGGACTTCACCGTCCACGAACGCGACGTCCTCGACGCGCGGCTGATGGGCGCCGACGCCGTGCTCCTCATCGCTGCGGCGCTCGACGACGATGAGCTCGGGCGCTTCCACTCTCTCGCCGTCGATCTCGGACTCGACGTCCTCGTCGAAACTCACGACGAAGCGGAGCTCGATCGAGCCCTTGCTGTGGGGGCGACCCTGGTGGGTGTCAACCAGCGGGATCTGGTGACCTTCGAGGTCGACCACGAGCGAGCACAGCGGATGGGTTCGGCCATGCCGGCGGGGGTTGTGTCGGTCGCCGAGTCGGGGGTGAGAGGGCCCGAGGACGCAGCGACACTGGCTGAGGCCGGCTACGACGCGATCCTGGTCGGGGAGAGCCTCGTCACCAGCGGCGACCCGACCACGGCAGTGCGGGCCCTTCGGGAGGCCGGCGCGTGTTCGTGAAGATCTGTGGGATCACCACCGAAGAAGACGCCCTCGTCGCCGTCGGGATGGGCGCCGACGCATTGGGTTTCAACTTCGTTCCGGGCTCAGTGCGTCAGATCTCACCAGCCCAAGCGCGCGACATCCGGCGCAGACTGCCAGCAGGCGTGATGTCGGTGGGGATCTTTCGCAACGAGCTGCCCGCGAGGGTCGTGGAGATCGCCAACGAGGTGGGCCTCGACGCGGTTCAGCTCCACGGGAACGAGGGGGTCGAGGACACCAACCGGGTCGCCCAATCGGTGCAGACGACGATCAAGGTGTTCTCTGCGGGCGATCCAGCGCTCGACCGCCTCGATCGCTACAACGCCGACGTGGTCATGATCGATGCTCCCGAGCCGGGTTCGGGTCGGGTGTTCGACTGGTCGGTGCTCGATGGGCGTGAGCGCGGCCTCCCCCTGCTCCTGGCAGGAGGCCTCAACCCGGACAACGTGGAGAGCGCGATCGAAACGGTGCGACCCTGGGGCGTCGATGTGGCCACTGGGGTCGAGGCGAGCCCGGGCCGCAAGGACCCCCTCAAGGTGCGTGCGTTCGTGTCCGCGGCCAAAGAGGCAGGCGCTCGCTTGAACGTCGATTCGGCTGCCCCCGCATCGACGGAGATCGGGCCATACGACTGGCGCGACGAGTAACAGGCGCCCGCCCTGCGTGCCGAAACCAATTGGCGCGACGGGGGTGCGGTGGGGCACGGTGACGTCCATGGCGATGACCGAGCCCACAGCAGATGGGCGGTTCGGCGAGTTCGGGGGCCGTTTCGTTCCCGAGACGCTGATACCGGCCTGCGAGGAACTCGAAGCGGCGTTTCGTGAGGCGTGGGCCGATCCGATCTTCGCGGAGGAGTTCCACACGATCCTGAGGGACTACGGCGGCCGGCCGTCGGCTCTCACCGAGTGTCACCAGCTCGGCAGCCGGTTGGGTTGCCGCATCCTGCTCAAGCGCGAGGACCTCAACCACACCGGTTCACACAAGATCAACAACGTGATCGGCCAGGCGCTTCTGGCGAAGCGGATGGGCAAGGCCCGACTCGTCGCCGAGACGGGCGCCGGCCAGCATGGTGTGGCCTCGGCGACTGCTGCTGCCCTCATGGGCATGGAGTGCAAGGTCTACATGGGGGCGGTGGACGTCGAACGACAGGCGCTCAACGTCTTCCGCATGCGTCTCCTCGGTGCCGAGGTCGAAGCGGTGCACTCGGGGAGCCGCACCCTCAAAGACGCCGTCAACGAGGCGATGCGCGACTGGGTCGCTACGGTCGAAGATTCCGCGTATTGCCTGGGCTCGGTGATGGGTCCCCACCCCTATCCGTGGATGGTCAGGACCTTTCACCATGTGATCGGTGACGAAGCCTTCGAACAGTGCGATGCACTGCTCGGTGGCCCACCCGACGTGGTCGTGGCCTGTGTCGGCGGGGGCAGCAACGCGGCGGGGATCTTCTCGGGTTTCGCAGACACCACCTCCCGCCTCGTGGGTGTCGAACCGGCGGGCGGCGCCGCTGTCGGCCGGGGCGTGCCAGGGGTCGTGCACGGGATGCTCTCCTACCTGATGCAGGACGAGGTGGGGCAGGTCCAGGAGGCCGAGTCGATCTCAGCCGGACTCGACTACCCCGGGGTCGGGCCCGAGCACGCGTACCTGGCCTCGATCGGACGTGCCGAATATCCGGCGGTGACCGACGACGAGGTGGTCGCAGCGTTTCAGATGTTGTCTCGCACGGAGGGCATCATCCCGGCTCTCGAATCGGCACACGCCATCGCGTGGGTGGCGCGCGAAGCTCCGAACCTCCAGGGTCAGAGCGTGCTGGTCAACCTCTCGGGGCGAGGCGACAAGGACGTGGACCAGATGATGGCCATCCTGCAGCCGGAGCTGGACTCGTGAGCCCGGGTTCGCTCGAAACGCACCTCCGCTCCAACCTGGCCGCGGGCTCCAAGCTGCTCGTGCCGTATGTGACCGGTGGCTTCCCCGGCTGGGAGGACGCCATCCGTGCCGCGGCCGATGCCGGTGCGGACGCGATCGAGATCGGCATTCCCTTCAGTGATCCGGTGATGGATGGGCCGGTGATTCAACAAGCGTCGCAGCAGGCGCTCGATGCAGGCACGACTCCGGCGTTGGTGCTCAGCGCGGTTCCGGACCTGGACGTCGGCATCCCACTCGCTGCGATGACGTACTACAACCTCTGTCACCACGAGGGCCACGAGCGCTTCGCCCAGCAGTTGGCAGCGGCGGGCGTCTCGGGAGCGATCCTTCCTGATCTCCCGCTCGTCGAATCGGGACAGTGGCGAGCAGCGGCAGCCGAACATGGAGTGGAGACCGTAATGCTCGCCGCCCCGACCACGCCCGACCATCGCTTGCCCGAGCTGTGCGGCGCGTCGCACGGGTTCGTGTATGCCGTCGGGCTGCTCGGTGTGACGGGGGAGAGGGCCGCGCTCGCGGCGACTGCGACCGAGATCGCGCGTCGGTGCAAAGCGGTCACCGACAAGCCGGTCCTCACGGGGGTCGGGATCGGCTCGCCCGAGCAAGCGATCGAGGCCACCAAGGTGAGCGACGGTGTGATCATCGGCTCGGCGGTGGTGCGCCAGTTGGTCGACGGTCACGGCCCCGAGGGGGTCGGCCAGCTCGTGGCCACTTACCGGCGAGCGATGGACGGGGGCTAAGTTCCGTCCATGCCATACGCCGCTTTCGGAGACAACCTCTACAACACGTTCCTCCTGCTGCACATCCTCTCCGCGATGGCAGCGTTCGCACCTGCCTTCGTCCACCCGTTCCTCACTGCACAGTCCAAGGCGATGGCGTCCGAGCGCGGCGTGCTGATGGGCTTCATCGTGGCGAACGGGCGCCGGGTCTACGCCCCCGCCCTCGTCGTCACGGGCATCCTGGGGTTCGGTGTGGCGGGTTTGTCGAAGTCGCCGGGCACCGACGAGTTGGTCTGGCAGATGAGCCAGGGCTGGCTCATCACGGCCTTCATCGTCTGGATCGCCATGAACGGCGTACTCCACGCCATCATCTTCCCCGCCGAGAAGGCCATCGCCTCAGGCGATGACCTGGCCCAGAAGCGGCTGGATCTCGGTGGTGGGATCATCACGGTTCTGCTGCTCGTGCAGCTCTACTTGATGATCTTCAAGCCGGGCCTGTAGCTCGCGCACGCGGGGCTAGCCCGTTGCGGCCGCTGGGTCCGAGAAGAAGGCGAGCGCGACGGCGGTGTGGATGTCGACGCCGATGGCCATCGCGGGCTCGTGCAGCGTCATCTTGTTGGAATGGCAGGCGGGCGCCGTGCTGAAGTCCATCTCGGGTGGGCAGACGCCGATGAACGCCATCGAGCCCGGCACGTTCTGAAGCACGTAGCTGAAGTCCTCGGCGCCCATCACCGGGGCCGGTGCCTCGACGTAGGCGTCGACCGAGTCGACGGAACCGATGACCTCGGCGGCGAAAGTGGCGAAACCGCCGTGGTTGATGGTGACCGGGTACCCCGCATCGATCTCCACTCGTGCGCTGGCCCCGTGCGCTGCCGCGATGCCTTCGGCCACTGTCTGGATGCCGGTCATCGCGCTGGAGCGTGACGCCTCGCTCACCGCCCGCAGCGTCCCTTCCATCTCGGCGGTCGCAGGGATCACGTTGGACGTGGTGCCCGCGGCGATCCGAGCGATCGTGATCACGGCTGGATCGAACACGTCGATCGTGCGCGTCACCATCGTCTGGAGGCCCAGGACGATCTCTGCCGCCACCGTGATCGGGTCGACGGCGTGGTGGGGCATCGACGCGTGCCCGCCCTTGCCCTCGACCACGACGGTGAACGCGTCCGCCGATGCCAGCATTGCTCCTGCCCTCGAGGCGACCCAACCCGTTGGCAGGTTGGGGGTGACGTGGAGCGCGAACGCGGCGTCGACCCCGTCGAGAACCCCTTCGTCGATCATCACAGCGGCGCCGGCGTGACCCTCCTCGCCGGGTTGAAACATGAAGCGGACCGTTCCGGAGAACTCGTCTCGACGCACAGCGAGCGCGTGTGCCGCGCCGACGAGCATCGAGGTGTGGGCGTCGTGTCCGCACGCATGCATTCGGCCGTCCACTTCGCTGGCGAAGTCGACGCCGGTGTCCTCGCTCATGGGCAGGGCGTCCATGTCGCCGCGCAGCAGAAGCGTGGGCCCGTCGCCGGTGCAGAGGTCGGCGACGATCGAGGTGGTGGCCTCTCCGACTCGCACCTCGAGCCCTTCGATGCCCTCCAAGCGAGCGAGGACGGCAGCCTGGGTGCGGGGAAGTTCGAGTCCGAGCTCGGGGTGGTGGTGGAGCTCGCGGCGGAGGTCGACCATGAGGCCCAGGAGCTCGTCGGGCGCGACCTGACTGACCATGAGGGCGACGGTACCCTGCACCCGGTGTCCGGGCATCACGTCGACGATTGCGAGCTGTGTGAAGCGGCGCGCTTCACCCACTGGTACCACGAGGACGACGTGTGCTGGGTGGCCGATTGTGAGGCCTGCTCGACGCCCATGGTGGTGTGGAAGAGCCACGGGACCGAGCCGTCCGATGCCGAGATCGAACACATGATGGCTCGTCTCACCGAGGCCGGTGACGAGCGGTTCGGGCCAGGGAGTGCGTCGATCGACCGCACGATGCGCCAGATCCCGGAGCATTTCCACGCACACATCCGTGATCGCGACTGGATGAGCCGCCGCTGGTCGGAGGTGCCGACGAAGTACAGCGGGGTCGGCGGCGAGCGGCAGTTCATTCGATGAGCGGGTGGAGGCGATCCGTCGGGATCGCGGTCGCCGGCTGCGTCGCGTGGGCGCTGGCATCGTGCGGCGGTGACGCAGCCGGTCTCCCGCCACTCGACGAGGACTACCCGCCGGAGATGCTGCAGCTGGGCGGCGAGGTCTACGACGACACGTGTTCGCAGTGCCACGGACGAAACGGCAAGGGCAACGTCGGTCCATCCCTCGTCGGAATCGGCGACCGCATGACCTTCGACGAACACATCGCGATCATCCAGAGTGGCAAGGGTCAGATGCCAGCGATGAGCGGCACCCTCACCCAGGAGGAGATCGACGCGGTCGCCGCATTCGAGCGGATCACGTTCCGCTGAGGAGCAGTGCGAGTGGGGATCCAACCGAGGCCGGTCGCTAGTCTCGCCCCATGGTTGCCACAGGAGATCGGGCCCCCGCGTTCACCCTCGTCGACCAGCACGGGGACAAGCGTCGATTGACGGACTACAAGGGTCGTCGCGTGCTGGTGTTCTTCTACCCGAAGGCCAACACGGGCGGCTGCACGACCCAGGCGTGCGGGTTGCGTGACATCGGTGACGAGGTCGGCGACGTTCAGATCCTCGGGGTCAGCCCCGACGAGCCGGCCGCCCAGCTGAAGTGGGACGACAAGCACGAGTTCGGCTTCCCGCTGCTCAGCGATCCCGAGCACGTCGTGGCCGAGAAGTACGGGGCATGGGGCCCCAAGAAGCTCTACGGGCGCGAGTACGAGGGCGTCATCCGCTCGGCGTTTCTCATCTCCCAGACGGGCAGGGTCGAGCAGGCCTGGCCGAAGATCTCGCCGAAGGCCACGCCACAGAAGCTGCTCGAAGCGCTGGGTGGCTGAAATGGCGATCGACCTTCCCGACCCGACCGATCTCATCGCCCACCGGCCACCGTTCCTGTTCGTGACCCGCGTCGTCGAGCTCGACCCAGGAGTCTCCTGCACGGCCGAATGGCACCTCACGGGGGAGGAGGCCTTCTTCGAGGGGCACTTCCCCGGGCGCCCCACCCTTCCGGGCGTGCTGATGGTGGAGGCGCTGGCCCAAACCGCGGGTATTGCCGCATTGAGCGCGGAGGGATTCGACGGCAAGCTGCCGATGTTCGGCGGCATCGACAAGGCGCGCTTTCGCCGCCAGGTCCTTCCCGGCGATGTTCTGCGCCTCGAAGCCACGCTCGGGCGCATGAGCGCTCGCGCGGGGAAGGGTTCGGGCGTCGCAACCGTTGACGGCGAGGTCGCCTGCTCCGCAGACATGCTGTTCGTGATCGTCGACGCCGATCAGGTGTGATCACCGGCCACCGACGTGACAGCGTCGTCCTGGGCACGGCGGTCGGAATCTTCGGCGTCACATTCGGGGTGCTGGCGACGACGAGCGGTCTCACCGTCGCTCAGGCGTGCGCCATGTCGCTCCTCGTGTTCACAGGAGCCTCGCAGTTCGCCGCGGTCGGCGTCATCGGAGCCGGCGGAGCGGCAGCTTCGGCCATCGGTACCGCTCTTCTTCTCGCGGCCCGCAACGGCGCATACGCACTGACCATCGGGCGTCTTCTCCCGCAGCGCGTCGTCGGTCGGCTCGTCGCTGCCCAGATCGTCATCGACGAGTCGACGGCCATGGCCTTGGCCGAGACCGACGAGAAGGCCGCGCGCGAGTCGTTCTACGTCACTGGGCTCGCGGTGTATGTGTTCTGGAATCTGGGAACGCTTCTCGGGGCTCTGACCGGCGAAGCCATCGGCGACCCAGAAGCCTGGGGGCTGGACGCAGCGTTTCCCGCCGGGTTCATCACGTTCGTGCTGCCACACGTGAGCGAGCGCCCTGGCCTCGTCGCGGCGCTCGTCGGTGGCACGATCGCTGTGATCGCGGTGCCCCTCACTCCGGCCGGCGCACCTGTGCTGTTGGCCGTGGTGGGCTCGGTAGCCGGGTGGCTGGTGATGCGCAGGGGCCCGCAGGAGGGCGCGACGCCATGAGCTGGGCGATTCTGCTCGTCATCGGTGCGGGCGCCTACGCCTTCAAGGCCGGGGGCGCACTCCTCGGGTTGCGGTTCACCGACAGCGAACGGGCCCAATCGGTGCTGTTGTTGCTGCCGCCTGCGCTGCTGACAGCGCTGATCCTGGTCTGGACGCTCGATGGCGGCGAGCGCCTCGTTCTGGACGCGCGCCTGGTCGGTGTCGGTGTCGGCGCGCTGGCGGCGTGGCGCAAGGCGCCGTTCGTGGTGGTGGTGCTTCTGGCGGCTGGGGTGACCGCGGCGGTCAGGGCTCTCGCCTGACCCGTGCGATCAGGCCGGGCCGATCACCAGACAGCCGTTGTGGCCTCCGAAGCCGAAGCTGTTCGAGATGGAGGGTCCTGGCTCCCAATCCGCAGCTTCGCCGACAACCAGGTTGATGGCTGGGAGCTCGGGATCGGGTGTCGTGTAGCCCGCCGTCGGTGGGACCTTGCGGTGCTTCATGGCCAGCAGGATCGCCGTGGCCTCGAGTGCGCCCGCCGCGCCGAGCCCGTGTCCCGTCACGCCCTTGGTGGAGGTGATGAGCGGGCCAGAGGTACCGAACACCTTCTCGATGGCGATCGCCTCTGCGGCGTCGTTGAGAGGCGTCGAGGTCCCGTGTGCGTTGATGTGGGCGATGTCGGCAGGAGTGAGCCCTGCGTCCTCCATGGCCAGCTGCATGCAACGGACGGCACCTTCGCCGCCGGGGGACGGCGCCGTGATGTGATGGGCATCCGCATTGGAGGCCGATCCGAGGATCTCGCCGTAGATGTGGGCGCCGCGGGCCTCTGCGGACTCCCATTCCTCGAGAACGAGGGTCGCGCTGCCCTCGGTCATCATGAAGCCGTCCCGGTCCTTGTCGAAGGGCATCGACACGCCGCTCGACGACAGCGCGGTCATGTTGCCGAACCCCGCCATTCCGACGGGCGTCATCACAGCTTCGGTGCCGCCTGTCACGACCGCATCGCATCGGCCGGTTTGAATGAGCCGGGCCGCGTTTCCGATCGAGTGAGTGGAGGCGGCACACGCCGTCGTCACCGTCTCGTTGGGTCCCTGCAGCCCGAATTGCATCGAGATCGACGCGCCCGGCGCGTTGGGCATCATCATCGGAACCATGAACGGGCTGACCCGCCGCGCACCCTTCTCCATCCAGACCTGAACCTGGACTTCGAAGGTGGCGAGTCCGCCGACGCCGGTGGCGTAGATCACTCCGTTGCGTCCCGGATCGCTTGTCAGCTCGCCTGCGTCTTCCATCGCCATGAGCGCGGAGGCCATCGCGAATTGCTGACTCCGGTCGGCGCGGCGCGCTGCTTTGGGGTTGGGATACCAGTTGTTGGGGTCGAAGTCGTGAACGCGGCGCTCGCCCTCCGGCGGCTCCGAGTTGAGGCCTTCCCAGTAGGCCTCAAGCCCCGTGCCAGCGCAGGACACGACGCCGATGCCGACGACGGCGACCCGCCGCCCGTCGGTCACAGCTTCGAGTCGACCAAGGCCACCGCGTCGGAGACCTTGGCGACCCCCTCGAGCTCTTCTTCCTCGACGCTGATGTCGAACTCTTCCTCGAGCGCCATCACGAGCTCGACGAGGTCGAGGCTGTCGGCGTCGAGATCGTCGGCGAAGCTCGCATCGGGGATGACGGCGGCCTCATCGACCGAGAGCACCTCGACGGCGCACTTGCGGAAACGATCGAGCGTGTCGGACATTTGGGCTTCCCTTCTCTGTTCTCGAGAGATTCGGTGTACGAGAGATCTGGTAGTCGGTGGGGTGGTGGATCGAAGGATCGAGTGGTGCAGTCTAGGGGCGCGACGGTCAGTGCCCCATCCCCAGGCCTCCGTCGACGGGGATGACGGCGCCGGTGATGTAGGCGGCCTGTTCGGAGGCGATGAAGGCGATGGCGGCTGCGATCTCGTCCGCCTCGGCGACACGGCCCAGAGGCACGGCATCGGTGATGGCGGACCTCTGGTCGTCGGTGAGTTCGTCGAGCATGTCGGTCGCAACAGGCCCAGGAGCCACGACGTTGGAGGTGATCGAGCGCGAACCGAGTTCGCGAGCGAGCGATCGTGCCATGCCGACGAGGCCGGCTTTGCTTGCGGCGTAGTTCACCTGGCCGGCCTGGCCGCTGAGACCCACGACCGACGACACGAAGATCAGCCGGCCCCAGCGGGCTCGCAACATCGCCCGCGACGCTCGTTTGGCCATGCGGTACGAGCCGACCAGGTTGGTGTCGACGACATCTGCGAAATCGTCGTCGGTCATCCGCAGGAGAAGCTGGTCGCGCGTGATGCCGGCGTTGGCCACGAGGATCTCCACGGCGCCGAGCTCGCCGGTGATCTGCTCGAACGCTGCATCGACGGCTTCACCGTCGGATTGATCGCACGTGATGCCGAGGAGACGGTCGTCTGGGACGCCTCCCGAGCGAGACGTGACGGCGACCCGGTGACCCAGATCCGCGAACCGACGGGCTGTCGCGAGACCGATACCACGGTTGCCGCCCGTCACCAGGACGGTGCGTTGCCCAGATGCGTCCTCGGTCACTGACCGCCCCAACGGATCAGCGTCGAGGCCGAGCTCATCCCTGCGCCGAACCCCACCATCAGGACGTTGTCGCCCTCGGACACCCGTCCGCTCTCGACGGCATCCTCGAGGGCGAGCGGAATCGACGCCGATGAGGTGTTGCCGGTGCGATGGATCACCATGGCGGTCTTGTCGTAGGGGATCCCGAGTCGCCTGCAGGATGCTTCGACGATGCGGACATTGGCCTGGTGGGGAACGACCAGGTCGACATCGTCTGGTTCGAGCCCGGCCATCTTGAGTGAATGGCGGGCCGACGCCTCCATCACGAGGATCGCATGCTTGAACACGGCCTGGCCGTTCATGATGAGCTTGCCGTCGAAGTCGCAGTACAGAGCGTCTTCGAGGCTTCCGTCGCTCGACACATGCCAGCCCAACAGTTCTCCTGGACCGTCCGTGCGTTCGACCACCGTGGCGCCGGCCCCATCGGCGAACAGGATGCAAGTGCCCCGGTCGGTCCAATCGGTGATGCGGGAGAGGGTCTCCGCTCCGATGACCAGGACCCGTTCGTGACCGAGACCGATGTACCCGTGGGCCGCGATGAGCCCGTACATGAAGCCCGAACAGGCGGCGTTGAGGTCCATCGCACCGCACTCGATGCCGAGGAGGTCCTGAACGGTCGACGCCGTCGCCGGTACCCGCCGATCCGGCGTGGTCGTGGCCAAGATGAGCATGTCGATGGTCGACGGATCCACTCCGGACCGCTCGATCGCCTCTCTCGCAGCCTCCGCCGACAGGTCGGCCGTGGTGCTGCCCACCCGGCGCTCCTGGA
The DNA here is from genome assembly GCA_964629575.1 of uncultured Acidimicrobiales bacterium. GTDB lineage: Bacteria > Actinomycetota > Acidimicrobiia > Acidimicrobiales > Poriferisodalaceae > JAYPWI01. Next base: position 4,519 of record CAZVUM010000020.1, on the reverse strand, counting down.
TGCCGGTGCGCTCCATGATCCACTCATCGGAGGTGTCCACCGTGCGCGCCAGGTCGGCGTTGGTGACGACCTGGTCGGGGAGCGCTGTACCGAGAGCCAGCATTCGTGCTCCGGGGAAGCCGTTCATCTGTGACTCCTCTGGGTCTGACGTGGTCAGGTGGCGCGGAGCCACGCGATGGGCTGCCGCGAGGTGACCCGCTCGCCATCGACCGCCATCATTCCCATGACGACTCCGGCGAAGGGTGAACGAACATCTTCGTCGGCCACCGTACCGACGAGGTCCCCGACGCGCAGCACCGCATCGTCGCTGAGATCGAGGTTCGGGCTGAAGATTCCGGCGCACGGGCTGACGACCAGGCGCTCGGTGACATAGAGGTTCTCGCCATCGCTCGCGACCGCACCGGAGTCCGATGCATCGGCGAGTGAGGACAGGAGGGCGTCGACGTCGCCGGGCGTCGCCACAGAGATGGTGGTCGACCCCTTGACGGTGCGCTTGGCCATGCCGGTCAGAACCGTGCCGGGCCCGAGCTCCACGAACGACGTGACGCCCGCCTCCTCCAGCGAATACAGGCTCTTGCGCCACTGGACCGGGCTGCACAGCTGGCTGGCGAGGAGCTGATGCCATTCGTCGTCGGTCTCGCGGGCTGTGGCATCCACGTTGGCCACGACCGGAACGGCGGGAGCACGGATGTCGACCTCGGCGAGCGCCTTGCGAAGGCGGTCCCGCGCAGGCGACATGAAGGGGGTGTGGAACGCGCCGCCAACGGGGAGACCCATCGCTCGCTTGGCACCCAGCTCCTTCGCGACCACACCGGCGGCCTCGACCGCATCGGGATCGCCGGCGATGACGACTTGGCCGGGAGCGTTGTAGTTGGCGACCCACACGTCGCCGTCGACCCTCGCGCACGCCGCTCCGACGAGGTCGTCATCCAGACCGAGAACCGCGGCCATCGTGCCCTGCTGCTCCTCGGCGGCGACCTGCATCGCCTCGCCCCGCTCGGCGACCAGCCGCACCGCGTCCTCGTAGGCGAGCCCACCCGCTGCGCAGAGGGCGCTGTACTCGCCGAGGCTGTGCCCCGCCGCGAAGTTGGGCACCACGCCCGTGCGCTCGACCGCGTCGAGGACAACCATCGACAGCACGAAAGTCGAGAGCTGACTGTTGCGCGTGTGCCTCAGTTCGTCCGCGTCGGCGCGCAGAAGAAGGTCGGCGACGTCGCGCCCGCAGGCGTCAGAGGCCTCGTCGACGAGCTCCCATGAGTCGTGATCGACCCACGGTTCGCCCATCCCCTGCTTCTGTGATCCCTGGCCCGGGAACGTGAATGCGAGCACTCGGCCTCCCAATGTGACCTCGCCGTGTGGTTGGACCACTCCGCCGCGTAAAAGGTTTCAGTTCGATGACGAAATCACGCCCCACCGTACGGGGTGGCGGCCGTCCCGTACCGGTTCTCGTTTCGACGGATGACCCACGAGCGTACGGCCCACGTGATCGCCACGGCCAATGCGACGCGGCGCGCGAACCGAAGCAGGAACGTCATTCGGTACACGGTACGCTGTCGGCTCCCTGGCCCGGGTGGTGGAACGGCAGACACGGGGGACTCAAAATCCTCTGCCCTCACGGGCGTGCGGGTTCAAATCCCGCCCCGGGCACCAGGCTGACCAGCGATAAACTGGCGGCGGCTCGGCGCCAAGCCGATTTCGAGACGGCCAGCTGGTCACGAGTTGGTCACAGGCCGTAGCGAAGTCTTCGAGCGGTGTGCTCGAGCACACTGTCGATAGCCGACTGCAACTCGTCTCGAGCCTGCTTGGCGATCTCAAGGTTCTTGCGCGATTCCTCACGGTCGGTCTGGTCAAACTCCCGACCGTTGAGCGTGGCGTTGTGGCGATAGAGGAGCAGGTTCTGCTGATGGTTTCGGAGTACGACCGCCCTCGAGAGCAGCTCATGACCGAGCTTCCTGGTCTTGCTGCTACTGGCCGTGCGAATCGATTTCTGAAGGTCGTCGTATTCGTCGTCGCCCTTGGTCCCGAGCGGGCTTGGGACGTCGAGCTGGTCGGGATGCCAGAGCGGGCCCTCGGACCATCGCTGAAGTTGGATGGCCAGTTCTGCCAGCAGTTCGTAGGTGGCGTCTCGGCGATGCTGACGGGTTAGGCGAATCTGGTAGCGATGGCCGACGTACCCAGCGGCGAGACCGAGCGAGAAGCTGACGACGACTGCTGTCACTTGATGAGCCTCCGGACGGCCTCGGCTGCGTCGGCCTGCTGGTTCGGCAATACGTGACCATAGGTGTCCAGGGTGAAGGCCACGCTCGCATGCCCTAGCCGTTCAGCCACAAGGCGAGGATTGGCCCCGCTTGCTAGCAGGTAGGTGGCATGCCCGTGCCGCAGGTCATGCAGTCGGATTCTCGGCAAACCGCTCGAGGCCACCAACCTGTCGAACGTCCTGGTCACCCGCTCGGGCCTGAGCATCCGCCCGTCGACGTCCGAGAACACCAGGCCCTCGTCGGTCCAGCCGGGGCCGATTGCCAACCGTTGCTCCGCCTGGCCGCGCCTGTGATCCCGCAACATGCGAAGCGTCTCATTATCCAGCGCAAGCGTCCGACGCGACCTCTTCGAATTCGGCAGGCCAAGGACAGTTCGGTTGTCGGCGGTTGTCGCATTCCTCCGAACTGTCAGGGTCCCTGCGTCGATCTCCACGTCAGACCATTGCAGAGCGACTGCCTCTCCTCGACGCAGTCCGGTGACGGCGATCAGGTGGAGCATGCTTCCCAGGTACTCGGTCTCAGCATGCTGGAGAAAAGTCGCTAGCTGTCCTGGCTCCCACACCTTCATCTCAGGGGCTTGAGCAGCCGACGCGGCCGGCGGAGTGGACAGCTTGACCGGGTTGCGCTGAATCAGGCTCGACCGTTCCGCGTCCGACAATGCCCTTCCAAGGATCGTGGCGACGTAGCGAACGGTCCTCGCCGATAGGCCACCCTCACCCCGCGCCCGCCCATTGTTGGCGAGTTCCGTCCAGAGGGCGTCACAGTGGCGGGGCGTGAGCTCCTGGAGGCGAACGTCACCGAGGGTTGGGAGCACATACGTGCGGACCTTCTTCCGGTAGTCAGCCACGGTGCTCGGCCGCCGCCCGCGAGCTTCGAGGCCGTCGAGCCACTCGGTCAGGTAGCTCCTGCAGGTGAGCCTCTGCGGCGCGACGAAGCTTCCATGCTGAACGTCGGCCAACACGTCGTTCAGGGCTGCCTGTGCTTCCGCCTTCGTGCGGAAGCCGCGCCGGCGCATCTGGCGCCGGTGTCCGTCAGCGGACGGGACGTCGACGACAAAGCTGTAGCCATCGGCGCGGCTGCCCCGCACCGACCCACGGCGACTCATCGCTCAACTCCTGCGGCCCTGAGAAGTGCGTTCGCCTTGGCTGTCAACGAGCCTCCTGGCTGACCGCGGCCAGTCTCAGTCAAGAACCCCTCCTGGCGCGTCCGGCGGACCCGCGAGCGCGCCGCGCTCACCGAGCATTGCCACTTGGCCGAAAGGTCGGGATAGGGCGCTCGTTCGTCCTCGGCAAGCGCCTGGACGTAGTCGGCGGCCCACAAGGCCCATTCGAGATCCGCCCGTCCGCGAGAGCCCGGTCTCGCCCGCATGGCCGACTCCCTCCACGGTCTTGGGATGAGGGCGAATTCGCCCGACCGTCTACGCAGCTCGTCTCGGTACCGCTTGCGAATCTCACCGATCCGCAACCGCTTCCAGATCTGGTCCGTTGAGAGCGCTCGGTCGGCGGTTGCCCGAGGGTCGCGATGAAAGACGAGGCTTCGCTCCTCGACGTCACCCTCGGCAGGGTTTCGAGCCAGCTCGATGAGCAGCAGCCAGCCTGGAGAGCAAGGCGAGATGACCACGGCCCTCGGGTCGTCCAGCGTATTGAAGCGGTCGTCGATCGCAGAGAAGGTCCAGCCGAGTCCCTCGTCGGTTGGAAGCTCCAGGCGAACAATGTGGCGCGTGCCGGGCTCAAAAGGAAGTGGGGGATCGCCCCACTTCTCGTTCCAATCCGGATCGCTGCGAACGAACTGCACCCAGAACAAACCCTCGTCCCGAACCAGGAGTTCCATGTCGTAATCCTTTAGGTTCGTGACAATGCGACATTGTAGGCACACGCTGGAGGCATGGACACGGAGACGCATCGAACGACAGCAATCGAGACAACGACAGCGGCGGTTCTGACCGTCCCGGAGGCGGGACAGATTCTCGGAATCGGCCGTGCTGCTAGCTACGCCGCAGCGAAGCGGGGTGAGATCCCGACAATCCGTATTGGGGGCCGCATCGTGGTACCCACGGCAGCGCTACGCAGGCTCCTGGCCATCGATGACACGCCTCCGACCGCCTCGTGATGGGGCCGAGTCGTAGGCACGCCAAGCGCGGGGCGCCATGACGCGGCACGACCCCGCCGAAGCGGGGCCGCATTTTGAAGTTACTTGCCAGGATAGTTGTTGCCCGACAGGACATCGTTCCGGTGTGTGTGCAGGTGGTGTGCCGACAGGAC
>CAZVUM010000019.1:59306-70390 GCA_964629575.1 uncultured Acidimicrobiales bacterium | reverse complement strand
CACCCGACCCGCCCACCTCACCAGACCCTCCAGACTCACCGGACCCGCCCCAGCGGGAGTGAACCGGCCACGGCCGGGAGAGGCCGACCCGGGCCCCGGTTCAGGGCCACGACGGGCGGCCGACAGGCACCAACGATGTTCACATTCCTGATGTGCTCCGAGCGCTCCGGCAGCAATTTCATCACCAAGCTGATGAACGCCCACAGCGCCTTCGTGGGGCCCTCCACCAAACATCTCTTCAACCCCGTCCTGCGGAACTACTTCCGCTACGGCGACCTGGAGGTTCGGGGCAACTGGGACGCGTTGTTGCGCCACGTGCTCGCGTTGTACCGGGCAGATTTCTCGGTGTGGCAGCTCGAGCTCGACATCGACACCTTGCGCGGGTTCGCCGCTCCGGGCGACGTGGCTGGTCTGCTCACGGCGATCTACGCCGCCGAGGCGGAGCTGGCCGGGAAGCAGCGCGTGTTCGTCAAGGAGAACCAGGTCTATGAGTTCATCGGCTTCTTGCGGCACCACTATCCCGATGCCCGCTACGTCTACCTCGTTCGCGACCCTCGCGACATGGCGTTGTCGTGGAAACGCAACGAGAACATCCCCGGTGGGGTAGCGGCCGCGGCCCGCCAGTGGAAGACCGACCAGCAGCAGACGCTCAAGCACGCCGCGCTGCTCGGTCAGAGCGATCAGGTGCACCGCCTGCGCTACGAGGACCTTCTCGAGAATCCAGCCGCCCGAATGGGCGAGGTCTGCCGGTTCCTCGGTGAGGACTACGAGCCGGCGATGCTCGGCTTTCACACCGACGAGCTCACCCGCCAGAACGCCGAGAAGAACTCGGCGTGGCGCAACCTGTCGCGGGGCGTGATGCCGACCAACTTCGGCAAGTGGCGTTCGGCGCTCAGCGAGGGCGAGGTGGCTGCAGCAGAAAGCCTCTGCCGCTACGAGATGCGCCACCTGGGATACGAGACGACTCTCGCCGACGCTGAACTCGATCGAATGACCGAGGCCGAGTTGATCCGCCTCGATGCCTGCGAGCGGGCGACGCTGCCATATCAGCCCACGGATGGCATCCGGCAGAACATCGCGGCCAAGGCAGCGTTCTATCGCCAACCCGCGGGGCTTTCGCTGACCGACTCATGTCCTTAGGCTGAGTCGGGTGGACACGGAGGGCGGGGAACCAGTCGAGTGGCGGCCCTTCACGGTGCCGAATCTCATCTCCCTGATCCGCCTCTTCTGCATCCCTCTCTTCCTCTGGTTGCTCTTCAGCCAGGACGATCGCTGGGGCGCGGCGCTCTTGCTCGGCGGGCTCGGCGCCAGCGACTGGGTCGATGGCTTCATCGCCCGGCGCTTCGATCAGGTCAGCGAGCTCGGCAAGATCCTCGACCCCACCGCCGATCGGCTGATGCTGCTCGTGGGCATTCTCGCCATCATGATCGACGGCTCGGTCCCCATCTGGATCGGCGTGCTGGCGCTGGTGCGCGAGGCCCTCGTATCGGTGGTGGCCCTCGTGCTCGGCGCCCTCGGGGCGAGGCGCATCGACGTCACCTGGTGGGGCAAGACCGGAACCTTCCTGTTGATGTTCGCCTTCCCCTTCTTCCTCGCGGGCCAGAGCGACATCGGCATCGCGTCGTGGTTCGAGGTCGGTGCCTGGGTGTGCGCTCTCACCGGGCTTCCGATTCACTACTACTCGGCGTTCGGCTACGTCCCGGCCGCCCGTGACGCGTTGCGGGCCGGTCGCTCGGCCCGAACCGCCAGATCTTCGGAGGCCCCCACATGAAGGCAGTGATCATGGCCGGTGGTGAGGGCAGCCGACTCCGGCCGCTCACATCCAACCAGCCCAAGCCCCTTCTCCCGATCGCCAACCGACCGATGATGGAACACGTCATCGACCTGCTGCGGCGCCACGGGATCACCGACATCGTCGTCACCTTGGCCTTCATGCCGGACGCGATCCGGCAGCACTTCGGCGACGGCAGCGACTACGGCGTGTCGATCGAATACGTCGTCGAACGCGAGCCGCTCGGCACCGCCGGATCGGTCCGCAACGCGGCTCACCTGCTCGAGGACACCTTCCTCGTGATCTCGGGCGACGTGCTGACCGACATCGACCTGACCCAGATCATCGACATGCACAACGAGCGGCAAGCGATGGTGACGATCGGCCTCACGCCCGTCTCCAACCCGCTCGAGTTCGGAATCGTGATCACCCGCCAGGACGGCTCCATCGAACGCTTCCTCGAGAAGCCGACCTGGGGTCAGGTGTTCAGCGACACCGTGAACACCGGCATCTTCGTCGTGGATCCGGCAGTGCTCGACGAGGTTCCCGAAGGCCAGCAGGTCGACTTCAGCGGCGAGGTTTTCCCCAAGCTGCTCGCCGACGGCGCTCCGCTCTACGGCGCCGTCGCCCACGGCTACTGGGAAGACGTCGGAACTCTCGAGAGCTACCTCCGCGCTCACCACGACGTGCTCGACCGAACCGTCGCCGTCGACGTGCCGGGCTTCGCCGTCCGCGACGGTGTCTGGCTCGGCGAAGGCGTCGACGTCCATCCCGACGCCGTCATCGAAGGTCCCGCTGTGATCGGCGACAACTGCCGCGTGGAGGCCGGCGTTCGTCTCGGCCCCTACTCGGTGCTCGGCAACGACGTCAGGGTGCGGAGCGGCGTCGACCTCGAACGCGTTGTGCTCCTCGACCATTGCTTCATCGGCCGAGGTGCCCAGCTGCGCGGAACCCTCGCCGGGCGAAGTTGCGACTTCCGCGACAACTCCCGGGTCGAGACGGGGGCGGTCCTGGGTGACGACTGCTTCGTGGGCGAAGGGGCGATGCTCAACGCCGGTGTCCGGGTCTTCGCAGGAAAAGAGGTCGAGGCCGGCGCCGTGGTCAACACCTCGATCGTGTGGGAGAGCCGGGTCCAGCGCAGCCTCTTCTCGCCATCGGGCGTGACCGGGCTCGCCAACGTCGATCTCACGCCGGAGCTCTCGGCGCGCCTCGCCATGGCGTTCGCCTCGACGATGAAGATCGGCGACACCGTCGCGGTCTCCCGCGACACGAGCCGGTCTGCCCGCATGCTCAAGCGAGCGGCCATGGCCGGCTTGAACGCTGCGGGGATCAACGTCCTCGACCTCGAAGCCCGCTCGGTCCCCGTCACCCGACAGGTCACCGCAAGCCCAGGCGCCCGGGCCGGCATGACGTTCCGGCTCGATCCCGACGATCCCGATCGGGCCATCATCCGCTTCTTCGATGGCGACGGCCTCGACCTCGACGCCAACACACAGCGCAAGGTCGAACGTGTTCTGCAGCGCCAGGACTTCCGTCGGGCCCTCGCCTCCGAGGTCGGTGACATCACCGTTCCTTCCCACGCGCTCGAGCGGTACTCGCTCGCCCTCACCGGCATCGTCAACCTGGCCGAGATCCGTGAGCGGTCGTTCAAAGTGGTCGTCGACTATTCGCATGGATCGATGGCGGGGGTGCTCCCCGACGTACTGGGAAAACTCGGTGCCGACATCCTCGGGGTCAACCCATACGCCTCGACTCCCGGTGTGATCGAGCACGACATCGACGCCCAGGCATCCCAAGTGGCCGACCTGGTGCGGACGTCGGGAGCCGATCTGGGCATCGTCATCGACCCGACCGGTGAGCGGGCCAGGTTCATCGACGACGACGGAGTCGTCGTCGACGATGTCACCGCGGCTCTCTGTTTCCTCAGCCTGCTCCGCGACACGGGACCCTTCACCGCGGTGCTTCCCGTGAACGCCCCAGCGATCGCGACCGCGCTGGTGACGAGCGTCGGGGGCGAGGTCGTCGCCGCACCGCTCGCCACTTCAGCCGTGCAGCGGCTCGGCGTCGACGAGGCCGCGGGTATCGCCCTCAACTTCGAGGGCGGCTACATGTTTCCGGGGTTCCTGCCTGCCTACGACGCAGCAGGGGCATTCGTCGTGGTGCTCCAGCTCCTCGCTCGGACCCGCCGGCGTCTTTCCGATGTCGTCGACTACCTGCCCGAGGTCCATCTGGCCCTCGACACGGTGCCCACGCCGTGGGACTCCAAAGGCCAAGTGATGCGCCAGTTGATCGAGAAGTCGTCCGGACGTACCCAGGTGTTGCTCGACGGGGTCAAGCTCGTGCTCGACGACGGCTGGGTGCTGTGTCTTCCCGATCCCGACGAACCACTCACCCGGATCTGGGCCGAGGCGGCGAGTGATCGCGCCGCCCGCTCGCTGGTGGAGGAATACGGCCGCCGGATCCGCCAGCTCGCACGCTGACCTCATCGGGCATCCGGTACCGTCTCTGCCATGAATGTCCCCGGCGACCTTCGCTACTCGACCGACCACGAGTGGGTGCGGACCGACGGCGAGCTCGTGCGCATCGGCATCACCGACTACGCCCAGGACGCGCTCGGTGATGTCGTCTTCGTCGAGCTTCCCGAGGTGGGCACCCAGGTCGCCGCGAACGCATCGTTCTCCGAGATCGAGTCGACGAAGTCCGTGTCGGACATTTTCGCTCCGGTTTCCGGGGAGATCGTCGAGGTGAACTCCGCGCTCGACGACACGCCCGAACTCGTCAACGAAGACCCATACGGTGAGGGATGGATCTGCGCGATCCGTCCCAGCGACCCCTCCGAGATCGACGGTCTCATGGACGCAGCCGGATACGAGGCCTTCACGGCAGAGGAGTGACACGTGGGCTCGATCTTCTGCAACCAGTGCGGGCACGAGAACCCGACGGGCTCGCGATTCTGCTCGAGCTGCGGATCCCAGCTTCAGGCTCATCACGACCATCAGACCGAGGGCCTCGAACCTCTCGCCGATGGCGACGGCGCTGAGGCTGCGGCCGCTGCCCTCGTCGTCACATCGGGCCACCGGGCGGGAACGCGCTTCGACGTCGCGGGTGCCACCGCTCAAGTCGGCCGCCACCCCGACAGCGATGTGTTCCTCGATGACATCACCGTGTCGAGACGCCACGTCGAGCTCGTCGAAGGGCCCACTGGATACGCCCTCCGCGATGTCGGGTCGCTCAACGGCACCTACGTGAACGGGCAGCGGATCGATTCGGAGGTCGCCCTCACCAACGGGGACGAGCTCCAAGTCGGAAAGTTCAAGCTGCTCTACCTGGTGTCGTCCGTCGGGACCTGACGTGGCCGACCACATGTCCATCGGAGAGGTGCTGGCGCTCCTCCAGCGCGACTTTCCCGAGGTGACGATCTCCAAGATCCGTTTCCTCGAATCGCAGGGCCTCATCGACCCCGAGCGAACCCCGTCGGGCTACCGCAAGTTCTTCCAGCGGGACATCGATGTGCTCGAGTGGATCCTCGTGCAGCAGCGCGACCATTTCCTGCCGCTGCGGGTGATCCGCGAACGAATCGACCGCGGGGATCACCTTGCCGAGATCGAGGCCGCACGCGCCCACGAGGCCCTACCCGCTGAGACCCTGCCCACTCAGACCCTGCCCGCTCAGACCCTGCCCGCTCAGACCGTGACCGTCACGCCTGCGGAGCCCCTCGCCGTGTCGGGAACAGGACCGCTCGCCGCGGGGGTGGCCGACGTCTCGATGACGGCGGACGAGCTCGCTGCGGCGAGCGGACTGTCGCCCATGGAACTGGCCGAGCTCGAGACCTACGGCTTGTTGACGGCGCGCTCGCTCGGGCCCACCACCTTCTACGACGGCGAGGCCCTCCTCGTGGCCCGCGCGGCCCGCGAGTTCGGCGAACACGGCGTCGAGCCCCGGCACCTCCGCATGTTCCGCACGGCAGCGGAGCGCGAGGCGTCCGTCTTCGAGCAGGCGATCATGCCGCTCCTACAGCAGCGTCGCCCCACATCGCGGTCCGATGCTCGTGAGGCTCTGGAGCGCCTGGCCGTGTTGGGCGAGAGGCTCCGCGGCGCGATGATGCGCGCTGCGCTCGACGAACACCTCGAGTAGAGGCAGGGTCGAGGCGGAGGGTCCTGCGTCGGGCTACCTCTCAACACGCGCGGCCGGGCTAGTGTTCGCCCATGGTCGAAATGGAGCTGCTCGGGGTCCAGGTGGAGATGCCATCGAACAGCCCGCTCATGCTGCTGAAGGAGACCGCCGCCCCTGGGCGCGTCCTCCCGGTCGTGATCGACACGCCGGAGGCTCAAGCGATCTACCGCGGCATCGAGCGGATCCGGATGGCCCGGCCACTCACCCACGACCTCATGAAGATTCTCCTCGACGAGGTGGGCGCCACAGTGACCCGGGTGACCGTCACCGAGCTGCGGGAACGGACCTTCTTCGCCGAGATCGAGATTGACGTCGGCGGGGCGACCCACGTCGTGTCCGCCCGTCCCAGCGACGCGGTGGCCCTCGCCGTACGCACCGACACCCCGATCTTCGCGACCGAAGAGGTGCTCGCGGAGGCCGGTCAGTTCATCGAAGGGGACGACGAGGTGGAGTCGACCGACGATGAGCCCGATGCTGACCCCGCCGAGCTGCTCGATGAGTTCAAGCAGTTCCTCGATGGTGTGAGCCCCGACGACTTCGGCTCCTGACAGCCCGGTCTCGCGCGGACCGCGCGATTCCGGTGAGGGGCAGGAACTCACTGCTGACCAGGGTGTTCGCGCGATCCGCGCGAGAAGTTCGCGCCAACCGCGCGAATTTTCGCGCTGATGGTGGTTGCTCCGCCCGCCGGTCGAACGTAAGGTTTCGTCACACCGACGTAGTTCCACCGATGTGACTGTCGAGCGGCGGCTGGGCAGAGATGAGGAGTAAACGGTGACCGACGGTGTCGTGGCAGAAGGTTTCTCCGGCAAGCGCACAGCAGAGCTGGTGGGAATCACCTACCGCCAGCTCGACTACTGGGCGCGCACCGACCTCGTGCGCCCATCACTCGCCGACGCGCAGGGCAGTGGCAGCCGGCGTCGATACAGCTACCAGGATCTCCTCGAGCTCAAGGTCATCAAGACCCTGCTCGATGCAGGCATCCGCCTCGAGATGGTCCGCGACGTGTTCACGTATCTGCGCGAGAACCTCGGCGCCGATGTGGCATCGGCCAACCTCGTGATCAGCGGCTCGTCGCCCCTCCTCGTGTCCGGCGAGGAGATCATCGACCTCATCCAGCAGGGCCAGGGCGTGCTCAACGTCTTGCCGCTCGCCGGGGTGAAACAAGAGCTCGACGAGGCGATCGTCCAGCTCTTCCCCGCGACGGCTGCCGCCCAAGGCACTCGCGCGACCGGCTGACCTCGCGGTCGTGGCCTGACCTCCGGTGGGGCTGTTCGGACTCTTCCTGCCACGGTGGGCCAGGCGAATACTTCTGATCGCGGCCGTGTGCGCCGCTGCGGTGCTGCTGGTCGGCCGGCTATTCGTCTGGCCTCCCAGAGATCTCGATCGTCCCGTGGATGCGATCGTCATGTTCCAGGGCGGTGAAGGGGAGCGGCTTGCTCAGGTCGAAGAGCTTCTCGACGACGGCGTGGCCGAGATCGCCATCATCCCCGAGGGCCACTTCATGGGTCTGCCTCACCTGTGCGGCCAACACCCGACGCACGAGGTGATCTGCGGCTCGCCAGCCGTTGCCAACACCGCCGGCGAAGCCGCGTTCTTCGCCGCCGTCGCGCGCGATCGCGGCTTCGACCGGCTGGGGATCGTGACGTCGGACTATCACGTCACCCGCGCCGGCGAGGAGCTGAGCCGCTGCTTCGACGGCGACGTGGTTCAGGCGCCCGCCGAGCCCGACCTGTCGCTGCACGTGCATGCGGCCCGCGTCGCCCACGAGGCGCTGGGCTTGTTCCAGTCGTTTCTCCGGGCCACGTGCGTGTCGCCGGGGTGGTACGAGGACGGGACCCCGGCGGGGCTCGGCTGAGCCGTCAGCTTGCTGAGTCGGCCCCGGTTTCGGGCTGGGCATCCTCGAAGCGGAGCGAGGCCGAGTTCATGCAGAAGCGATCACCGGTGGGATTGGGTCCGTCGGGAAACACGTGGCCGAGATGGGCGCCGCAGTTGGAGCACATGGCCTCGGTGCGGATCATGCCGTGCGAGCGGTCGACCTCGGTCTCGACCGTGTCCCCCTCCACGGGCTGCCAGAAGCTCGGCCACCCGGTGCCGCTCTCGTACTTGGAGTCCGAGCTGAAGAGCTCCGCGTCACAGACGACGCAGCGGTACACGCCTTCGGACTTGTTGTCCCAGGTGTCGCCGGTGAAGGCCCGCTCGGTTCCGGCTTCTTGGGTCACGTGGTACTGAAGCGGCGTGAGGCGCTCGCGCAGCTCCTCGTCGCTGTAGCCGGTCTTGTTCTTCGCCATGTCTCGACCTCCGTTGCGCGTGCCCAAGCGTAGAAGAACACCGCCGGGTCAAGAACGTTCCCTGCGGACGTCGTGTTCCACATCCACAGGTTTTCCACCGGAAAATCACAGCGCGACGCGCGAAAGACACAGGTGTGTCCGCGAAAGACACAACGTTGCGGGTCTGGATGCCCACAGGCATTCTCCGTACCTTCGAACTCATGAACTTCGAACTCACCCGTGTCGATGGGCAGGCCGAGGCGATCCGGGGTGCAGACACCTATGAGCAGGAAGGTCCGCTCACCACGTTCTTCTCCACCCACGGCCGCGAGTTCGTCGACTCGTGGTCGGTGAGGCTCGCCAGCTTTCGAACCTCGGACATCGCGTCGATTCGGCGCCTCGAAGAGCCGACCTCAGCGGACGAGGGCGATCAGGTCGCGTGGATCGTGGACCACCGCAACGGCGCCCGCATCGCGTAGCTCGGGTTCGCTCCCGTGGCCCCACAGCACGCCGATCGTCGGGATGTCGTGTTCTGACGCGCCGGTGACGTCCGCGTCCCGATCACCGACCATCACCGCCTGATCGGCGCCCGTGTCCAGCTCGTCGAGCACGTGCGCGATCACCGCGCCCTTGGTGTCGCGCGAGGTGTCGAGGCTGGCTCCGCCGACGAACGAAAAGTAGTCGAGCAGCTCGAAGTGCTCGAGGATCCGAGTCGCCAAGCCGGTCGGCTTGGCGGTCGCGAGGGCGATGGGGCCATCGCTCGCGAGGGTCGCGACGACGTCGGCCATGTACGGGTAGAGCTCGTTCTCGAGCCACCCGGTCTCGTTGTAGACGCTGCGGTAGGCGTCGACCGCCTCCTCGACGCGGTCGACGGGGATCCCCATCAGGGGGAAGGCCTCTCGTAGCGGCGGGCCGATCCACCCGTCGACCTCGGCATCGGTGGGAATCGGTCTGTCGACCGCTGCGAACGCGGCTCGATAGCCGTTGCGGATGCCCACTCGTGGCTCGCTGATGGTGCCGTCGAGGTCCAGCAGGACCAGGGGGCGGTGAGCGATCGCGGTCACCGGGCGGCGCTCACCTCGCGCACGATGTCGACGATCTGGCCCAACGCGTCGAGGCGCTCCTGGCGATTCTCTCCCTCGGGCTGCACCCTCAGCACGGTGACCCCTGCGTCGCGGTAGGCCGCGACCCGTTCGGCGACCTGGGCGGGGGAGCCGAGGAAGTTGGTCTGCAGCACGAGCTCATCGGGAACGGCAGCCGTTGCCTCGTCGCGCTTGCCGTCGATCCAGAGCTGCTGGACGTGGCGGGCCTCGTCCTCGAATCCCGCCCGCCGGTAGGCGTCGTTGTAGAAGTTGGCGGTGGGGGATCCCATCGCCCCGAGGGTGAACGCCACCCCGGGCCGCCGCGGCTCGAGGAGGGCGTCGAGGTCGTCGCCGAACTGCACCGCTCCGCCGGCCTGGTAATCGATCGCTTTGGGGTCGCGCCCAGCAGCGCGAGCACCTTCGACGACGTGACCGAGGGTGGCCTCGGCCCCGCTCGGAACGAACGAGGTGCCGACCCACCCGTCTGCGGCCTCACCGGTGTAGTGGAGCGATCGCGGACCGAGCGTGGCCAGCCAGATGGGAATCTGGTCGTTGGGCGGCTGCGACAGCCGGAGCGACTTGCCCTGGCCACCGGCGAGGGGAAGCTGATGGTGCTCGCCGTCGTAGGAGATCTTCTCGCCGGCGAAGGCCTGGCGCACGATGTCGACGGTCTCACGGAGGCGGCCGAGCGGCTTCGCGAAGGGCGTGCCGTGGAGGCCCTCGACGACCTGTGGGCCGCTGACGCCGAGCCCGAGGATGAAGCGGTCGCCGGTGATCGCTGCCATCGATAGCGAGGTCATCGCCGTCATCACCGGAGCGCGTGCCGAGATCTGCAAGATGCCGGTGCCGAGCTGCACCTTCTCGGTGACCGCGGCCAGGTACCCGAGGGTGGACACCCCGTCCATTCCCCACGCCTCGGCAGACCAGATGATATCGACGCCCATCTGCTCTGCCTCGCGGAGGAACTCGACCTGGCTCTCCCAGTCCCGCTTCTTGCCCGACGCTGCACCGCCGTATTGGATCGCGACTTTCATGGTGTCCCTCTCTAGCCGAACTCGGCCCTGAACGCGTCGAACTCTTGACGGAGGCGCTCCAGCTCGCGGCGGAGATCGGCGAGGTCACGTTCGAGACCCGGGGTCTGCGGCGCCACGGCTGTGGGTGGCGGCGCGGCGGGCACTGGGTTGGCAGGAACAGGGTTGGCTGGCACTGGGTTGGCTGGCACTGGGTTGGCTGACACAGGCATCGCCGCGCGCTCGAGTCCCTGCTGTGGGCACAGCAGCTGGACCCAGCGTGGCTCACGCGCTCCCGGCTCACGTTCGAGTCGCTGGGCGAGCGGCTGGTCGAGTTCGCCACGCATCGTACGGAGGGTCTCCTCCACCTCGGCTGTGTCGGCGAAGGTGTGAAGCCTCTCGGTTCTGGCGCGTAGCTCGGCCAGGGTCTGGGGTCCCCGAACCAGCAGAACGGACAACAGAGCGATCTCGGGCGCGCCGACCCCCAGGTGCTCGTCGAGCACATGGCGGTACTTGGTGACACCACGCCCCGAGGTGGGATGGACGAAACGAAGAAGCCGACGCTCCTTCAGCCCCGCGAGCTCATCGGCGATCTCGGCCTCGGAGTAGTGGGTGATGGGGTCACGATTGGTGCTCTGATTGCACGCCGTCGCCAACGCGTTGATGCTCAGCGGATAGTTCTGCGGCGTGGCCAGCGCCTTTTCGGCGAGGACGCCCAACATGCGGGCGTGCAGCGGTACCAGCTGCAGGCCGCTCCCCGCATCTCGGGCCTCAGCCTCGG
>CAZVUM010000019.1:0-59206 GCA_964629575.1 uncultured Acidimicrobiales bacterium | reverse complement strand
TCGATATCCACGCCCTCATCCTGGCTCAGAGCTCTCGCCAGCGTGGCGATACGGTGACGCCGATGCAGCTCACTCCTCTCACCGGCACCTTCGGCGCAGACGTGCGCGGGGTCGACCTGTCCGCGGCCGACGACACCTGCCTCGACGCGCTTCGTGCGGCGCTCGACGAACACCACGTGCTGGCGGTCAGGGACCAGAACCTCGAGATCGATACGTTCGAGGCGATGGCCCGGCGCCTGGGTGCCTTCGGTGAAACGCCGTTCATCACCGCGATCGACGGGCACCCCGACGTGTTGCGCGTGCTGCGGGAGGCTCACGAGAGCGGCCCGCTGTTCGGCAGTGGTTGGCACAGCGATTGGAGCTTCCAGCAGCGGCCGCCGAGCGCCACCCTCCTGTACGCCGTCGAGGTACCCGAGAGCGGAGGGGACACCGCATTCGCCAATGGCCAAGCGGCATACGACGCGCTGTCCCCGGCCATGCAGGACATGCTCGGCGGGCTCAACGCGGTTCACTCCGCGCGTCGTTCCTATGGTCCGAGCGGCACCTTCGGACGCAACGATCCCGACGCCGGTATGGACATCCACGGGGGAGAAGAGGCGCTCGCCACTCAGCTCCATCCGCTCGTTCGGACCCATGCAGCGACAGGCCGCAAGTCGCTGTTCGTCAACGAGGTGTACACGATCGGCCTCGAGGGCATGTCGCGAAACGAGAGTGCCCCGTTGCTCCGCTTCCTGTTCGAACACGTCACCCAGGTGGCGTTCACGTGCAGGGTGAGGTGGGAGCCAGGGACGCTGACGATCTGGGACAACCGTGTCGTGCAGCACTTCGCCATCGACGACTACACCGGGCACCGCAGGGAGATGCTGCGGATCACCCTGGCGGGCGAACAGCCTCGCTGAGCTCGGGACCCACCACGACGAGCGAACCCAGCTGCGCGGTGTCCTGGAGGGCCTGGTCGTAGAAGAACCTGGCCGAGCAGGCGTCGCGCGCCCACACTTCCTCGGCGCTGGTCGCCCGGCGTGCGGTGTCGCGCACACGCAGATCGCCCGTCGTGCGGCTCGAGACGGTGAGGGCGTGTCCCAACAGCCTCGCTTCGAAGGCCTCGCTGCGCTCGCCTGGCTCGTCGAAGAGGTAGAGCCGATCCCCATCTGTCACGAACGGGGTGACGTAGTAGGTGGTGTCGCCGTCGGCGCGCTCGATGTCGAGCCGCAGCATGAGGACGCCGTCGAAGGGCTGGTAGAGACCTGACACAGGTCCGCGAGGGTAGCTTTGCCGGATGGCTATCAACGAGGACGGGTACTGCGGTTTCGAGACGGCGACGGCGGACCCGGGGATCCTGACGATCACCTTCAATCGCCCCGAGTCGATGAACGCGTCGACCGCGCCGATGAAACGCGACCTCATCGAGGTGCTCACCCAGGCCCAGATGGACGACGGTGTGCGGGTCGTCGTGTTCACCGGTCAGGGCCGCGCCTTCTGGGCGGGCGACAACCTCAAGGGATACGAGAGCGACGGCGATGCCCACATGCCCCAGATCCATGGCGGGCATCACAACGAGGCGGGGACCTACAACGGCCTGCGCACCATCTCCCAGACGGTCAACACTGCGGTTCGCCACCTCGACAAGCTGACCATCGCGGCGATCAACGGCTTCGCGATCCAGACCGGCTTCTCCCTCGCCCTGGCCTGCGACTTCCGGGTCGCGGCCCGCTCGGCACAGCTGGGAAGCGCCACCCTGCGATTCGGCCTGCTTCCCGACGAGGGTGGGCAATGGCTGCTCGTTCAACACCTGGGAGTCGCCAAGGCGATGGAGTTCATGATGCGCAAGCGGATCGTCGACGGCGAGACCGCCCACGAGCTCGGGTTGGTGCACGAGGTGGTCGACGACGACCAGTTGATGACCGCAACCATGGACCTCGCCATCGAACTCGCCAACGGTCCGCAGGTGGCGATGCGCATGCTGAAGAGGTCGATCCACCTCGCGGCGTCACTGACGTGGGACCAATCGCTCGACGAGATCGCAGCCAAGACAGCGATCACCGACCACCTCCCCGACGCACGTGAAGGCGGTCGGGCATTTCTGGAGAAGCGGCCGGCTCAGTTCAATTCGTGGCTCGAAGATCGCTGACGAGCTCGCCCAGCGCTCCGAGCAACATCGCCACGTTGCGCAGACGCGCCGTGTGGCCCATACAGCCGATGCGCCAGACCTTTCCCGCGACGGGTCCGAGCCCGCCGCCCACCTCGATTCCGTAGCGTTCGAGCAGGGCGCGGCGTCCGGCGGCATCGTCGAGGCCCTCGGGAAGCGTGACCGTAGTGAGCTCTGGGAGGCGGTGGCCTTCCTGCGCCCACAGCTCGAAACCCAGCTCTGGCAGACCAGCGTGCAGCGCGTCTCCGCAGGCCTGGTGGCGAGCCCACGCGTTCTCCAGGCCCTCATCGAGCACTGCGCCGAGGCCGGCGTGGAGGCCGTAGAGCATCGAGATCGGAGCGGTGTGGTGGTAGGCGCGCGCTCCTTCACCCGTCACGTAGTTCCTGATCATGTTGAGGTCGAGGTACCAGCTCTGCGGGCGCTCGACGAGGCGCTCCAGCGCGCGCTCGCTCACGGTGAGAGGCGACAGACCCGGAGGAACGCCGAGGCACTTCTGGGTTCCCGAATAGGCGATGTCGACCTGCCAGTCGTCGGCGAGCATCGGAATCCCGCCGAGAGACGTCACACAGTCGACGAGCAGGAGGGCGTCGCCCTTGCCCGCACCGAGCGGTGCAATGTCGTTCCTGACCCCTGTCGAGGTCTCGGCGTGAACCAAGGCGATGATCTTGGGGTCGGTGTGGGCGTCGAGAAGCCGTTGCGGGTCGATGGCGCGACCCCACTCCTCTTCGACGGCGATCACCTCGGCGCCGCAGCGCGCCGCAACGTCGCACATCCGGGTGCCGAAGACACCGTTCACTCCGATCACCACCGTGTCGCCCGGCTCCACGAAGTTGACGAATGCCGCCTCCATGCCCGCCGACCCCGTCGCCGAGACGGGGAAGGTCAGGAGGTTCTCGGTGCGCCAGACCGCGCGCAGCCGGTCGTTGATCTCGTCGAGCAGCGGGATGAACTCGGGATCGAGGTGCCCGAGCACCGGTCGGGTGAACGCCTCGATCACCTCGGGATACGGGTTGCACGGGCCGGGGCCCATCAAGATGCGGTCGCTGTGAGTCACGGCGGAGACGGTAGCCGCCTGCTCCTCATCAGATCGCAGACAGCTCGTCCCAGAGCAGACCGAGGAGCGCGCTCGCATCCTCATCGTGGGGACACAGGTCCTCGGCGAGCCACAGGATGCGTTGGGCTGCTGGTCGCGCGTCGAGGTGGAGGAGCGCGATCGCCATCAGCTTGAGGACCGCAACCGAGCCACGGTCGCGATCGGCTGCGGCATCGAGGATCCGCACGGCCTGCTCGGCATCGCCCGAGTTGAGTGCGACCTGGGCAGCCAGCAGATCCACGACAGTGTCTCCCGGGAGCTCGTCGGCCAGCTCGGCCAGGGAGGCCTCTGCGTTCTCGAGCGTGAGACCCCTCACGAGCTCGCCCGCCCGCTGCGACCACCACGGACGCACATCCAGCGGTGTCGCGACGAAGTGACGCGAACGCGGCTCGTCGAGGCCGAGCGCGGTCGCTGCGGCGATGATTCGGTCGTGGCCCTGCTCGGCGATGGCCATGAACTCTGGCTGCTTCTGACGCTGGCCGTCGTGCTGGCGGAAGTAGCTCAGCGTGTCTGCGAGATAGACGAGGTCGCCACGGGAGAGCAGCTTGAGCCAGAGGGCGAAGTCGCCGCTTGAGCGAACCACGGCGTCCCCGACCCCGAAGGGCACCTCGGTGTCGAGGGCCGCACGGCGGAACATCGTCGTGGTGGGTTCGCCGATCCAGTTGTATCGGAGCCGCAGGAGGTCACTGGCCGCTGCGGCTCCGTCGATCACGGAGTCGGCCGCCACCCGCCGCTTCGTGCTCGTGAGATCCGAGATCTCGCGGCCGACCGCATCGATGGGCTGGCGATGAGAGGTCACCAGCGTGACCGAAGGGAAGGCCTGAAGGCAGCGGACCATGCGTTCGACACAGCGATGGTCAAGAACGTCGTCGTCGTTGAGGAACTTGATGAGGTCGCCCTCTGCCTCGTGGAGCAGGTGGACCATGTTCGCCCGACCGCCGCGCTCCGAAGCTCGGCCGATGTAGCGGACCCGTTCGTCGCTCTCGGCGGAGGCGCGCGTGAGTCGCTCGACGTCGTCGGTCTCGCAGTCGTCGCCGACGAGGATCTCCACTCTCTTCCACGTCTGCTGGGTAGCGGACCGCAGGACTGCGTCGAGAAAGGCAACCCGGTATCCAGGGACGAGCACGCTGACGAGCGGTTCGTCCGATAGCTCGATCACAGCGGGCCGCACGAGCAGACGCGCATCGGCATCGAGGCGGAGACCGCTGTAGCGAGCGACACGATCGAGGGCAGGGCGGTCTGGCGTCTCGAGGGCGTGCTCGGCGTCCGCTGCGGCGACCAGCTCGGCCGCGGTTGCGAGCCAGTCCTCAGGGGCTTCGATGCCGCCACCGGGTCGAAGGACCCGCCTGCACTCGCGGAGCACTGAGAGAGCCTCCCCAGCGCTCAGCGGCGCGGGGAGGTCGAGGGTGAGAGAGGAGAGTGACCCCGCCTGGAACGGCAGGTTCGATTTCGGGTCGAACCCGATCTCGGTGATCTCGATCAGGTTGCTCGTCTCGGCGGGCTCGTCGCCCGGTGACCCCGGACCGCCGTCCCTGCGAAAGCGAACAGAGTGAGACCGACCGGCCGTCAATCGGAGGCTGGCTGCCGTCATGCGATGCTGCCGACCGCCGGAGTGGCGTCGATGTGGATCGGCGTATCGTCGGTGATTCGCTCGATTCCGCGCAGGACGAGTCCAGCGATGGTCACCGCATCTTCGGTGGTGATCGCCTCGCCCGTGGGTAGCGACAAGCACCGTTGCGCCAGCGTCTCGGTGACGGGTAGCGGCCCCGTGTCGGTCGAATCGAACGCGCCGAGGCGGTGAACCCCAGGAGCGAAGTAGCGCCGGGTGCGGACGTTCTCGGCATCCAGCAGTGATTGGAGCGCCCTGGCCGGCTCGGGGTGGTCAGCGAGGATCTCGACCACCACGTACCCGTGAGGGGAGGATCCGGCGTTGGTCACGGGCGCCAGCCGCACGCTTGGCCGCGTGGAGGAAGCGCTGTCGAACGCCGCGGCGTAGGCCTCGTAGCGCTCGCGGTTGGCCGCCCTGATGGTGTCGAACCGTTCGAGCTGGGTCAGCCCGACCGCGGCATGCATCTCGCTCATCTTTGCGTTGATGCCGCTGACCGGGATGTCCCCTTCGCCTGCGAACCCGAAGTTGCGAAGACGGCGGCAGTGGTCGGCGAGCGCGGCGTCGTTGGTGGTGATCGCCCCGCCCTCGATGCTGCTCATCCACTTGGTCGCATGAAAGCTGAAGATCTCGGCCTGGCCGAAGTTGCCGACCGGCGTGCCCGAGTGGGTCGCGCCGAACGCATGCGCTGCGTCGTACAGAACCGGGACTCCGGCTTCAGAGGCGGCCCGATCGATCGCCTCCACATCGCACGGGCGACCCCAGAGGTGCACCGGGACCACGAGTCCGACCTCGGCCGTGTCTGCGCCACGCTGGCTCAGCGCAGCCCGGACCGAAGCGGGGTCGAGAGAGTGTGTCAGCGGGTCGACGTCGACGAAGCGCGGACGCAGCCCGGCCCACACCAACGGCTGCACCGTGCCGGCGAAGGTCCAGGACGGAACGATGACGTCTCCGGTCGCGCCGAGGCCGACGGCACCGACGAGAAGGGCCAGGGTGCCGTTGCTGACGGCGACCACGTGATCGACACCGACGATCGACGCAATCGCCTCTTCGAACTCCCGAACCAGGGGACCGTTGTTGGTCAGACGGTTGCGGTCGAACATCGCGTCGAGGCGGCGATATACGGCCTCACGGTCGATGCCATTGGGTGCGCCCGTCATGCGCGGCTGGGCGAACGCGGGGGGTCCACCATCGATGGCTAGCCGTCGTGCGGTCACACGAGATCGAGTCGGCCGACCCTGGCCCGCATCAAGCTGTCCGCCGAGGTCAGCGAAGAGTGCGCTCGAGGGTGATGATCGGTTCGGCGACAGCTCCGATGCTGCGCTTGAACTGCACGAGACCGTGGTCGGGTGCCCCATCGACCGATGACTTGCCCAGGTCGAGGAGGCGTCGGCCTTCCTCGATGGAGAGCGTGGCGACTTCGAGCGCCAGCTGACGCATGGGGGAGAACGGCAGCCAATCGGCGTCGTCACCCCAGTACTGAACGGACTCCACGTGCGGGAGGAGGCGGTAGAGGATGGCTGCGGCGACCGGCCGGCCGTCATGGCGCAGCTCGAAGAATCGCAGCGCCCCAGGGACGTCCTCTCGAAGTTGTTGGAGGTAGCTGAGGGGCAGTCGGATCGAACGGTCCTTGCGCGCCCGGTTCCGTTGGAGGAGCTCATGCTGCTCCTCCCACGTCCCCGTGATCTCGACGAAGTCCCACGGCTGGTCGAGGGTCTTGTGGAGGGCGCGGCGGGCGGCCCGCTTGAGGGAGGCGACGTAGTCGTCCCGGGTTGCCAACGAACGAAGGTCGATCGCGCAGCTGAGTTCTGAGCCGACGACCGAGAACCCGTGCTGCAGCAGGGTGTGGAGGACCAACGGTTCACTGGCCGAATACGACGCAGGCCGCAGGGTGACGCGCATCCTCTCGGCACCCTCGGCTGCTGCCGCGGTGGCCGCCTGGTCGAGGAGCCGATCGACCACCGATGGGGTCACCTGGTCGCGGGTGAAGCTGGGACCACCGAAGGGAGCGCTGTGCCCCGACCACCAGAGACGACGTCCGTCTTGGGTGGTCAATGCACCGCTGAGTGTTCCGACCACCCGGTCGTCCTCGATCAGGTCGGTTCGAAGCCAACGGTCGCTCGGGCCGAGGTTGCGCGTCGCGAAGGTTCGAGTTGTGTAGAGGAGGAGGTGGTCGTCCGCCTCCTCGCCCACGTCCGGCCGCGCCGGATTGGTCACAGGGATCGGAGTAGTGGGCGGCTCGGCAGAGCCAGAGACGCTCGACCTTTGGGCCCGCTGGGCCCGCGCCCGGTCGAGCGCTGCGGTGATCGTGGCCATCTCGCGCCGGCCGAGTGTGCGCGGCGTCCCGGCAGCCAGCATGGGGGCCGTGTTCACGTCGACTCCGAACCCGTCGAGGAAGTCCGCGATGGACGCGTCGACGGTTCGGGGGTCGTCGCGGAGCAGCGCCGCGTCAACTCGGAGCGCACGGGGCTCGAGTCGGGGCATGGCCCGATCGAGCGCGTCCTCGATGGCGGTCACCTGGTGGGCGACCTGGTCCACCGGCGGAAGTCTCTGCAGGGACTCGATATCGCGTGGGCGCAGCGACCACCACGCCGAGGGGTCCTCGTTGTGGACCCGGCGGGCGGCGAGGATCGAGTCGACGGTTTCGGCGGGATCCCGATCGAGTCGCAGAAAGACGGCGGTCGGAAACATCTCCGCCAGGAGCTCGGCATGAAACGAGAGGATCAGTGCCTTCATCGCCACCGGTCGTTCGAATCCGGCTTCGAGACCCGCGGCCATCGCTCGCAAACCGGCATGGTCGATGCGGTTGAGCTCATCCAACGTCATGTCGTCCGACGCTGTGCTCGGCAGATGGGCCCGCCAGGCGTACCAGAACTCATTGACGTTGGCCGGTCCGGTGGTCTTGCCGAGCGTCGACAGGCCATCGGGACCACCGGCTGTGTCCTCGGTCTGGCGCGGAATCTCGCCCGACAGTCCACGGGACATCTCGCCCCGGTGGTCGAGCTCCGGGTCGAGGAGCAGACGATGGGCCAAGGCACCCACGAACGGCGCCGAATGGAAGCGGGACACCAGGTTGCTCGGATAGCCGAACGAGCCGGTCGCTGCGAGCCGTTGAAGCAGAAACGTCGACCCCGAGCGCGGCGGTCCGACGATGAGGATCACTGGGTGGCGGGGTTCGGTGTAGCGAGCGGCAGCTGCGGCTGCGGACGGACCGAGCGCATCGGTCAGCCGGCCGAGGACGACCTCCAGGCCTGCGTTGCGTGCGTAGCCGGTCGACCTCGTCGGTACCCGGTGCGTGGCGCTCATGTTGCAACCGCCAGTTGAACGCGGCGCGCCACTTCGCCGATGTCGAGAATCGTGAGGTGCTGGTCGACGGGGAGGTGGACCAGGTGATCGACGACCCACGCCTCGTCGGAGCGGGGGCCGACCCGCTGGGCGACGTCCGGCCAGAGCACCGGGACGTAGACACCGAGCTCGTGAAGTCGGCGGGCGAGTCCGGGCTCGCCGCCAAGGAGGGGCCAGCTGAACGGTGTTCCCGGGGAGCGACCCGACGAACGGAGTCCCAGTGGCGTCAACAGGTCGTCGTAGAGGCCGGCGTTTCGGATCCGCCGCCGGGCCACGTCATCGCGATCGATCGAGGACAGGAGCCGTTCGGTGAGGCACGACATCGCGCGGAGCGGGACCGCGTCGAGCCCGGCCTCCACGTTCCTCATCGACTCGAGCGCCGCCTCAGGACTGCGATCGATCCTCTCGAGGCGGGGGAGATAGCGATCTGTCGACGTGTCGCGCTCGAGTTCGCAG
The DNA here is from genome assembly GCA_964629575.1 of uncultured Acidimicrobiales bacterium. Taxonomy (GTDB): domain Bacteria; phylum Actinomycetota; class Acidimicrobiia; order Acidimicrobiales; family Poriferisodalaceae; genus JAYPWI01. Next base: position 50,560 of record CAZVUM010000019.1, on the reverse strand, counting down.
TTCTGGATGCCGTGGACGACCGCGAGTGCCCCGTCGGCGAGGCCGGCGGTCTTGCGGTACGACGCGAACCAGGGGGCCGAGGTCTCGACGGCGTCGAGAACCGAGTGGGTGAGATCGAGAACGACTCCGGGATGGCTGTCTGCGATGCATTCGACGTGTTCTCGCACGAGCCCGAACATGTCGGTGACCACGACGAGCTCGCCGGGGCGGGCGCGCGGGAGCTCGAAGGGAAGGAGATCGCGGCCGCATCGGTACCAGTCCACCGCGATGCCCGCCCGTCGTAGGGGCACGGCGAGCGAGTCGCATCCCAGAACCGGCAGGTGCACCCGCTGGGCGTCGAGGGCCTGAGCGATGAACAGAAGGGCGTTCCGCCCCGTGTTGATCAGCGAACCACCGGCCGGCAGGGGCAGTCGATTCTCATGCGCGGGCTCGGGCAGCTCGAGAGGCAAGAAACCCCCGAGGCCGGGCAGCGTCGCGGAGGCGTGGTCGGACACTTGGGGCCGGTCGGCCGGTCGGCGACCGGGTCAAGCCGTGTTCAGGCGTCTTTGCCGTCGCCCTCGGCCGGGCCGGCCCCGCGCAGGAGGGCGATCAGACTGCTCGTGTCCCAGCGCCCCCCGCCGCGTTGCTGGACCGCCTTGTAGTACTGGTCCACGATCGCCGTGATCGGTAGTGGAGCTCCGGTGCGCTCCGCCTCGCGGAGGACGATTCCGAGATCTTTGCGCATCCAATCGACGGCGAACCCGAACTCGAACTCGTCGCGCATCATCGTCTGGCCGCGGTTCTCCATCTGCCAGCTGCCCGCGGCACCCTTCGAGATGGTGTCGAGGACCAGCTCGAGATCGAGGCCTGATCGTCGACCGAACTCGAGGCCCTCCGACAGGGCCTGAACCAGCCCGGCGATGCAGATCTGGTTCACCATCTTGGTCAGCTGGCCCGAGCCCGCCGGCCCGATCAGCGTGCACGCGCGGCTGTAGGCATCGATCACCGGGGCCGCGACCTCGAAGTGCTCCTGTGCGCCGCCGCACATCACCGTCAGAACGCCGTTCTCGGCGCCGGCCTGGCCTCCCGACACCGGGCCGTCGACGAAGCCCACGCCGTTCTCTCGGCACCGCCCGTCGAGCTCGATCGCCAGGTCGGCTGATGCGGTCGTGTGATCCACGAGCACCGAACCCGGTTCCATCGCAGCGAGCACGCCGTCGTCCCCGTACACGACCGCACGGACGTCGTCGTCTGCCCCGACACACAGGAAGACGATTGCAGCGCCGTCGGCGGCTTCGCGCGGGGTCTCGGCCACCAGGCCCCCGTGTTGATCCGCCCACTCGACGGCCTTTGCCGTCGTGCGGTTGAACACGGTGGTGGGGTGAAATGCCGACTGGAGATGACCGGCCATCGGGTAGCCCATGACTCCCAACCCGACGAAGGCGACGGGAGTTGGTGGTGCGCTCATGCGGATTCCTCGTGTTGTTGGGTTGCGGTCATGGCGCGCGGTGGCACACGGCTTCGATGGTCACGCCGTCCGGTCCGGTCCAGAACGCCGCGTAGTAGGGCGGCGGGTACTGCGGCCACTCCTGGGGCGCGTGGACGGTCGCCGAACCGAGTTCGGTCGCGGCGGCGAGCGCTGCGCCGACCTCCGCCCTGGTCCTGACCATGAACGCGAGGTGCTGGAGCCCGGCGGCATCGGGGGAGTAGTCGCTGTCGACGAGAGCCGGGTAGAAGAACAGATACGTACCCACCTTGCCCTCGCTGGGGCGGTAGGCGAACTGGTCGTGATCGGACAGGAAGGGCTCGTATCCGAGGAGGGGCATCAGCGCGTCGTAGTACGCCCGTGCTGCCTCGAGGTCCGACACGTTGAGTCCGAGATGTCCGAGCGGCATGCCCCGGGTCTACAGCAGGGTGAGGGTCGCGGGCGACCCGGGGATCCCGTTGCCGGCGACGACCCCTGGATCGGCCCCTCCGCTCAGTGGACCGATCGCGAATCGCCACTTCGTCGCAATGGCGGGAACCCGGTGACGTTCGAGCACGCCGGGGCCACAGCTCCCGTTGCCGACGCCGCTGTGACGATGATCGACGTGGAGGTGGACGGCATCGTCTTCGACGAGCTCGTGGTCGTGGCGGGCTGCGTTGATCGCACGCTCGTCGTGCACACCGGCGTTGACGTCGAGGGGCCCGTCGCCGAAGACAACGACGCCGAGACCACCCTCCGTGCGGAGCGATGCCCAGCGGACCGCGTGGTGATTTCCGCTCTCCTGGGGGACGACGTAGGGGAACCGCTGGGCGTCGAAGCGGCCCGTCCAAAGTCCGAAGCGTTGGCCGAGGCACCGATCGGAATAGGTCTCCCCCGGCCCGCGGCCGAGATAGTCCAGCTCGGTCAGAGAGCGCGTCAGCAGGAGGCGATGGCCGAGTCGCGGCAGGTGGGGGAGGTGCGGCGGGCATCCCGCGGTGGGAGCGAAGGACGTCGTGACCACCACGTAACCGTCTGTCCTCGCGACAGTTGTGCGAACGCGAAACGTCACGCCGGAGTCCTCGCACCGCAACAGGACGTTGCTCTCCCTGCCGCCCGGGACGTCGGCGGAGGAACGGACGATCAGGTCGAGGCGGTCATAGCCCGCGGCGGCCCAGCGCTCGGCGGCTCTCTCGGGTCCGAAGCGGGCGTCGTCGTTCTCGGTGAGCGGACGGGTGAGCCACGGCTCGGTGGGAGCGGTCAGGAGCTGGTTGCCGTGGACGACCAGGCTCGACAGTCCACCCGTCTCGTCGGAGAACTCCACGTCGATGTCCGCCTCGGGCCTCCGGGTCTCCGAGGTCCGGCGACCCCCGGTCGTGCCCTGCACCTCGAGCTGATGGAACACGACGCTGTGTTCGGCTTCGGCCCAGGTGGTTCGGTTGCGTCGGCGAGCCTCGACCGTCAGCCAATGCCTCTGACCCCTGTCCAGGCCGGTGCGGTCCACCGGGACGTCGATCACGGTTCGGTGACCAGCGCGCACGACGCCTGGGTCGACCGTTCCCGACTGAACGACGTAACCGTCCGTCTCGAGATGCCAGTCGAAGCGGTAGACACCCAGGTCGAGGAACTGGTGGCGGTTCTCGATGACGACCTCGTCCGGCCGTGAGCCCGAGATCCCGATGGGGCTGTAGTGGTGCTTCACCTCGGCGAGAGCGGGGTGCGGCTCGCGGTCGGGCGACACCAGCCCGTTGCAGCAGAACGCGGCGTCGTTGGGTTCGTCTCCGAAGTCGCCTCCATAGGCCCACCACTCCCGCTCGGGATCCTCCGGCGTGCCGCGGCGCCTGAGGCCCTGATCGACCCAGTCCCAGATGAAGCCACCAGCGAGCCGTCGAGTGGCGCGGATGAGGTCCCAGTACTCGGCGAGGTTGCCCGTGCTGTTGCCCATCGAGTGTGCGTACTCACACGCGATGATGGGCCGGTCGTCGTCGAGGCCGGCCAGCCTCTCCAGTTCGTCGACGGAGGGGTACATGGGCGCGATGATCCCCACCTCTGGCCGGTGGTCGGCGGGGTGGTAGTGGATCGGGCGGGAAGGGTCGGCGTCGCCGACGGAGGCAGCGGCCTCTTCGAGGCCCGGTCCCCAGCCACACTCGTTGCCGAGACTCCATGCGATCACCGAGGGGTGGTTCCGGTCCCGTGCGACCATTCGTTCGCAGCGTGCGAGGATCTGGGACGTCCAGTCCGGGTCGTTGGGCAGGACGTCCCACACGCCGTGGGATTCGTTGTTGGCCTCGTCGAAGACGTACATCCCCAGCTGGTCGCACAGCTCCAGAAAGCGTCGCCGGTTGGGATAGTGGGCGGTGCGCACCGCGTTGATGTTGTGTTGCTTCATCAACACCAGGTCGCGTCGGAGTGAGTCGTCGTCCACGACCTTGCCGCTGTCGGGATCGTGATCGTGGCGGTTGACCCCACGGATCTCGGTCGGGGTGCCGTTGATCAGGAGCGCGCCGTTTTCGACACGGACGTCGCGGAAACCCGCGCGGATCGTGCGCCCGTCGACCACTCGACCCTCGGAGTCCTGGACGTCGACGGTGATGGAATGGAGATACGGGTCTTCGGCGAACCAGCGTCTCACTGGGCCCACCTGGTGGTTGAGCGACGCGAGGTCGCCCTCGATGCCCACTGTCTGGTCGACGAGGTCGGTGGAGGTGGGGGTCGCGCAGCGGATGCGCACCCGATGGCCGGCGCAGTCGCCCCCGACCCGGGCGCGGACGCGGAGGTGAGCGTTGACGGCCGTGCGATCGAACGGTGTCTCGATGTGGAGGTCTGCCAGGTGGACGGCAGGCCGGTGCCACAGCGTGACCGGTCGATGGATGCCAGACAGCCACCAGTGATCCTGGTCTTCGAGGTAGCTCGACGCGCTCCAGCGCGTCACCCGCACCACGAGGAGGTTGTCTCCCGCCCGCAGGGTTGATGTCAGATCGAAGGTGGCGTCGAGTCGGCTGTCGGTCGAGGCTCCGACGAACTGACCGTTGCACCAGAGGTCGAACGCGCTGTCGACACCTTCGAAGGTGACGAGGTGCTGATCGTCGAGGGCGAGCATGGCTTCGCCCATGTCGAACCCGACCCGGTAGACGCCCGTCGGGTTCTCGTCGGGCACCTGCGGCGGGTCGGCCGGCCACGGGTACTGGACGTTGGTGTAGATCGGCGGGTCGCCGGCTCCCGCTGGGGTGAGTTGCCAGTTGGTGGGGACTTCGACAGGGCTCCAGGCCTCGCTATCCGCCTCGACAGCGCCGGGGTCGAGCCACCCAGGGTCGAAGTCCTCGGGTCGATCGAGCAGACGGAACGTCCAGTCTCGGTCGAGCGGGAACGCGTCGGGTGGTGGGGTGACCGCCGACATCGGAAGGCGGTTGATCTCCACGACCCGAGGGTCGAGCCACCATGCAGTGGGAGGGGATTCGGCCACGATCGCATGGTACGAGTCGGCCGGCGCCGTGCCCGCGTCACCTGCCAGCGCTGCGGTACCCCCGTCAGATGTCGAGGAGGCTCCCGCTGATGCGCACGCTCGGCTCCGGGACGGGGCCACTGCGGGTGAGCAGCTTGTCGCGCAGCTCCTTCAGTTCGCCGCCCTCTGCGGCGTCCATCTTCTTGTACGCGACGACCAGGCCCACGATGCCGAGGAGCACGACGAGGAGCGTGACCATCCCCAGGTTGCCGGTGACCGCGTTGAACGTCCCGTAGAGGAGGGCCAGACCGCACACGGCGGCGATCGCGATCACCGCACGGGCCGATGGACCATCGGAGGTCGTGACTTCGTGAAACTCGAGCTCGGGGAGCTCGTCGATGGGGGCGTCGTTGTCAATGCTCACGCAGTCGTCATCGGCAGAACCGGGCTCCCGACTTGAGCGTGACCGATCTCAGCTGACCGCGTTGCCGGTGTCGCCGGTGCTGGCCTCGGCGATCTGGTCGCGGACCTCGTGCTTCAACACCTTGCCCATCACGTTGCGGGGCAACGAGTCGACCCAGATCACGGCCTTGGGGTGTTTGAACCGGGCGAGTCGGCCGCCGAAGGCCCTGAGCACGTCGTCGTCGGTGACCGAGGCGTCTGAGCGCACGGCCACCACGACCGGAACCTCACCCCAGCGGTCGTCGGCGCGGCCGACCACTGTCGACTCGACGAGGCCGGCAATGTCACCGAGGACGTTCTCCAACTCCGCGGGGTAGATGTTCTCGCCGCCCGAGATCACGACGTCCTTCTTGCGGTCGTCGATGTGGAACCAGCCGTGGTCGTCCGCGTGCCCCACATCCCCCGTCTGGAACCAGCCGTCGGTGAGTGCCTCTGCGGTTGCCTCGGGGTTGCGCCAGTATTCGCGCAACACGTTGGGACCGCGAACCCAGATCTCCCCTGTCTGCCCGGGCGCCACGTCGGTGCCGTCGTCGCCCACCAGCCTCACCTCGCACGTCGTGGAGGGCTTGCCGCACGAACCGGGGTGCGCTGCCGCAACGTCGGCGCGCAGATGGATCGCGGTGGGTGCGGTCTCGGTGGAGCCATACACCTGACCGACCGCGATCCCGCGCTCGAAGTACGGCCGGGTGACCGCATCGGGAACCGTCGAGGATCCGGTCATGAGCCCCTTCAGAGACCCGAGCTCGGCGTCCGCGAAGCGCGGGTGCTGCGCCACCGCGATCAGCGTCGCAGGGACCAGGAGCGACCACGTCGGCTGCCACCGTTCGACGTCGGCGAGGAACAGGCCAGGGTCGAACGCCCGGTGGATGAGAACGGCAGCCCCTGCGTGCAGCGCGGGCAGGGTCTGGATGTTGAGGCCTCCGACGTGAAACAGCGGCAGCAGCGTGAGGATCCGATCGCTGGAGACGAGATCGTGGGCATGGGCGCCGTTGACGGCGTTCGCCCACATCGCGGCCTGGTCCAACAGGGCCCCTTTGGGACGACCGGTCGTACCCGATGTATAGGCGAGAAGCACCGGATCGCGTCTCTCACCCACGCGTGGAGCTTGGCTGTCGCCGTCGAGCAGATCGTGGCCGTCGAGGAGGCCGTCGTCGTCAACGACTGCGACCGGGCGCCGGCCGGCGGCTGCGGCGGCGTGCTCGGCGAAGCTCGGATCGGCGAGCACGAGTGTCGGATCGGCGTCGTCGAGGATCCACGAGTGCTCCGACACGGCGAGGCGGCTGTTGAGGGGGAGTAAGATCGCGCCGAGGCGCGAACACGCGAGCATCAGCTCGAGCGCGGTCGGCCGGTTGGGGGCAAGCCACGCCACGCGGTGGCCGTGCCCCACTCCCTGTTCGTGCAACCACCCGGCAGTGAGTGCGATCCGCTCGGCGAGCTCGACGTAGGTCGTGCGCTCTCCTTCGAACTCCAGAGCGAGCGCATCGGGTCGGTGGTCGGCCCAGCGGTCGACCCACGACGCGAGATCCCGACCGAGAGTCCCGTCTGGCTTCTCAGGCAAGGTCACCCTGAAGAACGCCTTCGACAACCACTGCATCGCCGTCGAGTTCGACGGTGTGGTTGCGCATCGGCAGGTCGAAGTGGCCGAGGGTGTGGCGGCCGGCGTGCTCGTTGGCGCCGGTTGAGTAGAGGAAGTTGCCCGCAAACGCACGCTGCTCGGTGCCATTGGTCTGGCTCTTGTCGTACAGCGGCAAGGTGTCCCACCGGGCGCCGGGGTTCATGCCCCACCCGACGTGGCTCGTGGCGTACGCCTCGGCGTCGCCCCAGGCGTCGGTGTAGCTCCGGAAGAGGGCGGCGTCTGTCCCGTCGCCGGCGACCTCGACCACGTAGTCGTTCTCGATCGTGAGGGTGACCGGCGACTCCACGTAGCGCTTGAAGGTGAGATTCATGTCGGCCCGGTCCATCACGATGCGCCCGTTGACCGTGCCCGCCTTGGGGAACGCGAGGCACAGCCCTCCTGGCCAGTGGCTGATGGTGCCCGGCCTCGTGGTGTAGCCCCAGCCGCCGCCACAGGGTGCCTCGCTCACGTCGACGGTGAGGTCGGTGCCCGCCGCGGAGGTCACGTGCATCTCGCGTGCACCGATGAGCTGCTTGATGCCGACCTTCACCTTCGGCTCGAGGTCCGAGGAGGGGGCCAGTCGTTCGAGAGCCTCGGGGTGCTCGTTGCTCACCATCAAGATGCGCGAGCCCGCGGAGAGGATCTCCGGAAGCTCGGCCGCGTGGAGGAGGCCCTCGACGGTGCAGTCGACGACGAAGTCGACGGCGCTCAGCGCAGCGATCACGGCGGCGTTGCCTGCGATTGCGTCGGATGCGCCGGTGCTGCGGACCGGGACCGGCGCGGTCTGGCGTGGGGTGGGAACAACGACGTGAATCGGGGTGACGCCCAGACGATCGAGCGCCAGCTCGGCCAGGTTGACGTTGACCGAACGGCTCTGTGTTTCGGACAGGATCGCCGCGGTCTGCTCGCCGTCGATGGCGCACATGCCGAACACCTGGGCGAAGCAGTCGATCCACTTGCCTTCGATTCGCTCGACCAACATCACGGCCTCCTCGTGGTCACGGTGTCTGACCGTCTCGACGGTAGTGCCGAAGGTGCCCGTCTGGTCAGTTGGGCTCGGGCTCGGCCGGCGTCACTTCCTCGAACCGGTCCAGCCTGCGCAGGTCGGGTACTGCGATCGCGAAGACGGCGACGACCACGAGCGTGGCGGCGCCCGCCACGACGATGGCCGCCTGGAGCCCCATCCATTCGGCGGTGATGCCGGATTCGAATGCCCCCAGCTCGTTCGATGCCCCGATGAACACCGCTTCGACGGCGAGGACCCGGCCACGCAGCGAGTCCGGCGTCGCCAGCGGCACGATCGTGGCGCGGACGAACACGCTGATCATGTCGGCCGCGGCGAGTGCTGCGAACAACGCGATCGTGAGAACGAGGTTGCGGCTGAAGCCGACCGCGATCGTCAGCAGGCCGAAGACCGCCACCGCCTGGAGCAGGCGCGGGCCCACCTTTCGGGTGATCGGCCGTCTGGCGAGCGCATACGCGGTGGCGGCCGCGCCCACCCCACCCGCTGAGCGCATCCAGAACGCGGTGCTCTCGCTCGCTCCGAGGAGCTCATCGGAGATGGCCGGTGCCAGCGCGATGACACCACCGAGGAGCACGGCGAACAGGTCGAGACCGATGGCTGCGAGGAGGAGCGGGGTGCGTCGCACCAGGGCCAGGCCCTCGAACGCCACGCGGAACCCGCGCCGCTGTTCGGGCGGATCGACATCGCCGCGCAACTGGACACCACTGATTGTCAGCGCGGCGAAGACGTTAAGTGCAGCGATGCTCACGAACGCCCACTCGGGGCCGAGGCCGTAAACCGCTGAGGCCAAGAGGGGAGCGACAACCGCTGAGGCCTGCCATGCGAACGAGAGCAGCGGGATGAGGCGGGGTAGCTCCTCGCGCGACACGACGTTGGCGGGCAAGGCCCGCGTCGGCGGGTTCACGAAGCCCCTCGCGGTGCCGTAGCAGAGGGTCAGGGCGAAGATGGGCCACACCGCCGTACGGCCGCTTGCCGCGTACAGGGCGATCGTGATCGCGACCGCCGCCTCGGCGACGTAGCCGATCGCGGCCATACGCCGCCGATCCAGACGGTCGGCGAGCGATCCCGCCCAGGGCGCGAGCAGGAACGTGGGCGCGAACTCCGCGAGACCCACCAGCCCGAGGTCCAGCTCGCGCCCGGTGATGCCGAACACGAACACCCCGTTGGCGATCGCGAGCGTCACCGCCCCGGAGTTGCCGGCGGCCCGCGACAGCAGGAGGCGACGCACCGATGGTCGCCTGAGGAGATCCTTGAGCTCGCGGGTGTTGTTGTTCGGGGCGTTCACTCGCCACCGCGGGGATCGAGCGGCCCGCCGTGGAGATGGGTGGAGTCGTTGTACCGGTGGCACACCCACCTGCGTCCCTTGCCGCCACCGCGGAGGATCTCGAGCTCGGTGATCGACGTCACGACAGTCGGGAGCTCGACGATCTGCTGGTTTGGCGCGAGCCCGAACGCCACTGCCATCGCCGAGCTGATCACTCCGCCGTGGCATCCGACGAAGATCGTCGCCCCGATGTGTGCATCAGCGATGTCCGAGAGTGCGGTCGCGACCCGGTGACGGAAGCCCGCCCGGGTGTCGCCACCCGGGACGAGCTCGCGGTAGGGATCCTGCTCGACCATGTTGAAGCCGCCGTACCTCGCTCTCAGCTGTTCCCAGGTGAGACCGTCGGCTTCGCCGAGGCGGAACTCCTCGAGTTCGGGGTGGACGTGGACGTCGAGGCTTCCTGCGCCGAGCGAGGGCAGAACGATGTCGGTGGTCTCTCGGGCCCGGGGGAGAGGGCTGCTGTACACGACGTCGATGTCGGGTTCGGCGCCTGCCGCGAAACGATCCCGGAGCGCAGCCGCCTGTGCCCGTCCATGCTCGGACAGACCGCTGCAGGTCGCTGGGCCGCCGACCACACCATCGACCATCACCTGGCTCTCGCCGTGGCGCACAAGAAGGAAGCGAGCAACGAGCTCGGTCTCGTCAGCGGACATCGAGGCGTCATCTTCGCACCCCCCGGACCCGTCCACCCACATGCCCGATATCACCTACCCTCGTCCGGCGACAGTAACCGGAGACGTGGCCGGCGACGTGCCGAGTGACAGCCGGGGGAACGGAGAACACCCATGGCGGGAACAGTCGAGGTCGAGGTCGATCCAGGCGAGGTGGGGTTCGACGGAACCCGGTTGGAACGGATCGGGACCCACCTTCACCGCTACGTCGACGACGGCCGGCTGCCCGGCACCTACGTGGTTGTCACCAGGGGCGGCAAGATCGCATACAAGGACACCTACGGCATGCGCGACATCGAGCGCAGCGCGCCCGTCACCGATGACACCGTGTACCGCATCTACTCGATGTCGAAGCCGATCACATCGATCGCCGCGATGCAGCTGTACGAGCAGGGCCACTTCCAGCTGAAGGACCCGATCTCACGGTGGATCCCGAGCTTTGCCGACGCCCGAGTGTTCGCGTCGGGCAACGCCATCGAGTACCAGACGCGCGAGCCGGCGCGAGAGATCACGGTGCACGACCTGCTCACCCACATGAGCGGTCTCACGTACGACTTTCACATGGCCAACTTCGTGGACGAGATCTATCGGGAGAACGGCTTCAACTGGGGAGCTCCAGGCGACCTGCAGGAGACGTGCGACGCGCTCGCAGGGCTGCCGCTCCTCTTCGACCCGGGCACCGAGTGGAATTACAGCTACAGCACCGACGTGTTGGGCCGGGTCGTCGAGGTCATCAGCGGCATGTCGCTCGCGGAGTACTTCGACCAGCACATCTTGGGCCCGCTCGCAATGAGCGAGACGTCGTTCGAGGTCACGCAGGACCAAGCCGACCGCTTTGCGGCCAACTACCGCCCGTCCGGTGCCGACAAGTCGGCCAAACTCCTCGACGATCCGCAGACGTCTGCGTACCTGCGCAGCCCCAAGATCCTCTCCGGTGGCGGCGGGCTCGTGTCGACCATGCACGACTACCACCGCTTCACCCAGGCTCTCCGTGGCGGCGGAGAGCTCGACGGGCAGCGGATCATCGGGCGCAAGACACTCGACTACATGGCGTCGAACCATCTCCCCGGAGGTGTGGACCTCACCGCATTTGGCCGCGCCCTGTTCTCCGAGGCCGCCTTCGATGGTGTCGGCTTCGGGCTCGGCTTCTCGGTGGTGATCGACCCGGCCAAGACCCAGGTGCTCTCCCAACGCGGCGAGTTCGCCTGGGGTGGTGCCGCGTCCACGGCGTTCTGGGTCGATCCGGTCGAGGACATCACGGTGGTGTTTCTCACCCAGCTCCTGCCCTCGAGCACCCACCCCCTGCGGCCCGAACTGAAGGCGCTCGTGTATCAGGCCCTGGTGTGACCCAGGAGGGCCCGCCCGCCGCCAACGACATCATCAGCGAGCCGCGAGTGTCGGGGCGCGCAGTCGTGCTCGCCGCGGTCTTCGTCGCCATCGCTGCGGGCGGGATCGCGGTGTGGCTGTCGCGGTCGTCTGACTCGACAGCGAACCCTCCGGCCGCCACTGTGCTGTCGACAACCGAGCCGTCCAGCACAGCGCTGCCCACGACAGCGCCCACCAGCGTGGCGCCGGCGCAGACGACGTCTCCCCAGACAACCTCTCCACAGACGACCTCTCCGCAGACAGCCTCTCCGCAGACAAGCGCTGCCGCGGCGACCACCGCCCCTCCGCCAGCCACCGCACCTCCAACCTCGCCGCCGGTCCCTGCAGACGCCGAGTCGCTCGTCGCGGCGGTCGGTCGACCCCCGGCGCCCGAGACCAGCCGGATCGAGCTGTCGCACGAGACCGAGTCGGGCGTCACCGTTTTCTCGTTCGTGTCGCCGTCTGGCTGGCTGCTCGGCGAGGACATCGCCCCGGACGGCCGCTTGACCATCACGCTCACTCAGCCCGAATCGGAGTTCGAGGAGTTTCAGATCTTCCCGAAGTCCATCGATATCCAGCTCTGGGACAGGCACGACTTCAGCACCTTCGAGGAGCAGGTGGCGACGGTGTTCTTCGGACGCTTCGCCGAGTCCGACGTCCAGGCCGCGGTTCGGATCGACGGGCGCTCCGCCCGCATCGGGCAGTCCCACAGTGAGAACGGCGTCCGGCGGGTGCTGGCGACGGTCGACGGCGGCGCGCACGTGATCGTCGTCGACAGCCATCACCAGCCAGAGGACCAGTGGCTCAGCGACCTGACTGCGGCGCTCGCCGGTGCGATCGAGGTCGAGACGCCATGAACCCGGAAGCGGGCAACGCACGCGAGACTCGGGCGTTGGAGCCAGCCACGGCAACGGAGGACCCCTCATGAGCAACTCGTTCGTCGATGTCGACGCCGTCGGCCAGGCGGATCTCGTCCGTCGCGGCGAGGTGACTGCCAGCGAGCTCGTCGACGCCGCGATCGAACGGATCGAGCGGCTGAATCCCGAGCTCAACGCCGTGATCATGACCCGCTACGACGAGGCTCGCGCCGAAGCCGCCGCAACGCTTCCCGGCGGCCCGCTGCGGGGAGTGCCCTTCCTGCTGAAGGACATCGGGGCAACCCAGGCAGGGACGCCCAACCACCTCGGAAATCGGGCGCTCAAAGCGGCGGGCCACATGTCCGACGGCGACACGGAGCTCGGAGCCCGATTTCGAGCCGCCGGGCTGGTGACACTGGGCAAGACCAATCTCCCCGAGCTGGGAACCGTGCCCGTGACCCAATCGAAGGCATACGGGCCGGCACGCAACCCCTGGGATCCGGAGCGATCACCGGCCGGCTCATCTGGCGGCGCTGCCGCTGCGGTGGCGTCTGGCATGGTGCCGGTGGCACATGCCAACGACGGGGGCGGCTCGACCAGACTCCCCGCCGGGTGGAACGGTCTCGTCGGCCTCAAGACGACACGGGGACGTCAGCCGATGCCGACCTCGGCGAGCCGACTCGTGTCCGAGCTCGTGGTGTCGCGCACCGTTCGCGATACAGCAGCGGTTCTCGACGCGACCCACGGACACATGCCGGGCGATCTCTATCACCTCCCCCCGCCCGAACGGCCCTTCTCGGCCGAGGTCGGCGCGGAGCTGCCTGGCGGCCTGCGCGTCGGTCTGCTCGTCGAAGGTGGCGAGTACGAGGTGGACCCGGAGTGCGTCCGGGCCGCGGAGATCGGCGCCGAGCTGCTCGAGCAGGCGGGTCACCATGTCGAGCCGGTCACTGGCGATGTCCTCTTCGGTGGTGATGGTCGGGTCAATGGTCAGCTGTGGATGGCGGGTATCCGACACCGCGTCAACATGCTGGGCGAAGCGCTCGGCCGCCCGCTCACCCAGGACGAGGTCGACCCGTACAACTGGGCGTCCGCGGAGCGGGGCAGTGCGCTGACCGCCGCGGAGCTATTCGATGCCCAGGACCGCCAGCAGATCTGGTCCGCCGACGTGTGTGAGTGGATGAGGCGGTTCGATGTGCTCGTCACGCCGACGGCCGGAACGCCTCCGCTCCCGATCGAGGACGTCGAACCCGATCCCGATCTGCCGTGGCGCATCGGTCGTTTGTACGGGCGGATTGGCCGCTTCACCCTCCCCTTCAACGTCACCGGCCACCCGGCGATCTCGGTGCCATTGCACTGGACAGAGGACGGTCTCCCCGTAGGCACTCAGTTCGTGGCCGGAATGGGCCGAGAGGATCTGCTGCTCCGACTCGCAAGCACGTGTGAGGCCGAGCTCCCGTGGCGCGACCGTCGCCCGTTGGTGTGGGCCGGCTAGGCGCGGACGGCCCGCCCATCTCGGCATTCGAGGTGGCGCTCGGCGACAGCCCCACTGCTTCGGCTCATGGACGCGGGCCGTCGCCGAGTGGATCCCGTCGAGAATCCCGCCTCCGACGTCGGCGTCAGCGGCGCCGTTGGATCTTGATCACGTGCGGGAGCATCTTCGTTCTGTGGGCTCTGGGGGCCGGCTACAGCGCATACGTCGGCGTGAGCGAGGCCCGAGCGGCCCGGTCAGCGGTGCAGACAGGGCGGGACAGCCTCGATCCAGCGACGTCGGACTTCGATCTGCTCGCCGACCAGCTCAATGACGCGACGGCCCGGCTGGCCAGGGCCAGCAAGGCCTTGGATTCGCCGTTTCTCTTCCCGTTCCGCGGCGTTCCTTTCATCTCCAGCCAGCTCGACTCGTCCCGGAGTTTGGTGGCGAGCGGCGAAACGGCGGGACGGTCGCTGCTCGAGGCGGTAGAGGCGCTGGACGCGGCGTTCGCGGAGCTCGACGGGGGAGGTGATGTACCTCAGGTGATGGCGGATTTGGATCAGGTGTTCCAGGGGGTCCAACGGGAGTTGCTTTCGATCAACCTCGGCCCGAGCAACGGCCTGCTCGCTACTCTCGCTCGCCATCGCGACCTCCTCGCCACCGAGATCAACGTCGCATTGGATTCGCTCGAGGACGCTCGTCGGTTGGCCCGCGGCGCCGCCGGCTTCTTCGAGCAAGGCCGTTACCTCGTGGTGGCGGCCAACCCATCAGAAATGCGTGTCGGCATGGGGATGATCCTCCAGGTGGGAATTCTCACGACGGCGGCCGACGGATCGCTCTTCCTCGACAGCGTTCAACCGTCCCACGACGTGACCCCTGCGCCGGGAACGGTGCGCATCGTCGACGAGGATCTGGCACGGAACTGGAGCTGGCTCCACCCTGAGCGGCTGTGGGAAAACATCGCCCTGACGCCGAGATTCCCCGTCGTCGCCCGTCAGGCGGCGGCGTACTGGCGCCAGATCGGCCCACTCCCGGTCGACGGCGTTATCAGTATCGACTCGCAAGCCGTCGCTGATCTCGTCGGCGTCGTGGGTCACGTGACTGTCGACGGCGTGACGCACGACGCCGCCTCGGCGCGGGAGTTCTTGGCCAACGGCCAATATCAGTTCGTGGGTGGCGCCGATGAGCGCAATGAGCGTCTCGGGGAGTTTGCGGTCGCGCTGTTCTCCGAGATCACCGAACGCGGTCTTCAGGATGAGGAGATCCTGTCCGTGGTCGTCGACGCTGTGCGTGCTCGTCGGATCATGATGTGGTCGCCGCACGCACAGCAGCTGGCTGCGTGGCAGACCATGGGAGCCGACGGCGATCCATCTGAGGATTCCCTCCACGTCTCTGTTGCGAACCACGCGGCGAGCAAGCTGGATTGGTTCCTCCGGACAGAGGCACAGCTGAGTGTCGAGAGCTCGGGCGGTCGGCGCCGCATCCACGTCGATGTGAACCTGAACAACGCCGTTCCCGGCGGTCAGCCCGACAGCGTGGTAGGGACCGTCTCGGCTCCCCGTGGCACCTACGTCGGCATCGTCTCGTTCTCCGTTCCCGGTGACGCCACTGCCGTGACGATCACAGGCGCCGGCGGCGAGGCACCACGGATCAACGCAGAGCGATTCCGTCTGCTGGCCGACCGCGACTCGAGTCGCCCGGTCGTGTCCGGTGCTGATGGTCCCAAGCAGACCATCGCCATGGTCGTGAGAGTCGAACCGGGGCGGCAGCGGATCGTCAGCCTGAGCTTCGAGCTCGCCTCGTCGAGCAACACGTTGGAGATCCTCCCCGACCCCTCGTGGAATGGGATCCAGTGGGTGAACGGATGGCCTTCAGACCGGAGCGTTACTGTTGATCTCCAGGAGCTGAGCGGCGACTCTCCTTAGCGGGTCGCAGCATCCGGCACGGGCACCACCACGACCACAGACGTGCCGGACTCCGTCCTGCGGAAACTCAGAGTTGCCATCGGCGTGCTGTCGACGATCCAGTCCGGTCCGTTGGCCGTTTCGGTGGCCCTGATGGTGAGACCGTTGGCTTCGGCGTCGCTCCGTAGCGCATCGGCAGCCGACTCGACGGACTGCCCAGGCAGCAGGAAGAACGACACGGTCTGTGGAGTTCGCGTCGAACTCTGGTCGAGGACCTGCCAGAGCTGCGAACCCTCTGGTGGTGGGAGATCCACAGGCCAATTGAGGGGCAGGTCCACCTCGGTCCCCGGAACGAAGACCTGATCGGGCGACACACCGGGATCGATGGCGACGGTCGTCGCGGGAGGGAGGACGTCCGGCCGCTCGACGTCGAGGTTGGACGAGGTGCACGACGCGAGTGCCAAGCCGAGCACCATCGACACAGCAGCCCTGCTCAGAGGAACTCCCATAGCGCTGCGGAGTCTGACACAGCGCGATTGCATCATCGTCACGGTCCGGATGCTGGCTGAGCGTGGTTGAATCACCCCATGGCGGAGTTTGATCTGGTCATCGTCGGTACCGGCTCGGGGAACTCGATCCCTGGTCCCGAGTTCGACGATTGGAACATCGCGATCATCGAGAAGGGTGTGTTCGGCGGCACCTGCCTCAACGTGGGGTGCATCCCCTCCAAGATCTTCGTGTACTCGGCCGACGTGGCAGAGTCGGTGCGCGGGACCAGCCGCTACGGCGTCGACGCCCAGGTCAACAGCGTCGACTGGCCGGCGATCCGTGATCGGGTCTTCGGGCGGATCGATCCCATCGCCGCGGGTGGCGAGGAGTACCGAATCGGCGAGGAATGCCCCAACATCACCGTCTTCAAGGGCGAGGGCCGGTTCGTGGGCGAACGCACGCTCGACGTGGCGCTCGCCGACGGGGCCACTGCGCAGGTCTCTGGGCGCCACATCGTGCTGGGAGCGGGTGCCCGACCGTTCATCCCACCCTTCGAGGGCCTCGAATCGGTCAGCTACCACACCTCCGACACGGTGATGCGGCTCGACGCGCTACCCGAGCGCCTCATCGTGCTGGGTGGCGGCTACATCGCCTCGGAGCTGGGCCACGTGTTCGGGGGCCTCGGCAGCCACGTCACGATGATCAACCGGGGCGAGCGGCTCCTTCGCATCGAAGACCGGGAGATCTCCGACCGGTTCACCGAGGTCTACGGGCGCCGCTTCGACCTGAGGTGCGGCAGCCAGGTGGAGCGAGTGTGGCAGGACGACGAGGGGATTCACGTCGCGATCATTCGCGAGGGCCGCGCCGAGCAGGTCGACGGCGACGTCCTACTGCTCGCCACGGGACGAATCCCCAACGGCGACATCCTCGACGTGGAGGCGGCCGGGATCGCTCACGACGATCATCGGGTGCTGGTCGACGAACACTTCTCGACCTCGATCGACGGGATCTGGGCCTTCGGGGACCTGTCCAACATCCATCAGCTGAAGCACCTCGCCAATGCCGAGGTCCGCGCGCTGCAGCACAACCTTCTCGTCGCCGAGGGGCAGGCGGATGGTCCGATGCGCAGTGTCGACGATCGCTGCGTGCCCCACGCCGTTTTCGGGCACCCGCAGGTGGCATCGGTCGGGCTGACCGAGGAGGCCGCTCGGGCGCAGGGGCTCCCGATCTCGGTGGCGACCAAGGACTATGGCGCCGTCGCCTACGGATGGGCGATGGAGGACGACGAGAGCTTCTGCAAGCTGATCGCCCACGCCGAGACCCGGGAGCTCCTCGGTGCTCACATCATCGGTCCGCAGGCATCGACGCTGATTCAGCAGTTGATCCAGGGCATGGAGTTCGGCCAGACGGTCGATGAGATGGCGACGGGCCAGTTCTACATCCATCCGGCGCTGACCGAACTGGTGGAGAATTGCCTCCTGGACCTCTGAACCTGGGAGCACCGATGTCTCGTTTCCGACTGCGGACCGGCTCGCTCGCACTGCTCGTCGCGCCCCTGTTGGCGTTGTCTGTCGGTTGCTCCTTCAGCTTCGGAGGACCCGACTCACCCGAGGAGGTGAGCGCCAGAGCGGTCGACATCGTGCGCGCGTTGAACGAAGACGGATCGCTCGGTATCGACGCCACGGAGTGCGACATCCCGGCCGACAACGAGGAAGGCACGACGTTCCCCTGCTTGTCTTCGACGGCGGGCGGCGACGAGATCCGCTGGGAGGCGCTCATCACGTCGGATTCGATCGACGTCAACAGCATCAACCTGGTGACCGTCGAAGGTCTGGGGTTGCTGATGGACGCGGTTGCCGACGTCGTCTCGGACGAAACTGGAGCCACCTACTCCGCTACGGATCTGGACTGCGGCAAGCCACCCCTCATCCTGGATGAGACCCAGGAGATCGATTGCGATCTCACTCTGGCCGATGGCACATCCGAAGCGCTCATCGTCAGCATCAGCGACACCCGATCGGGGGATTTCAGGGTGCGGACGGCCGCGGGCGGCTGAGCCGGGTCGGGATCGGCGAAGGTCTCAATCGGCGACCCGGCGGCCGCCCTCCACCAGATTGATCTCCCAGAGCACCTCGTCGAGACGGTCGGCGGCCGCGATCGACGGGTAGCGCAGCGGGTTGGCCGGCGTCACCGTGGATGGCAGCGGCGACAGGATCGTCCACGGCGTCGGGTGGCAGAACTGCACGACGCTCAGCCGGTCGCCCGCCTGCGCTGGATCGGCGACGACCCGATGCCAGCCGACGGGAATCAGCCCGTTGGTCATGTGCTCCAGCATGATTCCCGTGTTGATGATCACGTGGTCGTCGGGCGGAATGGCGTCGACCCATTCGTCGTCGACCTTCACCTGGAGCCCCCGTGCAGTCGCGCGGGGGAGCGCGGTGATGAGGTTGATGTCGCCGTGCTCCTCGGCCCAGACGTGACCGTCGCTTCCCGCCCCAGGCGCCTCGGTCATCGGGGGATATCGGATCGCTCGGGTGAGGTGGGCGCCGCTGCGCAGCATCTGGTCGAAAACGCTCTCGTGGGCCCCGAGCCCGACCGCGATGATGCGGATGAAGCGGGTCTGCAGATCGACGATCCTGCGGTGGAACTCTCCCAGTACGCCCCGTGCCTCGGGCAACTCTTCGGGGAAGACGGGGTCGCCGTAGCGGTGTGGGTACTTGTCTCGTAGGGGGTGGCCGGGCTGCAGTGGGCCTCCCCAGTTGAGCATCTCCTTCCAATCCGGAGTGTCGGAAATGGCCGCTGTCTCCACGAGAACACCCGTGTACCCGGATTGCCCCATCGACCCCTCGACGACGCACCGGTTCTTCGCCTCGGTCGACATCGCGAAGAAGCGCCCCAGGACGTCGTAGGCATCGTCGAGCAGGCCTTCGGACACGTCGTGACGGGTGTAGACGAACCCCGTTGCGAGGCTTCGCATGACACCGTCCACCACAGCCGCCCGCTCCGCTGAGCTGCCGTTTTCGAAGGCGAGCAGATCGACGTCGAGAATCCCGTTCATCGCGTCAAAGGGTAGGACCCTTCAGCGGCCCCGCTGCGCCGCGAGCCACCGCTCGTAGCGTTCGCCGTCTGTCCAGGCGCCGGTGTGCTGATCGAAGACGATGGCTTCGTCGAGCATCATCGCCCGGGAGCCTTCCCGCGCCGACGTGCTCGAGATGTCGGCCGTCCAGGGCGGGACCTCGAGGCTGAGATGTGGCGGAATCTCGAGCGGCGGTCGGGGGGCAATCGCGAGATCGGGAAGAGCAGCCATCGCCGCGTCGCGCCGACCATGGTCGGCGTCGTAGAACACAGGGTCCTGGATCTGGTGCCACTTGTCAGCGCCCATGATGAGCACGTCGTACCCGTGCGAGATGTCGACGAGCAGCTGAGCCTCCGTGACCACGATCGAGAGCCAGTCACGGCTGTCGGCCACCCGCTGAAGGATGGCGATCCGATCCTCGAAGCGCGGGCGGCTGACGGATTCCTTCGCCAGGGCCACCTCGCTGACCGCCCATACGACCACGTCCAGCTCATGTGCGTCGCGAGCCGCTTCGGAGATCGCCAGGTGCGCAGTGGTCGGCGGGTTGAACGAGCCGGGGTACACCCCTCGTTTCGACTCCACCTCAGACGCGCCGGCCGGTCAAGGCGCGCAGCAAGCGTGGGTTGCCGCCGAGCGACTGTTCGACCTCGCGGGACACGCCGTGCGCGAGGTTGTCCCACATCCGGTCGAGGAGCTCCGCCTGGGCGACGGCGCGGTCGTCGAGCCCGGCGTGGGACACGTCTCGGGCGACCACCCGCGCCTGCTCACGTACGCCGATCAGCGCGGACGCCAGAGCCAGGTCCAGCGGGGCGGCGCCCGCCTGTCTGGCTCGCTTGACACGATCGTCGATGTCGGTGCCGAGGGACTCGACGATCTCGTCGACGAAGACGTCGTAGAGGGCCCGCGGGCGCCGATGGCGGAGCGCGAGCGCCTGCACAGCGCTGCGCGCCGCTTCGCTTCCGAGGCGTCGTGTCTGCACGCGGAGACCGGCGAACCATGCGTTCTTGCGAGACTGTGGCCCCTGTGGTCGGGCAGCGGTTGCCGTGGGAGAAGCGGGCGTGCGTCTGCGGACGAGCAGCGGCCCGAGCGTTTGGTCGTAGGCAGCTCGGCTGTTGGGGTCCGACAGCACTGCCCAGGCTGCGTTGATCGCCGCCATGTTGTCTGCGTCTCCACTTCCCCGATCGGGGTGGAACTCCATCGCCCTTTGCCTGTACGCCTGGCGCAGAGTGGACAGGTCGGCGTCGGCCGGGACGCCGAGGCGTTGGTAGTGAGACTGAGCTGCCCTGGCCACGAGATCGATCCTACGACGGCGGGCCTCGGCGACCGTGGTCGTCGCGGGTCCTGGCGAATCCTGGGAGGACTCAGTCGATGCGGATCGAACCTGCCTCACCGGCCTGGAGTGAGCCGACGACGGCGGCATTGTGGCCGAGCGCGCGCAGAGCCTCGACTGCCTCGTCGGCTGCCGATGGATCGCAGCCGAACAACAGCCCGCCGGAGGTCTGGGCGTCGGCGAGGATGATGCGGGCATCCATGTCGCCTCCGCTGAGACGGGCTTCGAGGAACTCGACGTTTCGCTGGGTTCCCCCGGCGACGAAACCGGCGTCGAGCAGCTCGAGGACCTGGGGCAGCAGCGGCACTCGTTCGAAGTCGACGACGGCGCTCAGCCCGCTCGCCGCCGCAAGCTCGTGAAGATGGCCGAGGAATCCAAAGCCGGTCACATCCGTCGCCGTGGTCGCCGCTGCGTCTCGGGCCACTGCGGCTGCGTCGGCGTTGAGACGACCCATCTCGCGGACCCCGGCTGCATAGACGGCCTGGAGGGCCCCGCCCTCGCCGACTGCACTGCGTTCGGACCGCTTCACAGCGGTGGCCAAGAGCCCGGTGCCGAGTGGCTTGGTGAGAACGAGAGCTTGGCCTGCCTGGCCACCAGCGTTGGTGAGGAGGTGATCGGGATCGACTTCGCCGGTCATCGACATGCCGTACATCGGTTCGGGTCCATCGACGGTGTGCCCGCCCGCGACCACCCAGCCGCCCTCGGCCGCCGCGTCCGCTCCACCGAGCATGACGTCGCCCAGCAGGTCGATAGACAGCTCGCCGTTGGGCCACGCGACGAGGTTGAGTCCAAAGAGAGGGGTCCCGCCCATCGCGTACACGTCGCTCACGGCGTTCGCGGCAGCGATCCGACCCCAGGTGAAGGCGTCGTCGACGATCGGCGTGAAGAAATCCGCCGTCGCGACCAGCGCGCGGCCGTCCGGCCGGCGCCACACAGCGGCGTCGTCAGAGGTTTCTGAGCCAACGAGCAGATCGGGGCTCGTCGGTCGGGGCAGGCGGCGCAGCACGTGCGCCAGGTCGCTCGGTCCGAGCTTGCACGCTCAGCCGGCGCCGTGGCTGTACTGCGTCAGTCGCACATCCTGATCGTCTGGCGGGTCCGTCACGCCAACCACCGTATCGGCGGGAGATCGGCGTGGGTCAGTAGGTGGCGACCGTCTCCAGGAAAATGGCCATCGCAGCGTCGCGGTCGATCTCGTACTCGACCTCGCAGTTGTACGGCGCCTCACCGAAGCCGCGCTCGTCCACGACCGTCATGCCCCTGGTCACGTCGCCCGATGTCTCGACGCTCACGTGACGGTTGCCGAACTCGAAGAGCTCCGGGTGGGTCACGGCGAGCACGGCGCACGGATCGTGCAGAGGGACCTGGTCCCGGCCGGTCCGCGCCTCGCTCGACGTCAGGTAGAAATCGAAGAGATCGGCGCCGAAGTTGCCTGCGATGTTGCCTGGCGCTCGCATCGCGGAGATCGTGTCGCGGTCGACGTAGAACTGGTGGGTGAGGTTGAGGCCCGCCATGCGCAGGGTCTCGGCGCCGGCTTCGAACACGATCCGGGCGGCATCGGGGTCCGCCCAGACGTTGAACTCGGCGGTCGCGGTCACGTTTCCCACCGTTGCGCTGCCGCCCATGATCGAGATGCCGGCGAGGCGGTCGACGATGTCGGGCGCCTGGCGGAATGCGAGGGCGATGTTCGTCAGCGGGCCGACGGGTACGAGCCACACGTCGTTGGTCGAACGGACGGTGTCGATGATGAACTGGACGGCGTCGTGACTGTCGAGGTCGCGTTCGAGCGCCGGCCGTTCGGGTCCGTCGAGGCCTGTTTCGCCGTGAATCTCCGCTGCGTGCCGGGGCGGGGCCAGGAGCGGGCGATCCGCTCCCGCGTGGACCGGTACGTCGAGGTCGAGGAGCTGGGCGACGAGCAGGGCGTTGGGCGCTGTCATCTCGAGGGGTGCGTTGCCCGACACGGCGGTGATCCCGAGGAGCTCTGTGTGGCGGCCGGCGAGAAGGATCGCCATGGCGTCGTCGTGACCGGGATCGCAGTCGAGGATGATCTTCGGGGCCATGTGCCGAACCCTATGCCCGAGTCACAGGCGCGTCATGTCCGGGCCGTTCTCCTCGGTGTCTCCCCAGTAGTGGGGGAGACGGAGGTACCCGACGCGTGGGAGCTCGACTGCGGTCTCGAGGCCCTGGTGCATCTTGAGCCGCTGGATGGTTCGAACGTGCGCGAGCTGCTCGTAGAACACCATCCACAGCGATCCTTCGAGGTCGTAGGTGATCATGCGGTCGTCGTCGGCGTTGTGCGCCGCGCCCCGGGGCAGCGTGGTGATCACGTAGGACCAGAACGGTGTCCCGTGCACTGTCTCGCTGGTGGAGCGCAGGGTCTCGATCGATTGTTCGCTCACCGTCTGATGGAGCCAGTCGAGGCCGATCTGCCACTTCTCATAGATCGCCGGGAGTTCCCAGAAGAGGTCTTCGTCGAGAACCCGATCCCACTTGCTCTTGGGTCCGAGGCGATGGTCCTCCCACACGATGACCTCGGGCGCCTTGCCGTCTGGCCAGAGGAACTCGGCGCATCGACGGCGGGAGAAGACGAGGGAGTCCCACGCCATGTGCGACACCTGGCGGCGGATGGACCACCACATCCATTCGCGGTCGGGGGAGAGGTCGTCGAAGTCGAGTTGTGCTGCGTCGAGGCCCTCGACCTCGGCGCGAGTCCAGTCCATGAGAACCGAGTACGGGGGCATCGCGCCGACCCCGGGGTCCTCGGGCATCTCTACGATTCGGGGGTCGACCAACGCCATCTGGGCAACCTAGCCAGCCGAATAGGTTCCAGGAGCGCTCCTGGAACCTAAATCGCGGAGCCTGCTCGGCCGACCGCTCACGCAGCAGCTTCGATCCCATCTGCGTACCGAGCAGCAGCGGCGATGGCTGCCTGATGGAAGGCCTTGTCCCCGAGCACTGCTGGAGGACGGGGTCGCTCGAGGACGCCTGCGATTCGGTCGAACGGGCTTTCGACGACACCGACCAGATCGGCGTACCCCGCGACCCCTCCCGCCAACTCGAGCGTCGGCGTCGTGTGGAGCCACACAGGCTTCGGAGTCAAGCCGAGGTAGGCGGCGCAGCTGGACCACTGATACCTGCTCGGGTCCTCGGCGATTCCTGCAGCGGTGGGATTGCGATGGATGTACCGCGCGAGCGTCAGAAGGTACGCCTCTTCATCCACAAGGATCGATCGGAACCGACCGCGAAAGACGGGTCCGTCGGTGCCATGTGCTCGATGATGGTGAAGCGAGTATTCACGGCCGATGTCCTGCATCGCCGTAGATAGGCCAGCGTCGGGCGTGTGGAGCAACAGGTGGTAGTGGTTGTCCATCAGCGCATAGGCGTGAACCTCTATCTCGGTTCTCCCGAGCAGGTGGAGGAAGTACCGACGATCGTGATCGGTGTGGAAGATCCGCCGGCGCGACGCACCTCTGTTGAATACGTGGTGCCATGCGCCGGGATAGTCGAGGCGGGGTGGTCTGGGCATGACGCCAGCCTCGCCAGGGGGTGGGACAGTTTCCCGGGTCTGGCGGCCATTTAGGGTTAGGTTCCAGGAGCGCTCCTGGAACCTAAATGGGTTCGCTACTCCTCGAACGCACGGGGGTCGGGGCAGGAGCACACGAGGTTGCGGTCGCCGTGGGCCCCGTCGATGCGGCTGACGGGCGGCCAGTACTTGTCGCCGCGCAGCTCCGGGACCGGGTAGGCCGCCGCGTCGCGGCTGTAGGGGTGGGTCCACTCCGCGGTCAGGAGGTCCTCGGCGGGGTGGGGTGCGTTGGCGAGTGGGTTGTCGTCGAGGGGCCACTCTCCGGCCTCGATCCGACCGATCTCGGCGCGGATCGCGATGAGCGCGTCGCAGAATCGGTCGATCTCCTCCCGGGACTCGCTTTCCGTCGGCTCGATCATCAGGGTCCCTGCGACCGGAAACGACATCGTCGGAGCGTGGAAGCCGTAGTCGATGAGGCGCTTGGCCACGTCGTCGACGCTGACGAAATCGCTCAGTTGGCGCAGGTCGATGATGCACTCGTGGGCGATCAGCCCGACCGGGCCGGTGTACAGGACGGGATAGTGCTCCCCGAGACGCTTGGCCATGTAGTTGGCGCTCAGGATCGCGACACGAGTCGCTGCGGAGAGCCCGTTAGGCCCCATCATCGCGATGTACATCCACGGGATCGGCAAGATGCCCGCTGATCCCCACGGCGCTGCCGAGATTGCTCCCGGGCCGGTATCGGGTCCGGCCTCGGCGACGACGGGGTGGTTCGGCAGGAAAGGAGCGAGGTGTTCTCGCGCCGCAACCGGACCAACGCCCGGGCCGCCGCCGCCATGGGGGATGCAGAACGTCTTATGCAGATTGAGGTGGCTGACGTCTGCGCCGAAGTGACCGGGGGCCGCGACACCGACCAGCGCGTTGAGGTTGGCACCGTCGACGTACACCTGGCCGCCTGCGTCGTGGACGAGGTCGCACAGCTCGGAGATGCCCGTTTCGAACACGCCATGGGTACTCGGGTAGGTGACCATGATCCCGGCGAGACGGTCGCCGTGCTCGTCGATCTTGGCTCGGAGGTCCGCGAGGTCCACATCGCCGTCGTCCCCACAGTCCACAACGACGACCCGCAGCCCCGCCATCACCGCCGAGGCCGCGTTGGTGCCGTGCGCCGACGCAGGGATCAGACACACGTCGCGCCCGGTGTCCCCTCGGCTCTCGTGGTACCGACGGATCGCGAGCAGCCCGGCGAACTCGCCCTGCGACCCCGCGTTGGGCTGCAAGGAGATGGCGTCGTAGCCCGTGCACTCCAGCAGCCACCGCTCCAGCTCGTGGATCATTTCCAGGTAACCCTCCGCCTGATCGAGCGGGGCGAAGGGGTGAATGTCGCCGAACTCGGGCCAGGTGATGGGCTCCATCTCGCTCGTGGCGTTGAGCTTCATCGTGCAGCTTCCGAGCGGAATCATCGCTCGGTCGAGCGCGACGTCTTTGTCGGCCAGGCGACGGACATAGCGCAGCATCTCGGTTTCGCTGCGGTAGCTGTTGAAGACCGGATGGGTCAGGAACTCAGTGGTCCGGCGCAGCTCGTCCGGTAGGCCGGACGGGGCGCCGTCGTGCTGGGCGACGCGTTCGCCGGTCCCGAAGGCTCGCAGCACCGCGTCCACCACGTCCTCGTCAGTGGTCTCGTCGAGCGAGACGCCGACCGTGTCGGAATCGAGACGTCGGAGGTTGATGCCTTCCGAGAGAGCTGCGGCGAGTACCTCATCGGCTCGCCCCGGCACCTCGACGGTCAGCGTGTCGAAGAAGTGGGTGTTGCTGATCGCGATGTCCGCGGCACCCAGCCCTGCTGCCAGCCGGCTCGTCAGCCCATGCACGCGAGACGCGATCTCGCGCAGGCCGTCGGGTCCGTGCCACACGGCGTACATCGACGCCATGACCGCAAGGAGAACCTGTGCGGTGCAGATGTTGCTCGTGGCCTTCTCCCGCCGGATGTGCTGCTCCCGCGTCTGGAGAGCTAGACGGGTTGCAGGTCGTCCGGCCGCATCGATCGAGACGCCGACGAGTCGTCCGGGAAGGGAGCGCTTGTGTGATTCACGCGCTCCGATGAAGCCGGCGTGGGGACCGCCGAAGCCGAGCGGAACTCCGAACCGCTGCGAGCTGCCCACCACGATGTCGGCTCCCAGTTCGCCGGGTGGAGTCAGGAGGCACAAGGCCAAGAGATCGGCCGCCACGGTCACGAGCCCGCCGGCCTCGTGGACGCGTTCGGTCAGACCCCCGAGGTCGCGGATCTCCCCGCTCGATGCCGGGTACTGCGTCAAGACCCCGAAGACGTCGGCTGGATCGAGGTCGCTCCAGGGATCGCCCACCAGGACCTTGATGCCCAGGGGTTCGGCTCGGGTCATCACGACGTCGAGTGTCTGGGGGTGACAGTCAGCGTCCACGAAGAAGGTCTGGGCCGCACCCTTTTGCAGGCGGCGGGCCATCGTCATTGCCTCGGCGGCCGCGGTGCCCTCGTCGAGCAACGAGCTGTTGGAGATCTCCATCCCGGTCAGGTCGCACACCATCGTCTGGTAGTTGAGGAGCGCCTCGAGCCGGCCTTGGCTGATCTCGGGTTGGTAGGGCGTGTAGGCCGTGTACCATGCCGGGCTCTCGAGAATCCTGCGCACCACCACTCCAGGGGTGAAGCTGTTGTGGTAGCCCATGCCGATCAGCGAGGTGACCGGCTGGTTCTTGTCCGCCAACTCTCTGATGCGGGCGAGCGCGTCAAGCTCGGAGAGGGCGTCGGGAAGCTCGAGCGCCTCAGCGGATCGGATCGACGGCGGCACGGCGGCGTCGATCAGTTGGTCGAGCGTGTCGAAGCCGACCGTGGCGAGCATGTCGTCGATGTCGGAGTTCCGCGGTCCGATGTGGCGGCTCGCGAAGTCGAGTGCGGGGGATGGGGACGGACTGTTTGGCATGGTTCTCCGATCAGCCTCGGTGGTAGCGGTGGGGAACGAAGGGCAGCGCAGCGACCGTGCAGGCAACGTCTTTGCCGCGGACCTCTGCGATCAGCTCGGTGCCGACCTCGGCATGTGCGACGGCGACGTACCCCATCGCCACGGGTCCCGCGACCGTGGGTCCGTGGCCCCCGCTCGAGACGTGACCGACTGCGAGGTCGTCTCCGGCTGTGCGAAGAGTCGCGCCGTCGCGGATCGGGCGTCGCCCGTTCGCGGCGATGCCCACCCTTCGTCGAGCGGGTCCCTCGGCGATCTGCTGGAGGATCGTGTCGTCACCGAGGAAGCCGCCCTCGGTGCGTCGACGTTTCTGGATCGACCAGACGAGGTCGGCCTCGACCGGCGTGATGGTCTCGTCGAGGTCGTTTCCGTACAAGCACAACCCGGCCTCGAGACGCAGTGTGTCGCGCGCTCCGAGCCCGGCTGGGATGACACGGGAGTCGGCGAGGAGGGCGCGCGCCACCGTCTCCAGCTCGCCCACGGCCACCGCGAGCTCGACGCCGTCCTCGCCGGTGTAGCCGCTGCGCGACACGTCGCAGCGCACACCGGCGATCTCGACGTGGCCTGCCTGCATGAACACGAGGTCGTTCACGCCCTCGTCGTGGTCGGCGATGACAGATGCGGCATGGGGACCCTGAAGCGCCAGCAGCCCGAGATCGTCACGGGGCTGGATCCGAACACGTTTGCCCAGGTGCGTTTCGAGATGCGCGAGGTCGACCGCCACCCGAGATGCGTTGACCACGAGACGGAGGTGTGAGCCCGCGTTGGTCACGATGAGATCGTCGATGACCCCGCCCTCCGGGGTGGTGAACATCGTGTAGCGCAGTCGACCTTCGGCCAGCTTGGTGACCGACGCGGGAACGAGGCGCTCCAGCTCGGCCGCTGGATCGGCATCTCCGAGAGGCCACAGGTCGACGATGCCCATGTGAGCGACGTCGAACAATCCGGCGCTGTTGCGAGTCGCCTCGTGCTCGGCGACCACGCCGCTGTACTGGACCGGCATGTCGTGGCCGGCGAAAGGCACCATGCGCCCGCCGAGCTCGAGGTGGAGTTCGTGAAGCGGAGTGCGGACCAATTCGGTCAAGGTCGGTCGGCCTTCAGGAGATGAGGAACGGTCCGATTCGATCCTTGGGTCGCCCGATGATCGCCTTGTCGCCCCGCACGAGAACCGGGCGCTGCATCAACGCCTTGCGTTCGGTGAGGAGGTCCACCACGGCTTGCGGGTTGTCGACGTAGTCGTCGGGGTCGAGCTCCAGCTTCTTGAAGTTGCTGTCCTTGCGCACGAGGTCCTCCACGGGATCCTCGAGGATCGACACGATGCGCTCCAGGGTCTCCCTGTCCGGCGGCGCCTTCATGTACTGGATGACCTCGACGTCGACCCCCTCCGCCTCGGCGACCGCCAAGGCATTCTTCGAGGAGCCTCAATGGGGGTTGTGGTAGATCGTGGCGTCCGACACGTCTGTCCTCCGTGTGGTGCGGGTGAGTTGTGGTGGTTTCCCGGGCACTGTCTTCGGGGCGTCGCTGCGAACCTAGCGCCCGAACCCCGCCTGGATGCGCTCCAACATGTCGGGCCCGGTGCCGGGGGATTCTTCGCGGCTCCAGCGCAGCCCGTCCTCGCGGGTTCGCTCGCCGAGCTGTCGCATCATCGCCTTTTCGTGGCTGAGGGTGTGCCAGCTGCTGGCGGCGATCTGGGCCGCCCATTCTGCCGCGGCCGCGGGGAGCTCGTCGGCGGGGACCGATCGGTTTGCCAACCCGATCCGCACCGCTTCGTCGGCGCCGACGACCCGCCCGCTGAACATCATGTCGCGGGCGGCGAGAGGACCGACCCGTTCGGGAAGGCGAGTCATCATGCCCCACGTGGGCACCATCGAGAACTTGCCGTGCGTGTCGCAGAAACGCACGTCGTCGCCGCAGATGAGCAGGTCGGTGGCGATCGCCAACTCCAGCGCGCCCGTGTAGCAGTGGCCCCGCACTGCGGCGATGACGATCTGGGGCATCGACTCGAGCAGGTCCAGCGTCTCGGCCTGGAAATACGCACTCGGCGCCCGCTCGCCCGCTTGGATCGCCTTGAGGTCGTTGCCTGCGCTGAAGGACCTGCCGGCACCGATCAAAACCACGACACCGATCTCGTCGGGAGCCGCCGCGATCGATTCGAGATGAGCGCGGAGTTCGCCGAAGAGCGACGGCGACAGCGCGTTGAGGGCGTCTGGGCGGTTGAACGTGAGGGTCGCGACGCCGTCGGCGTCGTCGCGGAGAACGAGCATGCAGCGAGCCTAGTGACGCGCTGGGACAGCGAGTCGGACGAGCGGCTCTCAGGCCCCGATAGCGGGCGCTGCGGCCTGGGCGTCGGCTGCCTCGACCTCCTCGCGGGTCACCCCGAGCATGAAGAGGATCGCGTCCAGGTACGGAACGTTGACGGTCGTGTCGGCCGCGTCGCGCACCGCGGGCTTGGCGTTGAACGCGATGCCGAGACCGGCGGTCTGCAGCATCGGAAGGTCGTTCGCACCGTCACCCACCGCGACCACCTGCTCGAGCGGTACTCCCTCTGCGGCGGCGATGCGCCGGAGGAGAGCGGCCTTGGCGTCGGCGTCGACGACCTCGCTGCTGAGTCGACCTGTCAGCACGCCGTCCTCGACCTCGAGCCGGTTGGCGTGCGCATGATCGAGGTCGAGGAGCTCGGCCAGGTGATCGGTGAAGTGGGTGAAGCCGCCGCTGATGATGGCGATGCGGTAGCCGAGCCGTCGCAAGGTGCGGACGAAGGTGCGCGCACCCGGTGTGAGGACCATGCGCCCGATCGCATCGTGGATCACCGACTCCGGTTGGCCTGCGAGCAGGGCCACCCGTTCGCGCAAGGAGTCCTCGAAGTCGATCTCGCCGCGCATGGCTCGCTCTGTGAGCTCTGCCACGCGGCCGCCGTCGCCCGCGACCTCGGCCAGGAGGTCGATGACCTCGTTGCGGATCAGCGTCGAATCGACGTCGAGAACCACCAGGCGCGTCGACCTGCGATGGAGGCCATGCGGTTGGACGGCGATGTCGATGTGTCGATCCGCTGCGACCTGCATGAGCGAGGCTTGCAGCTTCTCCACGTCGCACTTCTCGACGAGGAACTCATAGCTCCAGACCGGGTACCGGCTCATGCGGGTGATGCGGTCGATGTTGCCGTCGCTCGCGGCGATCGCCGCCGTGGTGGAGGCGAGGTCCCCAGGGCCCAACTCAGGGGCGAGCACGGTGACCACCTGCCGCTCGCTGTGTCGGGTCGGGGTGCTGTCGACCACTTCGAAGTCGATGTCCAGGCCCCGCTCCCAGCCAAAGAGCAGCACCTCTTTGACCATGTCTCGGCCCGCCGGAACCACGACGGCCAATCCGAGGGTCAGCTGTCGTCTGACGACCACCTGCTCCATGTCCTGCACATCGGCCTCGAGTTGGGCGAGCAGGCCGAGGAGGTCGCTGGTGATCCCGGGGCCGTCCGCGCCGGTGACGCGGATGAGGATGGTCCTGGGGGAAGACACTTCTTCGAAACTAGCGCCGGGGAACACCCGTGCACATGATGGTTTCGTCGCCCGAAAGGACGAACTCCCCGACGCCGCGAAGGCATCGGGGAGCATCGCCCCACCGGGGAGGGGCCGTTCACCGGACCAGGACTGTGCGGCCGGGGTGCCGCTGGGCGATCGCCCGCAGCGTCACTCCCGGACACCGAGCCCTAGAACAGCGGCGGCGGCTCGGCGAGGCACTCGTCCGTGGCGAAGGCGAGATCCCTCGTCCACGAGCTCGCGCCGGCATCGGTTTCGGCGGTGACCCTGGCGTGATAGGTCGTGCCACACGCCAGATCGTTCAGCACCACTTCGTGGAAGTGGCTGAGCGCCGGGGCGAGCGTCGCGCTGCCATAGCTGGTGTCGGCACCGAACACGACGAGACCTCGCGTGTCGATGTCGGTCGACCAGCCGATGACGGCCGAT
Source organism: uncultured Acidimicrobiales bacterium (assembly GCA_964629575.1). GTDB lineage: Bacteria > Actinomycetota > Acidimicrobiia > Acidimicrobiales > Poriferisodalaceae > JAYPWI01. The sequence goes on along the minus strand of CAZVUM010000019.1, from coordinate 19,626 downwards.
GTCGCATCGGTCACGATGCTGATGTCGGCGATGGTCGCTGAGTCACACGCCAGCGTCGAGAAGACGTTGTCGCCACTCCAGCTGAGCTCGCCGCCGGGAGCCGCCGCGATCACGGCGAGGTGGTATTCGGTGCCGCACTCGAGGCCCTCCAGGGTCAGGCTCTGTTGGTCGGACACCACTCCGGTCACGACTTCGCTGCCGTATGCCGGGGTGGTCCCGTAGATCACCGAGCCCGCTGCTGCGATGTCGGTGCTCCACTCGATGTGGATGGCGTTCTTTTCGGCGTGCGCGACGTGGATGTCGGTGAAGACGACGCCGACGAACTCGGGGAGACCGGGCTGGTCGGGGGCCGGCTCTGGTTCGGGGAGCGGCGACGGGTCCGGCTCCGGCGCTGGCTCGATCGGCTCAACGGGCTCCGTGGGCTCGGTGGGTTCGACCGGTCCGACCGGATCGGGCCCAGCGGGGTCAGTCGGCTCGGGCTCGTCGATCACGCAGTCCGCCGTGGTCAGCTCGCCGTGAGGTGTCCACTCGAGACCGGCGGGGTCCTCCGGGGTGGCGATCAGGCGGAAGACGTACGTCGATCCACACTCGAGACCCACCACAGACAAGGTGTGGCTGGTCGCTGCGGTCGCCGAGATCGTCTCGGAGCCATAGGTCCGATCGACGCCGTAGATCATCGACATGACCGTGGGCTCGTCGGTCGTTGCGTCGACCTCGGCCCAGTCGGACCCGACCCGCACGTCGATGGTGTCGACGAGCGGATCGCACGAGTATGTGGTGAACACGACGTTGTCGGAGTGCCCGAGGGTTCCGTCGGGCGCCTCGTCGAGAATCCTGAAGTGGTACTCGGTTCCGCAGTCGAGCCCCTGGAGCTCGACCTGGTGGAAGGTGGAGAAGTGGGACTCGTTGACAGCGAGGCCGTAGGTGCCGTCGAGGCCGAACACGACGATTCCGCGTGTCGGGTTGGCGGTTCCCCACGTCACGATCGCGCGATCGGCGTAGGCGATCACCGAACGATCGGCCACCTCGGCGTCGTCGATCGAGCACGGCAGGGTGCGCAGATCCAGGCCGCGGACGCGGTGGGCTGAGCCGCCGGCATCGGAGACGACCACGTCGGCGACGTAGACCGAGTCGCAGTCGAGCTCGCCGAGGACCACGTCGTGGACCCCGTCGGTCATCTCGACCAGGAGGAGCTGATCGAGCAGCCCGTCCTTGCCCCACACCACGATGGCGTCGCTCGGGCTCGGCGTGTCCCACGACAGGGTTGCGCTGTGCTGATCGGTGCGGACCTCGATGAGCGGGGGGAGAGCTGGGTCGGGACCGACCTCGGGGCTCGCGTCGACTTCCTCGTCGAATTGCTCGTCGAATCCTTCATCGATCGGGTCATCGGCCGGCAGTCCCGGCTCGAGGTCGCCCTCGCCGTCGGTGCCGGCGTCTGGTTCGTCCGCGACGGGCTGGTCGATCTCGCCCGGAACCGTCGGCTCCGGCAGCGGGATCGGCAGGGGCTCCAGGGCGGGATCCGGCGCGGGCGCTGGTTCTGGGGCCGGCGGCTCGGGCGCAGGCTCCGGCTCGGGGAGCGGCGGAGCCGGCACGGTCGTGTCGGGCGCGAGTTCGGGGATCAGGTCCCCCGAAGGCACACCCTCCTCTGCTCCCGCCGAGATCGCGCTGACCAGCGTCAGCCCGATCGTCGCAAGTGCCGCTGCTAGCGAACCCATGAGAAGTCGCCGCTTGCGGCTTCCGCTCTGTCTCTGGTGCACATGAGGGGACGTCACGATTGCCTCCCAAACTCTGATTGCCACGTGCCCACCACCTGATGGGCTGCCGTTCCCATCGGAACGTCGAGGCGCGATTGGAGGAAACCCTCTTCATCGGTGTTCAGAATCTCAGGACTGATGGCACCGTCCGGCCCGGTCAGCCCCCAAGGGGTTCGGGCGGCTCAGAGGGTTCAGCGGGGTCAGTGGGCTCAGCCTCGATGGCGTTGAGGTAGTTGTAGATCGTGATGCGGCTGACGCCCATGTTGTCCGCCACGTCCTCGACCGCCCGCCGCAGCAGAAACGCACCCCGCTCGTCGAGGAGCCTGATCGCAGCCTGCTTGCCCTGACGATCGAGCTCGTCGAGCGCCGCTCCCAGCTCGGTTTCGACGCTGTCGATGAGTCGCGCGAGCGCTCCGGTGAGGTCCTCGCGTGCGTCGCTCCGGGTGCCGGCAGACACCTGAAGCTGGAGTCTCGTGGCCCCGTTGTCCATCGCCTCGGTGATGAGATCGGCGACCGCGGCGGCGAGCTGATCGACCGATCCCGCGACATGGGTCGAGAAGGCTCCCATCGTCGGGTCGAGGTCGCGAGCCCGGACCGCATCGACAGCTGCGGTCACGTGTCGCCCAGGACGGCCTTCGACGAAGGGCTCCACGAGGAACTCGAGTTCGGCCATCGGGCCATCGTGTCATCCCGCGGTGCGGCCGTCGACGTCCCGGGGAATGAGGGCCTGGACGGTGGCGATCGACAACAGCGAGCCGAGCGCGAACGCGACGGCCCACGGGGTCACCGATCCAGACACCGTGCGGTCGATCACCGCTCCGAGGAGTCCGCCTCCCGCAGTGCGGACCGCGCCGGTCACAGACGTCGCCGTTCCGGCGATGTCGCCCAGTGGCACGAGGGCCAGGCTGTTGAGCGTCGGCATCAATGCGACCGTGATCATCATCAGCAGGGCGAGCAGGGGGAAGAACACCCAGAAGTGTGGGCGCCCTCCCGCCTCGATGGTCACCGCCAACAGCACCAGCGAGAGAACGAGGGAGGCCCTGAGACCCACGTGGAGCATGCGCTCGCCGCCCATCACGGCAACTGCTCGTGCGGCGACGAGGCTGGCGACTCCGAGCGCGCAGGCCACAGCGGCGAAGATCACGGCGAACTGTTCTTCCCTGTCGAAGACCGTGTCGATGACCAGCTCGGAGCTGGCCAGGTAGCTCACGAAGACGCCCTGCATGAAGACCATCACGAGCATGTAGGCCAACGTGACCCGTGTTTTCGCGACGCGGGCGAACGCCTTTCCGACGGCCCGCCATTCGAGAGGCAGCGTGTGCGCGGGGTCGAGGGTCTCGTTGACCCGGAGGCCCCAGGCGCCGAGCAGGATGGCCAGAACCACCGTCAGCCAAAACAGCCAGCGCCAGTGCGCGACCTGCAGAACCGCTTCGCCGAGCAGGGGGGCGAACACGGGCACGATGAGGAAGATCGCCATCACCCGCGACATGAAGGCGGCCATTCGATCGCCCTCGTGCTGGTCGCGGATCATCGCGATCGCCACGACCCGGGCACCTGCTGCTCCGATGCCCCACACGAACCGGGAGGCGAGCAGCAAGCCGAAGGCCGGCGCCACCGCAGCTCCCAAGGCGCCGATGCAGTAGACCGCCAACGCCCAGTGCAGTACCGGGCGGCGTCCGAAGCGGTCGGCGATCGGCCCCCACATCAGCTGGGCGAGGGCCAGACCGACGAAGTACGTGGTGATGAGGAGCGCCGGCCCTGTGGAGTCCTCGGCGAGATCGAAGCTCGCGCGGATGTCATCGAAAGCGGGGAGGAGGAGGTCGACGCCGAGGGCGACCAGCGCCATCGTCATGCTGATGAAGAGCATCGACACCGCGGGACGGTGCGAGGTTTCCGTCCCCGACATTCCGCCCGACGGTATCGGGGTTCCTACACTGAGGCCGTGGCGAAGAAGGCGGCCGGACGGCAGCATGCACGCGGAGACAGGGCGTTCGAACTTGGAGGGATGGTGCCTGCGGCGGCCGATCTGCCCAACAGCCTTCCCACCGAACGACTCTTGGCCAACGGGGTCGCGGTCCGCCCGATCAGAACCGAGCTCCGCCGGATTCCGAATCTGAAGAGCGCCGCGGCCGTCGCCTTCGTGGTGCTCGAGCCGGTTCTCATCATCGGTGGCGCCGTGTGGATCGGCCATCCGGTCGCGTGGGCGCTGGCGTTCCTCGCGATGGGGCCGTTCTACGCCCACTGCGCGTCGCTGGGACACGAGGCGGTGCATCGCACGCTGTTCAAGAATTCGCGTGCCAACGAGTTCGTCGGGCGATGGCTGCTGTCGTACCCGACGTTCGTGCCATTCGAGCTGTACCGCCGCAGCCACATCAACCATCACCGCGACGAGATGGGTCCCAAGGAGCCGGACATCCCCCTGTACGCGGGGTATCCGGTGTCCAAGGCCAGCATGCGGCGCAAATTGCTGCGCGACGCGACGGGTCGGACCGGGTGGCCGCTCTTCAAGGGCCTCCTCCGGGGGCTGCGAAACGAGCGGGCCCGACCGGCTGCGGCTCGGATCGTCGCTGCCCAACTGATGGTGTTCGCGGTCTTCCTGGCTGTTGGCCGGCCCGAGCTGTACGTCCTGTTGTGGTGGCTGCCGTATATGACGGTGTGGCGGGTGATCAATCGGCTGCGGGCGATCGCAGAGCACGCTGGGATGGAGAGGTCGAGCGACCGGCGACGCACGACCCACCACATCCGGCAGAGCATCTTCAGCCAGGCGATCTTCGCCCCGTTCAACATCGGCTACCACCTCGCACATCACGTGGACATGGGCGTGCCCTGCTGGCACCTCCCGCGCCTCCAGCGTGAGCTCGACGAGAGTGGGTGGGTCTCCGACCGGGTCACATGGCCGTCGTATCGGAGCCTCTGGAAGGCGTTGGCGAGCGGCAGCTGATCAGCGAGCCGGTCTCCGGCATGCCGAGCCCTTGACAATTTGTAAAAAATCCCGGTTCCATGGTGGGCGTGAGCGCAGGCCCCGACATCGACGCGGACCGGCTTCTCCGCCGGCTCGACGAGCTCGCACGGATCGGCGCGATCGACGGCACCGCCGGTTGCTCGCGCCTCGCGCTCACCCCCGAGGACGGCGAGGGCCGCGACCTGGTGGTCACCTGGATGCGCGATCTGGGAATGGACGTCGCCATCGACGGGGTCGGCAATGTGGTGGCCCTCCTCCAGGGTCGTGAGCCAGGCGCACCGGTGATGATGGGCAGCCACATCGACACGGTGCGCACCGGCGGCCGCTACGACGGCAACCTCGGTGTGCTCGCTGGGGTCGAGATCGTCGAAACCCTTCTCGACGCGGGTGTGACGCCCAGACATTCGTTGGCGGTCGCATTCTTCACCGATGAGGAGGGCTCGCGATTCGCACCGGACATGCTGGGTTCGCTCGTGTACGTCGGTGCCATGAACCTCGAAGAAGCCCTGGACACGGTCGGGATCGACGGCGCTGTGTTCGGCGACGAACTCGATGCGATCGGCTATCGCGGCGGCGCGCCGTGCCCCGGGCCGCCACCTCGGGCCTTCGTGGAGCTGCACATCGAACAGGGACCCATTCTCGAGCACGAGGGCGTTCAGATCGGCGCGGTGACCGGTGTGCAGGGGATCAGTTGGACCGAGTTCACCGTGACAGGGCAGTCCAACCACGCAGGCACCACGCCGATCGCGATGCGCCGCGACGCGGCTCTCGTCGCGGCTCAGGTCTCTGCGGAGGTGCGGGCCGTCGCCTCCCGGATGGGCGGATCGCAGGTCGGTACCGTTGGGAAGATCGATCTCCACCCTGACCTCGTCAACGTCGTGGCGGAGCGCGCCACGTTCACCGTCGATCTGCGCAACACCGACGACGAGCTTCTACGTCACGCCGAGGACGAGATGGCGACCTTCGCGAGGTCGGCAGCGGCGGCCGAGGGATGCGAGATCGTGCCGCGGTCGCTTGCCCGCTTCGAGCCGGTCGAGTTCGACGAGGACATCGTCGCCGCGGTCGAATCCGCGGCCGCGGACCGCGGATCGTCGGTGATGCGTCTTCCGAGCGGCGCCGGGCACGACGCGCAGATGCTCGCTCGGGTGTGCCCCACCGGAATGGTGTTCGTGCCCAGTGCCGGCGGGCTGAGCCACAACCCGGCCGAACACACCGACGCGGAGGACATCGAGGCGGGGGCGAACGTGCTTCTCGATGTGATCGTGGATCTCGCGGAGCCACTGTGAACGGCACCCCACAGACAGCCGATTCAGAAACAGCCGATTCGGCAACAGCGCGGACCGTCACCGTCGGAGCAGCGCAGTTGGGGCCGATCGCCCGGGCCGAACAGCGTTCTGCCGTTGTCGAGCGCCTGATCACGCTGCTCCGGCAGGGGAGCGAGGCGGGTTGCGACCTCGTCGTGTTCCCGGAGCTGGCGCTCACGACCTTCTTCCCGCGCTGGCACCTCACCGACCAGTCCGAGATCGACTCGTTCTACGAGACCGAGATGCCCGGCCCCGAGACCAAGCCGCTGTTCGACGAGGCCGCCCGGCTCCGAATCGGGTTCTGCCTCGGATACGCCGAACTCACACCCGCCGGCGAACGGTTCAACAGCTACGTGCTGGTCGATGAGACCGGTACCCAGGTCGCCACCTTCCGCAAGGTGCACATCCCCGGCCACGCCGACGAGGAACCCGACCGTCCCTTCCAACACCTCGAGCGCATGTACTTCGAAGAGGGTCGCGAAGGGTTCGGGGTGTGGGACGCGTTCGGTGCCCGTGTCGGAATGGCGATCTGCAACGACCGGCGCTGGCCCGAGACCTATCGGGTGATGGGGCTACAGGGCGTGGAGCTCGTCCTCATCGGGTACAACACGCCACTGCACTACGCCCCGGATCCGTCCCAGAACCCACTTCAGGCCTTCCACAACCACCTGGTGATGCAGGCCGGCGCGTACCAGAACGGAACCTGGGTCGTGGGCGTCGCCAAGGGCGGGATCGAGGAAGGCGTCGAGTCGCTGGCCCAGTCAGCCATCTACGCCCCGTCAGGCCAGATCGTGGCCCAGGCGATCACAACCGGCGACGAACTGATCGTCGCGAGATGCGATCTCGACTGGTGTCGCAACTACACCGGCACGCTCTTCGATTTCGACGTCTACAGGCGTCCCGAGGTCTACGGGCGCATCACCTCCCAGAAGGGGGTCGAACGTGACTGAGCAGACCCGGACCCACCTCGTCGTCAACGGCGAGACCGTCTCCGTCGGTGACCACGAACACCTGATGGGGGCTCTCCGCGACGAGCTGGGTCTCATCTCGCCCAAGGACGGATGTGCGCCATCGGGCCAGTGCGGGTGTTGCACCGTTCTCCTCGACGGCAAGGCGCGCGTGTCGTGCCAGACCTCGCTGGACAAGGCCGCCGGTTGTGAGGTGACCACGCTCGAAGGGCTCGACCGCGAGGAGATCGATCGCTACGCAGACACCTTCGCCGCCTGTGGCGCGCTGCAGTGCGGGTTCTGCACGCCTGGAATCGTGATGCGCACCAAGGCTCTCGTGGATCGCAAGGGGAGCGGTGTCACGCGCGAGGAGGCCAGCAGGCATCTCGGCGCCCACCTCTGCCGCTGCACCGGGTACGTGAAGATCCTCGACGCCGTCGAAGCCATCGCCGCCGGTGAGGTCCCCGTGGCCGAACCCACCAAGGGCGTCGGCAGCAGCGGCGTGAAGTACGAGGGTCGCGATCTGGCGGTCGGCCGTCGGCCGTTCATCGACGACATGACCCCGGCGGGTCTTCTCCACGGTGCGGTGCACCTGGCCGAACACGCCAGGGCCGACATCGTGGCCATCGACACCTCGGCGGCCGAGGCGGTCCCTGGGGTCGAGGCCGTTCTGACCGGTGCCGACGTCCCGGGAGAGCTCCGGGTGGGGCTCATCCACAAGGACTGGCCGGTCTTCATTCCCGTGGGCGGCCGCACCAGCTACCTGGGAGACGTGCTGGCTCTCGTGGTGGCGGCCGATCGGCCAACCGCGCGACGTGCCGCCGAGCTGATCGACGTCACCTATGACGTGTTGCCGCCACTCGTCGACCCCGCTGCGGCCGTCGCCAGCGCCGAGGACGCGGTGTGGGGCCTCGACGGCAACATCCTCTCCACCAGCACCTACGCCCGTGGTGACGTCGACGCGGCGCTGGAAGCGTCGGCCCACGTCGTGCGGGAGACCTTCCAGACCCAGCGGATCGATCACGCATTCGTCGAGCCGGAGAGCACCCTCGCCGTGCCGACCGTCGATCCCGACTCGGGTCGCTCGGAGTCCCTGTACGTCTACAGCGGCGGCCAGGGCGTGTGGGACGACCGCAACGACATCGCTCGCGTGCTCGACATCGACACCGATCGTGTCGTCGTCGAGCTGGTGAGCAACGGCGGCGCGTTCGGCGGCAAAGAGGACATGTCCAACCAGGCCCAGACGGCGCTCGCTGCATGGGTCCTGGGGCGGCCGGTCCGCACGACGTTCAGCCGTGAAGAGTCGTTCCTCGTCCACACCAAACGCCACCCCATCCGCATGACCTACGAGGTCGGGTGCGATGCCGAGGGCCGCCTGACAGCTCTGCGCGCCCGGATGCTGGGCGACAGCGGTCCCTACGCATCGGTCGGGATGAAGGTGCTCGAACGGGCGGCCGGCCACGCCAGCGGCCCCTACGTCCTTCCGGCCATCGATGTCGAAGCCGTGGCGGCCAGGACCAACAACAGCGTGGGCGGTGCCTTCCGAGGGTTTGGCGCCAACCAGGCGCAGTTCGCCATGGAGGGCTGCCTCGACCGGCTCGCCGACATGGCGGGGATCAGCGGTTGGGAGATCCGGTCGCGCAACGTCGTGGAGCCCGGTTCGGTCTGGGGGCCCGGCCAGATCATGGACGACGGGTGCCTGGGCGTGCGGGCCTGTCTCGACGCCGTGAAACCCGCCTACGACGCGGCCATCGCCGAGGGTCGAGCCGTGGGCGTTGGCCTCGGGCTGAAGAACTCCGGACTCGGCAACGGCTTCAACGAGGTTGCGCTGGCCATCGTCCGGCGCAGATCCGACGGAGTGGTCGAGGTCCGGCACTGCTGGACCGAGATGGGCCAGGGCGTCCACACCGTCGCCCTGCAGGTCGCGGTGGAGGAGCTCGGCGTCGACCCCGACAGCATCGAGGTGATCGTCGACACGACGCGAGAGCTCGGTGCCGGACAGACCACCGGCAGCCGCGGCACGCTCATGGGCGCCGGCGCAGTCGCGGAGGCGTGCCGCGCCGCTCTCGCTGACGGGTTCGTCGCCGATACCGACTACGAGGGCGAGTACCGAGTCGATTGGACCAACAGCCTGTCCGAGGGCCTCGAGAATCCGATCATCCACTCGGCGTTCGGGTACGCGAGCCAGCTCGTCGTGCTCGACGACGACGGTGAGGTCACCCGCGTCGTGGCGGCCCACGACGTGGGGCGGGCCGTCAACCCCATCCTGTGCGAAGGCCAGATCGAGGGCGCGGTGCACATGGGTCTCGGGTACGCACTGACCGAGGGCTTCCCGTGCGATGAGAACGGGCGGCCGCAGAACAGCACGCTGCGCTCCCTCGACATCATCCGACCCAAGGACATGCCACCCGTCGACGTGATCCTGGTCGAAGCGCCACAGCCCCGGGCTCCCTACGGGATCAAAGGCGTCGGCGAGATCGGTCTGGTTCCCACGGCGGGTGCGGTCGCGGCTGCGCTCCAGGCCAGCGACGGCATCTGGCGAACCGAGCTCCCCATGGCCAACGACCGCAACAAGGAGCGGGCGTCCGCCTGGGACGGGATCTGATGGAGCAACGAGGGTGACCGACGCGCTGGCGTCCGACCAGACCGCGGGGATGGTGTGTGCCCACCATCACCTCTACTCGACGCTCGCCCGCGGCATGCCGGCACCCCCCGCCTCGGCGACGACCTTCCGGCAGATCCTGGAGCAGGTCTGGTGGCGTCTCGACGTGGCCCTCGACCTCGAGATGATCGAGTGGTCGGCCAAGCTCGGCGCCCTCGAGGCCCTGTCGTCTGGTTGCACTGCGATCATCGACCACCACGAGTCGCCCAGCGCCATCGACGGGTCGCTCGATGTGATCACCGCAGCCTGTGCCGAGGTCGGCGTTCGGGTGAGCTGCTCCTATGGCGTGACCGATCGCCACGGAGCACAGGGCGCGCGAGCGGGTCTCGCCGAGAACGAGCGCTTCCTGCGCGCGGGAGGGCGGGGGCTGGTGGGCGTCCATGCGGCCTTCACGTGCTCGGATGACACCCTGGCCGCGGCGGCCCAGCTGGCGGACGATCTCGACGTCGGCGTGCACATCCACGTGGCCGAAGGGCCCGAGGACGGCGATGCCGAGAAGCGGCTGGCCGGACTCACTGACGACCGGTGGCTGCTGGTGCACGGCGTGCATCTCGGTGGCGGCCACGACCTCGCCGGGACCATCGTTCACAACCCGCGCTCCAACATGAACAACAGCGTCGGGTACGCCGACCCCTCCCGATTCGACAATCCGGTCGCCCTGGGCACAGACGGGATCGGCGCGGACATGCTCGACGAGTTCCGGCTCGCCTACGTCAAACACCGCGAAGCCGACGTCGAGGTGGGCCCCGATCCCGCCTGGAGCTGGCTGGAAGCCAGTCGAGGCCTCTTTCCCGAAGCCTCCGACGATGTCGTCACGTGGAGCTATCCGACGATGGAGCCATGGCACCTCGCCTTCACGCCCGGCGTGCACCCGCTGCGGATCGAGATCGCCGGGGAACTGGCGTGGGTGGATGGCCGGCCGACACGCGTCGATGCCGAAGAGATCAGGGCCAAAGCGGGCGAGCAGGCCGATCGCCTACACCGCAGGCTGCAATGACTAGAGGCGTTGTGAAGGAGTCCCGATGACCACCCCCGTCGCTCTGTATCTCCAGGACGCCCATCCGATTCGCGAGGCCATCGAGATCACTCAATACGCCGAGGAGCGCGGCTTCGATGCGGTGTGGCAGGCGGACAGCAGGCTCGTGCGCGAGGCCGGGGTCCCCATGGCGGCGTTCGCCGCCACGACCGACCGGATCAAGGTCGGCTCGGGCGTGATCGACGTGTGGACGCGAAACCCGGCTCGGCTGGCCTCGCTCTTCGCGACCCTCGACGACCTCGCTCCGGGACGGATCCTCTGTGGGTTGGGTGCCTGGTGGGACCCACTCGCCGCCAAGGTGGGCGTCGACCGGGCCCGGCCGCTGTTGGTGATGCGCGAAGTGGTCGATGCCGTTCGGGCGCTGCTGGCCAACGAGACCGTCACGATGGATGGGTACTTCGTCCACCTCGACGGAGTCGAGCTCGACTACGTGCACCAGGAGCGGCGTGCCAAAGACGTGCCGATCTACATCGGCGCCACCGGCATGCAGATGATGCGCCTCACCGGCGAGATCGCCGACGGCGTCGTGCTCAACTACCTGGTGTCGCCCGAGTACAACGGCAGGGCGATGGAAGCGCTGCAGGCCGGTGCGGAGAAGTCGGGCCGCAACGCAGACGACCTGGATCGACCACAGCTCGTCGTGTGCTCGGTGGACGAAGACCGCGCCGCAGCGCTCGACGCAGCACGGCTGCTGGTCACCCAGTACCTCGGACAGCAGCCACACATCATGGCGGCGTCTGGTGTTCCGCAGACCCTTCTCGATGAGATCGGCCAGGTCCTCACCTGGCCGGCGACGCACGAGCAGGTCGTGGCGGCCTCGGCTCTCGTGCCGGACGACATCGTGCAGATGATCTGCGCTGCGGGGACGCCGGCGGAGTGCCGCGAGAAGGTCGCCCACTACTGCGCGACCGGCTGCACCACGCCGATCCTCTACCCGCTCGGTGACGACGTGCGCCTGATGATCGACACCTTCGCGGACTGGTCGCCATGAGCAGCGGGAGCTTCAGCTTCGAGCTTCCCGACTGGGTGAGCGAGGCGGTCGCCGCCCGTCCATCGGACATGTCCGATGTCGAAGAGCGCATGCGCTTCGTTCTGGGCCTCGCATCGCGCCACGTCGCGAGCGGCACGGGTGGGCCCTTTGCCGCGGCGGTGTTCGATGCCCTCTCCCACGAGCTGATCGCGGTCGGCGTGAACCTGGTCGTCCCCTCGTCGTCGCCGGTCGCTCACGCCGAAGTGGTGGCCTTCAGCTTCGCCGGCCAGCAGCGCGGCAACTTCGATCTGGGCGCCGGCGGGCCGACCGAGCTGGTCACCAGCACCGAACCCTGCGCGATGTGCCTCGGAGCGGTCCACTGGAGCGGAATCAGTCGGCTGGTGATCGCCGCCCGCGACGAGGACGCCAGGGCCAGCGGGTTCGACGAGGGCAACAAGCCCGAAGGCTGGGAGCAGGCCTTCGCCGGCAACGGCATCGAGGTCGTCCGCGATGTGCTGCGCTCACATGGTGCCGATGTCCTCCGGACGTACGCGGAGGGCGGTGGCGAGATCTACAACGCGGGCGGAACGGGCCTCGATGCATGAGGTCCAGCGGTCCGGCACGGCGGTGGGCGGGTACGTCGCCGTCGACAGCCTCGACGCCGCCTCGCGGCTCCTGCTCGAACATGGTGAGCGAGCGCGGCTCATCGCCGGTGGGACCGATGTCCTCGTCGAGCTGGATCGTTCGGGTGGGGGATCGCTCGATCTCCTGGTGGACGTCTCCCGAATCGCCGGGCTCGATGCGATCCACCTGGTCGACGGCGAGCTGCTGATCGGTCCGCTGGCGACCCACAGCCAGGTCGCCAACTCTTCGCTGGTCCGTGCTCACGCCCTCGCTCTGGCTCAGGCGTGCGACGAGGTCGGATCGCCGCAGCTTCGCAATCGGGCCACCGTCGTCGGCAACGTTGTGACAGCATCCCCGGCCAACGACACCATCTCTGCGCTGCTGGCCCACGAGGCGATCGTGGAGGTGCGCTCGACGGACGACAGCCCGCGGCGACGCCTGCCGCTCGGCGAGTTCATCACCGGGTTTCGGACCGTGGACCTGGGGCCCGGCGAGCTCGTGGCCGGGCTGCGTGTACCGGTCCGCGACTCGCGCCGATCGCTCTTCGCCAAGGTCGGATTGCGGAGGGCCCAGGCCATCTCCGTCGTCCATGTCGCTGCCACCCTCGACGTGTCCGAAGGGCGGTGCGAGGGTGCCTCGATCGCGCTTGGTTCGGTTGCGCCCACGGTGGTGAGAAGCCCTGACGCCGAGGCGCTCCTGGTCGGGTCGGACCTCGACGCCGTGACGGTGGCGGAGGCCGCGGCGGCAGCCGCATCGGCTGTCTCGCCGATCGACGACCTCCGGGGGACTGCGTCCTACCGGAGCGATGTCCTGGAGGTCACCGTCCGGCGCCTGCTCATGGCGCTGGCAGCCGGCGTCGACGACACGGGTTCCCCGACACCCACGCTGTGGGGAGGAGCCTCGGGCGGCCACTTCGAGACGTCGGGCCCGGCCGAGGGGTCCGCGGGATCCGGGCTCGCGGTGTCGGTCAACGGATCCGTCGTGCGCGGCGCCGCAGGGCGTGAGCACACGCTCCTCGACTGGCTCAGGGAGCAGCGCGCAGCAGACGGCGAATGGCTGGGCGGCACCAAGGAAGGGTGCGCCGAGGGCGAGTGTGGGGCCTGCACCGTCCGCCTCGACGGCATCGCCGTGATGTCGTGCCTCGTGCCGGCCGGTCGGGCCCATGGCTGCGAGGTGACGACTATCGAGGGCGTCACGAACCCGGCCGGGGACGGGCCGTCTGACCTCCAGCAGAACTTCGTCGCGTGCCATGCGGCGCAGTGCGGTTTCTGCACGCCGGGGTTCGTGATGGCGGCGTCGACGCTGCTCGAGGATGTCCCCGAGCCCAGCGACGACCAGATCCGGCGCGCCCTCACCGGCAACCTGTGCCGCTGCACCGGCTACGAGTCGATCATTCATGCCGTCCGCTCGGCGGCGCGAGGTGGATCGTGAGCCTCGGGGCCAACCACCAGCGGGTCGACGCCATGGCCAAAGTCCGCGGCCGGGCGGCCTATCCGGGCGACATCCGCCACGAGTCCGAGCTCCACGTCAAGGTGGTGTTCAGCGGCCAACCCCATGCCCGCATGGTGTCGTTCGACTCATCGAGGGCCGAGGTCATCGAGGGCGTGCTGCTCGTCCTGACCGCCGCCGATGTTCCCGTGAACGAGTACGGGCTGACGATGTTCGATCAGCCGGTGATCGTCGGTGTCGGGGCGACGGGTCACTCGGATGTTCCGTCGGACGTGTCGAGGTGGGAGGCCGACACGATCGCCGTAGTGGTCGCCGAGACCGCCGAGGCAGCGCAGCTCGGGGCCGAATCCCTCGACGTGGTCTGGGAGCAGCTCCCTGTCGTCGGCGACATCGACGCCGCGCTCGCCCCGGGCGCGGCTGTCGTGCACTCCGAGGTGGGCCGCAACGACTATCACCGTCTCAGAGTCCGCAAGGGCGACGTGGCCGCCGGGTGGGATGCCGCGGCTGTCGTCGTGGAGGGGACGTACGAGTTCCCGTACCAGGAGCACGCCTACCTCCAGCCCGAAGCGGCCGTGGGCTTCGTTGACGACGAGGGTCGCGTGACCGTGCAGGTCGCCGGACAGTGGACCGCCGAGGACCAGGAGCAGGTCGCCCACGCGCTCGATCTCGAGCCCGAACGGGTGCGCATCATCTACCCCGCGATCGGCGGTGCTTTCGGCGGACGCGAGGACATGACCCTGCAGATCGTGCTGGCGCTCGCCGCCCAGCGCATGCACGCCCTTGGCGACACGCGGCCGATTCGGACCATGTGGAGCCGCGAGGAATCGATCGTTGGTCACCACAAGCGTCACCGCGGGCGTGTCACGGCGCGATGGGGCGCCGACGCGGATGGCCACATCACCGTCGCCGAGGCGGATGTGGTACTCGATAGCGGCGCCTACAACTACACGACCAACAAGGTGCTCGGGAACGCGCACCTCTCGGTCTGTGGCCCCTACGAGGTGCCCAACGCTCGGCTCGATTCGGTCGCTGTGTACACCAACACGGTTCCCGGTGGCGCGTTCCGGGGGTTCGGAGCACCCCAGGGTGCGTTCGTGGCCGAGAGCCAGATGAACAAGCTCGCCGCAGCGCTCGAACTCGATCCCGTCGAGATCCGGCGCCGCAACGTGCTGCGAGACGGATCGATCGGAATCACGCAGGTCCCGATGCCCGATGGGGTCACGATCGCCGAGGTCGTCGACGGCTGCGCTGATGCGGCTGCCTTCGATCAGGAGATGCCACCGGTCGAGCCGTTCGCCCCGATCGCCACCCTCCCCGCTGATCCAGCGGCGCTGCGGCGGGGCCGCGGCTTTGCGTGTGCCTACAAGAACGTCGGGTTCAGCTTCGGCTTTCCGGAGCGTTGCGATGCGACGATCGAACTCCAAGGATCCGAGGGCGACGACGAGCCGACCGGTGCGGTGCTCTACCACGGTGGCGCCGAGGTCGGTCAGGGCGCACACCAGGCGTTCCTGCAGATGACCTCCGAGGCGACCGGCGTTCCGCTCGACCGGGTCCGCGGCGAGTGGAGCGACACGGCCACGTCAGGCGACAGCGGCTCGGCGAGCGCCTCTCGGCTCACCTGGATGGCAGGCAACTCGATCATCGGCGCGGCACAGGAGGCCGAGAAGGCGTGGCGGGAGGGTGCCAGACCGGCGGTGGGTCGTTTCCGCTTCGTGCCACCGCCAACGGAGACGCTCGACCCTGAAACCGGGGTGGGCCAGCCCAACTTCACCTACGGCTATGTGGCTCAGGCGGTGGAGCTCACCATCGACGTCGAGACCGGCCACATCCGGATCGATCGTGTCGTGAGCGCTCACGACGTGGGTCGTGCGGTCAACGTTGGGCTCGTCGAAGGTCAGGTGCTGGGCGCGGTGGCCCAGGCCCACGGGTATGCACTGTCGGAAGACCTCGTCGTTCGGGATGGCCACATCGTCAACCCGCGCTTCAGCGGCTATCTGATCCCGGGCATCCTCGACATGCCCGAGCGCGTCGAGCCGGTCGTGCTGGAGCTCGCAGACCCGCTGGGTCCCTGGGGAGCGCGGGGTATGGCCGAGATGCCGATGATCCCGTACGCCCCTGCTGTTGTGGCTGCGCTGCACGATGCGACGGGGGTGTGGTTCGAGACGTTCCCGCTCACGCCGAGTCGGGTCCTGGAGGGACTGCGAACCGCTGCCGACGCTCTGCGCTAGAACGTGTCCACAACCGAGGGAGAGCAGCCCATGGGAGACACGGTCACCTACGAGCGGCAGGGGCGTGTGGCGATCATTCGCTACAACCGGCCGGAGGCGATGAACGCCGTCAACGGTCAACTGCGACGGGACCTCAACGCGGCCTGGGAGACGCTGCGCACCGACGACGAGGCGTGGGTGGCCATCGTCACCGGCAACGGCAAGGCCTTCTGTGCGGGAGCCGATCTGAAGGATCCCGGGAGCGCCGTCGGCAACGACGAACACAGCTTCTGGGAGGTGCCGAGCTTCACCTCGCTCGAATCGGGCAAGGAGATATGGAAGCCGGTCATCGCAGCGGTCAACGGGTACGCGATCGGCTTCGGCCTCACGATGGTGGCCGCGTGCGACTTCGTGATCTCGTCCGACCGCGCTGAGTTCGGCTTTCCGGAAGTGCAGCTCGGCGTGCCCACGGTTCAAGGGTCGGTGCGGATGCCCAGGATGGTCGGCTGGCAGAACGCGATGGAGCTGCTGCTACTCGGCGACCGCGTGTCGGCCGAGCGGGCCAAGGAGATGGGCCTGGTCATGAAGGTGGTGCCCCACGACGAGCTGATGGACGAAGCGCTCGCCCTGGCCGATCGGCTGATCACCAACTCGGCCCCGTTGGCGGTTCGAGCCACCAAGGAGATCGCCAAGCGAGGTCAGGAGATGGGCTTCGTCGAGGCGATCCGGTTCGGCGAGACGATGCGCAAGGTCGCGGGCGCGACCGAGGATGCCCAGGCCTTCCGTAGAGCGGCTGCCAAGGGCGAGAAGCCGGCCTGGACCGGACGGTGAGCGGCGCCACCGACGGCCAGACGGTCGTACACGGTTTCTGCCACGAGGATTTCGAGATCGTGCGTGACGCCTTCGTGGCGAACTTCACGGCCGGGTTGGAGATCGGCGCTTGCGCGGCCGTGACAGTCGATGGCGAGACGGTGGTCGACATCTGGGCGGGGGACCGCAACGCAGCGGGCGACCCGTGGGAGCGGGACACGATTGTCAACGTCTATTCGACCACCAAGACGATGGCCTCGATCTGCATGCTGATGCTCGCCGACCGCGGCCAGCTGCGATTCGACGCACCGGTCGCCGAGTACTGGCCCGAGTTCGCGGCGCACGGCAAGGACGACGTGCTCGTCAGCCACGTGATGAGCCATCAGGCCGGTCTGTCTGGTTTCGATCCGCCGATCCCGGTCACCGACCTGTACGAACACGACGCGATCGCCTCGCTCCTCGCCGACACCGCTCCCTGGTGGCCGCCGGGAAGTGCAGCCGGCTACCACGCCATCACGCAGGGCTTCCTGCAGAACGAAGTGCTGCGGCGAATCGACGGCCGCACGATGGGGCGCTTCTTCGCCGAGGAGGTCGCAGGGCCGCTCGGTGCCGACTTTCACATCGGACTCTCCGCGAGCGAGGACGATCGGGTGGCGGACCTGGACCCGCCAGCGGCAGCCATGGACGTGATCCCCGACGAGGGCACCGTCGCGACCAGAACGTTCCGCGCCGCGCCCCTCACCGCCCTGGAACCTCGCACCCGGGAGTGGCGGGCTGCTGAGATCCCGGCGGCTGGCGGCACGGGAAACGCCCGCGGTGTGGCTCGTGTGCACTCCGCCGTTGCGTGCGGTGGCGAGCTCGACGGTGTGCGGCTCATGTTGCCCGAGACGACACGCATTCCGCTGCAGGAGCAGTTCATCGGAGACGATCTGGTCCTCGGCATGCCGACTCGCTACGGCATGGGCTTCGGCCTCAACCACCCGCTCGAACCGAGGACACCCACGCAGGACGCGTACTACTGGGGCGGGTGGGGTGGCTCGGTTGCGATCATCGACCTCGAGAAGCGGTGCTCGATCGCCTACGTCATGAACAACATGGCCAACGACCTCATGGGCGACGAGCGGGGCTCCAACGTCGCCGCTGCGGTGTACGCGGCGCTGGATTGAGCGTGTGACGTCCTGGCCTCGACCTCGACCGAGGCAGCAGGCGCCGGGCCTCGTGCGGACGGTACGGTTCGGCCAACACCTGACACAGTCGAGAGCGAAGAAGGCATCCGATGACTGATCAGTCGGCGCAGCTGGATCGTCCGTCCAGCAATCAGGAACTGGACTACGACGCCATCGTGATCGGGGCCGGCGTCGCTGGGATCTACCAGATCAAGCGCCTCGTCGAACTGGGGCTGCGGGCCACGGTGCTCGAAGCGGGCAGCGACCTGGGCGGTACCTGGTACTGGAACCGGTATCCCGGTTGCCGATTCGACTCCGAGAGCTACACGTACGGCTACTCGTGGTCGCAGGAACTGCTCGACGAGTGGCACTGGAAGGAACGGTTCTCCAGCCAGCCCGAGAACTACCGGTATCTGTCCTACGTGGCCGACAAGTTCGACCTGCGCCGTCACATGCAGTTCGACACAGCGGTCACCGCCGCCAACTACGACGACGCATCGCGCTCGTGGACGGTCGCGCTGCAGGACGGAAGCACCCGCACCACGCGCTTTCTGATCACCGCGCTGGGTCTGCTCTCCGCAGCGACACCGCCTCGTTATCCCGGCGTCGACACGTTTGAGGGCCAGTCGTGGCACACCTACTACTGGCCGCACGAACCGGTCGACCTGACGGGCAAGCGAGTGGGTGTCGTCGGCACGGGGGCGACCGCCATTCAGCTCATCCCCGTGGTGGCTGAGCAGGCCGAGCATCTGACGGTGTTCCAGCGGCGCCCCAACTGGGCTGCCCCCCTTCACAACGGCCCGATCGACGACGCCGAGATGGCCCAGATCCGCGACCGCTACGACGAGATCTTCGAGCGCTGCGGCCGCACCCCGGGCGGTTTCGAGCACGAGCCGGATCGCCGTGGAATCGACAACTTCACGCCAGAGGAGCGACGAGCCTATTGGGAGGAGCTCTACGCCAGTCCGGGGTTCGGGATCTGGCTCGGCAACTTCAGCGAGACGTTCATGAACGAGGAGGCCAACGCCGAGTTGTCTGCCTTCATCGCGGAGAAGATCCGCGAGCGGGTCGACGACCCGGAGGTGGCCGAGAAGCTCATCCCCAAGGATCACGGCTTCGGAGTGCAGCGCGTCCCGCTCGAGACCAACTACTTCGAGACGTACAACCGTGGCGATGTTCGCTTGGTCGACCTCGGCGAGACCCCGATCGAGCGGGTCACCGAGACGGGGATTCAGACGTCAGCGGAGCACGTCGACCTCGACATCATCGTCTACGCCACCGGATTCGATGCCATGACCGGTGCATACGACCGCATCGACATTCGAGGCACCGACGGGCAGCGCCTGGCGGACAAGTGGGCCGATGGGCCCTCGACGTTCTTCGGTCTCATGATCAACGGTTTCCCCAACATGATGATGCTGGCCGGCCCGCAGAGCGGTTCGGCGTCGTCCAACTTCCCCAGGGGGATCGAGAAGGGCGTCGACTGGTCGACCGGGTTCCTGACCTACCTCG
This sequence comes from uncultured Acidimicrobiales bacterium, assembly GCA_964629575.1. Lineage (GTDB taxonomy): Bacteria > Actinomycetota > Acidimicrobiia > Acidimicrobiales > Poriferisodalaceae > JAYPWI01. Next base: position 223 of record CAZVUM010000019.1, on the reverse strand, counting down.
CCGAGCACGGCCATACCCGGTTCGAGCCGACCCAGGAGGCTGAGGACGCCTGGGGCGAGCACATGCGCGAGATGTACTCGATGATGCTCATGCGCAACGCCAAGAGCTGGTTCACCGGCTACAACTCCAACGTCGACGGCCACGAGTACGGCAAGACCCGCTACTTCGTCTACAACGGCGGCGGGCCCCGCTATTGGCGCAGGCTGTCCGAGGCCACCGGCGA
>CAZVUM010000018.1:44964-72414 GCA_964629575.1 uncultured Acidimicrobiales bacterium | reverse complement strand
CAGAACACCCCGGCCAGAGCGAGTCTGACCGGGGCGATGTCGGTGGAGCGGATGACCGGGTTCGAACCGGCGACCTCAACCTTGGCAAGGTTGCGCTCTAGCCAACTGAGCTACATCCGCGGGCGAATCGTCACTGTACCAACTGCCGCCCCAGCGACAAACGCCACGACGAATCGCTCAGCTACTCCCGCGGTCGCCCCGGGGCGGCTTCACACCGAACATGCGGAAGCCGAGCTCTGACATGTCGCTCGCCGTCTTGCGCATCTGCTGCACCGCATCGTCGAGCGCTCCGCCGGCGCCTCCTGGCACGCTTCCCCTCAATGCAGACAGCTGCGTCTCCACGGCGACGACCGCGTCGTCCAGCTGACGCGCCGAGTCGGTGACGCCGAGCGCATCGAGGTGGGCCTGGGTACGTTCCATCACCTCGGTGAGCCCTTCGAGCCGCTTGGCCACGGTGCGCAGATCCTCCACCGTCTCGCGAAATGCACGGAGCGTCTCGGGAAGGGTTGCCACCTCGTCCCGCAATCGGGTGATCCACGACAGATCCGGGGCCACCGGACGCCGCGCCACCTCAGCCTCCGGAGCGCAGATCGATCGTGAGCGTGAGCACGCCGTCGTCGAAGGAAGCCGTCGCGTCGCCGATCATGGCGTAATCCATGAAGTCGGTCTCGGCCTGCTCGATGAAGAGCTTGCGTTCTTCACCACCCACCGCGGGAAGATTGCGTTTGCGGACCGCCTCGGCTCGCTCACGGTATCGGGCGATCATCTCATCGGGATCGAAGCCGTCTGCCATAGCCGAACGCTACCGCGACGACTCGTGGTCGGCGGATCTCACATGCGGTGCTCTCGTCGGGCCCGTCGGCAGGTTGGGGGGAACGTAGGGCTGCTTGGCCGGTGGCACCGTGCGTCGCTTGACGATCAGCCAGCCGATACCGCAGCCCACAGTCAGTCCGCCCAGTATCCAGACCACGATCCACCAGAAACCCGCGCCTGAGCTCACCTCGTCTTGGGCTTGCTGGGCCAGGGCGGCCACGAGCGAAGGGGCGGGCGTCACGTCGGCGAGAGTAGCCAGCGGGCTCGGCCGAGCCGTGATTCAGCGGCGATATCGGTCGCTCACACCTGGTGGGCCGGACACCAGAAGGTGGTGCGGCCGCCCACCTTGTCCCGTCGCAGCGGCGCCCCGTCTCGAGGGCAGAGCGCGCCACGCACGCGGTGTTCTTGGAGGTCGCCGGTATGTGAGCCACCGCGATCGAGCAGCTCGGCCACCGTGTCGCGGATCGCTGCCGCGAGCGTCGCCGCTTCGTTCTCGTCGAGGTCGCCGGCGGACCGAGTTGGAGAGAGCCCACAGCGCCACAGCGTCTCGTCTGCGATGAGATTGCCGATGCCGGCGAGCCGGCTCTGGTCGAGCAGTCGGGCCTTCAGCGGTCCGTGGCCGCCCTTCATCGCAGTGGTCACGCACGCGGCAGTGACACCGAAAGCATCCGGGCCGAGAACGGACTCGTCGGGAGCAAGTTCGACCGAACCCAGGCGACGTGGATCGACGATCGCCAAGGCCCCGTGGTCGAAACCCAGAGCGAATCGCTGGTGCGAGGGGTCCGTCGCGCTGGTGGTGTAGAGCAACTGGTCGATCGGAGCGGCGCCGTCGACGACCAATCGCCCCGTCATCCCGAATCGAAGCCCGACGGTTGTGGACGTCGAGCCGGCGCCACTCCCGAGATCGAGCAGAAGGAGCTTCCCCACCCGTCGCACATCCGCCACGACGAGTTCACCGATGGCATCGCGGAGGTGCTGAGCGGACAGCTCGCTGCGTAGGTAGCCCCGCGTCGCCTCGACGCTCGCGACGCGGCGGCCGATCACTGAGCACGCCGCACGTCGGTAGATCTCGACTTCGATTCCCTCCGGCACGAGCGCACGGTATCGCCGCCTCTACCCTCGACGGCGTGGAGACCAGAACGATCGGCGAACTGACGGTGTCTGCGCTCGGCGTGGGGTGCAACAACTTCGGGACGCGCATCGACTCCGATGCGGTCGCTGGCATCGTTCACGCGTGTCTGGACGCGGGCGTGACCTTCTTCGACACCGCCGACGTATACGGCAACGGCCGGTCTGAAGAGATGCTCGGTGAGGCCGTCGCCAAGAATCGCGACGAGGTGGTGATCGCGACCAAGTTCGGACTGCGCGACGTCGACCTCGGCCTGACCGGAGGCAGCGCGGAGTACATCGAGCGGGCGGTGGATCGCAGCCTCCGCCGGCTCAAGACTGACTGGATCGACCTTTACCAGATTCACACCCCGGACTCGGAGGTCGCCGAGTCCGAGACCCTCGAGGCCCTCAACCAGCTCGTGGTGGCGGGCAAGGTGCGTGAGGTCGGGTGCAGCAACTACGACGCCGAGCGGCTCGATGGAGCGGCAGATGTCTGGGATCGCGACTGGTGGGCGCCCTATCGAACTGTGCAGAACCGGTACTCGCTGCTCCATCGCGAACCCGAGGACGAGGTCCTCGAAGTCTGTCGAGCGCGGGACGTGGGTTTTCTGCCGTTCTTCCCCCTCGAATCGGGCCTTTTGACCGGCAAAGTCGGCACCGACGGCCCTCCGGAGGGGTCGCGCCTTGCGTTGGGGACGCCGGAGCTCGTGGCGCGCTTCCTCGACGACTCGAAGCTGCGCACCACGGCTCGTCTCACCGACTGGGCCCGTCACAGAGGGCGCAGCCTCCTCGAGCTCGCGATCGGCTGGCTGCTCACCAGGCCCGAGATCCCGAGTGTGATCGCCGGCGTCTCGAATCCGGAACAGCTCCTGGCCAACGTCGACGCGTCCAGCTGGCGGCTCAGCGAGCTCGAGATGGCCGAAGTCCGCGACATTCTCACCACCGACCCGGGCCCACCGGCGGAGTGACGAGGGCGGCGCGTCAGTTCTTGGCGACTCGCTCCACGAACTCCCCCATGGGCGGGCCGGTCTGATCCGGTTCGGTGAGGAAGCCATCGTGCCCGTTGTCGCTGTCGATATCGACGTGCTCGACCGGGACCCTGCCATGCAGGCCGTCCACGATGCGGAGCTGCTGGTGGCGCGGGTACAAGAAGTCGGTGCGGACGCTCATCACCTGCGTGGGCACACGCACCCTGGTGAGCGCCTTCTCGACGCCGCCACGACCGCGGCCGGCGTCGTGGAGATCCATCATCTTGTTGAGCACCAGGTAGGTGTTGGCGTCGAACCGCCATTGGATCTTGTCGCCCTGGTAGTCGAGGTAGGACTCGACATCGAACTGATGGTCGAGGCTGAACGGGTCCCCGCTCATGTTGGAGTTGCGTCCGAAGCGCCGCTCGAACTCCTCGTCGCTGCGGTAGTGGATCATCGCGATACGCCGGGCGTTCGAAAGCCCCCGGTGTGGTCCATCGCCGGGTTCGCGGCCGTAGATGTCTCCGCCGTGCCACCCGGGATCGTCGAGGATCGCTTGGCGGCCGACCTGGCTCCACGCGATCTGCTGGGTCGACGCCGCAGCCGTCGATGCGATGATCACGAGCCCGCGAAGCCGATCCGGGTAGGTGATCGCCCATTCCAGGGCCTGCATTCCACCCATCGAACCGCCGACGACGGCCAGCCACTGTTCGACCCCGAGGTGAGCAGCGAGGGCGCGCTGGGACCGCACCACGTCGCGGATGGTGACAACGGGAAAGCTCGCCCCGTAGTGATCACCCGTCTCGGGGTCGATCGATGCCGGACCGGTCGTTCCCTGGCATCCCCCGAGGACGTTGGCGCACACGATGAAGAAGCGGTCGGTGTCGAGCGGGCGGCCCGGACCGATGAAGTCGTTCCACCAGCCCTCCGACGGCTGGCCAGCCATCGCCTCGCCGTGCGCGTGGGCGTCGCCGGTGAGGGCGTGACAGACGAGGATGGCGTTGCTCGCCGACGCGTCGAGCGTGCCCCAGGTCTCGAAAGCCAGCTCGGGCTGCACCAGGGCTCCACCGCCCTCGAGGGCGAATGGGCGATCGGGAGACAAATCGAAGAAGCGGCGCTCCGCGATGGGCATCTCGGGGAACCAGGCGCCCGACGCCGGCGGGAACGGGAGTGCCGCGTCGTCGCTTTCGGTTCGGGATCGCTTCACACCATCTCCTGACTGGAGCAAAACGCTACAAGGTTGGTCATGATTCACCCCAACACCTATCGGGAAGAAACAGCGCCTCGGAGCGGTTGGATCGTGCATGCAGGTTGAGGTGACCGAGGCAGCAGTGGAATGGGTGCGTCGAAAGGGCGGCACCGCAGCGATCGATTTCATTCCACCGATCGGTTGAGGCGGCGTCGCCGAGGTGTCGGTCGACACCCACCTCCGAGGCAAGAACCTCGAGCCCTACCAGCGCCTCCGCCACGGTGGCGTCGAGCTGCTGCTCAACCCACGCCTGGTCGAGTGGGCCGCACAGATGCGGGTCGACGCCGGCCGACGCGCCGTACGGACGCGCCTGCTCGTCGACCTCGAACATCGCCACGGGCCACACTGCCGTCACTGACGCGTCACCCGGACGCGCGGCCGCGGTCGGGGACGCGCGCCAGCCACCAGTCGAGCAGCGCGTCGGCGTCGCGTAGGCCATAGGCGCGGTTCATCACGCGACCCAGCTCGCGCAGTCCGTTGTGCGACGGCGGTGGGCCTCCATCGCTGTGCAGCTGACGCGTCAGGAGCGCACCTTCGGTCCACGCCGACGCGTCGGTTGGCAGGGGCGCGTCAGCGAGCTGGGATGCCCGCAGACGAAAGGTGCCCTTCCCGAGACCGGTTCCACTCCCCTGACGGGCCGCCCACGCCGAGACCGCCGGGCTGCTGAGAGCCGCGGCGACGCGCCAGACATCCGACGCGTCAGCCGGCTGCACGATCAACAGTGGTGTCGAAGGAAGGATCGCACCCGCTTCGTCGACCGCACACTCCAGCACCTTGGTCTGCGTTGCGACGAGCACCTTGGGCACCAGGCGACTGGCGCGCCAGGAGCGGTAGCGCTCGTCACCTGACGCGTCGCCGACGACCGGGGCGTCGTACTGGCGTTTGGCAAACCGTACGGACGCGCACCCGTGCCGGAAATGGAGCGGGTCGATCAGTCCAACCGTCGCGAGGCGTGGCGCGTCAGGGGACGCAGCCTCTTCGCTGACGCGCTCTGCGATCCAGTAGTAGGCGTCGCGAAAGTCGGCCGTGACGCGCGCTATTCCGCTGAGCGGCGCGCCCGCCAGACTCACGCGCGGCACGCCTGACGCGCCCGCCACGACCTCCGCCCAAAGATCGCCCGGTGACGGCACGGTGGAGACACCGCCGTCAGGACTGACCACGCGAACGCCATCTGACGCGTCGGCATCGCGCGTCAGCAGCGGCGCCACAACGTTGACGGACGCGTCAGCGAACACGCCGGTTCCGCCCACCCAAACCGCCGAGAGGTCGAGCTGACGCGTCAGGAGCTGCCTCACAGGTTCGCCTGACGCGGCGGCGAGGATGCTCGCCGGCATGATCAGACAGATTCGGCCGCGCTCCGCGAGGAGCTCGGCCCCACGCGTCAGGAAGAGAGCGCTCTCATCCACGTAGCCACCGGCAAGATCACCAAAGCGACTGCGTAGCGCGTCAGCGCGCTGGCGACTCCGGGCTGTCGACGATCGAAGCTGACCGAGGAAGGGCGGGTTGCCGACGACGACGTCGAATGACTGCGGCCAGCCCGCCACCTCGTCGAGCAACGCGTCAGCCGCGACCACCCCGTCGAACTCCACTGCCTCGCCGCCGCGCCACGTGGCCCAGCGCGTCAGAACTGCCCGGGTGACCTCGACGCTCATCGGGTCGGCGTCGGCGCCGTGCAGAGCGGCGGCCGCGCGTCCGACAGACGCGCCGCGCGCCCACAGGCGTTCGGCGGCGGCGAGGAGGAACACCCCGCACCCGACAGCGGGGTCGCACACCGAGTCGTCGATCGAGAGCTCGCACAGGTCCACCAGCTGACGCGCCACGTCGTAGGGCGTGTACACCACCCCTGACGCGCCAGGAGACGACATCTCAGCGACCCGCGCTGTCCCGACTGAGGCCAGCGCGTTCAGCACCTGGTCTGGCGCGTCAGCGGCTTCGATCAGAGCGTCGACGCGGCGCAGCGCAGCGCGCACCCCCGTGGGGAGCGCGTCGGTCGTCACTCCTGACGTGACGCCCAGCCCACGAGATCGTCGAGCCGACCGTCGTTGGAGAACACCTCGTGCAGCGGCAACTTGAGGCCGAGACGGCGCTGCAGCTGCCGCACCTGGAGCTCTTCGTCCCACAGGAACATCGTGACCGCGGTTCCGCTCTGGCCGGCGCGCGCTGTGCGCCCCGAGCGGTGCAGGTAGGTCTTGTGGTCCTCTGGCGGGTTGTAGTGGATCACCACATCGACGTCGTCGACGTGAATTCCACGGGCAGCGACGTCGGTCGCGACCAGCGCCTTGATCTTGCCCGAGGTGAACTCCGACAGCGCCTGCTCTCGGTGGTTCTGGCGCAGGTCGCCGTGGATCGCCTTCACCTTGACGCCCTCGTTGTACAGCTCGCGCTGCAGGTGATCTGCGCCCCTCTTGGTGCGGGTGAACAGCAAGGTCTTGCTGGAGGTCTCGATGATCCGCGCCGCCACTTGCACCTGGTTCATCTTGTGAACCGACATGAAGAGGTGGCCCATCTCGCTGACGGTGACCTCGCGCTCTTCGACCTCGTGAAAGACCGGATCGTTGAGGTGACGCTTCACGACGGTGTCGACAGCGCCGTCGAGGGTGGCGGAGAACAACATCGTCTGGTGATCGGATTCGATGTGGCGAAGGATCCACTCGACCTGGGGAAGGAACCCCATGTCGGCCATCCGGTCGGCCTCGTCGACGATGACCCGCTGGACCCGCGCCACGTCGACCGCGCCACGGTCGATGAGGTCGATCAGGCGACCGGGGGTGGCGATGATGATGTCGATGCCGCGCTTGATCGTCTCGATCTGCTTCTCGATGTTCGTCCCGCCATAGACGGCGATCGGACGAACGTTCGCAGCTTCGGCCAGCGGCTCGACGACCCCGGTGATCTGGTTGGCCAGCTCCCGGGTCGGGGTCAGCATCAACGTGGTTGGCTTACCGTCGGGATCAGGTGTTGTGTGCGCGAGCGACGGGAGGCTGAACGCGAGGGTCTTGCCCGATCCGGTCTTGGCCTTTCCGCACACATCACGACCCGCCATTGCATCGGCGATGGTGAGTTCCTGAATGGCAAAGGGGCTGGTGATGCCCTGGCGCGTCAAAGCGTCGCACAGGACTTGGGGCACGCCGAGTTCGGCGAATGTGGTTGTCACGAGGGGGAAATTCTCTTGTTTGACTGCCGGTTCCGAGCCCGGAACCTCCGTGGCCACCGCACGGCAGCCGTTCGCCCCTGGAAGGCCGGTGATCTGGATGGCTCGTTCGCAGGGCTGAAGCCAGGGTATCGCCGTGGGCCTCTACGGTGTCTCATCGCGCGGGCGGCGCCTCGAAAACAATCCTTGACCCGGGCCCGTGGATGACCGATCTCATGCGAATGACCTCCACGAAGCGCCCATGGTTCGCGGCCGCGGCCGCGTGCGCTGTCGGGCTCGGCACGATGGTTCCGGGCGCCTCCGCGGACGAGCCAATCAGCGAGCCAGAGGTGTCCGCCTCCGCGATCACGGAGTCGTGGGCGATCGAGTACGCGGGGTTCAACCGCAACTCCTCACCGGCGATCGGCGATGTCGACGCTGACGGCGTCAACGACATCGTGTGGGGCGACGAGAACGGCTACCTGTACGCGACGACCGCCACCGGCGTGATGCTGCCCGGCTTCCCGGTACCGGCGGTGATTCCTCCCTCGGTGACGCCCTCGCCGATCACCTCCAGCCCGACCCTGCACGACATCGACGGCGACGGTCGTCTCGAGATCATCACGGGGGTCGGGACGCGCTGGGCCGGGCGGCACCGCGGCGGTGTCATCGTGTACGAACACACGGGCGCTGTGAAATGGGCGCGCGAAGGGTTCGACAAGTTCGACCTGTGGACAGGCACGGAACCCGGCGATGGCTACGGCGAGCCCGTACACGGCGCGGTGGCGATCGGTGACATCGACGGCGACGGCTGGGACGACCTCGTATGGGGTGGCTGGGATCATCGGGTCTGGGCTGTCGACCGCAACAACAACGTGCTCCCGGGCTTTCCGTTCGACAACGTCGACACCATCTGGGGCAGCGTCGCCCTGTGGGACAGCGACGAGGACGGACGCCACGAGATCTTCATCGGCGGCGACGCAACGGTGGGCGTGACACCGTGCGGTGGCGGCCGGTACTGGGCGCTCGATTGGCAGAACGGCACCGTGGCCGTGCTGTGGACCAAGTGCACGGGCGAGTCGTTCAAGTCGAGCACTGCAATCGGCGACATCAACGGTGACGGCCGCTTCGAGGTGGTCATCGGAGGCGGCGACTTCTACCGCCACCCCGACGGTCACAAGGTGTTCGCCTGGCACATCGACGATGCGTCCGATGTTCCCGGCTGGCCGGTCAGCGTCGGCGATGTGATCTACGCGAGCCCCGCCCTCGGCGACCTCGACGGCGACGGCATCCCCGAGGTCGTGGTCGCGAGCTGGAACGAATGGGTCTACGCATTCCACGGCGACGGCTCCCTGAAGTGGGCGGTTCACCCCGAGCTTCCGACCGACACGGTGGACCGCGACGGCATGTTCTTCGGCTCTGCGGTGATCGCAGACCTCGACGGCAACGGCACCCAGGACGTGCTGGCCAGCAACCTCTACAACACGTGGGCGCTCCGCGGCAGCGACGGAGCCTGGTTCGGCCAGAGCATCAACGAACACTGGGCGATTCTCGCTGCGAGCTCACCTGCGGTCGGTGACTTCGGGCCCCACGGCTGGCAGATCATTGCCGGCGCCGGGCGCCCGGGGGCCAACAGCCAGAGTCGGCTCGCCGCGTACTCCATTCCCACCCCGGGCTCCGAGCCCGACTGGCCCGTGTGGCGCGGCAACAACAAACACACCGGCGCGCCGGAATCAGGCGGCGATCCGCTACCCGCGCACTTCTGCCGCGGTTCGCAGAACCCCGGCGCCGACCCCGCGGGTGGCGCATCCCGCGGCTACTGGGTGCTCGGCGCCGATGGACGCGTCCAAGCGTTCGGCGATGCGCCGCACTACGGCGATCTCCTCGGCTCGCTCGCGCCAGGACGAGCTGCCGTGGCGATCACCGAGACCAACACGGGCAACGGATACTGGATCCTCGACAGCGCCGGCGGCATCGCGGCGTTCGGCGACGCCGTCCACCACGGATCGATGGAAGGCATTCCGCTCAACTCACCGATCATCTCGATGGCGGCGACCCCGTCGGGCAACGGGTACTGGCTGCTCGGTCAGGACGGGGGCATCTTCACCTTCGGCGCTGCCGGCTATTTCGGATCGACCGGCAACCTCTCGCTCAACGCCCCTGTCGTCGCCATGGCGCCGACCGCGGACGGCGACGGGTATTGGCTCCTCGGGCAGGACGGCGGCATCTTCACCTTCGGCGCAGCCACGTACCACGGGTCCACCGGCAACCTCTCGCTCAACGCTCCCGTCATCTCGATGGCGGTCCACCCCGACGGAAACGGCTACTGGCTGCTCGGCCGCGACGGCGGAGTCTTCAGCTTCGGCGTTCCCTTCTGGGGCAGCGTGCCCGGCGTGGGGCTCTGCCAGCCGCCCACCGCGATCGAAGTGCGACCGACGGCCACCGGGGACGGCTACTACGCGCTGATCGAAGACGGCGGCGTGTTCACCTTCGGTGATGCCGTGTACCGAGGCGCCGACCCGGCGACGATGACGACCCCGGTCGACCTCGCCGTTCGGAGCTGAACGCGCACCGCAGGAGCCAACACAGCCTCGCGACCGCGACGGCGAGCTACTCCCGGTATCGCAGAACGCCACCGGCTCGCGACCCGGTGTGGGAGCCCTGGTCGAATGCAAGCTCGCCGTTGACCCACACGCTCTGAATGCCCACCGACTCGACCTTGGGGTCCTCGTAGGTTGCGGCATCGATCACGGTGTCGGGATCGAAGAGCACCAGGTCGGCCCATGCGCCCTCGACCAGTCGCCCCCGGTCGGCGAGGCCGTGAACGTCGCAGGACAGAGAGGTCATCCGACGAACGGCCTGCTCCACGTCGAGCACGCCTTCCTGCCTCACGTACTTGCCGAGAACCCTCGGGAACGTGCCGAACAGGCGAGGATGCGGCCGTCCATCGAGGTCCGGTAGCCCGTCGGAGCCGACCATCACCATCGGGTGCTCGAGGTTCGACACGACGTCACCCTCATCCATGATGTGCTGGATACAGATCGTCTTGTCGCCCTCTGGCGCGGTCAGCACATGCACGACCGCCTCGGCCGGAGTTATGCCCAGCTCGTCCGCCACATCGACGAGCATGCGCCCTTCGTACTGCTTGAAGGCCGGGCACGAGGCCAGCTGGATCGCCCGGGCGAGCTCGGGGTCGGGGTTGGCCAGATCGAAGTACTGGATCATCGGCCCGCTTCCAGCCGTGTACGGATACACGTCGAGCGTGACTCGCGCCCCACCCTCGCGGGCGCGATCGATGTGGGCGAGCGATTCGGCAACCATTCCGAAGTTGCGCTCGCCGGCGGCCTTGTGGTGGCTGATCTGCAGCGCAACGCCGGCATCACCGCTGATCCGAAGGGCCTCGTCGACCGCTTCGATCAAGCGGTCGCGCTCGTTGCGCATGTGTGTTGCGTAGATGCCGTCGTATGGCGCCGCCACCGAGGCCAGCTCGGTGAGCTCGTCGGTCTCGGCCCAACGGCCGGGGCGGTAGACGAGACCGCTGGAAAATCCGCAGGCACCCTGGGACATCGCCCGGTCGACGTGGCCGCGCATCGTGGCGAGCTCGCCCGACGTCGGCGCGCGTCGCTCCCCTTTCATCACCAGATGTCGCACGCTGTTGTGCCCCACCAACATGATCGAGTTGAGCGCGCAGCCGGCCGCGTCGACGGTGTTGCGATAGCCGTCGAGGTCGCTCCACTCGGCGGTGATGGCCGACAGATCGAGTGTGCGACTTCCTTCCACGGCGGGAATGGCAGAGAACCCGCAGTTGCCGACCACGACGCTCGTGCAGCCCTGGCTGATCTTGAACTCCATGCCGGGGTGCTCGACCAGTGCACCGTCGTCGTGGGTGTGAACGTCGACGAATCCGGGAGCGAGGGCCAGCCCGCCCGCATCGACCGTCGTCTCGCCCGAATCGGGGACATCTCCGACCGCGGAGATCCGCCCGTCGGTCACCGCCAGATCGCCCCCGTACCTGGGCTCGCCCGTCCCGTCGACGATCGTTGCGTTGCGGATCACCAGGTCTGCCATGGCCCCGCAGCGTATTGCCCACCACACCACGGCGACCTCGATCTGGCCTCGGCCAGCTACCGTCGACGGCTGTGATGGCACGGGAACAGCACGACCTCGTCGTCGTGGGGGCGGGAGCGAGTGGAGCTCCGCTGGCCGCGCGCGCCAGCGAGGACCCCAACCGATCGGTCCTGGTGCTCGAAGCCGGCCCCGACTACGCGGCGATCGAAGCAACGCCGGACGACCTGCGCGACGGGCACCAGAACTCGCTCGTGAAACACGACTGGGGCCTCGAGTACTCACCGACCGAGCAGCGGCCCGGTCAGCCGCTCCCCCGCGGTCGGGTCACCGGGGGTTCGAGCGCCGTCAACACGTGCATCTTTCTCCGGGGCGTCCCCGAGGACTACGACGACTGGGCGGATCGGGGCAATCCGGAATGGGCGTGGGACAACGTGCTCACCACGTTCAAACGTCTCGAACGCGATCTCGACTACGGGCACGAAGCCCATCACGGTGATGCCGGACCGATCGGCATCCGCCGGTACCCACCGAGCGAGCTCACCACCCTTCACCAGGCGTTCCTCGCCACAGCCGAGGAGCTCGGCTACCCCGACTGCCCGGACCAGAACGATCCCGATGCATGGGGCTCAGGGCCCCAACCCATGAACAAGCTCGGCCAGCTACGAGTGTCGACGGCGAGCGCATATCTCGCGCCGGCGCGTCTGCGGCCCAACCTTCGGATCGAGGGCGGGCTCCACACCGACCGTGTCGTCATCGAGAACGGCCGTGCGGTGGGTGTCGAGGCGATCGACGGCGCCGGTGAGCGCCACCGCTTCGATGCCAAGTGCGTCGTGCTCGCAGCAGGCGCCATCCACACCCCGGGCATCCTCTTGCGCAGCGGGGTGGGCCCGAAGGCCGACCTCGATCGCCTGGGCGTCGACACCAACGCCGACGTCCCAGGGGTGGGCAACCACCTCTCGGATCACCCAGCGTTGTTTGTGATGTGCCGACCCACCGACCAGAGCCTCGTAGCGAGGGACCAGCCGATCATCCAAACGATCCTCCGATACACCTCGCCGGACGGCCGGGACCGGATGGATCTCCAGATCGAGCAGCTGACGTTCGTCGGCCGGGTGAACGATCCCTACTTCGGCGTCGCAGCGATCCTCGAACAGGTCGATGGCGTCGGTGACCTCGTGTATCCGTCCAAGGACCCCTACGCCGCACCCCACATCGCCCCACACTTCTGCGAGAACCAGCGCGATGTCGAGCGCCTGGCCGACTGCTTCGAAGATGCACTGCGCTTCACCGAAACGGGACCGCTCGCCGAGCTGACCGACGAGGTGGTGTTCCCGTCTCCAGACCGGGCGACCTCGCGCGACGACATCATCGCTCTCCTCCGTCGGTTCGCAGCTTCGGGATATCACCCGTGCGCAACCGCCCACATGGGCCCCGCCGACGACCCGACCGCCGTCGTCGACCAATACGGGCGCTGCCACGCGATCGACGGACTCGTGGTCGCCGATGCGTCGATCATGCCGACGGTTCCACGGGCAAACACCAACCCGACGTCGATCATGATCGGCGAGACCATCGGTGAGTGGCTGAGGACCGAGCCGGCGCGGTACGGCCTGTGAGTCAGCGCCCCGACCTCGCCACTCTCCGCCTCGTGGCCACCGACTTCGACGGAACACTCCTCGGGCACGACCGGGAGATCTCAGCGCGAACACGAGCGACCCTCGAAGAGCTCGCCGCATCACACGTCGACTTCGTCGTCATCACCGGTCGACCGCCACGGTTCTGCGAACGGGTTCTCGAACAGACGGGCATCCCGACCCGGTTGATCTGCGCCAACGGAGCGATCGGGTACGACCCCGTGAACGGAGATGTCACCCAGTTCGCGACGCTCGACCTCGCCGCCGCATTCAGCGTTCTCGAGGATCTTCGCGCCGGCCTGCCCGACGCCGGTTTCTGCGCTGAGCTGGGCGAGGAGTTCGCGGCAGAACACAGATGGTTCGAGGTCGCCGGCCGAGAGCCGCGCGACGCGATCGACGATCTGCGGGACCACCTGGACGAGCGTGTCCACAAGCTTCTCGTCGCGCTCCCGGGCCACAGCCCTGACGAAGCCTTGAAGAGGGTGTCCGACATCGCCGGCGAGCGGGCCAACCCCACCCACGCGGGTCTGTCTTTCATCGAGCTGATGCCGCCCGGCGTCGACAAGGCCTTCGGGCTCGGAAGGCTGTGCGAAGCGAGCGGTGTCACGCCGGACCAGGTCATCGCGTTCGGCGACATGCCCAACGACGTGGCCATGCTCGAGTGGGCCGGGTGGGGCGTCGCTGTGGGCAACGCCCACGACACGGCAAAAGCCGCCGCCGACGAGGTCACAGAGACCAACGTCGACGACGGCGTTGCAGTCGTTCTCGACGCGCTGCTGGAGTGCTGAGGCTGGGCTAGAGCCCGGCGAGAACCGAGTCGTACTCGGCCTTCTCGCGCGGGGTGCGCAGGTCGGCCGACTCGAAGATCGCGGCGACGTTGCCCTCGGTGTCGACCACGACGGTCTTGCGCATCGCGCAGCCGAGCTGCTCGTTGAAGCAGCCGTAGGCGGAGGCGGTCGCGCCGTGCGGCCATCCGTCGGACAGAAGCGGGAAGCTGAAGCCCTGGTCGGCCTTCCACGCGGCGAGGCTGAAGGGACGGTCACAGGTGATGCCGAGAACCTGAACGCCCTTGGCCTCGAAGTCGGCGATGTTGTCGCTCAGCTCGCAGAACTCGCCAGCGCAAACGCCGGTGAACGCGAACGGCACGAACACGATCGCCACGGCCTTCTCGCCACGGAAATCGGACAGCTTGACTGGCTGGTTCTCATCGTTGGGAAGTTCGAAATCTGGCGCTTCGTCGCCGACGCTCAAGGTCACTGCAGTCTCCTCGGAGGGGTGGTCGCTCGGCAGTGTAGAGAGCAGCGCCCCGTCACGCTCCGTTGGTGAGCAGATCCACCAACGCAGCGTGAACCGCTTCGATCTCGCGCCGTTCGACGAACTCGTCTTTGGTGTGCGCGATCGACGCGTCGCCGGCGCCGAAGTTGGTGGCGGGGATCCCATGTGCTGCGAATCGCGCCACGTCGGTCCAGCCCAGCTTGGCCCGCACGTCCAGTCGATTGCGGGCGACGAGGGCCGCCAGAAGCGGGTGGGTGAGCGACGGAGCGGCCGCGACCGCATGATCGACGACCTCGAAGCCGTCGCACTCGCCGAGCTGGCCCCGGAGGTGCGCCTCGGCCTCTTCCGGGGACCGGTCCGGGGCATAGCGGAGGTTGGTGGTGAGTACTGCCTCGTCCGGCACGACGTTGCCAGCGACGCCACCCTCGACGAACACCGCCTGAATCGCCTCCCGGTACTCGCACCCGTCGATCACCGGCCGGCGGCCCTGGTATCCCGAGAGATCGGTCAGCACGTCGCCGAGGCGGTGAATCGCGTTGCGTCCCTTCCACGGGCGCGCAGTGTGCGCCCGCTGTCCCGCATACGTGACGCGCGCCCGCAGCGTTCCCTGGCAGCCGGCTTCGATGGCCGCAGATGTGGGTTCGCCGAGCAGCGCCACGTCGCCCTGCACGAGGTCGGGTCGCTCCGCGAACAAGTGCATGAGACCGGAGTACTCCACGGCGACCTCCTCGCAGACGTAGAAGACGTAGCTCACGTCGATCGTGGGGTTGATCACCTGCTCGGCCGCGGCGAGCTGCGCTGCGAGGCCGCCCTTCATGTCGCACGCGCCGAGGCCGTAGAGCCGGTCGCCGTCGAGGCGTGCCCCCAAGTTGCCGTTGGCCGGAACCGTGTCGAGATGACCCGCGACCAGGAGTCGATGCTCGTAACCGAGTTGGGTTCGGGCCACGAGGTTGTCCCCGACCCGCTCCACGTGCAGGTGGTCGGCGGCGCGCAAGCGTGTCTCGACGTGATCTGCGAGGTCGGTCTCGTAGTGGCTCTCGGAGGGGATGTCGACGAGCTCGGCCGCGAGCTCCAACAGGTCTGTCACCCGAACGAGACTAGGGAATCGCCGTGCCGCGGTTGCAGCTCATGGCGAGCCGATTAGCGTCCCCCGCATGGCCGCGTCGCGCGGGAGCACGCCGAAGATCGAGATTCTCGACGACGGCGACCAGGACATGGTCGACCCGGCCCAACCCATCGAACGCGCTCGCAGCTGGTGGCCGTTGTGGATCGGTGTCCTGGTGATCGGGGGCGCTGCTCTGGTCGGAAGCTGGACCACCTCGGGCGAGCCCACGACGAAGACGCCGGTCGCAATCGAGCCCCCGGCGACCTCGCCAACCACGACGACCACAACCCCGGCCCCCACGACCCGCCCACCCCGACGACAGCGCGAGCAGGTGGTCGACTACACCAACGCTGCGACGCTCGGCATCGAAGGGTCGCTCCTCGGGTGGTTCGGCAGTGAGATCTACCGCCTCGACTTCGGCGACGGAACGTGGCGACGAACCGGCGGACTACACAACGGTGGCGAAGCGTGGAGTCGCACGATCCTTGCGAGCCACACAGGGTTCGTCACAGCCGGTGAAAGCGGAGCGACCAGCTTTTCTCACGATGGCGACGTGTTGGATCACATCGATGGTTTCGTCAACGCGGGGTGGGCTGCAGGCGACTCCCAGGACGTGGTGATCGTCGCTGCGGCCGAGCCGCACGAGGGCGGCTTCAGCTTCCACCTCCTCGACGAGTCGGGCCAGTTCACCCTCGCGGCTGAGCTGTCGTCGGACGCGGCGAGCCCGTGGGGCGCGCACGTTGTCTTCGCGGGGGGCCGCGCTCTCACCAGCCCGTTCTCCGGTGGCATCTTCGAGATCGGCGACGGAACCACGACCCGAATCGGCGACGGCTACATCCTCGCCGGGGCGGTCGATCGGGCCATCAGCATCGATTGCCCGCAGACGCTCGACGACTGCGGACCCCTGTGGCTCGAACCAGAGCAGCTGACCCCGATCGCGGTTCCCCCTGGCGGCACGCCCGAGGTTCAGCCCTTTGCGGTGCGTGGCTGGTCGCCAGACCTCACTCGCTGGCTCAACCCCTGGGGCGGCGGCGAGATCTGGGCCGCGGACGTCGGCGGCACAGGAATCGTCGTCCCCGGCCACAGCGACACTCCCTTGGCGTGGAGCTGGGACTCCAACTGGATCGCGCGCTGGCATGGCCGCAATCTTGAACTGATCGAGGTGACGACAGGAGAGGTGTCGGTCATCGCCCTCCCCGACGAACTGTCGACGCCGTTCTCGGCGACGTTCGGCTTCCTCCCATGACTCAGAGGGCCGGGTAGCGTCCGCAACATGTTCAGGTGGCGCGGTCGCAGCGACGAACCAGAGGTCGAGCTGCCCGGCGAACTGACCGACTCGGCCGAGATCGGCGTCGTCGGAGAACGCGCTCGGTCTTGGTGGCCGCTGTGGAGCGCCGCGCTGGTCCTCGCGGTCGTCGGAGTTGCCTCAGTCGCGACTCGATCCGCAACCGAACCACAGCCGTTCGCGGAGCCCCCTGCTACAGACGGCCGAGACGCGACGCCGACCACAGGGCCAGTTCTCGAAGAGCTCGACGACGCCATCGGGGCGACCACGACCGTTGCCGGTCCCCCGCCGACGACGCTGCCGACCACGACCTCAGCCGACATCTCATCGGAACCGGTCGATGTCGCCGCCTTGGGCCTCACCGGGAGGTTGCTCGCTGCGAGCGACTCGCGGCTCTATGCGCTCGACCTCCAGACGGGGGTGTGGTCCGAGCTCGACCCGGGCGCGCCGTACGCCGGAGGGGTCTGGGGACGCCAGATCCTGCCGGCCCCGACGGGGTTCGTCGTGTCCGGCCATGGGCGGATCCTCTCCTACGACCACTCCGGGGACGTCCTCGATGAGTTCGAGCTCTCGGATGCGGGCTCGGGCCGCCTGGCCGCAGATGAGACGTCGGTGTGGGGGCTGATCCCCGTCGAGGAGCCTGGGCTGTCGATCGAGCTCGTCGCACTCGACGACAGCGGTCGCTTCGAAGTTCGGTCCGTCATCGAGAGCGCCGGATTCGGCGGGATCTCGCTCGGCCTCGTCGTGGCGGGCGGGGTCCCGTACTCCAGCCACACCGGGGGTGGGATCTACGACCTCTCGTCCTCCCCTGCGACTCGTCGAGCCGATGGCTTCGTCGTTGCCGGAAACGCCGATCGGATGATCCGCGTGATGTGCGGAGCAACGCTGGACAGCTGCGGAGGTGAATGGCTCGACGTAGCCACCTTCGAATCGCTGGGACCGGTGACCGGTGACTTCGGGCCTCGCTTCGTTACTTTCGACCGCGGCTTCTCACCTGATCTCGAATGGTGGATACCGACCTCCGGCGACGGCGAGGTCTTCAGCACCAGGTCTGGGGGGACCGGGCACACCCTGCAATTTGTCGAAGCGCGACCCGCGTGGAGTCTCGACTCACGTTGGGTTGCGCGATGGATCCGTGGCTCCGTTCACCTCCTCGACCCGTCGAGCGGTGCCGTCGTCGTGCTCCCTGCGCCCGGTGAGCTGAATCGGCCGAACGGAGTCGCTCTCGGGTTTCTCCCGCCGCCACCGGCCGAGTAGGTCAGGCCAGGCCGAGGCGTTGTTCGACGAGGGCGATCTGGTCGTCTGGTTGCACGACCGCAATGCGGACGTGGCCCACGCCGGCCCGGCCGTAGAACTCCCCTGGGCTCACGAGGGCTCCCGCTTCGGAGATGAGCCTGCGGGTGAAAGCCCAGGCATCGCCGTTTGGCGCGGGCACCCAGAGGTAGAAGCCTCCCCGCGGAAGCTCGACCTCCACACCGAGGGTCCGGACCACCGCGGCCATTCGTTCGAGCCGGTTCCAATACCGGTCGCGCTGCTCCTCGACGTGGGACTGATCGCCCAGAGCTGCGATCCCAGCGGCCTGTGCCGGCCCGGGGACCATGAAGCCCGCGTGCTTGCGCACCTCGCGAAGGAAGTGAACCAGCTCGGCGTCGCCGGCGTAGAAGCCGACGCGCACACCCGCCAGGTTCGATCGCTTCGACAGCGAATGCACCGCAACGACGCCGCTTGCTCCGTGCTCGAGGATGGATCGAGGCCGACCGTCCCAGGTGAACTCGACGTAGCACTCGTCGCTGAACACCGGGACGTCGTTGGCTCGTCCCCACGCCGCGGCGGCTCCGAGGTCGTCGAGACCACCGGCGGGGTTGCCCGGAGTGTTGACCCAGAGCACGAGGGCCCGCGCCGCATCCTCTGGCGCGATCGCATCGAGCTGGATCGACCACGACTCGTCGACGGGAACGGGCACCGCCCGACAGCCGGCGAACACAGCGCCCATCTCGTAGCTGGGATAGCTGATCTCGGGATAGAGAACCGTGTCCCGGCTCGGATCGCGCAGCTTCAACCAGTGGGGTAGCCCAGCGACGAACTCCTTGGTGCCTATCGCTGCGGCGATCTCCGTCGCCGGATCCGCGTCGACTCCGAGCTGCGATGACATCCAGGCGGAAATTGCCTCTCGCAGGTCAGGTGTTCCGATCGACGGTGGGTAGCCGCGCTCGAGGTCGGAGCTCGACAAGGCCTCCACGACAGCGGGAGCCGGAGGGTCCATCGGCGTCCCGATCGAGAAGTCGACGAGCCCCTCCTCGAAATGGTCGGCGAGCGGCTTCAGCTCGTCGAGCCGGTCGTAGGGGTACGGCGGCGGGACGTATCCGCCGGGAGGAGTTGCCACGTCAGGAATCCTCGCTCACCACCGGCTCGACGACGAACTCGGCGAGCAGGTTGCGCCCGACATCGTCCATTCGCGCCCTCACAGTGGTGCCTTCGGCGCCGTGCTGCTCGACGAGCACCTCACCCTCGCGATGAACCGCAGCCAGAATGTCGCCACGGGCATAGGGGATGTGGAGCTCGGTGATCTCGGTGAGGGTCCGGAGCCGATCGCCGATCGCCGTCAGCATCTCCTCGAGACCCTCGCCGGTGTGCGCGCTCACGAGCATCGAGCCTTCGTAACGCCGCAGCATGTACTCGACGCCGTCGTCCCCCACCTGGTCTGCCTTGTTGAACACGACCAGCTCGGGGACATCGCCGGCCCCGATCTCCCGCAGCACACCCCGAACGGCACCGATGTGCAGATCGGGGTCCACGCTGGAGCCGTCGACCAGATGCACGAGCAGGTCGGCCTCGGCCACCTCTTCGAGCGTGGACTTGAAGGCCTCGACCAGCGACGTGGGGAGCTTCTGAATGAAGCCGACGGTGTCGGTGACGAGCACAGTTTCGCCCCCAGGGAGCTGGAGCCGTCGGGTGGTCGCGTCCAGCGTGGCGAAGAGGCGATCCTCGACGAGGACTCCTGCACCTGTGAGGCGGTTGAGAAGCGTCGACTTCCCCGCGTTCGTGTATCCGACGATGGCGACGGTGTGGAAGCGCGACCGCCGGCGCGACTTTCGCTGGTTCTTTCGCGTCCGCCGCAGGCCCGTCAGGTCCTTCTCGAGCTTTGCCAGGCGGCGCTGGATCCGACGCCGATCGACCTCGAGCTGGGTCTCGCCGGGGCCGCGTGTTCCGATGCCGCCGCCCTGCTGGCTGAGCTGGTTGCCCCGCCCACGAAGGCGCGGCAGGCGGTAGCGAAGCTGGGCGAGCTCGACCTGCGCCTTGCCCTCGAGGGTCGTCGCGTTCTGGGCGAAGATGTCGAGGATCACCGCGGTGCGGTCCAAGGCGGAGCGCTTCAGGATCTTTTCGAGGTTGAACTGCTGCGCCGGGCTCAGCTCGTCGTCGAAGACCACCGTGTCGGCGTCGTGGTCGATTGACGCGTCATAGATCTCTCCCGCCTTTCCCTTGCCGACGTAGGTCGCTGGGTCGGGAGCGTCGCGCTTTTGCACAACACGATCGACCGGATCCGCGCCTGCAGTGTCGACGAGCCGAGCGAGCTCGTCGAGGTTGGCGTCGACATCATCCGACGACGAACCGGGGAACTGGACACCGACGAGGACGATCTGCTCGCGGAATGCCCGATCGATGAGCCCAGCGGACTCACCGCCGAAGTCACCGAACGCGCCGCGGTGCGTTTCTTCCTCATCGACGAGCTCGCCGTCGAACCGATCACTCATGGACCGTCGGGCCAGTCGACCGCCGCGACGAACACGGAGGGACCGATCAACCTGGCCCGCTCCCCGACCTCGACGGTGACATCGCCGCCAGGCATGTGCACGGTGACCTCCGCCGAGGCCAGCCCCCACTCGACGGCCCGGGTCGCCGCGGCGACAGCTCCGGTGCCGCATGCTTCGGTCACGCCGGCGCCGCGTTCCCACACGACGAAATCGAGAGCGTCGCTCTCGCCGGGAGTCGGCGCCACGAACTCGACGTTCATCCCCTCGGGGTAGTGGCTCTCGTAATCCGAACCGACCGCCGCCACATCCACGTCATGTGGCGTGTCGACTCGCACGACCAGGTGAGGGTTGCCGACGTCGGCCGTCGCGAACCGGGTCTCGCCGATCTTCGCCGCAAGCTCTGCCGGCACTCCCGGTCCGCCACCAACCGGGCCCATGTCGACCGAGGCTGCCACCACCGCGCCGCCGCCCTCGACCTCGACGTGTCGGAAGCCACCGTCGGTGCGAATCCGAAGTGAGCAGCCGTCGAGGCCACGGGCTCGGGCGACCGCGTGAGCGAGGCAACGGATGCCGTTGCCGCTCATCTCGGCGCGGGAGCCGTCGGAGTTGTAGAGCACCATCACCACGTCGACATCCGGGTCGTCGTCGGGTAGCCCGACGATCAGGCCGTCGGCTCCGACGCCGCGAGAACGGTGGCACACCGAGCGCGCGAGGTCGGGTAGGTCGTCCGGCGCTGTGTCGAGCAGCGCGATCAGGAAGTCGTTCCCGAGGCCGTGGTGCTTCGTCAGATGCATCTGGCCTCCATTGTCACAGAGGGTGGGCCGAATCACGACGTGGTTTGCGACTCGAGCACGCGCACCGCGAGATGTTCGGGCGCGTCGAAGTCGAGCCATTCGATCCGTGGATCGCGCCGAAACCAGCGCTGCTGGCGGCGAGCGAATCTTCGTGTGCGCTGCTTGGCGAGCTCCAGCGCTTCGTCGAGGGCCAGCTCGCCCCGAACATGGAGAAGCAGCTCTTTGTATCCGAGGGCTTGCGATGCGGTGCGGCTGAGATCGCGATCCGCGAGCGCCTCGACCTCGGCCAGAAACCCATCGCTCATCTGCTTCTCGTAGCGGGCCTCGATGCGTTGGTCGAGCGTCGGTCTGTCGATCTCGATCCCGATGATGCGATAGGGCACCGCGGGGTACTCCTCGAGCCCCGGTCCGAAGTCGGAGAAAGGCTGACCGGCACCCAGCGTGACCTCCAGCGCTCGAAGGACCCGCCGCCGATTGGTCGGCTCCATGCGCGATGCAGCCAGTGAATCGAGCTCGGCCAGGCGAGTGTGAAGCGCTTCGGTGTCGGGCTCACGCTCCAGCTCAGCCATCACCTCCGGGTATCGAGCGGGAGGCGTCAACCGGTCGATGGCTGCCCGCAGGTAGAGACCGGTTCCGCCGGCGACGACCGCAGCGACGCCCCTGTGCTCGATCTCCGCGGTCGCGAGATCGAAGGCTGCCTGGAAGTCGACGAGCGTGTACTGCGCCTCGGGCTCGACGAGATCGACCAGGTGGTGCCTCACGTCGGCCTGCTCGGCCGCGGTCGGCTTCGCCGTCCCGATGTCCATTCCCCGATAGACCTGCATCGAGTCGACGGTGAGGATCTCCCCACGCACCCGACGCGCGATTTCGAGGGCGACCGCCGACTTGCCGGAGGCGGTGGGCCCCACGATGGCCAGGCGGTTCACTCAGCGTCCCGAGAGCCTGGCCGAGGCGGCCGCCTCGACGGCCGCGACGTCGTCGTCGCTCAGCTCCCGGTCGAAGCGCACGGTCACCAGCGTCACGTCGTCGCGCGACGCCATTCCGTCCACGACGACACCAGCGTTCGGATCGTCGAGGACGGCCCGAACAGCACTGCTGATCACCGACGCTATCTGCGCTCGCTCGGAACGCGACGACACCTCCCCGGGCAACGTGAGCTCGCCCAACACCGGACGCTGCGACAGGTTGGTGATCTCGGTGAGCAGGCGATTGGGCACGTGGCTGGTCCCCGCAGGGCCCGCAACGCGGGTGGCGAAACTTCCCAGGGACTCGACCCGCCCCTCGATGAGCGAACCGCTCGCGAGGGTC
Source organism: uncultured Acidimicrobiales bacterium (assembly GCA_964629575.1). GTDB lineage: Bacteria > Actinomycetota > Acidimicrobiia > Acidimicrobiales > Poriferisodalaceae > JAYPWI01. The sequence continues at coordinate 49,923 of CAZVUM010000018.1, read as the reverse complement.
GCTCGAATCTCGTCGCCCTCGCCGTACCGATCCTCCAGAAGGGCGTGAATCCCCGAGAGGTAGTCGCGAATCGAATCCTGCGCACCCACCGTGACCGCAGCGATCAAGAAGCCGACGCTGCCGAGCGCCACGACCACGTCGGCTTCGAAACGCTGAAGGATCAGCAGCACCGCCGCGACGAGAAGGCCGATCCGAACGACTCGGGCGAGTACCAACGACAGCGCATTGATCCGCTGCCTCCTGCGGAGCTCGGCGACAGGAATGGTCTCGGCGAGAACCCTCGGGATCCGCGTTCGCCAGCGCATGTTGGCGCCGGTGATCGCACGTGAAGCGACAAAACCGATCAGCGCCCGCAGCACAATCCGGGTCACCCGGCTGCCGACCAGCGCGATCGCGACGACCGCCGCGACGAACCCGACGTCCGCGGCCGTCATCTCGTGAAGCCCATGAGATCAGCCGGCAATGACGGGGATCCGTGTGCGATGTGTGGGCGCAGCCGTCACATCGCGCAACTCCCCAGTCATGCTGAATGGGCCGGCATCGACCACCACGACCTCCGCATAGGAACCGCTTCGGATCGGATCAGGGGAGGCGAAGTGCACAAGCCGGTTGTGCCGGGACCGACCGGTGAGCATGGCCTCGTTGCGCTTGGACGGGCCTTCGACCACGACCTCTTCGATGCGCCCGATACGACTGGTGTTGCCCGCCAGGCTCGATCGCTCGATCACAGTCCGGAGGCGCTCCATCCGTTCGGCCGAGACCTTCGGATCGACGAAGCGGTTCGCCAACTCGGCCGCTTCGGTGCCTGGGCGAGGCGAATACACAAAGGTGAAGGCACTGTCGAAGCGCGCCTCCGCTGCCACTTCGAGAGTCGCCACGAAGTCGGCCTCGGTCTCGCCGGGGAACCCGACGATGATGTCGGTGGTGAGCGCCAGGCTTTCGATCGCCTCGCGTGCGTCGCGCACCTTGTTCAAGAATCGGTCCGCCGTGTAGCCGCGATGCATCGCGGCGAGAATCTCGTCGCTTCCAGACTGCAACGGGAGATGGAGGTGCTCGCACACTGCCGGCACTTCGGCCATCGCTGCGATCGTGTCGTCGCGGAAGTCCTTGGGGTGTGGGCTCGTATACCGCACTCGGCGAATCCCCTCGACCGCCCCGACGTCTCGGAGCAAGTCGGCGAAGAGGGCGCGTGCGGTTGGCCGACCGTCGACCCATCGGTCGCCGGCTTGCTGTCTGGCGTCGGCGTGATCGGGGTTGCCACGCAGGGAGAGCGTGAGGTCGCGCCCGTAGCTGTTGACGTTCTGACCGAGGAGCGTCACCTCGGTGATTCCCTGGGACGCGAGCTCGCGCACCTCGTCGACGAGCTCTCCGAAGGGTCGTGAGATCTCGCGTCCACGAACGGAGGGAACGATGCAGAATGCGCAGCTGTTGTCACAGCCGATCTGGATCGTCACCCACGCGGCATGGTGAGCGTCGCGCTTGACCGGAAGCGCCGAAGGAAACGCCTCCGACTCCTCGAGGATCTCGGTGACGGGCCCACTGATTCGGGCATCGCGGAGTAGGTCTGTCGCCCGACCGACGTTGTGGGTTCCGAACACGACATCGACGTGCGGCGCCTTCTCCTGGATCAGGTCGCGGTCCTTCTGGGCGAGGCAGCCCGCCACCGCGATCTGCAGGTCCGGACGCTCCGCCTTCAAACGCTTGAGGTTGCCCAGCTGGCCGTAGAGCTTGTTGTCGGCGTTCTCACGGATGCAGCAGGTGTTGAGAACGATGACGTCCGCTTCGTCGAAGGAGTCGGTCGCGACCATGCCGTCGGTCTCGAGAAGACCCGCGATGCGCTCCGAGTCGTGCTCGTTCATCTGGCAGCCGTGCGTAACGACCCGATAGCGCCGATCCATGCAGGTCAGCGTACGGCCGAGCGACTCAACCAACCAGCTCGTCACGGCGCTGGGCCAGAACCTGCAGGATCGCATCGTGATCCCCGACGCAGCGGATCACGACATGTTGCGCGCCGCCTTCCACATAAGAGCGAACGAACCCGATCACTTCGTCAGCGGTCCCGCCCCTGCATGCCTGAAAGCTGCGGAGCGCCGGCGCGGGAGCGCCGTAGTAGCCCTCGAGATAGCTGTCGATCGCCGCTTCGGCCTCAGACGCGTCGTCCATGATCGACACCGTGAGGTAGATCGCCGTGGTGAGGTCGTCGAGATCGCGGCCTGCCGCAGTGGCTGCAGCCCGAAACTCTTCGTTCCGCGCCGCGAAGGTCGCAGCGTCTGGCCCGATCGGGAACCAGCCGTCGTGGTGCTTGGCTGTTCGCTCGATTCCGGCGCTGACGGTCGCGGCGCTCCAGATGAGCGGACCACCGGGTCGGTGCGGAACAGGGGCGAGAACGCTCTCCTCCACGGACCAGCGCCCGTTCCACGACACCGGTTCGCCACTCCACAGGGCGCGACACAGCCGGATCCCCTCCATGTAGCGCCCCACCCGACGCTCGAAGGGAACCCCGGCTGCGGCGAACTCGTGCCGGACTGCAGGAGTATCGGGCGCGATGCCCGCTCCGACGATCAGCCGACCCTCGGAGATCTGGTCGACGGTCGCAAGCTGCTGGGCGAGCACGACCGGATTGCGGAGCGCTGGAAGCAGCACCGCAGTCCCCACCTCGATCCCTGGAATCGCTCCCGCGACACCTGCGAGCAGGGTGATCGGATCATGGCGCGGGCGCGCCAAGAGAGAGTCGCCTGCCCAGATCGAGTCGAAGCCCAGATCGGCTGCTCGCTTCGCGGCGTCGATCATCGGACGAACCGACGGGCTCGCCCGCATGATCTTTTCGCGCGTGGGCAGCAGGTATCCGAACTTCACGGTCATCGTTCAATTCTCCCCGCTGTGAGCGGGGCCCGCACGGACCAGCAGGGGGCCAGCGAGGCCTACGCCTGCTCGGCGGTCAGCCCCGCTTGAAGATCCTCTGGACCGTTGCGCGGCATCCGCATCTCGAGCGTCGGCCTGCGGTCGATCTTCCAACCTCCCGGGAACATCTTCTTGGGCTCGTCGCCGGGGTTCAGATCGTCGGTCATCGTCGTACTCCTCGTACAGGTGCACCCGGGCAGCGAGCGGCGTCGCAGCGCGACACCACGAAGTCGCCACGCCGAGCAGGGGGATGGAGGTGGGACAAGGATTCCGAGCCTTCTTCGGGGAGGAGGCGTCGGGCCTGGCTCGGGCCGCTGGATGCGGGCCGAATTCAACAAGGCGTCCCTACCAAGAGACGGCGCCGCTCGGGCGCCTGGCCGGCAACGTAGTACCCACGCCCCCACGGCACCTCATCGATCAGGGCCTCGGGGTTAGCCTGCCCGCCATGGCGTCGATCGAATGGGCCAACCTGAAGGCTCACGAACTCAGGGCCCTCGCGGCTGATGATGCGGTGGTGATCGCGCCGGCCGCGGCCCTCGAACAGCACGGTCCGCACCTCCCCGTGCAAGTGGACAGCCGCCTGGCGACAGAGGTGTCTCACCGTGCGGCCCGAAAGGCCTCCCCGACACGCCCCGCTGTCGTTCTCCCGGTCGTGTGGTCGGGGTTGTCCGAGCACCACATGCCGTTCGGCGGCACGATCACCCTCGACACCGCTGCGCTGACCGCGATCTTCCGGTGCATCGTCGACAGCGTTCGGCGTCATGGGTTCGGTGACGTCCCCATCCTCAATGGTCACGGCGGCAACATCGTGGCGAGCCAGGCGATCGCGCAGGACCTCTCGCTCGAATTCGACGATGACACGATCGTGGCCGCGACCTATTGGCTCGAAGCGGCCTCGCGGCTGGAGCCGCTGCTCGAGGACCAGTCCACTGTTCTGCACGCCGGGGAGGCGGAGACCTCGATGATGCTGGCACTTGCGCCCGACCTCGTCGATGACAGCGACCTGGCGTCGCATCGGACCGATGCGGACCTCAGCTTTCTCGCCGCTGGCGAGGGCTCGTTCCGCTGGCGGGACCTCGCAGCCGTCACCCCCAACGGTGTGCTGGGCGATCCGAGCTCGGCGAGCGCGGGGAAGGGCGAGCGGCTCCTCGACGCTGCGTCCGATGCCATCGCCGACCTCATCACCAACCCGATCACCTGGGCCGCGGCCCCCGACATGCGCGGTGAGGGCACCGGCGGAGTCCCATTCCGTCGCTGACGCGCGGCTCGGCTATTCTGATCCCGCCGTTCCCCCTCGAGGAGCCCCCGTGGAAGAAGACAACAACGCTCTCGTCGCTGCTGCCATCGCCGTGTTCCTCGGAATCGGCGGTGCCGTGGCAGCAGTCGTCATCGTCATCTTCACCGTGATGATGGTCAGCTGAGCCGTTGGTTCACTCCGCGTGCTCGAGGATCATCACCGAGCACGCCGCTTCTTCGAGCCCGATGACGCCGCCGCCGTTCTCCTGAAGCGCGACCCGCGCGTCGTGGACCTGCCGTTCGCCGGCCTCACCGCGCAGCTGGGCGGCGAGTTCGTGAATCATCGACAGCCCCGTTGCACCGACGGGATGGCCTTTGGACACCAGTCCGCCTGATGTGTTGATCGGCACGGGACCGTCGGGACCGGTGGCACCGCTCTCGACGAACGGCCCGCCTTCGCCCTCGGCGCAGAAGCCCAGCATCTCGGACTGGTAGATCTCGCAGAAGCTCGTCGCGTCGTGCACCTCGGCCACATCGACATCGGCCGCCGAGATTCCTGCGGACGCGTATGCCTTTTCGGCCGCGACCCGTGACAGGCCGGGTTCGTCGACAGAGCGGTACTTCCCGCCGGCAAACGACGTGGCGGCGATCCGGACGGCGCGTGCCTGGACCGCCTCGGGGAGGCCGGCGAACACATCACCGCTCACGACGATCGCCGACGAGGCGCCATCGCCGGTGGGCGCACACATGGAGCGGGTGAGCGGGAAGGACACCTCGCGGTCCTCCATCACCTGATCCACGCTCGTCTCGAACCTGTACTGG
>CAZVUM010000018.1:0-44864 GCA_964629575.1 uncultured Acidimicrobiales bacterium | reverse complement strand
GGAATCGTACGACCCCGGGCCCCACACCGTTCTGCCAGCTTCCAGAGAGACCAGGTTGGCCCCACAAGCTGGCAGAAGGGGGGTGGGACGTGTGGGCCGTTCTCAGTCGAGGCAGAAGGTCTCGACGATGGTGGCGACCGCCGGCGTTCCCATCGACTCGAACTTCTGCGCAGCCAAGCGAGCGTCCTGCTCGCCGGTCATGTAGATCGACACCGAACCGATGACGGCACCATCGGTCGACCCGCCGGTCCACCCGAATGCCTCGTGTGCTCCGCGGTCGCAATCGGTCCAGCCGGTCTCGTACCCGGCGGCCTCGGCAGCGGAGACGGCGGTCGACGCCGCGGCCGAACCGCCGGGACCGGCCATCAACACGACCGCCCAGGCTTCACCGCCGTGTTCGAGATCCAATCGCTCCGCCGGGAAGGGGACGCCCGGGTCCGTGACCGTGAAAGCCGTCGGGATGAAGGCTCTTCCCGGGATCTCCCGGGTCGCCGGCTCAGTACCCCAGCTCGCCTCGGCAACTTCCACCAGAGCGCCACCGACATCTCGGGGCTCGAGGACGACTCGCCCCGAGCCGCCCTGCCATTCGAGAGTTCCGTCGACGAGACTGATGAGCAGCCAGGTGCCGGTCTCGTCGTACTCGAGTTCGGCAACGCGCACCTCGTCGCTCCCAAGCCTGAAGCGGACCTCCGGGACACCTGTCGCGCGATCGATCGCCACACCCCTCACCGCGAACGGTGCCCCGGAACAGTCCGTGTTCTGGAAGACGGACTCCACGGCGATGAAACGGCCGGACTTCTGGACGGTCGAGTGCTCGACGTGCACATGAAGCCCCGACCCTTCGTCCTCACAATTGAACGGAAGGGTGGCCCTCGCCGAGATCTCGTTGGCGGGATCGATCGGACGCTGTTCGGGTTCGGTCCCGGGTGCGATGTAGTCGCCGGTCTGGGCATCGATCCAGAACCAGTCGTCGGACCCAGCGGGTCGGACCAGGACGCGTGCCGGCTTCCCGTCGGCGGTGAAAGCCCCGTCGGGGCCGAGGGGCTCCACGGCCGCCGATGTCGAGGGCGCCTGCGTCGTCGAAGTCGAACCACCACCGTCACCATCGCGGTCGAGCGGCACATCTCTGTTGAGCATGTCCGAGCCCAGGTCGCGCGCGATCGTCGACGCGGGAGCCGCGCCATCGGACAACGTCACGGTTTCGGGAGAGCCGCAGGACACCGCGAGCGCGGCAACCGCGACGGTGCCGACGACTGCTCGGCGCGTCTGGGACTTCAACGGGTGGTGAGCACGAAGTTCTCGGTCATGCGGTCCCGCACCTCGGACATGAAGTCGAGGTACTCCTGCATGCCGCCGTTGTAGTTGCCGTCCTGGCGGCGGTTCTCCTGGCCCTCGAAGTTGTAATACCCGGGCGTGCAGTCCCTGTTGCGGGTGGTCTTGCCGCGGTTCTCGATCACCTTCTCGACCCACCAGTCCTCGATCTCGAGTGTGGGGTCCATCGAGTGAACGCCATTGCGACGGACGTAGTCGATGCACTCCGCGATGTGCTCGCCTTGGCTGTTCAGCACGTCGGTGAGGTTGAACGCGAAGAACGCCTGGTAGCCGCCCATGATGAAGAAGTTGGGGTAGCCGGAGGTGTGGATGCCGAGGACGGTGCGGATCCCTTCGGAGTACTTGTCGTTGAGGTCCAGACCGCCCTCGCCGAGGATCTGGTTGTAGATCCCCGTCTTCTGCACCTCGAAGCCCGTTGCGTAGATGATCAGGTCGACCTCGAACTGCTCGCCGTCGAACACAGGCCCTTTCGCCGTGATCTCGGTGACGCCCTTGCCCTTCGTGTCGACGAGGCGCACGCTCGGGCGGTTGAAGGTCGGCAGATAGTCGTTGTGGAAGCACGGCCGCTTGCACATCAGCATGTACCAGGGCTTCAGCGACTCCGCCGTCTCGGAGTCCGCCACCGTCTCCTCGATGCGCTTGTGGATCCGCATCATCGCGTCGATGTTGGCGTTCTCCTGACGGCGAATCTTCTCATCACGCGGGATCGCCGCTCGACGGGCCATCTGTTCCTCGGTGAGCTGGGGACCAGCGATCGCGCGGGCGCGCCGCTTGGCCTGCCAGCCCGGCTCCAGCTGCTCAGCCCACGCGGGGTCGGTCTCCCAGTCGTCCCGAACATCGATCGACGACGGCGTCCGCTGGAACACGACCAATTCCTTGGCGTTGGCACCCAACCCCGGAATCGCCTGAACAGCCGTGGCGCCGGTACCGATGATCGCAACCCGCTTGTCCGCGAGCTTCTCGAGGTCCTGGCCCGTGTACTCGTAGTCCCATCGGCTCGTGTGGAAGCTGTGTCCCTCGAAGTCTTCGATGCCGTCGATCACCGCCAACTTGGGTTTGGCGAGCGTCCCGTTGGCGCAGATCACGAAACGGGCCTTCATCTGGTCACCGCGATCGGTACCGATGTGCCACATCTCCTCCTCTTCGTTCCACACCGTCGAGGTCACCGTGGTCTGGAAGACGGCGAGGTCGTAGAGGTCGTAGCGCTGAGCGATCGAGCGGCAGTACTCCCAGATCTCGGGACCGCCGGCGTAGTGACGGCTCGGGACGTATCCCGTCTCATCGAGCAGCGGGAGGTAGTCGTAGGAGACGACGTCGCATGCCACGCCCGGGTACCGGTTCCAGTACCAGGTACCGCCGACGTCGGACCCACGCTCCACGATCCGAATCGACTCCACACCCTTCTCCCGCAGGCGGGCAGACGTCAACAGTGCGGAGAAACCACCTCCGATGAACAGCACCTCGACCTCATCGACGATCGGATCGCGCTCGATCCGCTCTTCGGCGTAGGGGTCCGTCTCGTAGTCGGCGAGCACGCCCGACATCTCCTGGTAGATCTCCGAGCCAGGCGGCCGGTAGCCCAAACGGATGTCGCGCTCATGGGCGTAGCGATCCTTGATCGCGTCGTAGTACTCCTGCGGTGGCCGGTCCTCGCGATCGCGGGTGTAGTTGAAGTTGAAGACGTTCTGCGGCTTCTCTTGCTTCTGCTCGGCCATGTGGCTGGTTCTCCAGGTGCGCGGCGACGTTGCAAGGATACTTCCGACGGCCGAGCGCGAACCCGCCCATCGGTAGCCTGCGGCCGATGAACCGGCGCCTGTTGCCCTCCTCGGGCTGTTTGGCGCGCTCGACGTCGCGACGATCAGCCGGGCAGCCTCGGCCACGTCGCCACCGCAACGACGGGTGCGTCGGGCGGCGCGGCACCCAGGCTGCCGAGGAAGGGCTCATCGCTGAAGTTGAAGACGCCTCCATCGCCCGCGACCAGGAGGTAGCCGTCGCCGTGCAAGACACCTCCCACCACCGGCTCGTTGATCACCGCGCCTGGCTCGATGACACCAGGCACCGAGCCCAAGAAGGGAGCGGCGAACGCGAAAACGCCTCCGTCGCCGCCGATCAACCAATAGCCGTCGCCATCTGGATCGGGAACGATCGCGACGACCTCCGAGTTGAGCGCGAGCCCCCCGGTCGATCCGTGGAAGGGCGCTGCGCCGAACGCGAACACACCTCCGTCCGCGCCCACCATGTAGTACCCGTCGGCGTCGCGGGTCGTTGAGGCATCGATGATCTCGGCGTTGAGCGCCAGATCCAGCTCGCCGAGATGCTCGGCAGACCCGAACGCATACACCCGCCCATGCGCCGTGAAGATCCAGTACCCCGAACCGTCCCAGAGCACGGCGAGCGCGGTCGGTCGGTCTTTTGTCGGCGACACCGCCGCCTGGTCGGCCCCGGCCGGCTGGTGGAGGTCGCCGTGCCAGTCGGCGTCACCCGCGACGACCACCCGACCGTCGCTCCGGAGCGCCCAGAGGCCCCGCCCGCTGGATGCCGATGCCGCATCCACCCAGACATGCCGTCCTGAGTTGTCCAGATCCCAGGGGCCCGCCGTGCCGAACGGATGCAATCCGCCATCGACGTCGAGAAGCCAATAGCCGCTGGGGTGAGCGATCACGAGCGGACCGATTCGTGCGGACCAGGGCCCCCACCCCTTCGCGTTGCGTGCTCGGATACGAACGCTGTAGGCCCGACCCTGCTCGGCCTCGAAGAGCTCCAGGCGCGTGATCGCGGAGGTGAACGTCGCGACGACGGCGCGCAGCGCAATGACCTCCTCGCTGGGAGCCGACGTCACCTCGATCTCGTACAGCTCGATCGGAGCGTCGCCATCGTCGTCGAGCGTCCACTCCACCACCAGATCGGCACCCACCTGATCGAGAACGACGTTGGCCGGTGCCGCCGGTATCACTGGTCCGACGGGTGCGACAGCGCCCGATATCGCGGCGCTCGCTCCGACCTCGTTGATCGCCCGGACTGCGACCAGGTGCTCGACCCGGTTCGGGAGCCCGAGGACGCGCACCGTTCCGCCACCGGTGGGCGCATCGATCTCGACGTCGTCGCCGTCGACCGACACAACCACCTCGGTCACCAGAGATCCGCCATCGCTCACCGGGGCGCCGAACGTGACATCGATCGCACTGTCGGCACCCGACAGAAGCAGACCACTCGGCGGGCTGGGCTCCGTCGGGGGAATTCCGCCCACCATGTCATCGACCCACTCCAGATGGGCCGAGACGTTGACCTCGAAAGACAGACCGCTACAGGTCGGCGAGCCGGCGCTCACGACCCCCTGCACGCGCAAGCGACCGTTGGTGTCCCGAATCCACACCGGTCCGCCCGAGTCACCGAAGCATGCGCTGCCGCTCTGGGGGGCCGAACAGAGAAGTCCGATGCGGTCGGCGAGGCCCCCACAGGTCGACGGGGTGACCGCCCGCGTCGTCATGGAGGCGATGCGCAGCTGCTCGCTCGAGGGACCGCCGACCCGGCTCACGCCCCAGCCCGTCACCGCGGTTTCCACGGCGGGCCCATCAGTGCCCGCCACGAGGTGCGCCGGCCCGAATCCGGATTGGCTCAGAGCGGAAGGGGGTCCGTCGAAATCAGCCCCGATCTCCACCACCGCCAGATCGACCGTGTCCGCGTCACCGACGGCGCCGCTCCACTGCGGATGGAGGTCGACGCGAATCGCCGGCCTCGAGATGAACTGGACAACACCGCCGATCATTCCGACCGGCTCATCGACCACCACAGCTTGGCTGTGGGAGTCGAACGCCTCGGTGTCCGCCCCAAAACAGTGCGCCGCCGTCACTGCGTGACGACGACTCACCGCGACGGCCGAGCAGACCTGCAGATCGCCGTCGCCATGATCGATGCTCAGCCGGAGGGTGCGAAACTCCCCGCCTGGATCGGAGACGACCTCACCGTTGACGATCGCCGCGCGATAGTCAACGGCGACCGACGGCGCCGTGCTGTCTGCAGTCGCTGGAACGGCGCCCGACAGCGCCGCAGCGACGGCGACTCCACCGGCAACCAGCCTCCCAGCTCGCAACCGACACCTCCCAGCGCCGGCACCTCACGGTACCGCGGGCGCCCAGAGCGCCCGCGTACCTCATCGCATGTGGGAAGCCGGCGTCTCAGTCGCTTCCGAACGCATCGACCTCGGTGTCGGCCCCATCTTCGGCGGCAGCGGCGAACGCATCGTCCTCGGCGGCGTCCTCGCCGGTGTCGACGAGACCCAGCTGGGTCCGGATCCGCCCATCGATCTCCACCATGACCTCGGGATGATCGGTGAGGAACTGCTTGGCGTTCTCCCTGCCCTGGCCGAGCTGCTCGCCCTCGTAGGTGTACCAAGCACCCGACTTCTTCACGATGCCATTCTCGACACCGACGTCGAGCAGCGACCCCTCACGGCTGATGCCCTTGCCGTACATGATGTCGAACTCGGCCTGACGGAACGGCGGGGCCACCTTGTTCTTGACGATCTTGGTCCTGGTCCGGCCGCCCGTGACCTCGCCGTCGGCCTTGATGGCCTCGATGCGGCGAATGTCGATGCGTACCGAGCTGTAGAACTTGAGCGCCCGACCGCCCGGAGTGGTCTCGGGGCTGCCGAACATCACCCCGATCTTCTCCCTCAACTGGTTGATGAAGACACAGATGGTCTTAGTCTTGTTGAGGTTGGCGGTGATCTTGCGCAACGCCTGGGACATCAGGCGGGCCTGAAGACCCACGTGGGCATCACCCATCTCGCCCTCGATCTCGGCTCGAGGTGTCAGCGCGGCCACCGAGTCGATCACGATCACATCGATCGCGCCCGAGCGGATCAACATGTCGGTGATCTCGAGGGCTTGCTCGCCCGTGTCGGGCTGGGAGATCAGCAGCTCGTCGACGTCGACCCCGATGTTCTTCGCATACTCGGGATCCATGGCGTGCTCGGCATCGACATAGGCGCAGATACCACCCGTGCGCTGGGCCTCGGCCACCACGTGCATCGCGAGCGTGGACTTGCCCGATGCCTCAGGTCCATAGATCTCCACCACTCGACCCCGCGGCAGCCCGCCGATACCCAGAGCAAGATCGATCGCGAGGCTGCCGGTCGAAACGGCCTCGACCTTCATGTGGTGCTTCTCGCCCATCTTCATGACGGACCCTTTGCCGAACTGGCGCTCGATCTGCGCCATGGCCATGTCCAGTGCCTTTTCTCGCTCCACTGTGCTCTCCTGACAGCTGCCCCACGGGGCACTTCGATGGATCTCGCCGAGTGCTCGATCGCGTTGACCGCCACCGTACGAAGGGGGTGGGACGCTCATCGAGGACGACATCACTGTAATTGCGAACGTCTGTTCGTTCAAGCCTTTCACACCTGACTGCGCTGCGTCCTCGGCCTGGCGGCCTGCGGCCCCTGCTCGCCAGACACCCGTCACACCTGACTGCGCCCTTCCCGCGGATCCGCATTCGGTCGCTTCCCTTTCGCCGACCCTCGCTGCATCCCGACCGACCCACATCACCACTCACCTACGGGCTGGCGCGCCGCTACGGTGCTGACATGTCGTCCGAACCGCCCGAAGTGCTTCTGGATCACGGGCTCGAACCCGACCCCGACACCGTCGAACGCGGCCCCAACCTGCGGTGGTGGTGGATCGCTGCGACGGTTCTCGTCGCAGCCGTCGCTCTCGGCGTGGGCGGAGCGATCTTTGGCGGGGAGTCGACGCCCACTCCCGCGGCCGCACCCGCCCCGCCCGCCCCGACACCAGCTGGCCCCACCGCGCCCGCATCGCAGAACGAGAGCGAACCCGCAGCCCCGTCAGCCGACGCACAAACACCCGCAACCCCAGCCCCGACAACGCCGCCGGGTCTCCCCCGACAGGTGCCTCCGTTCGCGTCCGCAACGCCGATCGTGTTGATCGGTCACCACCCCAGCGGTGCCCTCGCCGCCGTTCGACCCGACGGCTCGGTCACCGAACTCGTCCCGTCGAGCGGGCGGGGGTTTCTTCCCCAAGCCTCCAACGGGCGCACGCTCCTCGGTTTGATGAACGCCGGTGCGGCCGCTGTCGTGTTGGCGCCCGATGATTCGCAAGGGCTCGTGGCGATCAACGATCGCGACGCACCCGCCTACTACCCGCTGCACGACGGGTCGGGCTACATCGTCCACGGAACCTGGCTCGGCAAACTCCACTACGTCGGAAACGACGGGGCTCAGTCCCGCCAGGGTCCCGACCTCGCCCGCGGAACGCGCATTCTCGGCGACACCGTGGAGGGGTTGGCGGTCCAGGCGATCGACGGCACTGCTCTGATCGTCGATCGCACCACCGGCGAGGTGCTGCGACGGCTCGCATCGGTCCCGCTGGCGATCGCCGGCAACCACCAGGTGGTAGTGGCGTGCCGAGACGCGTCCGACTGCTCGCTCGAGATCCAGACACTCGACGGTGAGACGACCGGCGTCCTCGACGCCGACCCGGTCATCGCCGAACGACTCATCGCTGGAATGTCCCACGACGGCACGCGCATCGCCTACCTCGATCAGCCGAACGTGACGATCGTGGACATCACCGGAACGACCGTCGTCTCGTTCGCCGAGCGCAGCCCGGATCACGTGATCTGGGGGGCTGACTCGGTGGTGGTCGTCGGGCAGGCAACCCAGCTGTGGCAGCCGGAGCTGGGCGAACCGGTGGTCCTCGACATCGCGACCGCGATCGACCCGGGTCTGCGGGGCATCGTGTTGCTCGAGGACGGGGCCGTCGACGAGGACGGGCTCCTCGTACCCATCGAGCCTCAGCCCGACGCTGACTGACGCCCGACCCACCCCGCTCACGATGTGACAGGGTTTGGTCATGACAGCCGAGATGACCGACGCGGACTTCGAGCTCCTGCACATCGAGCGCGACGGAGGGGTCGCATTCGTCACGATCGACGCGCCTCCGATCAACGTCATGACCCCTGCGCTGTTCCGCGAGCTCGCGAAGTTCGGGGCGAGGATCGCCGGCGACGACAGCGTGTTAGCCGTGGTCCTGCGGAGCGACGATCCCGACTTCTTCATCGCCCACTTCGACGTGTCGGCGATCGTCGAGTTCCCGGTCGAGGGGGAGGCCCAACGCCCAAAGGATCTCGGCGGGTTCCACGGCATGTGCGAGACCTACCGGCGCATGCCCAAGGCGACGATCGTGGAGATCGGCGGCCGCGTCGGTGGTGGTGGGAGCGAGCTGTCGATGTCGTGCGACATGCGATTCGGCGCGCTCGACAAGATGGTGATCAACCAGATGGAGGTTCCCCTTGGGATCCTCCCCGGCGGAACCGGCACCCAGCGCCTCCCCCGCCTGCTGGGCCGCGGCAGGGCGATGGAGATCGTCCTCGGCGGCGTCGACATCGATGCTCGCACCGCCGAACAGTGGGGCTACCTCAACCGGGCTCTCCCCGCGGACGAGCTACGGCCATTCGTGACATCGCTCGCTCACCGCATCGCCAGCTTCCCGCCACGCGCTGTCGCCCTGGCGAAGGAGGCTGTCAACAACGCTCTCGACATGCCTCTCGAGGAGGGCCTTCTCGAAGAGCAGTACCTCTTCCAGCAGCTGCTCCGGACGCCCGAGGCGCAGCCGACGATGCGGCGTTTCCTGGAGATCGGCGGGCAGACCCGTGAGGGTGAGCTGCGGATGGGCGAGCTGGCCGCTGAGCTCAACGCCGAGGGCTGATCCGCTCGAGGGCGACTGCTCAGTCGCCCGGTTCGGGAGCAGGCGGCGGCCTCCACCAGCCGATGGCGCCATCGATCAGCGGTCGTGGCGGACGGTCGTCGAACGTCTGCACGAAGATCTCCGGCCGTCCGCCGCGCATGATGCCCGGGGTGACGATTGCGTCTGAATTCTCCGACCAGAAGCGGTGGCCGAATGCGAACTGTTCGAAGAACGGGAGCACCGTCTCGGCCACGACGCGCGACGGCTGAAACGGCGCGGCGAGCGTGGTCTGCTCGCCGTCCCACACGCACCATCGGACGAAGGGCTGGCCCTCGTCCCCCGCCCGCACGAGGGCCAACAGCCGCGCTCCATCGCCGCTCCACCACATCCCGGCGACCGGTTCGTCGATCGCCGTCTGGCGCTCGCCGGTGAGACGGTCGACGACCTCCACCACCGCGGACGCGCTGTGCTGGCTCACGAGAGCAACGCGCTGGCCCGCCGGATCGACCGCGAAGCGATAGCCGGGCTGGCCGTCTGCGATCGACTCGAGCACCTCCCCTTCCAGCGAGAGCGCGGAGAGCCTCTGCCGATCGTCCACGAGAATCAGCTCGCCACCGGCCGGCGACCACCACGGGGCGAGAAACCTGTCGACCTCGGTGAGCAGATCGTGCTCCACAGCGCTCCCCGGACCCAGAACGCCCAGGTTGGCCACGAAGACCCTGCGGTGGACGTGCACTGCGAGACGCCGACTGCTCGGTCCCCATGCCCAGTACAGGGGTGCGCCGCGGGCGACCAGAGTCGAGACGCCGGTCTCCAGCTCGACGACGCTCAGCTCCAGCCCGAGAGGACCGGTGGCGAGCGAGGCGAGCTGGGTGCCATCGGGGCTGGGATCGAGACAGAAGGCGGGAAATCCCGGCTGGTCGACGATCTCGTCGCCGTCCAGGGAGCGAACCCGAACCCGTCCATCCACACCGTCACTCTCGCTCCACGCGATCCACGCCCCGCCGGGACCCCACACGGGCGACAGGATCTCGCGCCCATCCTCTGGCCGGGCGAACAGCCTGGGCTCGTGACCTTCGCCGTCGACATCCACGACGTGGAGCAACCCATCGGTACCGAGGGCGACCAGGCTGGTCGGGATCACGGCGCGGTCACGATGGCGATTTTCACCGGAATTCTGGAGCGACTCGCTCGATGAAGAGATCCATCGTGTCCTTCTTGCGTTCGAGCGGCCCGAAGGTGAAGTCGGGCACGATCAACTCGGCGAGCCCGAGGTCTCGGTACTGGCCCACTGTGTCGACGACCTCGTCCGGCGTCCCGACGATCGTCGCTCGTCCGAAGTCGCGATCGCGCATCTTGGCCACGAACTCCTCGTCCTCGGAGATGAACATCAGGGCGACCGCCGACCGTTCGATGTCGGCGGGATCGCGACCCACGGCCTCGCAGTGTGCGTCCAGGACGCCGCACAGCTCCTCGATGTCCGGCGGCATTCCCCAGTAGTTCCACTCTTGAGCGTGACGAGCCACGGTCCGAAGGGTTCGCTTGCGACCCTGCCCGCCGATCAGCATCGGGATCGGATCCTGTACCGGCTTGGGGTCGAGAGGGGCGTCGACGATCTTGTAGTGCTCGCCGTCGAGGTCGGTGCGGTGGTTGGCGAGCAGCGAGGAGATCACCTCGACCGCCTCGTCGAGCCGGTCCATGCGGCTCTTCAGGCTGCCGAAGTCGAAGCCGTACTTCTCGTGCTCGTTCTCCTGCCAGCCGGCACCGATCCCCAGCACGACCCGCCCATTGGAGATGTGGTCGATCGTGGTCGCGATCTTGGCCGTCAACGTGGGGTTGCGGTACGTGTTGCCGGCCACCAATGGGCCGATCCGCACACGCGGGACCACGGCTGCGATCGCCGCCAGGACCGACCAGGCCTCATGGATGGGCTGGTCGACGTTGTCCTCATTGGGCATGAAGTGGTCGGCGTACCAGATGCCGTCCCAACCCGTGGCCTCCGCGTGACGACACCCGTCGAGCGTGTCGTCCCACGATTGGCCGTTTCCTGTCCAGAAGCCGAAGCGCATGCCGCGAGCCTGCCAGATGATTCTCCGTCGCGGCGGATGGCATGTCCGACGTCCGCCGCGTCCTCTGGCCGCGGCGTCATCGGGGAGCCGCGCCGATCAGGCGGACCCGTCCAGCAGCGAGGCGAATCCTTCGGTCAGGTCGACGGCGACATCGGTCGGGATCTCGATCACGACGTCGTCGGTGTACTCGTCGACGTCGATGCGGATCGTGATCACGAACTCGAAGTCCTCGGGCGGGAGCTCCCCGTAGATTTCAGCCAGCGCCTCGATCGTCGGACCCATGTCCACGTCGATGTCGAGCCGCCGGAACCGCCCGTCCTCGTCGGCGTCGATGAACAGCTCGAGCTCGACAGTCGTCAAGAAATCGAACATCAGCTGGGTCTCGTCGTCGTCGAGACCGCCGGTGTTGCCGACGATCCCGGCGAGCTGATCGAGATCGACTCCGCCGGTCGACTCGAGCCATTCGGCGAACGTCGTCACCGCTCGGTATCGCGTTGTGGCGATCTCACCGACCGCAGCAGGCATCCCGTCGTCGACGTGCTCGAGGGTGCGAATCAGGTCGAGGTATGACTCGAACCCGACCCCCTGCTGACCCAGAGCGCCCGCGACGTCCTCGGGAGCGAGGCCCTCGAACGCCTCGGCGTCCACGAACCCCCAACCGTCCCCCAATTCGGCGAACACCTCGAGGCCGGGCCCGAGCTCGTCGGCCAATTCGGCGAAGAACGGGGCCCTCATGTAGAGGTCGTTGCCATCAGCGATCATCTCCATCGTCAGATCGATGCCGAGCTGGCCCGTCGTGTCGAAGGCCCCGAAGTCCATCACCATCCGGAACCGATCGCCCACGACCTCCATCAGCGCGAGCGGCTCGTCGAGCGAACCGAGGTCGAGCTCGTCGAACGCGTCGGCGACGTGCATCAACATGTACATCGACCCGCGAGCCGATTGGGTCGCCGGTGCATCAGCGGCCGCGAGAACTGCGGCGAGCGGCCCGGACTGCGCTTGCGCCTCCGTGGTCGTCGGGGGCGCTGTGGTCGTCGGGGGCGCTGTGGTCGTCGGGGGCGCTGTCGTGGGAGCAGCGGTCGTCGTCGGGGCGGCCGTGGTCGTCGTTGTGTTTGGCGCGATGGTGGTGGGAGGTGGCGGTGCCGTCGTCACCGACGCGATGGCGTCCTCACCTTCGCTGTCTTCCGCGGTCTCGCTCGACCCGCCGCCGCAGCCCGCTGCGACCATCGCCATGACCGCCAGCGCGGCCCACCATTTCTTCATCGACCTACCACCTCGTCCGGTTCTGGCTTTCACCGTAGCCACCCGGCGCCAGCGCCGAGACGCCCTCAGCGACGACCTTCGAGATGGAGTCGCAGCAGGTTGAGCGCGGAGATCACGCTGAATTGCCGCAGGCGCTCGAGATCTCCTGGCAGCCGCACGGTCTCGACTGTGTTGAGCCCGTCCATCGAGATGGCGACCCACGCCGTCCCGAATGGTGCATCGTCGGTCGCGTCGGCGCGGTCTTCGATAGCGGTCGATGCGACGCCGACATCTGCACCCAGCGCCTCGCGCGCCGCTCGAGCGAGAGCCTGCGCCGCCTCGGGCGAGGCGAGTGGCGGGGGGTTCGGACCGAGGTGTGCCGTCGCGATCGCCTCACTGCGTGCGACGACGCCGCCCACGAACGCCTCGGTGCCGCGGCGGGCCGTAGCGAGGCGGCTGGCCATGTAGCCGCTGCTGACGGTCTCGATCACACCGAGCGACAAACCGCGCGCCGCGAGGTGGCCCAGCACCGCGGCCTCCATGTTGTCGTCGTCGAGCGCGAACACGAGGTCGCCGAGGATGTCTCGCAGCACCACCTCCTCCGCGTCGAGGAGCGACCGCACTCCGTCGTCTGTCTCGGCCTTGGCGGTGATCCGCACCTTGATGCCCTCGACACCGCTCGCGAGGAAGGCCAGCGTCGGGTTACCCGCATCATCGAGCTCGTCGATCCGGTCGGCGAGCATCTCCGCTAGGCCCGACTCGCTCTGACCCCAGGTGCGAAGGACGCGGCTGTCGATGACCGCCCGCACCCCGGCTCGTTCCTGCAGGTCGGGGATCACCGTCCCCGAGACCATCTCTTTCATCTCATAGGGCACGCCAGGGACGGCGTAGATCACCTTTTCGCCGCCATCTGGTTGCGGAATGGGAGCCACGAGGCCCGGCGCCGTGCCGGGTTGCTGCGGAATCGTCGACGCGCCCACGGGCACCATCGCCTGGCGCAGGTTGTTCTCCGGCATCGGGCGACCACGCGATTCGAACATCGCCCGAATCCGGGCGGCGA
Organism: uncultured Acidimicrobiales bacterium; assembly: GCA_964629575.1. Lineage (GTDB taxonomy): Bacteria > Actinomycetota > Acidimicrobiia > Acidimicrobiales > Poriferisodalaceae > JAYPWI01. Next base: position 31,458 of record CAZVUM010000018.1, on the reverse strand, counting down.
TCACGTCGTCCATGACCAGGTCCGACCCCATCACCCTGGCGATCACGTCGCGGGTGATGTCGTCCTGGGTGGGACCGAGCCCGCCGCACATGATCACCGCATCGCTGCGTTCGAGCCCGAGCCGAACCGCATCCTCGATCCGGTCCCAATTGTCGCCCACCTTGGTCTGGTAGTGGCTGTCGATCCCGGCGAGCGCCAGGTGTTCGCCCATCCACGACGAATTGGTGTCGACGATCTGTCCGAGAAGCAGTTCGGTTCCCACCGCGATGATTTCGCACTTCATTGGAGTCCTCTACCTCTCCCGCCCCGAGCGGTGACATCGTCCGACCGAACCCTAACCCCGCACCTCGGATGCGGCTGCAGGTCGCTAGGTGTAGCTCGCGAAGACCTCGGCGTAGTTGTCTCGGTCGACCCGACTTTCCGGTCTCCACGTGGTACCTCAGGCCGAAGAGGTGCTTCGCGACGTTCTTCCTCATCCGGCCCCTCATGAGGTACTTCATGAACCCCGGGGCGAACGAGCTGAACGAGACCATCTTGACCACGGTGGCTCCATCGTCGGTCGCTGACAGCTCGTAGGTCGCAGACATGTCCCTCACGAAGGGGAGGTTGTGCTCCAGAACCTCCACGCGGAAACTCGCGTTCTCCTGCACTTCGGCGATCTGTTCATCGAGGTACAGCTTGTCCGTGAACTCGCAATGCCGGACGACGCCGTTCGCTCCCTGCGAGGCACCGTGCATGTAGCTCGACGTTTTCATCGTCGGATTGTGGATGTGGATGTCCCCGTACTGCGAGAACAGGACCTCCCAGACCTCCTCCCTGGAGGCAGCGATCGTCTCATTGAGTTCTGACCGGTTCACGTGCTTGCTCCTTGGTCGGTTCGATGCAGCCATCCGTCCTCAGAGCCGAGCAGTCGCCTTTTGGATGACTGTCTACTTGGATGACTGTCTAGATGAATGTCTAGCCGAGTTCTGGACAGATGTCTAGACGTGCATCTATCAATGCGCTAGCTTGCGCGCTGTGAAGAAGGTGCCCGAGGACCTCGCAGCCAAGCTGTACGGCAGCAGCGATCAGCTCCTCGCCCGGGGTGACGACGTGCGGATGGAGCACGTAGCAGAGGACCTCGGCGTCGCCAGAGCGACGCTCTACTACTACTTCTCGGGCAAGGACGACCTCATCACCTTCCTGATGCAGGAGAAGATGGAGCGCATCGCCGCCCAAGTGCAGAAGGCGAGGGCCGGCGAGGGCACCGCACTCGAGCGATTCGAATCCGCGATGCGCGCCGGTGTCTATGAGTTGGCCAGCAATCCAGCACTCTGCCTCAACATGATCCGTGCGACCGGACGGATGGAAGCCATGGCCGAGATCCTGGCTTCGTCGGAACGAGCGATCATGGCCCCTCTACGCGAGTTGCTCATCGAGGCTCGAGCGGTCGGTGATGTCGACGTCCCCGACATCGACCTCACCATCGCCTCGCTGATGGGCGGCGCCAACATGGCGGTGTTGTCGCGATGGGCCCTCACCGGGGAAGTCGACCCCGACGACATGTCCCAGGGCGCCGTGACGCTGTTCCTCAACGGCGTCCGAGCCCGCTAGCCACAACAACACCGAGGAAGTCCGATGAGAAATGTCACCGTCGAGGGAACCGTCGCCTCGCCGCGAACGAACGTATGGGCCGTGCTGGCCGACTACCCGAACATCGTCGACTGGAATCAGGCCGTGAAGGAGAGCTACGCCATCGGCGACGCAGTCGCAGGCGTCGGAGCCCAGCGCCAGGTCAACGTGGGCGCAAAGGGATCGATCAAGAACCGCGAGACCGTGACCGAGTGGACCCCCGAAGAGCGAATGGTGATCGCTGTCGATCAGATCGAGAAGCAACCCGTCAAGCAGGCCACGATGACCTTCACCCTCACTGACGCCGGTGGGTCGACGCCGTTCACGATGAGCTACGACTACGAGCCAAAAGGCGGACCACTCGCCCTCCTCTACGGACCGATCCTCGACCGGCTCCTCCGCAAGGGATTCGGCGCATTCATCGCCGACCTCGGACCGGCCACGCAGGAGCGGAACGCCGACTGAAGAAGCGGCGGCCCGACGGTGCCGGCGGGTGCCGGCCCCTGATACGCCCGGTATCGTCGGGCACCCAGCGCCGGTCGCGCTGGGAACACCGGATGGGAGCGGGAGATGAAGCGTCAACTGCTGATTGGGTTCGCCGCCTTGGCACTGCTGGCAGGTGCATGCGGTGGAGGCTCCGACGACGAGCCGGCCTCATTCACCCAAGATTCGTCCAACGACGCCGTGCCCGAAGACTCCGGCACAAGCGACGACTCGTCCTCCGACGACTCGTCGTCCGATGCCGGCAGCAACGCTCCGTCGTCTTTCGACTGTGACGAGGTGAGAGAGGCGCTCGAGGCTGCGGGCGACTCAGCGGGCTTCGACCCGACCGCCGGAGGCGAGGACCTCGAGGCCAGCTACAACGAAGCGCGCCAATCGTTGCAGGCGCTGGCGGCCGAAGCTCCCGAACTGAGCGACGACATCGACGCCGCCATCGCGGGCCTCGACGTGATCGGGGCCGCCCTCGAGGCGATCGATTGGGATCCGGCGAGCATCGCCACCAACCCGGAGGCGGCGCTCGAGTTTGCCAACTTGCTCAACGATCCAGCAGTGCTCGGGATGACGACGGCCCTCACGAACGTGAGTGCCTGGGTGGCCAACGCCTGTAGCTAGATCCTCACCGGAGCTGCCACATTCATCGCTCCTGAGAGGGGTGTCGGGCTTGGGTGGCGAGTGCGCTCACCCGCTGCGAAGCGATGCCGCGAGCGCGTCGAGGAGCGGGCCCGCATCTTCGACGACGGGCCCATGGCCCGGAAGCACTGTCGACACAGTGAGATCGGACAGGGCGAGCGCAGACATGTTGGCCAGGTCGAGGTCCGAGCTGAAGCGCGGATTGGGTCCCTCGATCGACGCGGCGGTTGTGTTGAGTGCATCGCCGGCGACCAGCAGGCCGGTGCCCTCGTCGTACACGGAGATGTGTCCAGCGGTGTGCCCCGGAGTGCCGATGATCGCCAGGCCGGCGACCTCGTCGCCGTGGTCGAGGCCGGTGAGCGGCCGCGGGCTGGAGATCCCGTCGACGTCGGCCGCTCCTGCATAGGCCATCGCGTCAGGGGCACTGGCGAGCACGTCACCCAGACCGCCCACGTGGTCGCCGTGAAGGTGGGTGAGGACCACGTGGTCGACGTCGGTCCACCCAACGCTGAGGGCCCCGAGCGCGTCGTCGAATCTCGCCGCGCTACCGCTGACACCCGTGTCGACGATCGTCACCGTGTCGCCGCGGGCGAGCACGTACGCCGACACGAAGTCGAACGACGCCACGCTCCACCGCAGCTGTTCTCCTGGTTCGGTCGTGGTCGTCGTGCCGTCGTCGAGCACCTCGGTCGTGGTCGTCGTGCTCACGGTTCCCTGTCGGGTCGTGGTGACCCGGACCGAGGTCTGGGTCACCGACTCGCCGTCGCTCGACGACGAGCACGCCACGAGCCCGGTCCCCATCACCACCACGCCCGCTGTTCGACGTCCGAGCTGCTGGAGGAACAGGCGTCGGTCGATTCGCTGGAGCTGGCCCATACGCCAGTCTCGCCTCCAGCGCTAGGTGGGTGGTGGCGCGACCTGGGCAACCGTCATCGAGTGAACGATCCGGTCGGACGCGACGAGCACCAAGGGGTCACGGTTGAACTCGTCTGGCGCTCCGGTCTGTGGCTCGACGCAGATCGCATGCTCGGGCTCGTCGAAGATCACCCAGTGGTCGCACGAGCTCGTGATCTCGACGGCGAGCGTCGATCCCCATCGAAGCAGGGGTGGCGACTCGAGACCGACGAAACAGTTGTCCCAGGGCCGCGGTGGGGGCTGTACTCGCCGACCGGTGGGGATCATTTCGCGGTCGAGCTCGTACATCAGCGACGGCTCGACAGTGAGTTCCAGCTCGGCGCCATCGTCGAGGACGCGTCGGAACCAGGGGTGCCATCCCAGCATCACCGGCTGGTCCTCCGCTGCCCGGACCTCCATGGTGACGGTGACTCTCCCCGGGGCGACGTCGAACGACTGCCGGACCGATCCCTCGAACGGCCATGGTTCGGCCATCTGGTACTCGACGGTGGCCTCGTCGATCTGCTGCCATCGGCCGAGGAAGCCGTAGCCGTGGCCCGTGTGAGGGCCGAGATTGGGGGGAAGCGCGTGCCCGACTCCCCGAAACTCGAAGCGACCGCGCCGAATCCGGCCGGCGAAGGGGACCATGGGGTAGCTGCCCCAGCGAAACGGGTCGCCCTCGCGGCCGACCAGCACATCGTGGCCCTCGAACTCCATGCGAGCGAGGCGGCCCCCGCTTTCGAGATCGACTTCGAGCTCGGTGTCGCCGTCGGTCAGGACCAGGCGATCGTTCACGCCGGGGCGGGCCCTTCGCCCAACTGCTGAGCTGCGACGCGGCGAGCGCCGAGCAGATAGGCGGCACCCGTCTGCACGGTGAGCACGAGCGCAATCCACAGCGTGGTCGTGGCGATCCAGTGGGCGTTCTCCGCGATCGGAGGCATGATCGCGAAGCCGATGGCCCAGAGCTGGATGAACGTCTTCCACTTGGCGAGCTTGGTGGCCGGAACGGTGATGCCCTGACGGCCCGCCCGTGAGCGGTACGCGCTGATCGCCAGCTCCCGGGCCGCGATGATCGCCACGGGCGCCCAGTGGAACTGGCCGTTGGCGACGAGGGCAACGAAGCCGCCGAGCACGAGAACCTTGTCGGCAAGCGGATCCAGGAACGCGCCCGAGCGCGTCTCTCCCAGGCGGCGGGCGAGGTACCCGTCGACGAAGTCGGTGATGCCGATCACGAACCCGACGGCGAAGGTGGCCCACGACGGTTCGTTGTTCACCACCATCACGATGAAGATCGGTGTGGCGACGATGCGGGCAACGGTGACGAAGTTGGCAGGCGTCGCGAGCGCGGTGGGGCCATAGATCGGCTCGCGGTCTGGCTCGCCCCCACTCATCGCGCCCGCAGCCTACGTGTACTCGGCCGCCGCGTCGGCGTCGGCGGAGGCCTCACCGACGTCTGGCCCGTCGGACCAGTCGATCAACACCTCGTGGAACCGGCCGGGGGTACGCCCGGGGTCGACGGACACGATCCCGTCGATTTCGGGCGCCTCGCGGTGACTGCGACCCACCCCCGGCTGATCGACGAGAACAGAGAGCGTGGACCCGACCAGGGCATCGCGTCGTTCGGCCGTGATCCCATCCTGGAGTTCGGTGAGCTCGGCGAGCCGCTGTAGCGCGAGCTCGCGCCGAACCTGGTCGTCGAGATCAGCCGCGTGAGTGCCCTCCTCTTTGGAGTACGTGAAGAATCCACACCAGTCGAGCTGGGCCGCTTCGATCCACGCCGCCATCTCCGCCTGATCGTCTTCGGTCTCACCCGGATAGCCGACGATGAAGTTGGATCGAAACGCCGCCTCCGGCTCGCGCCGGCGGATCTGTTCGATCCGGTCGAGAAACCGCTGGCCATCGCCCCAACGGCGCATGCGCCGGAGGTGCGCCTTGGAGACGTGCTGCAGCGACAGGTCGAAGTACGGGGTTCCGGAGGCGAGCACGGCGTCGATGAGCTCGTCGGAGAGATCGCTCGGGTAGAGGTACAGCAGCCGGACACGGTCGACCTCGCGCGCCACCGCTTCCACGAGCGGGACGATCGCTCCGCGGCGCCCGTGGTCTTTGCCGTAGCTCGCCAGGTCCTGGGCGACCAGGACGACCTCTCGCACGTCGAGCTCGTCCACCTCTCGCAGGATCGATTCCTCGGTCCTGCTGTTCTGCGGGCCGCGGAACGACGGGATCGCGCAGAAACCGCACGTTCGATCGCACCCCTCGGCGATCTTGACGTATGCCCACGGGAGATCCGACCTCGGCCGGCGCACGTTGAGGAGGTCGAACTCCGGAACCGGCGGCGCGGCGGAGACGCTGAGCCCCTCGGGTTTGCGACCGAGCTGAACCGGCACACCGAAGCCGGCCACCTGGTCGACTTCGGGGAGTGCTTCGGCGAGCTCATCCCCGTAGCGCTCGGCCATACAGCCCGTGACGACGAGCCGGGAGCCGTCGGCCCGTTCGTCGTCGAGGGCGAGAATCGTGTCGATCGACTCCTGCCGCGCCTCCTCGATGAAGGCGCAGGTGTTCACCACGACGAGGTCGGCAGAAGCGGCGTCACGGGAGGGAACCATGCCATCGTCGAGGAGAGTGCCGGTGATCTTGTCGGTGTCGACCTGGTTCTTCGGACAGCCCAGTGTCTGCAAGAAGAATCTGCGGGGCTCAGCCATGACTGATCCGAGGGTAGGGCGTCGCGCCCTCAACGCCCCGATCGGTGAGTTGCGGCCCCTCGCCAGCGCGTTGTCGACGCGCTGAAGGGACGCTGAGCCTCAGCCGTCTCCGTCGGCCTTCTCACGTCGGAAGAATCCCACGATGCGCGTCGCCAGGCGCTCCCCGAAGCTGACCCCGTCCGGATCGAGCGCTTCGTCTGAGCCGTCGCCGAGGGTGTCGACGAGCTCGCGCACCCGCCCTCCGGCGCCGGGTCCGACGCGGAGGATCGTGCCGTCCCATTCGTGCACAATCCCTTCGCCCTGCATCAGCTGCTCGAGCAGCGCCCGCTGGTCGTGGGTGAGCTGGGACACGTCGACCTGGGAAGCCTCCGGCATCGCCGCCTACTTCTTCTTCCGGGTCTTCGACGAGGTGCGCGCCGCTGCCCGCTCCTTCGCCTTGGTCTCGCGGGCGTTGATGCGGTCGAACTCGGCCTTCAGCTTGAAGCCGGTGTCGCGCTCCTCGGCGATGTAGCGGCCCAGGAGACCGCCGGTGACCGGGTCGATCGTCTTGTCTGCGAACATCGAATCGAAGATGTCGGCGCCGCCCGGCGCGCGGTGGAACTTCATCCCGCGCAGCTTCGACGCATCGCTGCGGCTGGATCGGGCCACCTTGCGGAGATCGGCACTCGGATCTGATTCGGGCTCGCGCACGTCGTAGCCGAGCTCCATCACTCGCTTCGCGAACGCGAGGCCGTGCTCGGCCTCGCGCATGGCGACGAGCCGCAAGGTCTTCGCGAATCGCTTGTCGGTGGTCGTGTCGGCCCATTCGGAGAAGACACTCGCCGCTGAGGTTTCGGCTACTGCGATCGCGTTGAGCATTCCGAGGTAGCTGGGCTTGTCTGCCATGGGGTTCCTCTCCACAGGTTGCGGCCCGGTATTCCCGCGCCGGGAAGGACGCTATTCGATTCTGGGCGCGTCACCGCCCGCGGTGCGCCCTTTCGGGCGCGCCAGCGCTCGGATTCCGGGCGGTGACGCTCCCAAAAAGGAGGAGGTCGGGGAACAGCGGATCTGAGAGGAGGGGTAGATTCGGCGCGGTGAGCCGTCCGAGCCGTCGCATCATCCCTTCCGACGAGGTCGTGGAGCAGCTGCAGAAGCGCCGGTCGTCTGGCACGCCGCTGCGTGCGATGTTCAGCTCGTACCTCGGCGGTGTGATCACCGACCCGGCGTTGATGGCCCTCCCGATCGACGACCACCTGGTGCACCGCGGCCACGGCGTGTTCGACACCTGCACCCTGGCCGAAGGTCGTCTTTACCGGCTGGGCATCCACCTCGACCGCCTGCTGCGCAGTGCGTCGCTCGCCCGCATCGAACACGACTGGACCAAGGACGACCTGATCGAGATGGTGATCGACACCGCGTCGGCGTCGGGTCTGCGTAACGGCTCCGTTCGGTATTGGCTGAGTCCGGGGCCGGGCGGTTTCAGCTTCAGCCCACTCGAATGCGAAGAGCCGTGTTTCTACTGCGTGATCTTCGACTCCGGCCACCTCATCGTCGGCGAGGTCGACCTCACCCGGGACGGCTTCAACGAGGCAACCGTCACCGACACGCCGATGAAGCCCGAACTGCTCGCCACCATCAAGTCCAACAACTACCTCCTCAACGTGCTCACCCACATGGAGGCGGTCGACCGCGGCGGCATGTTCGGGATCCTGGTGAAGCCAGACGGATTCCTCGCAGAGGCCTGCGTGCTGAACACCACCTTCGTCACCGCCGATGGCGACCTGGTGACCCCGCCATTCGTCGGGATCCTCAGCGGCACGACGGTCCGCCGAGTACTCGAGCTGGCCGAGAGTCACCTGGTGCCCGAAGGCCTCGTGCGATCGGTCTCGCAAGAGCCGGTTCGCGCCGACGATCGCCGCGGAAAGGGTTCGCGGGAAATGTTCCTGAGCGGGGGCGACACCCACATCTTCCCAGCGACGAGCTGGGACGGTGTCGCCATCGGCGACGGAAAGGTCGGCCCCGTCGCGACCCGGCTTCTCGAGCTACTCGAGAGCGAGCTCGCAGCCGGCCCCGCCGCCGGCGAGGAGCGCGACTTCATCGAGGTTCCGTACCCATGACGCTTCGGGTGATCGGCGCAGGGCTCGGCCGGACGGGAACCGCCAGCCTCAAGATGGCGCTCGAACTCCTGTTGGACGGTCCCTGCCACCACATGTTCGAGGTCCTCGGCAAGGGCGATCAGATCACCTGGTGGCACCAGGCGGCCGAGGGCGACATGCCCGACTGGCACGAGGTACTCGACGGCTACACCGCGCAGGTGGACTGGCCGGGGGCGTCGTTCTGGCCCGAGCTGATGGAGGCGTTCCCCGCCGCGCTGGTGCTGCTGTCCGAGCGTGATCACGAGCGCTGGTTCGAGTCTGCCAGCAACACGATCTTCAGCCCTCCCGATCCCACGCTGACGCCGTCGGACTCCGACAAGGCGCTCGGGAAGATGTTCGCTGCCATCTGCCGCAGCAGGTTCACGACCGAACTGGGCGACAAGGAGGCAGCCATCGCAGCTGCGCAGCGCCACAACGACGAGGTGAAGAGCACCGTCCCGCCGGATCGACTGCTGGTGTGGAGGGCGTCGGATGGATGGGAGCCGATCTGCGACCGGCTGGGCATCGAAGTACCAGACGTCGAGTTTCCGCATCGCAACACCCGCGCCGACTTCGCGGCATACCGCGAGTCCAGGCGACGTGAGCAGGAGGGGAGCTGATGGAGTTCGCTGCCCGCGTCGAGTCGCTGATTCACTCCCCCATCGGCGCAGCGCACGCACTGGTGCCACAGCGCACCAATGAGCGACCGCTGCTCGATCTCTCGCAGGCCGCACCGTCGTTCCCTCCGGCCGACGTGGTGGCGGAGCGAATCGCGAGCGCCGCGCTCGAACCAGACACCGGCCGCTACGCGCCTCAGCCCGGCCTTCCTCAGCTGCGTGAAGCCTTCGCCCACGACCTCGAGCAGAGCTACGGCACTCCCTTCGGTGCAGGCAATGTGTTGATCACCGCCGGCTGCAACCAGGCCTTCTGCATCGCCGCATCGGCGCTGGCCGGTCCTGGCGATCACGCCATCCTCGTGTCGCCGCACTACTTCAACCACGACATGTGGCTGCGGGTCGAGGGCGTGGAGGTCTCCCACCTCATGCCCTCACACGCGCTCGTCCCCGACGCCGAGGCCGCCGAAGCGCTCGTGCGGAGCAACACCCGCTTGATCGTGCTCGTCACACCGGGCAACCCCAGCGGGGTCACGCTCCCGCCTGCCGTGATCGAGGCGTTCGGAGAACTGTGCCGCCGGCGCGGGATCGTGCTGGTGGTCGATGAGACCTACCGGATGTTTCGCGATCACGAGCATGCCCCGCACGGGTTGTTCGCGGATCCCGACTGGGGCGATCACGTCGTCAGCCTCCACAGCTTCTCGAAGGACTTCGCCATCCCTGGGTACCGCGTCGGAGCACTGGTGGGCGGACCTGCGATGGTGACCGAGGCCCTGAAGGTTCTCGACTGCGTGGCGATCAGCGCGCCGCGCATCGGTCAGGAGGCGGCCCTCGCCGGGCTGCGTCACGCCACAGGCTGGCGCGACGAACAGGTGAGCCGTATTCGCGACTTGGAGCGCCACTTCAGGGACGCACTGGCCGGCGGGCCGGGCGGGATCGAGATCGTCTCCACCGGCGCGTACTTCGGATGGGTTCGACACAGCGTCGACGCGCCGACGGATGAGGTGGTCCACCGCCTCGTGCTGGATCACGACGTCCTCGTCATCCCGGGCACCGCGTTCACCACCGGAGACGAGGCCATGCTGCGGATGTCGTTCGCCAACCTGACCGAATCAGAGATCGCTGAGCTCCCGCATCGACTCGCGGAGCTCGACCGGAGCGACGCCCGACCCGCATAGGGTGGCCAGGTGGCTGCTCCCTACGACCCGCGACCGAGGGCGGACCGGTCACCAGGCGATGTTGCACTCACCTTCGTCGGGCCACGCCAGTTGGACGAGCTCAGGGAACATCTCCTCGGAGCAATCGCGTGCGCCATCGACACCGAGACCGTGTTCGATCCCCGCGGCGTCGACCGCGGACCTGGCCCGCTTCGGGTGATCAGCGCCGCCACCCGCGCCCCCGACGGGACCGAGAAGGCCTGGGTCATCGACGTCGGCCTCGTCGACCGGATCCACGTGGCGAGGACGCTCTCGGGAGTTCGAGCAGATGCCTGGAACGCGGACTTCGATGCGCGAGTGCTCGACCGCGACGTAATCGATGTGGCCCGCCGGGCCGGCGAGAACGTGGAGTCGGTGGTCTGGTGGGATGCACAGCTCGCGGACGCGCTCATCCACCAGGGGGTCAGCGGCTTCGGCTTTTACCACGGGCTGGCCTGGGCGGCGGAGTGGTACCTCGGGATTCACGCCCAGGGCAAAGGCACCACTCAGCTCTCGTACACGGCGTCGGATCGGCTCTCCGACGAGCAGATCGCCTACGCGGCAGCCGACGCCGTCGAAACGATGTGGGTCGCAGACGTCATTCGCCGCCGCATCGAGGATGAGGGCCTCAACAGAGTCTGTGGGTTGGAACAACGGGCTCGGCCGTTCCTCGACCACATGGAACGAGCCGGACTGCCGTTCGATTGGGACGGTTGGCAGCACCGGCTGAGGGAGATGGACGAGCGGCTCCGAGCGGTCATGGGCACGCTGGCCGAGCGAACGGGCGGCGGGCAGGCGTCGCTGTTCAGCGAGCATCTCGAGCCCACGTGGAACCCGGCCAGCGAGCGGCAGGTGAAGGAGATCCTCAACGAGCACTCGACGGACCTGGTTCGCGGGTGGGCCATTCGCGAACACGGCGAGCCCCGGCTGCTCCTCCCCACCGACTCCCTGACCGCAACCGCACTGGCCGGCATCGGCGGTGACCTCTGCGAGCTCCTGCTCGAACACCGGGACCTCACCAAAGTGCTGTCCACCTACGGCGACACCATCCGCGAGCATCTCCACGCCGACGGCCGCCTCCACCCCGAGTACCTCCAAGTCGTCGGAACGAACACCGGGCGGTTGGCGAGTCGAAATCCGAACGCGCAGAACTTCACGCCGAAGATGAAGCCGCACATTCGTCCCCACGACCCCGAGCGCGTCTTCGTGTACGCCGATCTGAGCCAGGCCGAGCTGCGATTCGTTACCCAGGTCGCCGGCGACCACAACCTGCGCCAGGCCTTCATCGACGGACTCGACATTCACGAGGCGACCGCCGAGCGGATGTTCGGCGTGACGATGGCCGGGCTGCGCGACTCGGACCCCTCCGCGTACGACGAGTTCCGCGCCAAGGCCAAGCGGATCAATTTCGGAATCGTCTACGGACAACGCGGCGCAGGACTGGCGAGAAGTCTGAGCCACAGTGGCGTGGAGACCACCAAGGACGAGGGCGAGGGTCTCCTCGACTCCTACCTGGGCGCCTACCCACAGATCGCGGGGTGGGTAACCGAGCGCGACGACTTCATCGAACATCTCTCGGCCACGCTGCCTGCCATGGACTGGCCGCTGACCCTGCAGCTCCATCGGCTGTGGCCTGTCGTCCGGGCTGTCCGGAGGACGTTTCGAGACGAATCTCACCGCTGGCCGACCGCCGATGAGGTCCATGATCGACTCCGCGACGAACACACCCTCGACGAGGTCGCTTGGGTTCTCTCGTTCAACGCGCCGGTCGCCCTCACAGTCGACGGAACGCCCTTCGGGTTCGCATCCCACACCCTCGCGGGCCGCCGTCAGCAGTTCACGATCCACACCGAAGGGCTCCTGGCGACCGCCACCTCGATCGCAGTGCGCTCCCCCAAAGAGGGACCGACCCGTGTCCGTGCGAACCTCACGGCGCGTCTCGGCACCCGCTTCGAGGACGACGCCGGCCAGCTGTTGAACGCAGTCGCGGCCGACAAGCTCCTCGAGGACCGAACTCTTCGACGGGCCGTGATCGATGAGGTCACCCGAACAATGGGCGAAGACGCGACCGCGACGCTGCTCGACCGTTCGCTTCGAGAACGGGTGGGACGCATGGGGAACGCATACCGCAATGCCCCCATTCAGGGAGGGGTCGCCGATGTGATGCTGGAGGCGTACGGCCTCCTCCACGAACGGTTGAGCGAGCGACACCCCTCCGCCGTCGGCGTGCAAACGGTGCACGACTCTGTGCTCATCGAGTGCGATCGCTCCGAGGCAGCAGCCGTGGCGTCGACGGTCAAGGCGACCCTCGAGGAGGCGATGCGGATCTGGTGTCCCGACATCCCGGCCGTCGCCGACACAGACATCCGGACGAGCCTCTCGGACTCGGACGTCATCGAGCTGAACGTGGTCGGAGCGGCGCAGCCCGCGGCGGGCGTGCTCAACTGAGTCGGGCTGAAGGGGTCGAGATGCGCCAACTCACGCAGGACGAGATCGAACGGTTCCGGGCCGACGGTGTGGTGCACGTTCGCGGCGCCGTCCAACCCGCCACCGTCGACGACATGGCCGAAGCCGTCGACCGCCTCATCAGCTCGCCATCGCGGCGAGGCGGCTCGATGACGCCGAGCGACAAGCCCGGCATGTTCTTCCAGGACCGCCATCTGTTTCCACGCGACGCCGCATTCCGGGGATTTCTCGAGGACCCGACGCTCGCCCAGATGGCGGCGGACGGCATGGGTTCCGACGTGGTCCGCTGCTACTTCGAGCACGTGTTCGTGAAAGATCCGGGCACCGAAGAGCAGTTCGCCTGGCATCAGGATCGGCCGTACTGGGCCGTCGACGGCACGCAGATCTGCTCGTCGTGGGTCGCGCTCACCTCCGCCGATGCCGAGTCGAGCTCTCTCGAGTTCGTGCGCGGATCGCACCTGTGGGGCACGACGTTCCGCCCCGAATTCCCGGCCATGGAAGGACGCGATCCCGACGAGGTCGAAAGGGCGCTGTGGTCCGGTATCGCCGACTACCTGCGCTCGTTCGACGACGTCGCACCGGCCTTCGAAGACCACCCGGACGAATACGACGTCCTCGCCTTCGCGGTCGAGCCGGGCGACGCGCTGCTGTTCGACTACCGCCTCGTCCATCGCAGCGGACCGAACGCCGGCCGGGCCAGACGGGCCGCGATCAGCTGGCGGTGGTTGGGCGACGACGCGATCTGGGATCCCAAGCCCGGGGCCGACCCGATCGTCACCGACGACGACACGACAACAGCGCCGGGGGATCGCATCGACGACGACGAGACCTTCCCCGTGGTGTTCCGCCGAGCAGGTCGATGAGACGGCCGAGCGAGCGAGCCTGAGGAGGGCCTACCATCGCCGCCCATGGCCATCGACCTCGCTGACCGCCTCGAACTGCACGAACTCCCCGGTCGCTACGGCGACTGCATCGACGATCGGGCGTGGGAGCGCCTACCGCGGATCTTCACCGAGGACGCCGTGTTCGATCTCACCGACCTGGGCGCGCCCCGCCTCGAAGGGCTCGAGGAGATCACCCGGTTCATGGACGAAGAAGCGGCCCACCCGCGGACCCACATGATGACCAACATCTACGTCGACGACACCGACGATGGCGTCAAGCTCCACTTCCGGATCGTGGCTCTTATCGGACAGGGTCGAACGGGCACGGCGTCGTACTACGACGAGGTGGTGAAGACCGCCGACGGGTGGCGGGTGAAGCACCGGGTGACGACGCTGCGCCGCCGCGACAAGCGCGAAGCCGCCGTGGACAAGAAGTAGGGCGCGGTCACTTCGTTCGCGTAAAGCCGACGATTCTTCGGCAGCCTTCGGCGAGTTGGTCGTCGCTGATGGTGAAGCTGATGCGCACCCACCCTCGGGCCGGAGCGCCGAAGGCTCCGGCGTCCAGCACGGACACACCGGTCTGGCGGTAGAGGTCCCACGCCCACTCCGTTGCATCACCGTTGTGCGCGCTCACGTCGGCGAGGAGGAACATGCCGGCGTCGGGGCTCAGCAGCGGGAGGTCGGAAGCCTCCTCGAGGATCTCGACGGCCAGGTCGCGGCGGCGTCGATAGATGTCGCGCATCTCGTCGACGTCGGCATCGTGGCCGTCGAGAGCTGCGACGGCCGCCTGCTGCATGAAGCCCGGAAGGCCGTAGAGCATCGTCAGACCGAGGTTGTAGAAGTGCGGTCGCAGCTCGGCCGGCCCGGCCGCCCACCCGACGCGCCAGCCGGTCATCGCGTGGGACTTCGACAGGCTCCCAACGGTGATGGTTCGATCGGCCATTCCGTCGAGGGACCCGACCGCGACATGCTCGCCGTCGAAGATGAGGTCTGCGTAGACCTCGTCGGTGATCACCCACAGGTCGTGACGACGGGCCGCCTCCGCGATCACCTCCAGCTCGGCCCGGCTCATCACCACACCCGTCGGGTTGGCCGGCGTGGTGAGCATGATGCCGCTGGTGCGTGGCCCGACCGCTGCTGCCATCGCCTCGACGTCGGGACGAAAGCGGCCGTCTGCGACCACCGGAACGCGGGTCACCGCAGCGCCGGTGGCCTGAATCGTCGCCTCGTAGGTCAGGTACATCGGATCTGACACGATCACTTCGTCGCCCTGGTCGAAGAGGCACAAACAGCTGGCGAAGAGGGCGTTCTGGGTTCCGGCGAAGGGTACGACATTGGTCTCGTCCACCGGAAGGCCATGCCGTGTCGCAAGTCGCCGGGCGATCGAGGCACGCAGCTGGGCCCTTCCGTCGATCTCTGCGTAGTGGGTATCGCCGTCGCGCAGTGCAGTGACTGCCGCTTCGATGATCGGGCCAGGGGTCGAGAAGTCGGGGTCGCCGACGCTCAGGACGATCACGTCCTCGCCGACCGCCTCCGCCTGCCGCGCGGTGAAGTGGATTTGCCACCCCGCCGCCCCCTCGCCCCCGATGCGTTGGACGAACGACGACAGCCTCATCGCGCCGCAGCGTAGCCCTGCTCGTCGGCGTCACTGTCTCACTAACCTGGTGGCACACCTGGCTGACACCGTGACCTGTGGGGGACCTGTGGCCGAAGCACCGAGCAGACCGCCTGTCGAGGACTGGAGGACCGATCTCGATCACCTCGACCCGCGCTTTGTCGCTGACCCGTACCCGATCTATGAGGAACTGCGAGAGCAGTGCCCGATCGCCCACAGCGAGCGCTATGGCGGAATGACCTGGCTCACCAAGGCCCAAGACATCTCGGCTGCAGCTCACGACACCGAGGCGTTCAGCAGCCGCCGGGTCGCGCTCAACGAAGTCTCGACCGACAAGAAGGGGCTCGTCCTCCCGCCGCTCAATTTCGATCCCCCGGATCACACCGAGAGCCGGCGCACGATGCTGCCGTACTTCTCGCCCAAGGCGGTCGCCGCCTGGGAACCCACAATCCGGGAGATCTGCGCTGGGCTGCTCGACGCGCTCGACGGGCGCACCGAAGTCGACGCAGCGTGCGACTACTCCCAGGAGCTCCCTGGCGACATCACCACCCGGATGCTCGGCGTGCCACTCGAGGACGCACCGATGTTCCGCGGGTGGCTCCACGACCTACTCGAGGTCGGTCCGGTCGACGAGGACGTCGCCCGCGAGACCACGAGCACGATGATGGGGTACATCCTCGAGCTGATCGATCAGCGCCGGGGCGACTCGCGACCCGACGATCTTCTGAGCCACCTCATGAACCAGGAGCTCGACGGCCATCCGATCAACGACAGCGACATGTCCAAGATGCTCCTCCTGATCCTGATCGCCGGGATCGACACCACCTGGTCTGCGATCGGCTCGTCGTTGCTCCACCTGGCGACCCATCCCGAAGACCGGCAGAGGCTGGTGGACGACCCGACCCTCATTCCGGCGGCTGTGGAGGAGTTCCTCCGCGCGTATGCACCGGTCTTCGTGGCCCGTATCACCAACGAAGAGGCCGAGGTGGGCGGCTGCCCGGTTCCGGCGGGTGAGTGGACGGTGCTCGCGTTCCCGTCGGCCAACCGCGACCCCGAAGCCTTCGACCGCCCTGACGATGTGATCATCGATCGGCAGGAGAATCGTCACGCAGCCTTCGGGCTCGGCGTTCACCGCTGCCTCGGGTCCAACCTGGCCCGACTGGAGATGCAGGTCGCGATCGAGATGTGGCTCGAACGCTTCCCCGACTTCGAGCTGATCGACCCCGACGCGGTGACCTATTCGGCCGGCCTGATTCGCGGCCCGAGAAGAATCCCAGTGAGAATCCTCCAACAGGCCTGAACCCACAGGCGGCAGAAGCCGGGCGTGCCATGGCAATCCGCAGACGAACCGAGCGCAGCGAGGTGAGGATTGCGGCCAATCAGTGCAGGCGGCCGGCGTAGCCGAGGGCGCGGCGCACGATGCGGTCCTGGCCGCCCGTCATCTCTCCGGAGACGGCGAGGCCCGCCGCTTCGACGTTGGTGACCCAGGCGAAATCGAGAGCGTCTTCGCTGGGCTGGCAGTCGCCTTCGATCGGCACGATGTAGGCGAGGCTCACCGCGTGCTGCCGGGGGTCGTGGAACCCGGTCTTGGTGGGGTCCGGCATGTATTCGGCGATCGTGAAGGGGGTCGGAGCAACGGGGAGACGCGGAAACGCTGACGGCCCCAGGTCCTTGTCGAGGTGCCGCATGAGGGCCTGGCGCACCGTCTCGCCCCACATCACACGTCCGCTGATGATGGCGTACGAAATGGTGTCGTCGGGCATGGCGCGCAGCAGGAGTCCGACGTGCGTCAGTTGGCCGACCTCGTCGACTCGGACTGGCACCGCCTCCACATAGACCATCGGCACCCGACCACGAACGATCTCGAGTTCGACGTCGTCGAGCCAGAGCGACTTGGTCTCCGTCGTATCGGCGCCGAACTCGTCGGTCGTGTCAGCCATCGAGATTCGAGTATGCCAGGGGTCGCCCGAGCCTCAGGTATCCCGGTCGCCCGGTCTGAGCTGGGCCCCGCCACGCAACTAGCCTGAAGGAAATGGATCCCGTGCGTGACTGGGCCACCGACTTCGACGTCGGCAACCCCGACTACGAGTCGAACCCATACCCGATCTGGGACGAGCTGCGCGACACCTGTCCGGTGGCCCACACCGACCGGCGCGGCGGTGCCTGGCTGCCCACTCGCTACGAGGACGTGGCCGCCGTCGCGTACGACACGGAGAACTTTTCCTCGCGTGACGTCGGCGTGCTGCCACCGATGGCCGGCACGAGCGCGCTCTCCGCTCCGCCGATCACGAGCGACCCGCCGTTCCACACGGCGGCACGGCGTCTCGTGCTGCCCTTCTTCAGCCCACGGGCGGTCGAGAAGCTCGAGCACACGACGCGTTCGATCTGCCTGGAGTTGCTCGACGCGATCGCCGACGCGGGGATCGGCACAGCCGACGCTGCCGGCGACTACGCGCAGCACATCCCGGTTCGGGTGATCGCGCACATGCTCGGCATCCCCGAAGACGACGAGGAGACGTTCACCGACTGGGCGATCCGCATCTTCCAGAACACGGCCCGCGACCCCGAAGATGGGCGCGCCGCGACCAAGGAGGTCCTCGCCTACTTCGAGGGACAGGTGGAGGAGCGGCGCCGCGAGCCATCCGACGACTTGATCTCGTTCCTGCTCGAAACCGACATGGACGGCGATCCGCTCACCCAGAACCACATCCTCGGGACCTGCTTTCTCCTCCTGATGGCCGGCATCGACACCACGTGGTCGGGCATCGGCGCCAGCTTGTGGCACCTGGCCACGCACCCCGAGGATCGCGACCGGTTGGTCGACGAGCCCGAGCTCATCCCGAGCGCGGTGGAGGAGTTCCTCCGCGCCTACTCACCCGTCACGATGGCGAGGGTCGCGGTCAATGAGGCCGAGGTCGGTGGGTGCCCCGTCCACGCCGGGGACCGGGTGCTGCTCAACTTCCCGAGCGGCAACCGCGATCCCGAGCGTTTCGACCGGGCGGACGAGGTACTGATTGACCGCGAAGAGAACAGGCACTTCGCATTCGGCATCGGCATCCACCGCTGCCTCGGTTCGAACGTCGCCCGCATGGAGATGCGGGTCGCGATCGAAGCATGGCTCGATCGCTTCCCCAACTTCTCGCTGCAGTCCGACGCCGAGGTTCGGTGGGGAGGCGCACAAGTGCGTGGCCCGCGCGAGGTGCCAGTCGTTCTGCACTGATCCGACCTCGGCCCGTCAGACGAGCGCGACGTCGATCAGGTTCGTCGGGCCACCCGCGTTGCCGGAGAGGTCGGTGTCGTCGATCTCGATCTCACCGACGCCTGCATCCTCCTGCTCTGCCTGGATCCCCTGACTGTCGTTGCCGGTGATCTCGGAGTCCTCGACCTCGGCGGCGAGGTCGCCATCACCAGCTTCCTCGATCTTGAGCCCGTCTCCGTCGTTACCAGTGATCTCCGAATCTTCGACCTCGACTTCGGTGTCGCCGGCATCCTCTTCCTCGATCTCGACCCCGTCCGAGTCGTTCCCGCGGACGCTGACACGATCGAGTTCGACGACGTTGTCGCCGTTGTTCTCCTCGGAGATCTTGATGCCCTCATCGGTGTTGCCCGTCAGGTTGGTGCGACGCACGGTGACGTCCACGCCACCGTCGTCCTCCTCATCGAAGTCGAGGCCCTCGTCGAGGTTGTTGTGCAGCTCCGACCACCGAACGCGTCCACGAATGGATCCCGGCCCGGCTTCATCGATGTCGAATCCATCATCGAGGTCGAGAACCAACTCGCCGTCGTCGTCCTCCACGCACGGGTGCACGACTCCCGCAGCGATCGGGTCGAGCGGTGCGCAGTATCCACCGTTGCGGTCGAAGCGGCTGTCCCGCACGTCGATGACGACGTTGCCGGGCCCCCGCTCATCGAGCTCGACTCCATCCGCGCCGACCTCGACGTAGGTGTCTCCCCGGCTCGTCCAGCGGATGTGACCGTCGCCCGTCTCATCCACACGGATCCCATCACGGTCGAAGTCGCCGATGCCGGCCCGATCGATCACGACATCGCGCGTCACGAGACGAATCGATGCGGGTGATGACAGGTTGTCGTCGATCCAAACACCGTGACCGCCAACACCCCGCACCGTCAAATCTCGCAGCACCACGTCCACCGCGCCTGTCCGGGTCGCCGGAACCGCGACGTGGATGCCCGGCTCGCCCGAACCCGAGTCGAGAGTCTGCGCACCACCATCGTCGAATCCGAGGTTCTCGATCGTGACGTCGGCTCCTTCGCTGATCTCGAGCAGGGTGTCGTCGAGACTCCCGCCGTCAACCGTCTGCCCCGTGCCCACGATCGTGAGGGGCGCGGTGCCCGAGTAGACCAACGTGCTCGCGATGGCGATGTCACCGACGCTGCTGTCGATCTCGATGTGTGTGGCTCCACTCGCCAACGCCTCCCGGAGCGACCCGGGACCGCCGTCCGCGCCAGTCGTGACGGTTGCGATGTGGGCGGCCGCCGCTGGAACCGCGAGCCCCGCCACCAGGAGAACGAGCGCGCCGAGCGCGCCCCCCAACTTCTTCATGTCCACAGTCCTCTGTTTGTCCAACTCATGTCGATGTGGACCGTACGAACCTCAGTTAGCGGCCCGGCGACGAGCGATCGACGGCGGGGCAGCAACCTCGTGAACGGTCGGCAACTGCGCCGCCCACGACTACCGTGGCCGCATGACACCCGACGAAACGGTCACCGCGTTCATCCAGGCGCTCGAGCGCATGGACATGGACGATGCGATGGAGATGCTGGCTGAGGACGTCACATACGACAACGTTCCGATCGGCGCGATGCAGGGTCGCGATGCGGTGAGGAAGACCCTCGACGGAATGATGGGCGCCACCGAGGTCGACTGGCCTGTCGCTCGCCAGGCCGCCACCGGCAACGTCGTGATGAACGAACGAATCGACCGCTTCAAGCTGGAGAGCGGCTGGCTGGAGATCCCCGTCGTCGGCGTGTTCGAGGTGGGCGATGACGGGCTGATCAGCCTGTGGCGCGACTACTTCGACCTCGAGACGTTCAAGAACAACCGCAAGGCTCTGGGCTAGGAGACCGAAGTGACCTACCAGCGCATCACCGTTCGCAACGCATCACCGACCATCGGTGGCTATGTGGATGGAGTCGATCTCGGTGATCTCGACGACGAGACGTTCGCGGAGATCCTCGATGCGTTCCACGACCGAGGAGTCCTGTTCTTCCAGGGACAAGACATCGACGCCGAAGGCCAATTGGCGTTCGCTCGGCGCTTCGGAACCCCCGAGATCTACCCGTTCAAGGCAGGCAACGCGGTGTTCTCGCCGAGCCCTGCAGGCGACGAGGTGGTCCGCCTCGTCCACGACGGCGACCGCCCTGGCTACGAGAACGAATGGCACACCGACGTTCCCTGGATGGTCGAACCGTCCATGGGATCGATCCTGCGAGCGCTCGAGGTTCCACCGTCGGGCGGGGGTGACACCCTCTTCTCGGACTGTCGCGCCGTGTACGACTCGCTCGATCCGTCGGTGCAGGAGTCCCTCGCCGAGCTCACCGTCAACTACGACTGGCTCAATTCGTTCGGCACTGCGCTCGAACCCGAGGTTCTCGCGGAGCTCCGCAAGCAGCACCCCGGTGCCGAACACCCGCTCGTGCGCACCCATCCCGTCACCGGCCGCAAGGCGATCTACCTGTCGCACATCTTCTTTCTCAGCATCGGCGGGGTGCATCCGATGCACGGGCGTCAGATCCTCGACCATCTCACGGGCCTGATCGCTCGACCCGAGTTCCAGTGTCGCTTGACCTGGGACGTGGGCACCCTCGCCGTGTGGGACAACCGCTGTGTCCAGCACTACGCCGTCAACGACTACTACCCCGAGCGCCGGGTGATGGAGCGGGTGACGATCGCGGGCGACAAGCCCTTCTAGGTGCCTGGCACTTTGTGTTACGAATCGTAACGTTAGGTGCCAGGCACCGAATCGGGGGTGACGCCGGCGCTCACCAGCCCGTCCACTTCGTCGGCGGCGAAGCCGAGCTCGGCGAGGATCTCGCGGGTGTGCTCGCCGAACTGGGGTGACGCAGCAGGATCGACGTTCGGGGTCGCGCTGAACTGCAGTGGCATCCCCGAGGCGGTGTAGCCGCCGAAGACCGGGTGGTGAATGTCGACCACGTAGTCGTTGGCCCGAATCTGCTCGTCCTCGAGCCCCTCGTACGGCAGGTTGTACGGGCCACACGGATACTCGACCGCCCCGAGCGCGGCGAGCCACTCGGCGGTGGTTCGAGTCCTGAACAGCTCCTCTGCCTCGGCGACGATGCGGTCGAAGCGCTCGCCGTAGGGCTCGGCGAGGTCCACCTCGTCGAGGCCCGTGACCTCGTGGAACTTGCCCCACAGACCGGCACTGAGACCTGCGACGCTCACAATGCCGTCGGCGGTCGCGTAGTGGCGGAAGTAGAGACGGAACGCCCCGGCACCCGGGATCACCCGCTGCTCGTAGATCTCGCGGATCGTGTCGAAGTCCACTCCCGCGGCGCGGGCCGCGTCCAGGTCGTTCCGCACTTCTGCGAACACCGGTTCGTCGACCTCGAATCCACCGAGGACCGGTGTCCCGAGCGCCATCGCCGTCCCGAGAAGTGACGTGTCCACGCGCTGACCTTCGCCGGTTGCGTCACGGTGTCGGAGCGCCGCGACCACCCCGAGCGCCGACACCATGCCCGTTCCGAAGTCGTTGACGGCCGGCCGGGTCGGGAGGGGGACTCCGTCCGCCGAGCGGTTCATCACGAACCCGGTGCCGCTTCGAGCCTGCACCAGAACGTCGTACCCGCCGACATGGGACTCCGGGCCGTGGGGACCGAGCGCGTTCGACGACAGGTACACCAGCCGGGGATTGACGGCGCGCGCCCGCTCCCACTCGAGCCCGTACCGCTCCTGGTCCTGCTGCTTGAGCGCCACCAGCGCGATGTCGGCCCACGCGAACAGACCCTCGACGACCGCCGCCGCCGCCGGCTGTTGGAGGTCGAGCGCCATCGCCCGCTTGTTGGGATTGATCAGAGCGAAACCCCGCGCCTCCATCGGACCCAGCCCTGCGAGCCCGCGCATTGCGTCCCCACCGGGCGGCTCCACCTTCACGACATCAGCGCCCATCCCAGCGAGGAGTCGACCGCAATGCGGGATGGCGGCGTTCTGCGCGAACTCGACAACTCGTACCCCGGCGAGCGCTCCGCGGTCGGTCATCCTGGAAGACCGCCAATGGACTGCTCGGCCTCGTTGACAAGTCCCGCCATGATCTCCGCGACCGGCCGGATCTCGGTCGCGTACCCGATGCCTTGACCGGCGCCAGAGTGAAGGAGCGGTGCGACACCGTGCTCGTCGATCGCGCCGAGCAGGTCGCCAACCAGGACGTCCTGATACGGCATCTTGAGTGGGCTCGGCGCACCTTCGGCCTCCCACTCGTCGCTCCACGCGCTCCGGATCTGACGGAAGGTCTTCCCACTCTCGCTTCGGGTCACCACCGTGTCCGCCGAGGTGGCGGCGAGCAGTTTGTCGACGAGGGCAGGTTGCATGTGGCCAGTGTGTTCGGTGGAGGTGAGCCAGGCAGTTCCGAGCCACACGCCCTGCGCCCCCATCGCGAGAGCGGCGGCGACGTGGCGACCGGTTGCGACTCCCCCGGCGGCCAGGACGGGCACGTCGCCGGCCAGGTCGACGATCTGCGGGACGAGGGTGAAGGTTCCGATCGGGCCGGTGTGCGCGCCGGCGTCGTAGCCCTGTGCAACGATCAGATCGACACCGGCGTCGAGGGCGCGCGGCACATGCCGTGGGCTCCCGATCAACGCTGCCGTGGACTTGCCGAGCTCGTGCGCTCGGTCGACGGCGGCGCGCGGCGCGCCGATCCCGCACGCGAAGAGATCAACGTCGGACTCGAACACCGCTTCGAGCTGTTCGGCCTCGATCTCGGTGGAGCGAATGAAGCGCGTGCGCATCCCCGGGCCACTGGGTTCTGGGACGTCGTAGCGATCGATGATCCCCCGCACGAACTGACGATGCGCGTCGGGGATGTGAGCCTCGATCGCCTCGCGGCTGTTGTGTTCGGGCATGCCGGGGGGCAGAACGAGATCGACGCCGAACGGCCGATCACCCACCAAGGACCGGATTTCAGCCAGCTCGGCACGAATCTCGTGCGGAAAACGCCGCGTCGCCCCGTAGACGCCGAGGCCGCCCGACCTGCAGATGGCAGCGACCGTCGCGATGTCGTGGGCGAAGCCGAAGACGGGAGTGTCGATGCCGAAGGTGTCGCAGACGGGAGTGCGAAGGCTCACGTCACCACGATGGGAATCGACCGGGGGCCACGGATCTGGCCGCGGGACCACTCGACGGGCTGATCGGGCGCGAGCTCGAACTCGGGCATGTGACGCAGCCAGGTCGCGAGCGCCACATGCATCTCCAGCCGGGCGAGGTTGGACCCGAGACAGCGGTGGATGCCCGCCCCGAACGCGATGTGCCGGTTCTCCGCGCGATCGATGATCACCTCGTCGGCCGCGTCGAACTGCTCCGGGTCGCGACACGCCGTCGGGAAGGACATCATCACGTACTCTCCCTCGGCCATCTGCACACCGCCGATCTCGACGTCGCGCGTGACACGCCGTGTGACGTTGACCGGCGCGTAGGCCCGCAGAAGCTCCTCGGTGGCGATCGGAAGCAGCTCTGGTTCGTCGACGAGCCGTCGACGGTCGGCGGGATGACGCGCGAGGTGGAGCAATGCTGCACCGATCGAACTCCAGGTGGTGTCGATTCCGGCCACCAGCTGCAGCACGAGGATCCTCTGGATCAGGTCGTCGTCGAGGGGCTCACCGGCCAGCTCGGTGGTCACGAGGTGGCTGATGAGGTCGTCGCCCGGCTCGACCCGCCGCTTGGCCATGACCTCGGCCATGTATTCCCGGATCTCGCTCATCCCCTGTTGGAGCGCCGTCGGATCGGCGGGGCCGACCTCGAGCAGAAGATGTAGCCACCGGCGGAAGTCGTCACCGCGTTCGGGGTCGATGCCGAGAATCGCCGCGATCGCGCCGACCGGAATGTGCTGGGCGTAGTCCACCGCTGCATCGCCACGGCCGCGCTCTGCGATGACCGCAGCCAGTTCCTCGCAGTGCGCTGTGATCGTCTCGCGCCACCGCTCTGTCTGGCGTGGAGCGAAGAACGGCAAGATCGCGCGTCGGATTTCCAGATGATCGGGCGGATCGGAGTGGATGGGCGGCAACTGGGCACGGGGCACCGGCGCGCCTCGTTGGATGCCATCGTGGTGCGACGAGAACGTTTCTGTGTCGGTGGCGATCTCCACGAGGTCGTCGAACCTGAGCGGCAGCCACATCCCGTCGTTGAACCGCTTGGTGTGCGCCATCGGGCACTGACCGCGCAGCTCCTCCCAGATCGGGTACGGATCCGCGACCCACTCCGGATCGGCGAAATCCCAGTCGGTCGCAAAGTCTCGCTGCGAGTTCGCAACGCCTTCGGCATCGCTCATGCGCAGACCCCTCGCCGCGAGTTCGCAACGCCTTCGACATCGCTCACGCGCAGATTCACACCGGCCGGTCTCCGGCCAGGGTCACCCGTTCGACCCGTCGCGGGTGGCCCCCGTAGTCGGGAACCGCATAGTGCTGGGTGCAGCGGTTGTCCCACTGGGCGATCGAGTTGGCGCGCCACCTGAAACGGCACTGGTATTCGGGCACCAGCGCCTCCTCGAACAACCGGTGGCGCAACGGCCGACTCTCCTCGGGCGTCATTCCGTCGATCGTGAGCGTGAAGATGCGGTTGACGTAGAGACTCTTGCGCCCCGTCACCGGGTGGGTGCGCACCAGCGGGTGCTTCTGGTCGGGGAACTTCTCGTAGGTCTCCGCGAGTCGCTCCTCGCTCATGCCGCGCCCGAAGGCCTTCACGTAGGAGTGGATCGCATACCTGCCGTCGATCTGCTCCTTGATGTCGTCGGGCAGCCGTTCGTAGGCGAGCTCCATGTTCGCCCAGCAGGTATCACCGCCGTAGGGAGGGATGACCCGACCGAGCAGAACCGACCCCAGCGGCGGGCACTCACGGAAGGTGACGTCGCTGTGCCACTGCTCGGCGGCCGTGAACTTCTCGGGCGTCGACTCGAGGATCATCACCTCCTGATGCCCCTCGACGTGCTCGACGAACGGGTGGACCTCCAGAGGTCCCAGCGCACGGCCGTAGGCGATGTGCTGGTCGTGGGTGAGGTCTTGGTCGCGGAAGAACAGCACCTTGTGGTTCATCCACGCGTCGTGGATCTCCGCGATCAGTTCGTCGTCGATCTCTCGCAGGTCGACGTTGCTGATCTCGGCGCCGATCGAGCCGGTGACCGGCTCGACGCGGATGCGGTTGTAGTCCCCGATGTCTGTCGCCTCGACTCGCATCGAACCCCCTCGATTCGGCGCCACCGACGTTCTGTAGGTTAGCGACGACGTCGACAAGGCGAGGAAGGCCGTGACACCAGACGAGTTCAGGAGCCACGTCCGTCACTTCTTCGGCGTGACGACGCCGACAGTTCTCGCCGAACCAGGCGACGGTCTGGCCCGGGCCAAGGCCTGGAGGGCAGCCCTCTACGACGCCGGGCTGGCGGGGTTCGGGTATCGGCCCGAACACGCCGGGCACGACCACCCGCCCGAGTTCGCCGCCGTCTACGCCGAAGAATCGCGACGCCGGGTGCCCCGCGAGGACTCGGCGTTCGGGATCGGCGTCGGGATGGCGCTTCCCGTCATCCGCGACCACGGCTCGGCCATGCTCCAAGACCGGTTCCTGCGCCCGGGCCTCCGCGGCGAGGAGATCTGGTGCCAGATGTACTCCGAGCCCGGCGCCGGTTCGGATCTGGCCGGGCTACAGACGCGGGCCGACCTCGACGGTGACGAATGGGTCGTGAGCGGTCAGAAGGTGTGGACGTCGGGAGCTCAGCACAGCCAGTTCGCGATCCTTCTCGCCCGAACCGATCACGACGCACCCAAGCACGCCGGGATCACCATGTTCGTTCTCCCGGTCGAGCAGCCAGGGGTGGAGGTGCGGCCGCTGCGGCAGATGACCGGAGATGCCGAGTTCAACGAGATCTTCATCGACGAGGCGCGTCTGCCCCGCGACCACGTGGTGGGAGAGATCAACGACGGATGGCGCATGGCCGTCGCCCTGCTGGCTCACGAGCGGGTCCAGACCGGCGTCGCCTCGATGCAGAACTCAGGCGATCAGCGATCCAAGTCGGGCCGCGTGCCGATTCCTGTCGGCCAGCTCGTCGAGCTCGCGGGCGATCGGGGACGTCTCGGCGACCCGCTGATTCGGCAGGACCTCGCTCGCCTCACCACCGGCGAGCGCATCGTGAACCTGCTCGGTCAACGGCAGCCGCATCCATCGGTCGGAAAGCTGTGGCGAACCCGGCAGGGACGGGCCGCAGCCGACATGGCTGCGGCGCTCGCCTTCCCCGCCGGTCCAGCATGGCGGGACGAGGCCGACGATCCCGAGCACGAGCACGACGACTACTTCAGCTTCCACATCCTCAACTGCCGGGGGATGAGCCTCGGCGGCGGCACCGACGAGATCCAGCGGAACACGCTGGGCGAACGCGCACTCGGCCTGCCCCGCGAACCGGGACCCGACCGCAACACGCCGTTCCGGGAACTCCCGAAGAACTGAGTTTCGCAGCTGTTTTTCGCCGCACTCCTCGCTCGCTGCGCTCGCTCATCTGCGGACTGCCACGGCACGCCCGGCAACGCTTCGCCGCACTCCTCGTTCGCTGCGCTCGCTCGTCTGCGGACTGCCAAGTTGAGCAGGCCAAGTTGAGCAACATCGGTGCCTGACACCAAAGTTGCTCAACTTTCAGGCGTGTGGGCGCTTGGTGATCTCGACCGGGGTCGATCCCTCCGGCCACCACGCTGTGGAGCTGACCCGGGTCCCTCGGTCCGAGCGTCCATCGAGCCACAGGGCCAGCCGTCGAAGCCGCGACCCGGCGAGCCGTAGCCACCACCGGTTTCGGCGGTCGGTGTAGTCACGGGTGTAGGGGCACACGCGGATACACACCGAACAGTCGCTGTTGATCGCCGCCCAGTAGCCGAAGCACTTCTCACCGTCGACGGACCACTTCGTGACGCCCGCGATGTTCGACTGGTTGTATCGCTCGGTGTTCGGATCGCCGGCGGGAATCGCGTTGGCCGGGCAGTCGTGCGAACAGCGCCGGCAGAGATCGCACATCTCCGCGACCCCGAAGCGGATCGGCACATCGGTCACGAGCGGGAGATCCGTGTAGATCCGACCGAAGCGCACGTTGGCGCCGTGTTCGGGCGTGATCACGAGACCGTGGCGTCCGTATTCACCCAGTCCCGCCTTGATCGCATAGGGAATCGCGAGCGCGGTGTCGTTCATCGTGGGGACGGCCTGGTAGCCGAGGTTGCGGAGGTACTGCGCGACCGCCAGCAGAACGAGGGCGTCCTGGCTGTAGCCGAGGCCGGTGGCCGCACCTGCGAGCGCGCTCGGCGCGGTGGAGATGAGAGCGGCGTCCATCGCTTGGCCGATGACGATCACGTGGGAGATGCCGTCACCGATGTCATTCGGCTTCTCACCTTCGACACGGCGCGAGTAACGCTGCGTGTATTGCCACCGTTCGTCATATGACGCGACACCGACGAGGTCGGCGCCGAAGGTGTGCGCCACCTGCTTGACGTTGGCCGCCGCCTCGGCGGGCGACCCCAGGTCGGCCTTCTCGTCCGACGCGTCCCGCAGGACCGACAGCGGGTCGAGGAAGCCTTCACGCCTGTCGTCGTCTTCGTTCAGCTCGGCGAAGTGGTCCGCCACATGCCATCCCGCGTTGCGGAGCGCGTAGTCGAGGCGTCGAAAACCCCGCGCGTTTCGCCATTCGAGCAGCGGTTCGCGGTAGGTGGCGTAGAAGCGGTCGGTCGTGTCGCTGTGGACCCGCTCGTCCCAGAACGACC
The DNA here is from genome assembly GCA_964629575.1 of uncultured Acidimicrobiales bacterium. Classification (GTDB taxonomy): domain Bacteria; phylum Actinomycetota; class Acidimicrobiia; order Acidimicrobiales; family Poriferisodalaceae; genus JAYPWI01. The sequence continues at coordinate 3,262 of CAZVUM010000018.1, read as the reverse complement.
GGTTGAACACATCGTCGACCTGGCTGAACCGCTCGAAGTCGCCGTCGATCACGAACCCTGCGGAACGATCGGAATCGTCCGGTGCCTCGCGGCCGCGCCAGGTCCTTCTCCTCGCCACCGGACGAGCCTGTCACACCCGATCGGTCCGACGGAGTTCAGCCGGCCGCGTCAGCGGGCGGGACGATCACCCGGTGGCGACGGCTGATGAAGCCCTCCCCTGCCGCGAATGCGGCGACGGCGAGAAGCGGGATCGCGCCCATGATCGCCATCGCCGGCCGCAACCCGATCGCCTCGGCGAGCAGTCCGAGTGGCAGCGCCGCGATCCCGAAGCCCGCGAAGGCCAGTTGCATCAGAGACTGCACCCTTCCCTGGTGATGCTCGTCCGCGTCGGCGAGCGCGACCGCTGCGGTGAGCGACTGGAAACCTGTCGTCGCCGCTCCGATCAGGATGACCACGAGCACTGCGGTCCAGTAGCTCGGCGCCACGCTGAGCAACATCACGAAGCCCCCGAACCCAACGCCGAACATCACGATCAGCGAGCGGGCGCGTGGCGTGTTGGCCCGCGACGCCAGTGGGATCGACACGGCGACGGCGCCGATGGAGCTGGCGGTGCTCATGAAGCCGACGGACCCTTCACCCAGCTCGAAGATTCCCTCGACCAACGCCGGCATGAACGAGATGTAGTTGAACCCGAACATGATGACGACCGTCGACGCCAGCACCAAGCGGCGAAGGGGCGGTCGTTCGGCGACGTAGCGGAAGCCGTCGGCGATCTCCTGGAGCGGGTTGCGGTCCGACCGGACGACCTCGGTGGTCGGCAACCGGAACGTGAGGACGGCGCTGACCATGCTGAAGAACGCCGCCACGACGTATGCCCCGCCGATTCCGAACAGCGCCCATCCCGCAAGCGCGCCGGCGAGCGACGGGGCGAAGATTCGGGTGGTGCTCATGGAGAGCGTGGCGAGCGTGATGGCGTTGGCCAGAAGCTCGGGGCCGACGAGTTCGCGGCTGAAGCTGACACGGGCCGGGCCGGTGAGCCCGAACATCGAACCCTGCAGGAAGCTCACCGCCAGCAGCATCCAAAACTGCTCGACACCCGCGATGACCGCGATGCCCATTCCGACGGCCCCGAGCGTGATGAAGAGCTGACCCCAGAAGAGCAGCCATCGTTTCGAGAAGCGATCCGCAGCCACGCCACCGAGCGGTGTGGTGACGAGCATGGCGAGGCCGAAGACGAGAAACACGGTGCCGAGAGCGCCCTCGCGTTCGGTGAGATCCCACGCCAGCAACCCCCGCAGGAGCATCTGCATCTGCACGCCCATGAACGAGTACACCGCGCTCCACCACAGCACCCGGTAGGCCGGCACGCGGAGCGAGGCGAAGGTGGTGACTGGTTGGCGGTGCGGCGCCGCCGACCGTTCGTCCCCGGCCGACGATTCGCCGGGCAAGGGTGAATCGGACATGCGCTTCGGATCGAAGCGTACCGCCGGGTGCGGTGGAGTGGGCCGGTCGTCGTAGCCTGGAAGCCGCTATGGCAGAGATGACCCCCGAATCCGTTGCCGCCGAAGTCCAGTCGTTCGTGGACACCAGCTGGGACCCCGACATGACCGTCGGCGAGTGGTGGCAAGCGATGCTCGACGCACGTTGGAGCCACCCGAGCCTTCCCGAGCACGCCTACGGGCGCGGCTTCAGCCAGGGTCTGGCGCTGGTCGCGATGCGCACGCTGGGGCAGCTCGGCGTGATCGGCCCGCCGCCGGGCCTCGGCTACATGCTGGCCGCTCCGACGATCGCCGAGCACGGCACGCAGGACCAGATCGACCACTACGTTCCGAGGATCCTCAGCGGCACCGACGCCTGGTGTCAGCTCTTCTCAGAGCCCGGCGCTGGGTCGGACCTCGCCGGGTTGCAGACCAAGGCCGAGCGCGACGGCGACGAGTGGATCGTCAACGGCCAGAAGGTGTGGACCTCGGGCGGCCGCATCGCGGACCTGGGCATGCTGATCGCCCGCACCGATGCCTCTGTTCCCAAGCATGCAGGCGTGTCGTACTTCGCCGTCGACATGCACCAGGACGAGGTGGACGTGCGGCCGCTCAAGGAGATGACCGGCCGCTCCATGTTCAACGAGGTGTTCCTGAGCGACGCCCGGGTCGCAGATGCGGCGCGCCTCGGTGGGCTGGGCGACGGGTGGCGGGTCGCCAACACCACGCTCAACCACGAGCGGGCCTCGATCGGTGGTGGCTCGGCCGGTTTCGTGTTGGTCAACCCCGGGTCGATCGCCGACAACCTCGAGCGGCGGGCCGGCGACATCGTGGACGGGGCGAAGAAGGGCTCCAACTCGGGTCACGCTCCCGGCGTGGGGCAGAAGCTGTGGGACCGCTACACCACCAAGGCACGTGAGCTCGGACGGCTCGACGATGACCTGTTCCGGCAGCAGTCGATGGAGTTGTACTCGCTGATCCAGCTGAACCGTTGGAACATCCAGCGGGCCAAGGACCGCCGCCAGCGGACCGGTGGCGAGGCCAACATCGCCAAGCTGATGGACGCCGAGATCCACCATCGCTTCCGGGAGTACGGCCTGGCCACGGCGGGCGCCGACGGGATGCTGGGGTACCGCTCGTCGTCGGTGGATCCTTCGATCAGCGAGATCGCGATGTTCGCCTGCGCGCCGTCGATCTACGGCGGCACCAACGAGGTACAGCGCAACATCATCGGCGAGCGGGTCCTCGGCCTCCCCAAAGAGCCCGGCCCCGACCGCAACACCCCTTTCAGCGAACTCCCCAAGAACCAGTAACCGCGCCGAAATTGATGGCGGGCGTGGACCAGGTCCCCAAATTGAGGCCGATCGCGTACCGGTTCGGTACACAGCGAGCATCAATTTCAAGAAGAGGCACACGCCAGCCATCAATTTCGGAGTGGGGCTGACAGGTCAGGCGTTGGCGAGCGCAGCGCGGACGCGGGCGATGACCTCGTGCGGGCGATCGATGAAGTCGGCCCATGTGAACGCCAGGACCGTCCACCCCTCGGCGACCAGTGCATTCCAGCGGCGGCGGTCACGTTCGAAGGCCTCCCGATTGAGGTGGAAGCGCACGGAGTCGAGCTCGATCGCAATCTTGGACGCCGGGTACCCAAGGTCGACCTGAGCCACGAGCGAACCGTCCACCCGAAGAACCCGGTACTCGAGCCGCGGCTCGGGAAGGCCGGCGGCCACCAGCAAGTCGATCGCAATGCGATTCCACACGCTGAGAGGAATCGACTCATCGCC
>CAZVUM010000017.1:0-72751 GCA_964629575.1 uncultured Acidimicrobiales bacterium | reverse complement strand
CTAAGGACTTTTCAGAAGTTTGGCTCAGGTTGATCGCGAGAGCCGCCGATCGGAGCGAAGCCGACACGGATGTTGGCAATCGCCCCCACACGGAGGAAATCACAACGTGACGCGAATCAATCAGAACATCGCAGCGTACAACTCGTACCGGAACCTCTCGAAGACGAACGGCATGCTCGGCAAGTCGCTCGAGAAGCTGTCTTCGGGTTTCCGCATCAACCGTGCAGCCGATGACGCTGCCGGCCTGGTGAAGAGTGAGCGTCTGCGTTCGGAAATCAATGGCACACGCCAGGCGATCTCCAACGCTCAGGACGGCATCAGCTTCGTGCAGACTGCCGAGGGCGCACTCAACGAGGTGCACTCGATCCTTCAGCGAATGAGGACCCTGGCCATCGATGCCTCCAACACCGCCACCACCGACGGTGTTCCCCAGCAGGCCGAGATCACGGAGCTCCTCAGCGAGCTGACCGCGGTCGGCTCCCGTACCACGTTCGCCGGCAACCAGGTGTTCCAGGACTACTCGTCCTCCAACCTCACCTTCCACGTCGGCGCCAACGCTGGTACGACCAACCAGATGAGCATCAGCACCGACCTCGCGCTGGCGTCGAACGACGTGTTCGGCACCGATATCAGCGCGATCGACGTGTCCTCGGACGCGAACGGCGCGATCACGACGCTCGACACGGCCATTGCGTCGGTGTCGACCAACCGTGCAACGCTCGGTGCGACTCAGAACCGGATGGAGCACACCATCGCGAACCTCCAGGTCGCTCAGGAGAACCTGAGCGCTTCGGAGAGCCGTATCCGTGACACGGACATGGCGCTCGAGATGGTGCAGTTCACCCGGAACCAGATCATGGCTCAGGCGGGTACCGCGATGCTGGCTCAGGCGAACCAGATCCCGGGCTCGGTTCTGTCGCTGCTCTAGATCTGGATCAGCACAGCCCTCCGGCTGGGGCTTCGCGGCGGTGAGCTGTGGAGCACAGCCTTTCGGCTGGGTTTCAGCACATCACTGCGGCCACATGGCATGCGAAAGACGGCGGCCTCCCTACGGGGAGGCCGCCGTTCGTTCGTGGGCGCGACGCCGCGCGGCGCGCAGCCGTAGCCACGCGAGGCCGACCGCGCCGGCCAGAATCGTTGCCGCGAGAGTGGGGAGCGTCACGATGCGCCCGGTGTTCTGCGTGTTTCCGCCTGGGAGCTGCGGCGCGGTCGCTCCGGCATCGTCCGCGCCCTCGACGTCGGCCGCGCCCAGCCCGACTGCGGTCGTGGCGGGTGAAGTGGTCGAGTTTGGCTCGGGAGTCGTGGCGGGTGTCGTGGACGGTCCAGCCGTCGTTGCGGGAACCGTGGTCGTGCTCCCCGCGAGAATGCGGGCACTCACCCGCTCGGGCAACACGGTTTCGACCAGCGGAATCGCCGCATCGCCGGGGCAAGCGGTGAGCGACATCGAACGGTGGCCGGCGATCGTCGGGGTGCTGACCTCGGTTCCGACCGGATGGAGGTTGGAGCCTCGGGATGTGAACGACGTTGTCGCGCCGGGAGTTGTGTCGATGGCGTACCGGCTGGCGAGCCAGGCGAGGAGGGCAACCATCGAATCTTGGGCTGGCTGGGTGGGCGGTTGGTCGGAGTGGTCGCCGATGAAACAGCACAGCAGCGCGAATCCTTGGCTGCCGCCCGTGGCATCCCCGCGGATCGGTTGGTGAACGCTTCCCTCGCGACCCTCGAAGATCCGGCCGTGCTCGTCGACGAGGAAGTTGTACGCGATGTCGTTCCAGCCGCGGTCTGGACCGGTGTGGAGCATGTAGAAGGTCCGGAGATACTCGATCGCGGCGTCTGGTGAATAGCCGTTCGGCGAGGCGCTGTGGTGGATCAACAGGAATCGGACGTCATCGGAAGACTCCGCATCCAGTGGACCCGTCGGTGGAAGATCGCTGCCCCAGGTCGATCTCGGCAGGATCTCGTACCCACCGCCGATGTCGACGGCGTCGCTGATGTGGTCAGGTGGCGAGTTCGCTCCCGCGGCCGTCGGCGCGAGGAGCGCGGCCGAGGCTGCGAGACCCGAGAGGGTGAGAAAACCTCGGCGGCTCAGGGTGTTGCCGCAGCACGCTTCGCACATCGTGGCGACCGAGCAGCCTCAGCTGCCGGTTGGGGTGGAGACCGCCAGCGCCTGTGTGTGGATTCCGGCGGGGTTCGGTATCGCCTCGCCGTCGCGGATGACGAAGTCCACCGTCGCCCGGCCCGCCCACTTCTCCTGGAGGCGCGCGATGTTCTCCTCAGAGCAGCGGAAGCGCTCGGGGCCACTCGAGCTCTCGTGGTGGATGAGGACCGATGCCGGCTCGTAGAAGATCCGCCAGCCTGCTTCGGTCAACTTGAGACACAGGTCGACGTCCTCGTATCCATTCCAGAAGCCTTCGTCGAAGCCGCCGACCCCATCGAAGGCGTCGCGCCGGACCATGAGGCAGGCGGCCGTGGCAACCGAGACGTCCCTGGCCTGATTGGCGAGGGCGTCGTCCTCAGGAACCTTGTACGGCAGGTGCTGCGCACCGAGCGTCGGGTACTCCGGCAACTCGAGCAGCACCACGCCTGCGTGTTGGATGGTCCTGTCCGGGAACAGCAGCTTCATGCCGACAGCGCCCACGTCAGGCCGATCGTCCAGGGCAGCGATGAGCGGGGGCAACCAGTTGGGGAACGGCTCTGTGTCGGTGTTGAGGAACACGATTCGATCGCTCGTCGCGGCAGCGGCACCCTGGTTGCACGCCACTGCGAAGCCGCGATTCTCGTCGTTGCGGATCACCGTCGCATTGCCCCCGAGGCTCGCGCAGAGCTCGGGTGTCGCATCGGTGGACGCGTTGTCGACGATGATGACCTCGTACGTGACGTCGTGGGTGTTGGCGATGAGTGCTCGAAGGCACTGTGCCGTCAGATCCACCCGATTGAACGCCGGGATCACGATGCTGGCGTTGGGACTCATGACCCACCCGTCGGCGGGCCGCTGCGCCCCTTTATCGCTGGGCGTGGGTCGGATCAGCGGGTGCGGGCAGCCTGTTCGGTGACGAGGCGAATACCCCTGACGCGAACATCCGACTCTGTGCCCACCTCAGCGATCGCCGCCGCAGTGGGTGCGATGATGCGGACTTCGCCACCGTCGGGTGTGCTCACCTCGACGGCGGAGTGTGTGAGCTGATCGAGCTCGGCGCGTGCGTCACCCCAATCGGGACACTCGATGAGCTCGCCCGAGCCGAGGATGATCACGTTGGCCCCCTCGAAGGGCTCGAACGCACGAGCTGCGCCGGCTTCGGTCGTCCAATCGGTCCGAACCACGTCGACTCCTCCACCCCGAATCGCAGCCGCGGCGAGCTCAGTGGAGACCACCGCCTGTCGTTCCACGATTCGGACCCGATCCGCGATGTGGAGCGCGCTGGCCGCGCTGGCGGCGGCCCCGACGGGGTCGCCGTCGCTGAGGACGACTGCGCCGGTCGCGCGGTGAACCCGCGCCGTCGGATCAAGGTGTCGGGAGCTCTCATGGAGCACCGCCGCGTAGTCGAGCCCGAGTTCGGTGAAGGTCGCGCTGCCGTGATGGATGACGACGGAGTCGTCTGCCACGCGCAGCTGCAGACCCTGCCTTATCAACCGGTTGCCGAGCTCGTCGTCCTCGTGGTTGCCGATGCCGAAGCCCTCGTCGAAGCCGCCGTGCTCTTCGAAGGTGGCGCGGCGCGCGAGGAGACAGAAGCCGATCAGTCGGTTGATCGGCCATGTTCGACCCGCTCTCCCAGTGACCCACTTCGCCGCCCAGCTGTGGGCATCTGGGTCGTCGGCCCGGGGGCCGTCGGGAACGCGCTGAAGCCCGGCGATCCGATTGCTCCGGGGGCCGACGAGCGCTGTGTCGGGGAGGTCGAGTGCAGCGAGCAGCGGCTCGCACCACCCTGCAGTGACCTCGGTGTCGTTGTTGAGGACGCACACGAACTCGCCGGTCGTGGCGGCGATGCCCTGGTTGACCGCAATGGGAAAGCCGAGGTTGTCGTCGTTGCGGATCACGGTGACGTCGGCTCTGGAAAGGCCCTCGGCAGTGCCATCCGTCGAGCCGTTGTCGACGACGATGATCTCCGTCGGTGCAGTTGTGTGTGTCGCGATCGAATCGAGACAGGCGGTCGTCAGATCCCAGCGGTTGTGCACGGGAATCACGATTGAGACAAGACCAGCGGTGGTTGCGGTCGGTTCGATGCGTGCAATCGCGGGAACGCGCGGCGGTGTGGCACGCACCTGGGCGTCGAGCACGGCGTCGAGCACGGCGTCGGCCAGCTCGCCGAGCGAACATGTGACGTCGGCCCGCTCGCCGCTCTGGTGAGAGGGCGGCCCGGCGTAGATGACCGTCGCGTCCGGAGCCTGGCCGGCGATGCTCTGGTAGTCCCATTCGAGGCTCTCGACGGTCAGGTGCACCACGGCCTTGGGCTGCAACGCAGTGACGAGCGCGTCAGAACGGGGGCTCGCGATGTCCGGCCGGAAGGTGGCGATCTCGTAGCGGTCCGGGGACGGGGGAACGAGGATGACGCCACGACCGCGCCAGTGGTGGGCGACCGCCTGATCGACCGGATCGGGGGACTCGGCCCACTGATAGACGGGAGTGATGCCGTCGTCGCTGAGCCGCTGCAGCGCCTTGTCGATTGCGTCTCGCTGGTCGGGGTGGCCGCAGCCAGGCGCCGGCCCATCGAGCAGTACAACACAGTCCCGCAGCGTTTCGAGAAGTGTCGGCGACGTGGGGACGCCGGGCTCGGGAGTGATGGCGACGGCGACAGAGCTGGCGAGCAGGTCGCCGACCACATTCCCGGTTGCCGGCGTTCCACCGAGGATTGCGAAGGGTGGAGCGAGAGCGACGTTGCGGCGGTCCGAGCGCAATAGGGGACCGTCGCTGCTTTCGCCAAAGCCGATCGGATTGCCGTCGTCGGTGAGTCCGCAATGGATCACCGAGCCATCTGGGTCGATGAGGCGGGTTCCGGCGGCGCGGGCGCTGGTGACGGCATGGTCGATGATCGCCTGAAGCCAGCGGGGCTCCGGAATCACATCCGCCCGCGACACGAGTGTGACGGCGGCGTTTGCAACCTCGTCGCCGCAGGAGAACCGGAGTCCCCAGTTGTTCGGGACGGACACCCGATGAGCCAACCTCAGCTCGTCGCTCAGCGGAGTCGGCGTCACGACGTGGATCTGGCGGACCATCTCGGCGGGTTGTTCTTCGCCGATCTCGGTGTTCTGGTCGAGAACCGATCTCACCGCCGTCACGCCGTTGGGGGAAATCGGATCGATCGCGAGACCGCGAGCGAGGAGCATCGAGGCTGCGTCGACGGCTCCGACGGTGTGAAACTCCGCCGAAGCGCCCGTGATGGCGGCACCTGCGCCGTCGACGTCCCAGAGCATGGCCACGCCCGATGGATCGAGGAGCCGGCCCACCGCTTCGAGTGCGGTGTGCCCGTCGTCGGGGGAGAGACCACCGACCAGGACGTCGAAACGCTGGCCACTGGCGGCCAGCCGGGCGAGCGCCGCGGGGAGGGCACCGGCGGGGTCGAGGTCGACTCGTGTCAGAGCGTCGTCTTGCACGATGGCCCCGAAGCTGGCGCTCTCGGACCAATCGAGCACGCGCCGCTGCGCGGGAATGGACGAGGCGAGAAGGGCTGCGTCGCACGGAATCGGATCCAACCCGAAGGACAGTGAGATTCCGCCGAGACCACTTCCTGCGTGCTCGGCTTCGGCTGCGGAGGTCGGTTTCAGCGCTGCGACGAGATGATCGGCGGCCTCGAGCGGGAGCGCCTCGTACGCGGCTGTCGACACCGCCGACTGATCGGCGAGTACCGGGCTGAGTGTGTTCCCGAGCTGATTCGGGTCGACGTCTGCGAGCTGGCTGAGGGCGTGGGTCCAGCCGCCCTCCACATCGCTGACGGCTGCCAAGAGTGCATCGGTCAGCCGTTCTGTGGCCGGGTCCTGGGTGCGGATCGCCGCGCCGAGAGCGAGGGCGGTCGCGGTGATTCTGTTCACGGGAACACGCAGTGCTGCCGAGGTTGCGAGCGAGCCGACGAGCGCCACGACTTCGGCGTCGCGCCCGAGTTGGACACCGGTGGTCGCGCACACGGCGGCCGCGACATCATCCGCCGGGTCGAGGCGCAGCGCTTCGGCACCCACCGCGAACGCTTCCTCATGCTGGTCGAGCTCGAGATGGAAGCCCGCAGACAGGCTCTTCAGGCGCTGCTTGCGGGGGTCGGACTCGTCGCAGAGTTCGGCCCCGCGGCGTGCGACCTCGATGGCCTCGGCCAGGTCTTCACCGGCAAATGCCAACGACCTCGCGTAGTCGAGGGCGCTCTTCGAGGTGGGGTCGTGGTTCCAGATCGAGCGTGCGATCTCGAGATTGCGTCGGGCTTTGGCCGCGAGCTGGTCGTCGGTTTCGGCGTAGCCGAGGTGGGTAAGACCGATGATGTCGCTGGGTGCTGTCGGGAGAGGTGCGCCGGAGCCGGAGTCCACGAGTTCCTCGTGGATCGCTCCGCTGAACGAAGCCGAACCCGGTCGGAACAGCCTCTGTGCCATGCCCACCGATGTCGGCCCATCCCGCCGAGGACTGGTCACCTCCACGGCGAGGGCACGAACGGTGTCGGGAGTTTGTCGGAGCGCCAGGCGGGCGGAGTGGATGTCGTCGCAGGTCAGGCGTTCGTCGGCGTCGATCCAGAGCACCCATGTGCAGTCATCGATCTCGGCGAGAGCTTGGTTGCGTGCCCAGGCGAAGTCGTCGAGCCACTCTCGCTCGATCACCGACGCACCGCGCTCGGCGGCGATGGCGATGGTGTCGTCTCGGGAGCCCGTGTCGCACACGACGACGCCGTCGACGAAGGAGTCGATCGAGTCGAGGCAGGCTCCAAGGTTGTCCTGTTCGTCGCGGACGATGAGTGCGGCGACGACCAGTGGGGCTCGAGGGGCTGGTTCGGCGGCGTCGACGGTTCCGCACCGGCCGTCGTGGCGAATGTCGGCCTCGATGGCGGTGGGCGATGTGTCGAAGCGGATGTCTTCGGTGGCGAGGAGAAGGTCTGCGATCTCTCCCGGAAGGCCGATGACCGCGAAGGGGGCTGTTGCGTCGGCGCCGCTAGGGGAGAGGTGGTGCACGCCCGCGTCGGGGTCGTACTGGTGCAGCACCAACGCCCATTCGTCGATGCTGAGTGACGCATCGTCGTGGATCACCAGCACGGGTTCGGGTGCCAGCTGATCCAAGGTCTGCAGCATGGCGTCGTGGCCGGCAGCGGTCGCCACCGCGTCGACCGCGCCGCCGCGCTGGGCGATCTTGCGCCCATCGGTGTTGTTGCCGACGGCGACCACAAGGCCGTCGACGCCCGCCAGTTCTCGCGCTCGCCGAACCGCGCCCTTGGCGACACGCGCCGGGCCGTGGACGACGACGAGGACCTGACTGCAGAGAGAAGTGTGCGAAGCCATCCCTCGGCCCGTCGACCCAGGCCCAGGGGGAGTAAGGGCCAGGGGAGTAGGGCCCCGACCCTCCCTTCGACCTTCCCTTCGACCCTCCCTTCCGGGTCACTCACGCCTCGGCCTCCTCGTTTCGGGTACTCACGGCCCGCGCCAACGCGTCCGGGACGTACCCAAAAGGGGAACCCCACCCGCTGAAGTACCCAGTAGGCGTGCGGGCATGGGCGGATTGGTGGGGAGGGAGCAGCCGAGGCGGGGGTGGGGACCGCCCTCCCAAGTGGACGAATGCCCGAACGGACAACCGAAATGATTGTCCCAGAACAAAATGCTTAACCGGTGTGGGACCCCGTCGACGGGTCGTCCAGCGATCGCACGGAAGCGATCCCTCACGCCAGTCACATGGAGGTGTCTGATGCGTATCAATCAGAACATCGCAGCTTTCAACTCGTACAGGAATCTGAGTCGTACGAATGGTCAGCTGGGAAAGTCACTCGAGAAGTTGTCGTCGGGCTTCCGGATCAACCGGGCCGCCGATGATGCTGCTGGGCTCGTGAAGTCGGAGCGCCTGCGTTCGGAGATCAATGGCAGCCGCCAGGCGATCTCCAACGCGCAGGACGGCATCAGCTTCGTGCAGACCGCTGAGGGTGCACTCAATGAGGTGCACTCGATCCTTCAGCGGATGCGAACGCTGGCCATCGACGCCTCGAACACGGCGACCACCGACGGTGTTCCGCAGCAGGCGGAGATCACCGAGCTCCTGTCGGAGCTGACGGCGGTCGGCGCCCGAACCACCTTCGCCGGCAACGCGGTCTTCCAGGACTACACGACGAGCGCTCTGACGTTCCACGTCGGCCCCAACGCCGGCGCCGTGAACCAGATGAGCATCACGACGGACCTGGGCCTGGCATCGAACGACGTGTTCGGCACCGACCTGAGCACGATCGACGTGTCCAGCGACGCCGGAAGCGCGATGGCTTCGCTCGACACCGCCATCGCTGCTGTGTCGACCAACCGGGCAACGCTCGGTGCGACCCAGAACCGGATGGAACACACCATCGCCAACCTGCAGGTCGCTGTGGAGAACCTCAGCGCCTCGGAGAGCCGTATCCGTGACACGGACATGGCCCAGGAGATGGTGCAGTTCACCCGACATCAGATCATGACCCAGGCCGGCACAGCGATGCTGGCCCAGGCAAACCAGATCCCGACGTCGGTTCTCTCCCTCCTCCAGTAGTCAGTCGGCTGGGTCGGCCGCCGACGGGTCTGCAGAGGAACCCGCCAGCGGTCGGCACAGCGTCGGAGAGAATCGACGCTTGATCGCCGTGACTGGCGCGTACATCGGCAGGATGGCCGGTGCTACAGCCGCCGGCCATCCTGCCGACACTGTCGTCGTGCTTCACGATGGGCCGTACACGCTCCGTCATGAACGATCACAGCGTTCACGTCTCTCCGGGAGAAACCCCTTTTCGAGTGTTGTGGCACTCGCCGTAGAAACGATGAAGACCCATGGCAATCGCTGATCACTACCGCCGAGATGTCGTCATGACAGCTCGTCCCGACCAGCTCGTGACAATGCTCTACGACCGTCTGTTGCAGGCGATCGTGCGGGCGAAGGAGCTTCTGAGCGAGGGTGGCGAACTGGACACGGTTCACACCGAGCTCGTTCTCGGGCAACGGATCCTGGTGGAACTGCAGGTCACGCTCGACACTGAGCGGGGCGGCGAGTTGGCGGACAATCTGGCCCAGCTCTACGAGTTCTGCATCGATCGTCTCGTCAACGCCAACCTGTCCAAGGACGCCGAGCTTCTCGAGGGCGCCGAGTCGGTCGTCCGTGAGATTCGCGACGCATGGGTGGCGGCTGCCAATGAGGTTCACTCGGCCCCTGAGCCGGCCTGACGGTCCGGGGTGGGGCTCGAACCCGCCCGGTTTCGCCTCAAGTCCTTGAGAGACTGAACCAACGGTCGACTCTCCCGTGGTCCGGCAATGGCGTGCCGGATCGACCACCAGGGAGGGCCGCAGTGCGCATCAACGAGAACGTCACGAGCTTTCAAGCCCTGCGCTCGCACGTTCGCGACACATCGAACGATCGCGTCGGCCGCAGTTCCGACACTGGTGCAGGGCGTGTGTCCGGCGACAGGGAACCAGCCGCCCCCGCCGATGCCTCGGTCCTCGATCGCGTCGCTACCGAGAACGCGGCAGCCGCCTTGTCGCGCCTGCGCGACACGTCTCTCGCCCAACAGCTCGCCGACATGACGGCGTCGCAGATCGTGCGCAACAGCGAGGCTGCGCTGGCGACCCAGGCGCATGTTGCTCCCGAGACCGTCGTCGCTCTCTTGCAGACCTGACGGTCGGAAGGTGGAGGAGTGAGGAATGGTTGAGCCGACGTTTCGGGTCGGAGGCATCGCCTCTGGTCTCGACACCGAATCGATCATCGACAGCCTCATCCAGTTCGAGCGGATTCCCATCAACCGGATGGCGACCCAGCGGGCCGCTGCTCAGGCGCGAGATGCGGCCTGGACCGACATCTCCACCCAGGTCTCACAGTTCCGCACGACCGTCGACGATCTCCGTTTCGGCACCGGTTTGACCGCTGCCACCGCATCGGCGAGCAACGAAGACGTGGTCTCGGCCACCGTGACCGGGTCGGCGATCCCGGGAACGATGAGTTTCACGGTCGACCAGCTCGCAGCGGCGCACAACGTCGTGATGTCGAACGCCTACGGCGATCCGACAGACACCGTCGGCGCGGGCACGTTCACCGTCACCATCGGGACGGACAACCACGTCATCACCACCGATGCCTCCACCACCCTGTCCGATCTTGCATCGGCGATCCGCGGCTTGGATGCGAGCGTCGAGGCAACCGTTCTCAAGGTCTCCGACACCGATCATCGTCTCTCGATCGGCGCATCGTCATCGGGTGCCGCCGGCGTCTTCACCGTCTCTCATTCGGGCCTGTCGGTGGGAACCTCGTCGATTCTGTCCCAGGGTGCGGACGCTCAGCTCACGGTCGGATCCGGCGGCGGGGCACTGACCGTCACCCGATCGTCCAATCTGGTCGCCGACCTGGTGGCGGGGGTGGAGCTGGAGCTCGCCGCGACATCGGCCCAGACGATTACCGTCACCACCGAACGAGATGTGGAAGCGATCGCCGACAACATCACGGCGATGTTCGACGCCGCCAGTGGAGTCCTGAGCGAGATCGATCGTCTCACCGCGTTCGACGAAACCTCGAATTCTGCCCAGCCCCTCACCGGCGACGCCATGGCGCGAGCGCTGGACTCGCGTATCAACGACACCCTGACCCAGACGATCGCCAATCTCGGTGCGGGTCTCGCTGCGGGGCCGCCGATCAGCTACTCGCGCACCGGTGAAATTGAGGTCGATCGCGATCGTCTCGTTGCGGCGCTACGCGATGAGTACGACGACTTCGCCGGGGTCATGAGCGGGACGTTCCTCGCCGACGACACGCGCCTGACACCGGTCGCCACCACCAACTCGACGCTCGCAGGGGTCTACGGCGTGACCGTGACCGACGAGGGGAGCATCCCGAGCATCGTGAGCTCGGTGTACAGCCCGTCGGCATCGTTCGAGGATTTCAACCTCCAGTACGGCGCCAGCAACGTTCTCATCGGGATCGGCGCCGGGTCGACGCTCGCGTCAGCGGTCACCCAGATCAACGACGCTCTGACGCTCGCGGGGATCACCGACGTGGTCGCCGCCGAAAACAGCGGTTCCATCGAGATCTCGACGCCGTCAGTACGGGGCACAGCTGCCAGCTTCGTGATCTGGAGCGAGGACGTCTGGGGGATGAACGGCACCTTCACCGGTACCGACGCCGCAGGCACGATCGGCGGCGAAACAGCCACCGTTGCCAACAACCGCTTCTCGGCCACGACCGGGAGCCCGACCGGGCTCGACATCGACATCGACCTGTCCTTGGTCGACACCTCTGGCGGCGCAGTCAACGTCGGCAACGTCTCGTTCTTCGACGGGATCCTGCTCGACTTCGACCAACTGCTCGACGACACCGAGGGTGTCGACGGGCTGATCGCTCGAGCTCGTGACGAACACACCACCCGCATCGACGACATCAACGATCAGATCGCCGCGATGGAAATCCGCGTCCAGCAACGTGAGGACACCCTCCGCCGGCAATACACGGCCATGGAACAAGCGATGTCGGAGTTGCAGTCGAGCGTCTCGTTTCTCGCCGGGTTGCTTCCGCCGACCCAGGGGGCGTGATGACCGACGTCACCACCTGGGATGACCTTCTCGACGACTTCGAGGACTTGATCGAACAGGTCGGTCACGCCGTCGAGCTCGACGACTTCCACGGCCGCGCGTTTCCGCATCTGGTGAAGACGGTTCCGCACGGCGAACCCTCCGATGATCATCGGATCCGCTTTCGCGCTCTGCTGGCCGAGGCCGAGGTGCTGGGTCGCGACGTTCAGGGGTGCCAGGCGGCCGTCCGGACCGAGCTGGATCAGCTCCAGCGCGAGTCGCGGGCAAGCCGGGCGTACCTCGGCTCCACTCCTTGACTTCGGCGTCCTGACGCCGACGGGAGACCCGATCGAGGATCGAGATATCCGCGGCTCATGGACGAGCACCGCTTCTGCGTCGTCGCTGACGTTCGAACCATGTGGTGTTGTCCATGAGCGAAACTGATCTCACGTCCGGCAACCGAGCAGCATCGCTGTTTCGGTCGCTGCCGATGGCCCACAAGGTGGGAATCGGGGCGGCGATTGCCGTCGTGGCGCTGGCTGGTTTCGTGTTCGTGCAGTGGATCTCGAGCCCGAGCTACTCCGTTCTCGCGAGCGGTGTTGAGGCGACCGAGCTCGGCGACATGACCGCGGAGCTCGAAGCGCGCGGGATCGCGTATCAGGTCGAAAACGGGGGCGACCGGGTCATGGTGCCTCGGGCCGACTTCGCGAAGGCCAAGGCTGCGCTTGCCGACGCAGGCATCGTCACCGACGCCTCAGCGCGGGACCGCGGGTACGAACTCCTCGACGCGCAGGGGTTCGGGCTGTCGTCCAACCTCGAACGCATCAACGTTCAGCGTGCGCTCGAAGGTGAGCTTGCGCGCAGCGTTCGAGCGATGGATCTGGTCGAGGACGCGGTTGTCCATCTCGTTCTGCCCGAATCGTCGCTGTTCGGTGATCCCGAAGCCGCGACGGCCTCGGTGATTGTCGACATCCGCGATGGCTTCGGTTCCTCGGGTGCCCTCGCGGTTGCGAATCTCGTTGCCGGCGCTGTCGAGAACCTCGATTCGGGCGACATCACCGTCATCGACCTGCAGGGCCACACCCTGCTCGCTCCCGATGACGGCTCAGCCGCCCTCGACGCAGGCAATGCCGCTGCGCAGACCCGCGAGTTCGAGAAGCGACTCGAAGAGGACATCACCCGCCTGCTCCTCAGTGCAGGTGCAGGCGATCGCTCGACCGTGATGGTCCAGGCCACCCTCGACTTCGACCAGGTGAGTCGCACCATCCAGAACTTCGATCCCGAGAGCCAGGTTGCGCTCCGGGAGCAGAACGAAGTGGAGCGGTTCAGCGGCGAATCTTCGCTGGCCCCTGGCGGCGTTCCCGGTGTCGACGGTGAGGAAGCCGAGATCCCCGTCGAGGGTGACGAGGGAATCAGCTACGAGAAGACCGACCGCACGACCGAGTTCGGTGTCGACAACATCGTCACCAACGAGATCCAAGCTGCCGGAGCGGTCGTCGAGCTTCACGTCGGCGTCGTGATCGACGACGGCACCGTGACCGGCGCGACGGTCCCCGATGCCGACACCGTTTCGAATCTGATCTCCAACGCCGTGGGGGTCGATGCAGCCCGCGGCGACTCGATCGTCGTGGCCACCGTGCCGTTCCCTGCGATCGACGACACCGAGCCGATCGCCATACCGACCGGTGCAGGTGCAGCTGCGGAGGCTTCGAGCCCCCTCGATCTCATCCCCCAGGTTGTCGGAGCCCTGGTGTTGATTCTCGTGGTGGCCGTCGTGCTGCTCATGCTGCGCTCGGCAAACAAGGCGGGTGCCGATCCGGTTCCGGCTGAGTTGACCGCCGGTGCCGCTGGGGCAGCATTGCCGCAGGCGGTTGCCGTTCCCGCAGGTGTGGGAGCAGCGGTGGGCGCGGGTCAGGACCTCGGCGCCGGCGGTGAGCCGCCCGCTGTTCAGACCGATCCCCGCACCGAGGTTCGACGTCTCGTCGAACAGCAGCCCGAAGAAATCGCCGGGCTTCTCCGAGCGTGGTTGGCAGACACATGAGCCAACGACCGATGACCGGAGGCGGTGGTGTCTGACGAACCCAACGTCCTCGCCGATCTGACGCCACCGCAGCGCGCGGCGGCGATCATCATCGCGGTCGGGCCCGAGGCCGCCGGCAGCGTCCTGTCGTACCTCGATGTCACCGATGTCGAGACGCTGACGCGCGAGATCATGCATCTCGGGCGCCTGCCTTCGGATCGCCTCAACGCGATCATCAACGAGATGCTCGCCGAGCTGGGCGATCAGATCGTCGACACCCAGGGCGGTTTCGAGTACGCCAAGACGCTTCTCCAACACTGGGAGGGCAGCAAGGCTCAGGACATCCTCGAACGCCTAGTCGCCGCCGCCAACAATCGGCCCTTCAACTTCATGTCGAAGATGGATCCGACCCAGATCTGTCAGTTCTTGTCCGACGAGCATCCCCAGACCATGGCCTTGGTGCTCAACCACCTGAGTCCGGCGCTGGGCGCGGAGGTTCTCACTTCGTTGCCCGATGACGCGCAGGGCGAGGTGTCGCTGCGTCTCGCGACCATGGGACCCGTCGATCCGCTGGTGATTCGCTCGGTCGAGCAGTCGCTGGAGGCCCGTCTGGGAGCTGTCACCTCGGCCGATGTCGAGCCTGGGCGCGACGGTGCCGAGTCCCTCGCCACGCTGCTCAATGCGGTGGATCGGGCGGCCGAGAAGCGCATCTTCGAGCATCTCTCGCGGCGCGATCCTGCGCTGGCGGACGATGTGCGGGCCCGTATGTTCCTGTTCGAGGACCTGATCGGTCTGCATGACAAGGACATCCAGGAGATCCTGCGAACCCTCGACGCCAAGCAGCTCGCCCTGGCGATGAAGGGCGCCAAGCCCGAGGTCGTCGACAAGATCTTCCGCAACCTGTCCGACCGGGCATCGACGTCGCTGAAGGAAGAGGTCGAGTTCCTCGGTGCGGTGAAGGTGAAGGATGTCGAGGGCGCTCAGTCGCTGATCGTCGCCGAGGTCCGCCGTTTGGACGATGAGGGCGTGATCGCCCTCCGCGCCGACGAGGGGGCAATGGTCGAATGACCCGCGAACCCGGTCGAATGACCCGCGAACCCGGTCGAATGACCCATGAGGAGCTGCCGGTCGTGCCCGGTTGGGAGGCCGCTGCGGTCGAACCACCGGCCGTGACGCAGGTGAGCGGCGGGGTCGCGACCCAGCGTCGCACCCAGGTGATCGGGGATGCCTCGGTCGCGATGCCGAGCCTCGAACAGATCGAGCAGGGCAGGCAGGCCGCGTACGACGAAGGGTTCGTTGCGGGGCGGGCCACCGGGTTCGAGGACGCTGTGCGGCGAGGAAGCGAGCTGCAGGCTGCGTTCCTCTCGGCTGTGGAGGAGACCTCGAGCCGGCTCGATGGTGAGCGACGGGACCTGCTCACAGCAGTCGTCGATCTCTCCGTGGACGTCGCGACAGCGATCATGGATCGTACGCCCCACGACGAGGGCGCCGCCCTGGTCGCGCGCATTCGAGAGCTCAGTGACTCGTCGAGCCAGACCGTCACCACCGTGTGTGTCGCGGCTGCCGACGAGGCGCTGGTTCGTTCGGCGCTCGCTTCGGCGCCGGTGAACGTTGAGTCGGCCGAGGACATGTTGCCGGGTGAGGTGCGGATCGGCGGCGACTGGTCGACCGCGACGGCGACCCGATCGTCGATCGCGACCACCCTGCGCGAAGCCATCGCAACAGCTCTCGACGACGAGATCAACGGTGGGACCGCGTGATGACGAACGCAACGCTTCCCGAGACGGCTGCTTCCGAGATCGCCGAGCGTTTGCGCGTCGATCTCATGGCGCTCCGCCAGCGGGTCTGTCAGCTCGACCGCCGTGTCACTGCCCTTCAGTTGCTCTCTGCCGCGGACGACGGTCGCCACATCGAACAGGCGATCATGGACACGGCCGCCGCAGCGACCGACCTCCACAAAGTGACCGAGCTCTTGGGCGGTCGCGGGATGATCGACCGCCTGCACGAACGCGTCGTGTCGCTCGGGGATCCCACATTCGCGCGCACTCTCGACGCCCTGGTCGATGAGATCGACGAGATCCGAGCCCGCGTGGGTCGGTCGTCGATGCTCACCACGGCGGCCTCCGCACAGCTCGAGCAGCAGATCGCCCTGATTCTGGGACGACCTGCTCTCTCGGGCGAATACCGCTCGTCACCGAACTCCCCGGCGGGCTACGGAGCCTCGCCGCGGCTCGTGGACCGGCTGGCATGAGGGCGCGCTGATGTCTCTTCGCTCGCTCAACACCGGCTACACCGCCCTCACTTCCGCTCGCGTCGGAATCGAGACCTCCTCCAACAACATCGCCAACGCGAACACCGAGGGCTACACCCGGCAGCGGGTCCATTTTCGACCCGCGCTTCCGACGTCGCTCACCTACGGTCAGATCGGCAACGGTGTCGAGCTCGCCGAGATCACCCGAACTCGCGATGCGTTTCTCGACGACAGGGTGCGCGGCGCGTCGGCATCGCTCGAGGCCCTCCAGGCGCGCACCGAACTCCTGAACCGAGCCGAGGCGACACTCGGCGAGCCCGAGTTCGGCATTTCCGCCTCGCTCGACTCGCTGTGGGACAGCTTCGAGGAGCTGGCGATCGACCCCACGAGTCGAGGAAGCCAGGTCGAGGTGCTGCACCAGCTCGAATCGCTCGCCGCTCGCATTCGCCAGGTCGCGACCGAGGTGAACGCGGTCGCCGATGCGACACGAACAGCGGTGTCGGCTCGAATCGACGATGTCAACGCGCTCGCGGCGAGGGTCGCCGATCTCAACGAGGCCATCACCCGAGCCGGCGGGATCGACGGCAACCCCAACAGCCTTCTCGATCGTCGGGATCTGGCGGTCGACGAGCTCGTTGGCTTGACGGGTGCCAAAGCTCGCCTGGACGACGACGGCAACTACCACATCAGCATCAGCGGGTTGTCGCTGGTACTCGGGATCGAAGCCAAGACCCTGTCGTTCGACTCGGCCACCGACGTGATCACCCACGACACTTCGGGCGTCAACCTGACGCTGAGCGGAGAGATCGGCGGGCAGCAACAGTTTCTCGTAGAGGACGTCCCGGCGATCATCGGCGGGTTGGGTTCGCTCACCGTCGATGTGGCCGACACCCTGAACGCCCAACACGCCCTGG
Organism: uncultured Acidimicrobiales bacterium; assembly: GCA_964629575.1. GTDB lineage: Bacteria > Actinomycetota > Acidimicrobiia > Acidimicrobiales > Poriferisodalaceae > JAYPWI01. Next base: position 55,896 of record CAZVUM010000017.1, on the reverse strand, counting down.
GATTCAGCGGTCCCGGCTCACCTGGCGGCCCGCTGTTCACCTACAACCCGCTCAACCCGGCCGAGAGTGTCGCAGTGGTCATCACCGATCCCGGCGATCTCGCGTCGAGCGATGCCGACGCCGTCCCCTACCCCATCCACAACGGCGAGAACGCCATGCGGCTCGCCGAGTTGCGCACCTCTCTCGTCGCCGCGGGCGGAACGCAGTCGCTGGCAGATCTGTCCCGTCAGCTCGTGGCCGATGTCGGTTCGCGCGTGGCGGCGAGCAGGGACAGCGCCCGGTCCCAAGCCGATCTGGCCACCGCTGCTCGCTTGAGCCGCGAACAGATCACGGGTGTCAGCCTCGATGAAGAGATGGTGGAGCTGATGCGGTACCAGCAGGCGTACGCCGCGGCGGCTCGAGTGATCACAACCGCCGACGCGGCGCTCGACATTCTCGTGAACCGAACCGGCCTCGTGGGCCGCTAAGTGAATGCCAGGAGGTAGGTGATGCGTGTCACCACCGGATTTCTCGTCGACCAGTCGCTCGCCCGTCTCCAGGCGCGCCTGGAGTCCTTCGAAGGTGCCCAGAACCGCTTGAGCAGCGGCCGCCAGTTCGAGCGAGCATCCGAAGACGTCAACGGAATGAACTCCTCGCTTGCGTTGCGCAGCGAGCGTCGGTCGATCGACCAGGCGGTCCGCAATGCCCAGGATGGTGCGACCCGTGTCGACCTCGCCGACACCAAGCTGCAACAGTCGCTGACCGCGCTTCGACGCGTGCGGGATCTCGCGATCCGCGCCTCCAGCACTTTGAATCCGACCGAGGCAGCCTCGATCGCAGAGGAGATGGGGACGCTGAACGATCAGCTCGTCTCGCTCGCGAACTCGACGTATCTCGGGCAAGGACTGTTCAACGGGACGGCCGGGACCGATGCGGTCGCGTTCGTCGCCGGCTCGTGGACCTACACCGGCGACACCGGGGCCCTCAATCGGCGGATCAGCGAAACAGAGACCGTGCAGATCAACGTGATCGGTGACGACCTCTTCGGCTTCACGTCACCCGAGGACGTGTTCACGATGGTGTCGCGGGTCGAGAACCTGGCCCGCACCGGGGACACGATCGGCGTCGCCAACGGCATCGGCGACATCGATGCCGCGATGGATCGCATTCAGGAGAATCTCGCCGAGCTCGGTGCCACCGGTACGCGCATCGAGCAGACGATCGAACGTGATCTCGCTGCGTCGGAGACGATCCGGCGACAGCTCTCTCAACTCGAAGACGTGGACCTGGCCGAATCGGTCCTCGAGATCCAGACCCAGGAGGTCGCCTTGCAGGCAACGATGGGCGCCGTCGCCCGCGCACTTCAACCCACGCTGACGGACTATCTCCGATGACGGCGATCAATCCCCTGTCCCCGGCGATGGACCACAATGAGGTCACTGTGGAGAACGACCCGCGCGTGCTCGGTCCCGAAGTTCCGGCCGAAGTCCAACTACCCGAGGGAATCCCCGGGCTGTCCGACGCGACCGTGTGGACCATCGGTGTCCTCGAGGCGAGTTCGGGGGAGCCGTCGGTCTTCTCCCTGCTGGCCTCTGCGGACGATCCTGACGTTTCCCTGATCGTCGCCGATCCCTGGGCGTTCTTCGGCGACTATTCGCCCGATCTCCCGGACAACGAGCTCGAGGCTCTCGGCATCTCCTCGGTCGACGAGGCCGTCATCATGTGCCCGGTGACGCTCGATGCCGACGAAGGCTGCTTCTACCTCAACCTGCTCGGACCCTTCGTGTTCCACACCGGGACCGGGCTGGGCCGCCAGATGGTTCTCGGCGATCAGGAGTGGCCCGTGCGCGCTCGGGTCGACGTTCAGCGCTGAAGCGACAACCAACGCGGCACCAACTCGGTGGCCGAAACGGGCATCATGGGCGCCGGAGGTGTCGCGTGCTCGTTCTCTCGCGTCGGGTCGGTGAATCTGTGATGATCGGCTCGAACGTGCGCGTCACGGTCGTCGAAGCGCGCGGTGACCAGATTCGCCTGGGGATCGACGCGCCGCGCTCGATCGCGGTGCATCGCGAAGAGGTCTTCCGGCAGGTCCAGGACGCCAACGCCGCAGCGGCGGCCACCACGGATCGCAATTCGCCGCTGTTGTCTGGGCGGCGGCGTCCCTCTCAGGAACCGCGTCGGTAGCTTTCCCCGCCGGCGTTCAGCCGGCGACGGGAGGCCTGTACCGAGGGTCCTCGGCGTTGGCGCTCTCGATCTCGCGGGCCCGCCGGCTGACGATCAGCGCAGCCTGATCGAGCACGGTGGTGGCCATCAATCCGTCGGACTGCATTTCGTCCGTCACCGTCTGCAACGCGGCGAGAGCCTCCTGCAGTGGCTCCTCGACGGGTTGGGGTGCTGCGGCGACGATGGCCGAAATGGGTCCACCCGCAGCAACTCCCCAGGCCCGGGACGCGTCCTCCAGCACGGTGCGCAGGCGGGCGTCGATCGGTTCGTGTGCGTCGACCGCCTCGACGAGATCATCGGCGTAGTCGTGGAGATGACGGTGATCGCTCGTCGCGAGGAGATGGGTGATGATGCGCAGGTTGTAGGCGATCGTCTCGACCGCTCGGGTGGTGGCTCGCAACTCGCTGAGCAGGCGAAACCCGAGGGAATCGTCGCGCAACGTCGTTGCAGGGGGCGGCGCGGTCGCGGTGGGTGGTTCGTACATCATCTGAGCCAGGGTTCGGGATCGATCGACACTCCGTCCTTGCGGACCTCGAAGTGGAGATGCGGACCGGTCGAGTTTCCGGTGGAGCCGACGAACCCGATGGTGTCGCCGGCGCGAAGGAGGTCGCCCTCCATCACGGTGAGCTGTTCTTGGTGGGCGTAGCGCGTCTCGAATCCGCCACCGTGATCGACGATCACGAGGTTGCCGTAGCCCCCGCGTTCGCCGGCGAAGGTGACGATTCCATCGCTGATTGTCGAAATCGGCGTTCCTGCGTCGGCGTCCAGGTCGATGCCGTGGTGCATGCGGTTGTCGCCGTGGATCGGATGGAGGCGCATCCCGTAGTCGGACACGATGTCGAGCCCGGGCAGCGGCGGGTGGAGGTTGGCGACGTCCGAGCCAGAGTTGAGGGTCGCCGAAATCTGTTGCAGGCGGGCCTGTTGGCCCTCGACAGCTGTGACGGTGGGTCGCGCGCCGCCCATCTCGCCCACGATGATCCCGCCGGGGGATACACGCGTGGATGCCGACGCGGCGACGTCAGGTGTGGGCGCCGCCTCAGGAAGCGCGAAGTCCGATGCCGGACCGACCGCGCCGAACTGGCGGCGTATCTCGCTGATGCGATTGAGCACGTCCGTGACGGCCATGACACCTCACTCGGGCACACCAGTCGGCCGATGGCCGTTCCCCTCAAGCTCGGGGCCTGGCTCCGAAGCCTTGAAAGCAGCCATCAGCGCTCCGATTGGACAACGGGAGACCCAGAACCAAACCCAGGAGGGCGAGGCGAGCACATGGCAGACGACGAGGACGCAGGCGCGAGTCCCCCGCCGAGCAATGCGACACCCATCAGCGTCGTATCGCTGTGGGTGTCCGACGTCTCGCGCCGCCGGATCGCAGACCGCGTCGCGGTCGACATGAAGACGGAGATGGACGACGTGTCGTCGGCGACGGACGTCGTGCTCGTCTCCACGCGCCTGCCCGTCGTGCGGCTGCGCCCGGTGATGGGTCAGCTCGTCGACGCCCAACCCAAATCGATCATCGCACTGTGTCATCCGGGCGGCGAAGACATCGCGCTCACCTTGGTCGAGCACGGGGCGAGCGGCATTCTCGCCGAAGGCAACGAGGCCGGCCTCGCTGCGGCGTACCCCGATTCGGCCCTCAGCGAGGCTCCTGCGACCGAAGACGGGTTCATCGCGAGCGCCGATCCGATCGACCCAGAGCTCTTGTTGACGGGCTTTCGGCAGCGCCTCGAGATGTCTGGTCCTCGTCAGAGCGAGCTGGGACTCGACCAGGTGTCCGGCCTTCCGACCAAGACCTCCTTCGACCGCATGCTGACCGATCGGGCCCGGCGGGGGAATCTCCCGCGCGTCGGGCACATCGAGTTCGCCAATGCGGACGCGATCCTGGCCTCGATCGACGAGCGAAGCGTCAACCTCGTCTCACGTCGCCTGTCACTGCTCCTCGACGGGGCATGTGCAGGCGTCGGGGCCCAACTCTTCGCTCTCGGCAACCTCCACTACGCCTTCTTGGCAGACGACCTCCTCGATGACGAGGCCGACGCACTCGCTGACCAGATCGTGACGATCGGCGAGAGCTTCCGGCCCGACGGAGTCGAGCCTCTCCGGGCAGCCGTGGGTCACGCCGGCCCCGATGTCGGGGACAACGATCGCACCCTGGTGGAGCTCGCAGCCCGCGCGAGTGACGCGGCGCGACGACGGGGGGGCGGAACCGTGAACGCCGGAAAGCTCTCGACCGAGGAGGCCGTCGAGGTCGAGCTGAACGCTGCGTTCGCCGCCGTCGAGAGGATCGAGGAGCAGACCGACCGGAGCCATTCCGAAGCGGTGTCAACGTTCGCTGTCGAGTTGGCCGGAGAGCTCGGCTACTACCACGCCGACATCCTCCGGGTCCGCCTCGCTGCTCAGCTCCATGACATCGGCAAGTTCGGTTTTCCGCCAGACATCATGCGGGCGCGCGAGGAGGACCTGTCGGGGGATGAGCTCGAGCAGTGGAAACAGCACCCCCAACGCAGCGCCGACTACCTGCGGTACTCGGCAGGCGAGGACATCGCGAGAGCCGTGCTCCACCATCACGAAGCATGGGACGGCAGCGGCTTCCCCGAAGGCCTCAGCGCGGAAGACATCCCCCTAGACGCTCGCGTGATCGCCGTGGTCGACCACGCCGTTCTCCTGCTGGTCGATCAGCCGATCGATCAGGTTCTCGAGACCCTCCGAGAGCTCGCTGGAACCCGGTTCGACCCCTCGGTCGTCGAGGCCTTCTCGGTGATGCATGCCAAGCATCCCGAGCTCGTCGCGGGCTGAATCAGCGGTCACGCGAAGAGGCACCACCACCCCCTCAACTCGGGTGCATGTGGTGCCGATGGGAAGTGTGGGCGCCACCACAGCCCATCGCCCTCTCGCCCCAGTTCACGAGGTGTGTATTCATGAACCTACTGATCGTCGATGACAGCGCAGTCATGCGGAAGCTGGTTCGACGCGGTCTGCGTCAGGCCGGCTTCAAGGATCTCGATGTGCAAGAAGCCGAAGACGGCGTACAGGCACTCGAGACGATCCGCGGGGGCGGCATCGATGCCGTTCTCGCCGACTGGAACATGCCGAACATGACCGGCATCGAGATGCTCGAGACCCTTCGTTCGGAGGAGCGCGACACGTGTGTCGGGTTCGTGACGTCGGAGGCCACCGGCCCGATGCGCCAGAGGGCCGACGACGCAGGTGCGGCGTTCTTCGTGACCAAGCCGTTCACCCCCGAGTCGCTCGAGGCCGCCCTGAGCTCGATCCTGGGCGACTGACGCCGCCTTCTCAGAGACCAGCCCCTCGGAGAACACCCCCGATCCCTCGGAGAGAACATGGAATACCCCACTGCAAACGAGCTCGTCGATGATCTGAGCGATCTGCTCGGCGCCGATGTCTTGGTGACCAACGGTGCCCTCGACCCCTCACAGGTCGGGCGGAGCACCTACGAGTTCGTCGACGACAACGACGTCCCGCAATGCGTCGTGTCCACCGAGCTTCCGCTGGCCCACGCAGCAGGCGCCGCGCTGGCGATGATGCCGGCGGGCCGCGCCGAGTCCGACAGCCCCGATGAGGAACTCCTCGAGTTCTATCGCGAGATCGTCAACGTCTTGTCAGGCCGGGTCAACGTGAAGAACCCCGTCCACATCCGCCTCGTACCTGGGTCCACGGGTGAGGGTTCGTGGCCCGGTGGCGCGGGCAGCGGCACCTGCTACCAGGTGACCGTGGGTGACTACGGCAGCGGCAACATCGCCTTCGCCGACGTCTGACCCCAATTCCAGTTCTGGCCCTCCCCAGGGGCCGCCCGTAGCGCCGTCGTCGTCGAGACGACGGCGCTCGTGGTTGCGGGGCCGGGCTCTGTGCTGGCGACGCCTGCGCGTCGCGAGGACCGGCTGGGCGCGATCAGAAGCTGAGGCCGCTGCGGGGGGTGTATGAGGTGCCGAGGGGGAGGTGAACCGTGTCGTAGCCGACGTCGAGGTTCACCAGGGTCTCGCTGGCACCGAGAACCAGAAGGCCGTGTTGCTTCAACACCTGGGTGCGCATCCGGTCCAGGACCGACACCCGCACCTCATCGCGGAAGTAGATGAGCACGTTGCGGAGCAGGATGAGGTCGCATCGCGGCACCATGCCGAACGACTGCACGAGGTTGATCTGGCGGTTGAACACCAGGTCGCGCAGCGATCGTCGAACGCGCAGACGGTCGCCCTCTGCGTCGAAGTAGCGGGCCCGGAGTTCGGGATCCACTCCTCGCGCCACCTCCTGCTGTGTGTACAGGCCCTCGTGGCAACGATCGACCATCGTCGGCGAGATGTCCGTGGCGAGAAGACGAATCGAGTGGGACTGGATCAGCTCCGGAAAGTGCTGGTCCAGCATCATGGCGACGCTGTAGATCTCCTGACCAGACGAGCAGGCTGCACTCCAGATGGTGAGCGGGTGGCTCGACGACGCCGTCTGGGCGAGCATCGGAATGATGTCGCTCTGCAGGTCGGAGAAGAAGGTGGGGTCGCGGAAGAACGACGTTTCGTTGGTCGTCATCGCGTCGATCACGGCCGCCTCGAGGTCGGCGCGTCCCTGGCGCAGGTTGCGCACCAACTCGGCGATGTCGTCGAGCCCGTGTTCGGCTGCGACGGGAGCGAGTCGGGCGCTCAGCAGGTAGTCCCGGTTGGCGTCGACCTCGATGGCCGCCTTCTCGCGGAGAAGGCTCCGAAGAAACAACCCGTCGCTCGGGGCAATGATGCCGGTGGTCGTTTCAGACATGTGCCCTCGCTTCGGGACCGACATCGTTGGTTGAATTCTGAGAGTGAGTCGCTGTGACCCAGCGGGTGAGGCGCGCTGCGATGTCCTGCAGCGGCACGATCTCATCGGCCAGGTCAGCTCGGGCAACGGCGCCGGGCATTCCCCAGATCACGCTGCTGGCTTCGTCCTGCACCATGACGGGCGCCCCGCGGTAGGCGATGGCCCGGCACCCTTCGAGCCCGTCGATGCCCATGCCCGTGAGGACGATGGCGAGCTGGTGGGGCCCGTACACGTTGGCTGCGCTGTGAAAGAGAACATCCACCGACGGTCGACAGCTGTTGACCTCTGGGCCGTTGTGCAGCCGGATCCGAACATGATCCTCGGGCTGGGACACTTCCATGTGGGCGTCGCCGGGTGCCACGTACACGGTCCCGCGGCGCACGACGTCGCCGCGCGTGGCCTCGACCACGTTCAGCGACGTGACGTCGGCAAGCCGGTTCGCGAGGCGGTGACTGAACTCCTCATTGATGTGCTGCACAACGAACACCGGGACCGGGAGATCACGGCTCAGGCCACCGATGACCGCCTCGAGGGCCTGTGGGCCTCCCGTCGAGGAGCCGATGACGATCGCATCGATCGGGGCGGCGGTGCGGGGTGTCAGTTGGCGCCGGACTGTCGTCGAACGGGCTCGCTGTGGTTCGGCGGGGCGCGCGGCCCGGAGACGGGGGAGAAGGGTTCGACGGAGGCGGATCACAGCGTCGTCGACGTCGCGTACGTCGCGCGGCTTGGGAACGAACTCGACCGCTCCGGTTCGCACCGCCGAATAGACCCGATCCGAGGTCGCGTCGGCCCTGCTGAACAGCACGATGGTCGCGTCGGGCACGATGGCCCTGAGCTCGGCCAAGGCGTCGAGACCGTCGATCACTGGCATTTCGACGTCGAGAACAATCGCGTCCGGCCGGAGCTCGCGCGCCATGCTGATGGCCTCACCGCCGTGCTGGGCCTGTCCCACCACCCGCAGGGTGGGTTCCTCGGAGACGACGAAGCTCAGGATTCGCCGAACCGACGGTGAGTCATCGACGATGAGCACCCCGATCTGCGAGTCGTCTGGGTCATGCATCGGCGGGGATCCCATCGGCCCCCGGGGCCACCGCGCCGTCAAGAGATTCACCGTCCAAGTCGATCACCGAGGTCGCGGCCTCGATGTCGAGGACCAGCAGGAGGGTCCCCTCGCGTTGATGGACACCCGAGACCAGATCGCCAAGCCGTGGATCCATGGTGTCAGGCGGCGGGTCGGGCACCAGGTCGCTGGCGTCGACGACGGGTCCGACATTGTCGACCACGAGGCTCACGGGGCCCTCGATGGTGCGGGCGACCACGTGGAAGCACTCCTCGAGCGCGACCGTTCGTTCGCCGCCCATCCGGGCCGCCAGATCGATGGTCGTGACCACCTGGCCCCGCAGGTTCATGAGCCCGAGGATCGAAGGCTCCGTCCCCGGAACAGGAAACACTCGTTGGCCATAGAGCACTTCTTGAACAGCAGCGGCGTCGATCGCCAGCTGCGTGTCCTGCACGTAGAAAGTGGCCAGAAGGTGCGGGGTGCTCACGAGGCCACCTCTCTGAAGGCCGATTTGGGATCGAGCTGACGGCGGATGACTGCCCCATCGAGGACATCGGTGACGAGCCCATCGATCGGTATCGAGACCCGCACAGGCGGATCCGCAGGTCGGCCGCCATCGAGGTTTGCCTGGTGGACCTCGAGGATGTGGTCCACCACCAGGCCAACGGGGTCGGTGCTGTAGCCCTCACGCAGCACGAGAACCGAGAGGGGCTCTGGGCTGTCCTCGCCGTAGGGGGTTCCTGGGAGGTAGCGCTGGGGCTCGACGATGCGCATCAGCGAACCGCGGTACTGCACCACCGTGTCCCCGGCTGCGTGGTCGAGGGAGTCTCGGTCGATGCTCTCGAGCCGAACGATGTCGCTCAGGGGGAGTGCCACGCGCCGTCCACCGACATCGCACACGAGGAGTGACTCCGTGTCGTGGGATCCTCCGGTCGAGTTGAGCGGCCCCGAGGCCTGTTCGGCGTTGGAGTCGATCGTCAGACCGCTCGAAGCGGTCAGGCCGATCGGATCGAAGATGAGGGCCACAGAACCGTCGCCGAGAACCGTGGATCCGGCGAAGGCGTCGATGCCTTTGACGTGGGCCCGCAGCGGCTTGACCACGATCTCCTCGGTCGAGACGACCTCGTCGACCACGAAGCCGAAGTTGAGCCCGTGTGCATGGATCACCACGATGAAGCCTTCGGCGTCGTAGTCCTCGCGGTGGGCCCCATCGGCCAGGACGTCCCTCCAATGCAGGAGGGGCAACAGGTCGCCGCGCAGGCGATGGACCGGCGTCGACCCGATGAGCTCGACCGGCGAGGATTCGTCGACCTGGTGGAGCTCCACCACGTTCAGCTGTGGGATCAGGTAGGTCTGGTCGTCGCAGATGCACCGCAGCGCGGGAATGATCGCGAGCGTCAGTGGGATGCGCAGCGTGAGCTTGGTTCCCGTACCCATCTCGGTCTCGATGTCGATCTGCCCACCGATCTCGTCGATGCTGCGCTTGACCACGTCCATACCGACGCCACGCCCGCTGACGGTCGTGACCTCTTCGGCGGTACTCAGACCGGGATGGAAGACCAGCTGGGCGATCTCGCGCGTTCCCATGGTCTGGGCCGCGTCCTGGGCGATCACGCCGGCGGCGACCGCCTTTTCGGCAATGCGATCGAGATCGAATCCCTTGCCGTTGTCGGTGATCTCGATCATCACCTGGCCGCCTTCGTGGCGGGCGTCGATCCAGATCGTGCCGGATTCTGGCTTGTCCGCAGCCCTGCGACCAGCGGGATCCTCGATCCCGTGATCGACCGAGTTGCGGACGATGTGGGTGAGTGGATCGCGGATCGCTTCGAGGAGCGTGCGGTCGAGCTCGGTGTCGCCACCCGTGACCTGGAGTTGAACCTGCTTGTCGCACGTGTGTGCCAGGTCTCGCACCATCCGCGGCAGACGGCCGAAGAGCTGGCTCAGCGGCTGCATCCGCGTGGCCATCACTGCCTGCTGGAGGTCGCTCGTGAGCAGGTCGAGTTGCTGGGTCGCGTTGTCGTAGGACGGATCGACGCCGTCGATGCGGTACTGACGGATCTGGTTGCGGGCGAGAACGAGCTCGCTCACGAGGTCCATCAGTCGATCGAGCAGGTCCACGTCGACGCGGATGGAGCTCTCTGCCGTCGGCCGGTCGCCGGTGCTGGCCTCGGCCTGCGAAGGTGTGTCCTCCGATGAGGCCGCCGGCTCAGCATCTGCTGGCGCGGGATCGGCGCTTGTTTCTGTGGTGCCGACTTCCTCGACCGGCTCCGAGGCGGCGTGCGCTTCGAGTCGCTTCACGAGGCGGGCATGGTCTTGCTCGGCGTCGGTCTTGGTGTCCTGGATCGCCGCGAGGGTGGCGCGGAGCGAGTCCACCATCTCGAGCAGGGTGGTGGTCATGTGGACGTCGAGCCCTAGCTCGCCGTCCCGCAGCAGGCTGAGGAGGTTCTCGCCCGCATGGGCGAGCTTCTCCAACTCGACGAAGTCGAGGAACGAGGAGGTTCCCTTGATCGAATGGACCGTGCGGAAGATGCTGCCCAGCAGCTCCACCGAGGTGGGTTCCTGCTCGAGGCGCACGAACTCCTCGTCGAGTTGATCGAGTGCTTCGAGGCTCTCGACGATGAAGTCGTCGATGATCTCTTGGAATTCGTCGATGTCAGACATGGGTCGACCCTTCACCCACCGGGAACCTGACTACCTCCAGCCGCTCGGCACGAGGTCTTCGCCGAGATCGTCGAGCGTCTGTTCGAGAGCCTCCCGCTGGACGTGCTCGGGTGCGGCGGGTGCTGCTGCCGGCGAGGCCGGCTCGCTGTAGACGTGCAGTGGGTCGACAGCGTTTCGAGCCCCCTCGCTCAGGGTGAACTTCGAGAGGAGGTCGTTGAGGTGGGCGGCCAGGGTGTTGAGCTGAGCTGCGGCGTCTTGGGCTCGGTTGGCGCCCGCCTTGGTCGTTCCCGCGGCATGGGCCACCGTGCTGATGTTGCTCGAGATGCTCGCCGTGCCGTCGGTGACGCTCTGGATGCTGCGCCCGACCTCGGCGGCGGTCGCCGACTGTTCCTCGACCGCGCCGGCGATCGTCGTCGACGTCTCGTTGACCTTGTCGATCAGCTCGCTGATCTCGGCGATGGCCTCGACGGCGCCGACCGCGTCGGCCTGGATCGTCTCGATCTTGGCCTGAATCTCTTCGGTTGCGTCCGACGTCTGTTGGGCGAGGGCCTTGACCTCGTTGGCGACCACGGCAAAGCCCTTGCCTGCTTCGCCGACCCGAGCGGCCTCGATCGTGGCGTTGAGGGCCAACAGGTCGGTTTGGGCGGCGATCGATGTGATCACGCTGATCACGTTGCCGATGTCCGTCGCGCTGGCGTCCAGCTTTTCCATCCGGGTACGGGTGCTGCCCGACACCTCGACGGCCTTGGAGGTCATCCGAGCGGCCTCGGAGGTGCTCGCGGCAATCTCTCGTACGCTCTCGCTCATCTGATCCATCGCGCTGGCCACGGTGTTGGAGCTCGCTGCGATCTGCTCGGCACCGGAGGCCACCTCGTTTGCCTGGTTGGAGGTGTCGGTCGCTGCGTCGCTCATCTCTTGTGAGAGAGATGTCAGGTTCCCCGCCGACGACGAAAGCTCGCCGGCCGAGTGGTCCACCTGGGCGAGGGTCTCGCCGATGGATTCGAGCGCAGTGTTGATGGCTGTGGACATCTGGCCCACCTCGTCAGCGCTGTCGACCTCGAACTCCACCGCGAGGTCGCCGCGAGACACGTCCTGCAGCTTCGACACGTTGCGCTTGAGCGGCGAGGAGATGCTGCGGGCAAGCCACACCGCAGCGCCGACGATGATCACGGCGATCACGAGTCCGATGGCGATCAGCGAATTGCGCAGGCTGTTGGCCGGCGCGGCGGCCTCGGAGGCCTCCTGGCGCACCAGGATGCCCCAGCCGTATCCGTCGAAGCCGAGGGCACCGTCTGTGACGGCGTACCCGTTGATCTGCGAGACGCCCGTGCGGAGGTGTTCTTCGGTCACGAAGCCGTGCGTGCCCTCCCCTCCGGTCGCGAGCGCAGCGGCTTCGAGCCCAGCGTCCGCGAGGTTGAGGCTGAGAACGACATTGGGGTCGGCGTCGGCGAGCACGACACCGTCGGAGGTGAGCACCTGGGTCTCGATCGTGGTGAGGCCCTGCTGGGCGAAGCTCTCGCGTCGCTGAGTCATGATGTCGACCACCACACGGTCGAAGCTCGCTTCGTTGTGCCACACGCCGACCATCTCACCGGTGGGGTCATAGATCGGGGCGGTGAACGGAAGCGTGAGGCGGTCCTCGCCGTACAGCGACCGCACGAGGCTGCTGTGGTGGGCGTCGGTGTAGTACGTGCCCCCAGCCGGAGTGTTGCCCGAGCGCACCGTCGTGAACCACTGCATGCTCGACACATCGCGGCCCACGAGATCGTCGCTGTTGATGCCCACTCCAGAGCCGTCGACGCCGTTGGCGGTGAGGACCCTACCGTCGAGGTCGACGATGAGCATCAGGTCGTAGATCCCGTAGTTGACGGTGAGGAAGTCCACGATGTTCTGGCGCTCCCTCGCCGTGCCTTGGGCGTCAGGGTTGGCGGCAAAGGCCTGCACGTCGCCGTACCGCTCGAAGAGGTTGCGGTCGATCATGTCGCCGTCGGTCACGGCGGCTTCTTCGAGTCGTTGGCCCGCCGCCTCACTCAGTTGGTCTGCCGAACTGTTGAACGAGTACCAACCAAGGACCAGTAGGGGAACGAGTCCGAGGAACAGAAAGCCCGCCACGAGCTTGGTGTTGAGACTCGAGATCTTGCCGATCCGGCTGGTGCCGGTCTTGTCAGCTGCCATTGCTTCACACTCCGGGGGAGACTCGGCGGAGACTGCCGAGTTGTCTGTGGTCCCGTCGGTGAATCCGATTTCGTGTTAAGGCAATCGCACGGTCGAATCCTCGATACTGGTGAAAATCCGCACAGCCCTACGAGTTCTGTCACTGTGCTTCAGTGGTGCGGACTGCCGCCGACAGTGCCGCACATGAAAGGCATCGTCTTCAATCTCGTCGAGCTCGCGGTGACCGAGGAGTTTGGCGCCGAGACCTGGACTGCTCTCCTCGAAGCTGCCAACGCGGGTGGCCGCTACGAGAACACCGGGGACCACGATGACGCGGAGCTCCTCGCGATCGTCGGTGCTGCATCGGAGGCGTTGGGCCTCACCCCGGCGCAAGTTCTTCGCTGGACCGGCGAGCGCATCATCCCGCACATGGCCGCGTCCTACAGCGCGTACTTCGATGCCCACCCTGGGCCGATCGAGTTCTTCGCCACGCTCGACGACACGATCCACTGGGAAGTCCTCAGCATGTACGAGGGCGCCGAGCCGCCCCGGTTTCAGACCGAGGACCTCGGCGACGGTCGAGCGATGATCGAATACTCCTCCTTTCGTGGACTTCCGGATCTCGCCGAGGGAATGATCGCCGGGGTTGCAGCGCACTACGGCACGGAGCTGATCGTGGATCGCCAGGACGGCGAAGAAGACGGCCGTACGGTGTGCCGCTTTCAGTGCGCCTTCCGCACCGCCGAGCTTCCCGAACAGCAGCCTCTCCCTTAACTCGACCACTGGTCGGCCGAAGGGCACGTGCGAAGGCGACGTTGTCGCCCGTGTGTGCAGAGCTCCCGGCCCTGGGGTGGTCGGGACAACCGAGAGGACCGACCCCATGCAGGAATCTGCATCCGGCCGAAGCAAGTTCGTCGAGACCCTGGGCAGGTTTCGACCGCGACGACTGAACGGCAAGTTGGTCTTGTCGTTCCTCGCAATCGGGATCGTGCCCCTGGCCGTCGTCGGGTGGTACTCGACGAGTCGAGCTCAGTCGTCTCTGACTGAAGCGGCGGGCCAGCGGCTCGAGGTCGCAGCCATCGAAGCTGCCGATCTTTCGGATCGAAATCTCTTCGAACGCTACGGCGACGTTCAGGCGTTCGCGGCCAACCCCAAGGCGCTCGGCACGGTGCAGGAGCGCCAGGAGATCGTCGACTTCCTGACCGCCACCTACGGCATCTACGACCTGATGCTCATCGTGGATCTCGAGGGCACCGTGTTGACGGCCAACTCGATCGACGGCGGTGGTGAGACGCTCAACACGGGCCGCCTGGTCGGCACCGACGTGTCGAGCCAAGAGTGGTTCCGGATCGTCGCTGGAGGCAACACGCCCGCCGGCGGCACCTACTACACCGACGTCGAGCGCAACGATCTGGTCCGAGACGTGTACGGCGAGGCTCTTCTGACGCTGCCGTTCACGGCGCCGATCTTCGACAGCGACGGCCAGATGGTCGCCATCTGGCACAACCAGGCCAGCTTCGACCGCGTCGTCACGGACATCATGAACAGCGTCAAGGACGAGCTCCGTGATACAGGGGTCTCCACGGTCGAGACCCAGGTGCTTCGCAGCGATGGCGTGGTCATCGACGACGTGAGCCCCGACGCGATCCTCAGCCTCAACCTCATCGACGTCGGGATCGAGGCCGCGGCACGTGCCGTGGACAGCGGTCACGGTGTCGTCCAAGAAGTCCACGCCCGTCGAGGCGTCGAGCAGCTCAACGGCTACGCCAAGAGCGATGGCGCCCTTGGTTTCGAGGGCTATGGCTGGGGCATCCTCGTCCGTCAGGACGTGAGTGAGGCCACAGCTGCCGCGGCCGATCTCCGCAACGGAATCGTGCTGGTTGCGATCGTGATGATCGTCGCCATCGCTGCGATCGGCTACTACCTCGCACGCGGTATCGCCAAGCCGGTCGCTCTGGTTGCCGCCCAGGCGAGCAAGATCGCCGAGGGCGACCTGTCGGTCGAGAAGCTCGACATCGAACGCGAGGACGAGATCGGGGATCTGGCCTCTTCGTTCAACGAGATGTCGACGATGCTCAAGATGGTCGGGACCCAGGCTCAGCTGATCGCGGAGAAGGACCTGACCGCCGACGATCTCGACCAGCACACACCCGGCCAGCTCGGAGATGCCGTCTCGACGATGATCGGTTCGCTGCGCGACATGGTGGATCAGCTCCGTGGGTCGTCCCAGCAGCTCGCCGGCGCAGCCGAGGAGCTGTCGACCGTGTCGGCCACGATGGGCAGCAGCGCCGAACAGACCTCTCAGCAGGCGTCGTCTGCGTCGGCCAGCGGTGACGAGGTCTCTTCCAGCGTCGCGACCGTCGCGGCAGCGATCGAAGAGATGAACGCCACAATTCGCGAGGTCGCGGCGAGCGCGACCGAGGCCTCCAACGTGGCGAGCGAGGCCGTGGGCACCGCCCGTCTCACCTCCGACACCATTCAGAAGCTCGGACAGTCGAGCGAGGAGATCGGCACCGTGATCGGCGTCATCAACTCGATCGCCGAGCAGACCAATCTATTGGCCCTCAACGCCACCATCGAGGCGGCCCGGGCCGGTGAGGCCGGCAAGGGCTTCGCCGTCGTGGCCACCGAGGTGAAGGAACTGGCCAATCAGACCGGCACTGCGACCGAGGAGATCGCCCTGCGCATTCAGGCCATCCAGGAGGACATGGTCGGTGCGGTCCAGGCCAACGAGCAGATTGGCGAAACGATCGACCGGATCAACGAGATCTCGTCCATCGCTTCGGCGGTCGAAGAGCAGAGTGTGACCACGGCCGAAATCGGTCGCAGCATCGAGGACGCCGCGACCGGCACCCAGGAGATCGCGACCAGCATCACCGAGGTCGCGACTGCCGCTGACAGCACACGCCAATCGACAGATGACACGCGACGCTCCGCAGAGGAGATGTCGCGGATGGCGTCCGAGCTCAACGAGCTCGTCGACGAGTACCGATAGGTCGCTCTGGAGCTGTGGCCAGATGAACAGAGCAACCCGAACGAAGGGGTCCTGACGTGGACGAAGACGACGAGATCATCGGCGAATTCCTCGTCGAGTGCCAGGAAGGGCTCGATCGGCTCGACCAGAACCTGGTGACACTCGAGGAACGTCCAGATGACCGAGAGGTCCTGACCGAAGCCTTCCGCATCCTGCACACCATCAAGGGCAGCTGTGGGTTCCTCGGGTTCTCGCAGCTCGAGATCGTCGCCCACCGCGGCGAGAACCTCCTGAGCTTGCTTCGAGACGCCGTTCTGGAGATGGATGACGAGATCGCCGATGCGCTTCTCGGCACCGTCGACGCCATTCGCAGCATTCTCGACACGATCGACGAGACAGGCGCCGAGGGCGAGCACGATCACACCGCGCTGATCGCCGAGCTGGAGCGACTTGCCTCTAACGAGGCCGCGCCGGCTGCCGATGCCGAGCAGGTGTCCGCAGAGGAGGCGACATCGGTTGACGAATCCCCGTCGGTCGACACGGTCGACGACGCCGAAGCAGCTGCAGAGCCCGAAGCTTCAGAGCCCGAGACAGTGCAGCCCGAGACCGCAGTTCCCGAGACAGTGCAGCCCGAGGCCACGTCGCCAGAAGCCCCGCCGCGGGAAGCAGGTGCACCGAGCGAAGAGGCTGTTCCCGCAGCGCCAGCGGCAAGCAGCGATCCCGATCGGATCGGCGACATCTTGGTGGACGACGGTTCCGCCGAACGCACAGACGTCGAGATCGCTGCGGTCGAACAGGGCATGGGCGACTCCCGCAAGATCGGCGAGATCCTCGTCGAAGACGGACGCGCCGCCAGCGCAGACGTGGAGAAGGCCGCCACGAAGCAGAGGGCCAGCAGCTCCGACTCGACGATTCGGGTCGATGTGGGGCTTCTCGACCGCCTGATGAACCTGGTCGGCGAGCTGGTGCTCGCCCGCAACCAGCTGCTTCAGCTCACAGAGGGCACCGACGAGAAGGCGATGCTGACAACAGCGCAGCGCCTCAACCACATCACGAGTGAGCTGCAGGAAGGCGTGATGAAGACGCGCATGCAGCCCATCGGCAACGTCTGGTCCAAGCTGCCTCGCGTCGTTCGGGACCTGGCCCGGCAGTTCGACAAGCAGATCCGCTTGGAGATGGAGGGCAAGGACACCGAGCTCGACAAGGGAATCATCGAGGCGATCAAAGACCCGTTGACCCACATCGTTCGCAACACCGTGGACCACGGCATCGAGACCCCCGAGATCCGAGAGGGCATCGGCAAGGACGCCGAAGGCGTCCTCTTGCTCCGCGCTCACCACGAAGGCGGTCAGGTCAACATCGAGATCACCGACGACGGGGCCGGCATCGACGCCGACAAGATCCGCGAGAAGGCGGTAGAGAAAGGTGTCGTCTCCCACGAGGTGGCCGAAGCCATGGGCGACAAAGAGGTCGTCCAGCTGATCTTCCAGCCCGGATTCTCCACGGCTCAGCAGGTCAGCAACGTGTCGGGACGCGGCGTCGGCATGGACGTCGTGAAGACCAACGTGGAGCGGATCGGCGGCTCGGTCGACATCAGAACCGAGCCAGGGGCGGGGACCACCTTCAAGATCAAGATCCCGCTCACCCTTGCCATCATCCCCGCGCTCATCATCAACATCGAGGACGAGCGCTACGCCATTCCCCAGGTGAGCCTCCAGGAACTCGTGCGACTCGAAGCCGGCGACCTCGCCAACCGGATCGAAACGGTCCACGGCGCGCCGGTGTATCGGCTCCGCGGACGGCTCTTGCCGATCGTGGATCTCCGCGATCAGCTCGGCCTCGAGCCCTTCGAGGGTGAGGATGACGCGGTCAACATCGTCGTGCTGCAAGCCGACGATCGACAGTTCGGCCTCATCGTCGACAGGATCGACGCCACCGAAGAGATCGTCGTCAAGCCCCTCGGACGTCAGGTCAAAGACATCGAGCTCTTCTCCGGAGCGACGATCATGGGTGACGGTCGGGTGTCGCTCATCCTCGATGTGCTCGGTCTCGCGAGCGTCTCGGGGATCACCTCGGTCGGTGGCCACGCCGAGTTCGCGTCCCATGGCGAGGACACGACCCTGATCGACGATGATCAGGCGCTCCTGATCGTCGAGCTGGCCAACGGCACCAGCGTCGGGTTGCCCCTCAATCAGGTGGTGCGTCTGGAGGACTTCACGCCGGACATCATCGAAGAGTCGGACATGCGTCCCGTGGTGCAGTACCGCGGCGGAATCATGGCCCTCGTCGATGTGGGGCCGAGCATCGGTCTCAGCCACGGTGTGCTCGACGGCGAGACCCGGACGAGCGTCATTGTGTGCAACCACGGAGCAGACGTCGCCGGTCTCGCGGTCGCGAAGATCAGCGACATCGTGCTGGATCCCGAGATACACGGGGAGAGCGACGCGACACGAGCCGTTGTCGGGGGCCGGGTCATCGACGTCGTCGATCCGGATCGAATCTTCATGTCCAGCGGCCTTCGGGCTGCCGAACCGATTGGAGTGGGTTGATGAGCAGTGTGGCAACCGCCCCCACCAACACCGTTCAGTTGTGCACCTTCCGCATCGGCCAACTCTTGCTCGGCATCGACGTGCTGCGAGTTCAAGAAGTGCTGCACAACCTCGAAGTCACGACGGTGCCTCACGCGGCGGAGTCGATCCTCGGATTGATCAACCTGCGTGGACGTATTGCAACTGCCATCGATCTCGGTGAGCGACTCGAGGTCGAGCGCTCCGAAGACGTCGATGCCGCACGTTCGGTGCACGTCGTCGTTCGCAGCACCGGCGACGTCGTGAGCCTTGTTGTCGACTCCATCGACGACGTCCTGGACGTCGAGCCAGGCGACTACGAGTCGCCGCCGGAGACGATGACCGGTGTGGCCAAAGAACTCATCATGGGCGCGTACAAGCTCACGGGGGAGCTGTTGCTGGTCCCCGACGTGGAGCGCATTGTCGCTCTGCACTCGGCGATGAGCAACGAGGCGGTGGCGTCATGAAGGCCCTCGTCGTCGACGACGCCCGAGTCGCTCGCCGCCTCGTCGGGCGCATCATGGTCCAGCTGGGCTTCGAGGTCATCGAAGCCGAGCATGGTCAGGACGCACTCGACCAGATGGATCCGGCCGATCCCCCGGACGCGATCGTCGCGGACTGGAATATGCCCGTGATGGACGGGGTGGAGCTGGCCAAGGCCGTCCGGGCCGACGAGAACTTCCGCCAGATTCCCTTTCTCATGATCAGCAGTGAGGCCGATCCCCGTCGCGTCGCTCGGGCGATCCTGTCCGGGGTCGACGAATACCTCTTCAAGCCGGTTGATTCGGCGATGATCGAGGAGCGCCTCGCGGTGATGGGGGTCTACACGGCGGTCAGCCAGTGACGGCCGTCTCCAAGATTCTCCTCGTCGACGACTCAGCTGTCGTTCGCGGCCTTCTGAGCTCCATCTTCAACGACGAGCCCGACCTCGAAGTCGTCGCGACAGCGGCCAACGGGAGCATCGGCCTGCAGAAGATCGAGCGCTTCGACCCCGACCTCGTCGTCCTCGACATCGAGATGCCGGTGATGGACGGGCTCACGACTCTCGTCGAGCTCCGCGCACGGTGGCCGAAGCTTCCGGTGGTGATGTTCTCCACTCTGACCGAGCACGGAGCGACGGCCACGGTCGACGCGCTGGCCAAGGGTGCATCGGACTGGGCGACCAAGCCGGGTCAGACGACGGGTCTCGCGAAATCGCGTGATCACGTGCGCACCGAACTGGTCGCCAAGGTCAGGGCCCTCTTGTCGTCGCGGCATCCGGCCGCCAACGCTCGCCCGTTCGCGCCGAAACCCAGCGTACGGTCGACAGTTGCCACCTCTCGGGTCGATGCGGTGGTGCTCGGCTGCTCGACGGGTGGACCCGTCGCACTCGAGACCGTTCTCAGCGCCATCACGCCGGCGCTCGAGGTTCCGCTGTTCGTCGTCCAGCACATGCCGCCGCGTTTCACCGCAGCGCTCGCCGAGCGTCTCAACCGCAAGGTCGACTCCACAGTGGTCGAAGCAACCCAGGGCATGATTCCCGAGGCCGGGTTCTGCTACATCGCTCCAGGCGATCGGCACATGCACGTCGACGGCCGCTCGAGCGCCGCGGCCAAGATCCGGCTGAGCGAAGAACCACCTGTCAACTCCTGTCGACCAGCCGTCGATGTCCTCTTCAGCTCCGCTGCGAAGGTCTATGGCGCGAACATCCTCGGGGTCATTCTCACCGGGATGGGAAGCGACGGCGGGCTGGGGTCCAAGGAGCTCGCCGGCCTCGACGCGCCGGTGATCGCCCAGGACGAGGCGACGTGTGTCGTGTACGGCATGCCCCGCGCCGTGGCCGAGCTCGGGGCGGCGACAGAAGTGCTGCCCATCCAGAACATCGGGCCCCGCATCCTTCAGATCACCGCCCGGTCGGCCCTGGGACGCCTCTCGGCCACGCTCGGGCAGAAGCCGTGACCACACCGACGCATCCCACTGGCACGACGGCCGCTGGCACGACTGCCGCTGGCACCACGGAGTCGGCCCTTGGCGCCGCCGACCTTCAGTTCGTCGAACAGCTCGTCGCGGATCGGATCGGGGTGCGCCTCGAGGGCAAGGCCTATCTCATCGAGAGCCGGCTGCAGCATCTGGTTCGCGAGTTCGGCGATGCCGACCTGGTTGCGTTCGTCGCGCGGGTTCGCCGGCGCGATGAGGCCGCCACCGATGCGGTCATCGACGCCATGACCACCAATGAGACGTCGTTCTTCCGCGACCAGCACCCGTTCGAGTCGCTGGCTTCCCATGTGTTCCCCGCCCTTCTCGAGGGGCCGGGCCGAGGCGGTCTGACGATCTGGAACGCCGCGTGCTCGAGCGGACAAGAGTCCTACTCCCTGGCGATGCTCATCCTCGAGCACTTCCCGCAGGCTGCGCCCCTCACCAAGATCATCTCGACGGACGTGTCTCCGGCGATGGTCGAGCGCACCCGGACGGGTGAGTACTCCCGCTTCGAGGTCAACCGCGGCCTGTCGACGGCCCGTGCCGTCAAGTACTTCGACCAGGTCGGTCGCAAGTGGAAGGTCAAGCCCGAGCTGGCCCGCATGGTCGACGTCCGGGAGCTCAACCTGCTCGAACAGTGGCGGCAGATTCCGCGCTGCGACCTCGTCTTGCTCCGCAACGTCTTGATCTATTTCCCCGACGTGACCAAGCGGGACATCATGCAGCGAATCAGAACGTCCGTCCTGCAGCCGCACGGCTGTCTGATGCTCGGAACGTCCGAGTCGACGCACGGTATCGACCCCGGCTACGAGCCGCGCAAGGTCGGCCAATCCACCTTCTACTTTCCGACTGGAACCCAACAATGACCATGTCGCGACCAGACACCTTCATCGACGAGCTCCAGGAGATCATGCTCGAGACGCTCGAAAGCGTGGTCGAAACAATGGCCGGCGGCGTCTGCCGCGCTTCGACGAGCGGGGACCCCGGGCTGATCCTCGAGGCTCAGGTTCCGATCGTCGGCGAGATGGAGGGCATGATCACCGTGCGCGCCATCGAACCCGTAGCGCTGGGACTGGCGGCCGTCTGGGCCGGCTGTGATCCCGAAGAGCTCGAAACGCAGGATGCGCTCGACACGATGTCGGAGTTCTGCAACGTCTTCGGGGGGACGGCCAAGACCGTGCTTCCCGACGAAACGTCCCTGGATGTGCCTTCCGTGCGCGCCGCATCGGCGATGGAACTCGAGCTGCTCAGCGGCAGCGTGTCCATCTACCACGATCTCGGCGTGCTCGAGGTCCAACTGAAGACCTGACCAGGAGTCGTCCGGTGGTGCACCACACGCAGATCTGCTCAAGAGCCGAGGTAGGACATCAGATGAGCCAGAGCGGCGCCGACATGAGTGTCGAGGACACGAGAAGGAGAAGCTGACGTGGTTCTCGACTACGACGAAGTGCTCCTGGACGCTGCCGATGGCCTCCAGCCCCTCCCGACCAGCGTTCTCGAGCTCGTCGCCGCCTCCGCGCGTGCCGACACCGAGGTCGCCGACGTCGCCGCCATTCTCGAGACCGATCCCACCCTTCTCGCGCACGTTCTCCGCGAGGCCAACTCCGTCGGCCTCGGTGCCCGCGGGGCCGTCGCGACCGCCAACGACGCGGTGGTTCGGCTCGGCACAGGGCGGATCGCCGCCGTCGCAGTCTTCACCTCGGTGGGTGACACCTTCGATCAGCCCGTCGGGCCCTACAACCTCGAGCCCGGAGCCTTCGGCAACCACGCGTTCTTGGCGCTCAGCGCCGGCGCTGCCCTTCGCAGCGCGACCAAGGGCCTGTTGCCCAACGAGATCACGACCGCCTGCGTTCTCCACGACATCGGCAAGCTCGTGATCGCTTCGACGCTGCGAGGCGTGGACCAGTCGCTCTTCGAGCGCATCCACGAGTTCGCCGTCGACTGGACCACCATCGAGCGCGATCTCGTTGGTGTGGACCACGGCGAGGTGGGCCGGGTGATCCTCGAGCAGTGGAACCTCCCGAGCTCCATCGCGACAGCGGTGCAGTATCACCATCGGGCTGCCGAGGGCGACAGCCTTCTGGCACACGGCGTGGCACTCGCCGACGGCCTCGTTCATCGGGTGACCGATCCCGACCGGGAGTTCTCGCCTGAGGCCCAGCAGGCCGCTGAAGTCCTCGGACTTGGGAGCGATGCCCTCGCTCTGGTCGCGTCGTCGATCGTTCCAGAGGCATCAGACGACGCGTGAGCCAACGCCCTGCCGCGCTCGCCCTTCGCGCGGGCGGCATTGCTGCTGCGGTGACCAATTTTCTGGTGCTGACCGGTCGCGGCGTGGCGTAGAGCCGAAACAGCTAGTCGCGCTGGAGGCTGATTTCCTCGCGAGAGCCCGGGCCGGGTCCGCCGCTCGAGGCCGAGGATGCCTGGGTCTCCAGGTTCTTCAGGTAGCTCGTCACGGCGAGCCGAGTGATCCATTGCAGCAACATCAGGGCGAACATGACGGCGGTCGCCCGCTGGGCCGCGTCGACGAGGTCGAGCTGGCTCGTCATGAGCTGATAGCCGATGAGTCCAAGCGCGAGGAGCCCTGCGACGGCGAGGGTCTTTCGAACGATCTTCATGAGCCGCTCAGTGGGAGTCGCGAACGAATACCGATGGCCATCTCGACCGCGGTCGCGCGGCGGGCCTCCGCTCCGGACACGTCGAAGCCCAGGTGCAGCCCCCGCTCGAGCGCGAAGAGCAATGCGTCGAATCCGATCTCGGAGTCACCCCAGGACACGATGGTGCCCGCGTCGAGCCTGGCGAGTGTGTCGGGGGTCGGATCCACGATGTGCAGCCCGCGGTTGCCGCGAATCTGACCGAGGTACGCGTTGGTCGCCGCATCGTTGGGGTTGCAGATCCAGATCGCCGAACCGTCCGTGGGCACCGGATCGCTCGGGCCATGGACGTCGAGGCCGAGTGGCCGCGCCAGGCGGTCGGCGCGGAGGCCGACCACGAGGTTGTCGTGGCGAGGGAGCGGCCCACACCACGGCTGCAGTGCGTTGGCCAGCTGAACCAGACGACTGACGTCGTCGAGGGTGCTCAGATCGCCCAGCTGCACGACGAAGCTGAACGGCAGACCCGTCCGCACCAGGTGGTCGGCGGTGAAGATCGGTTCGCCAACGTCGCGACCACCGGGATCGGCAGAGCGGGTACGTGGCCGACTCGTCGGTGTGCGACGAGCGGCGTCGTCGATGCGAGCGCCGGGATCGGGCGCGGTGGGCACGGCGGGTTCGGCGGGTACCTCGAGCTCGGGCTGCACGGGAGGCTCGGGATCCGGCTGCAGATCGGGCACGGCTTGCGGATCGGCCACCGGCTGCGGGATCTCGGCCTTGGAGCGCTCTTCTTCGATCGCGCTGCGAAGACGGTCGAGGGCCGCGTCGCCCGGCGGGTCCGCGGTGGGTGCTGGGCCCTCGGCTTCGAGCGCTGTGAGGTCGATCCCGTCGAAGGGCTCGGGCTCGGGCGCAGACGTTGCGAGTCGAGAGCGGAAGACATCGCCGAAGGTCGCGTCGGGGTCCTGGTCGGCCGCTTCGAGAACCCTGTCCACAGCTGCGCGGGCTGTCTGCTGTGGCGTCGATGCACTCAGGTCTTCGAGCTCGACGCGAGCGGGTCTCTCGACCTCGACCTGGTAGGTCTCCTTGCCGAAGAAGCCGGCGATCCCGCCGCGCGAGACCTTGTCCACGGCCAGAATGCGGCAGTCGGTTCCCATCTGGGCGGCGACGGCCTCGAGGGCGGCGTCCACCGTGGGGGCTTCGACCACGATCGACTCTGCTGTCTCGTGTGGCGATGCATGAGCCGTCTGTCCGGCTGATGGGTTCATCAGGAGCTCCCCTCAGGGATCTGGGTTGGATTGGACTGGGCCGGGCCGAGGGCTGCGTTCGCAGCGCCGTCGAGGGCGAGTTGAGGACTGGCGATCACCGCGATGCCGACGAGATCGGTTCCGTCGCCGACCTCGCCGTACGCGAGCACGGCCATCTCGAGACCCTGGCTGAGCAGGAACTTGCGAAGTGGGCGCCTGATGCCGCTGCCACAGATGACAGCGGGGGTGATGGCGGGATCCACTGACTGCGAGTGTTCGGCGATCGAATTCACGAGGGCTGTCGCCGTGGCTGGGTCGAGCACCAGCAGCTGGTCGCCGTCGAGATCGCGGAGCGACTCGTGGAGCTGCACCTCGAGGGTTGGTTCGAGCGTCACGGCTCCGATCCTTCGCCCACTCGCGAGGGTGTTGACGATCGATGGGCCGAGGGCCGCGCGAGCACGCGCCACTTGTTCGCCGCGGTCCTCACCGGCGTGGGTGGACAGCGACTCGACGATGGTTCCGAGCTGGCGCACGCTGACCCCTTCGTCGAGAAGTGCGCGGAGCACCTCGTGGAGGACCCCGATCGGTACGACGTCGTCGTCCACCTCCTTGGCCAGGAGGGGATGGTCGTAGCGGAGGCCATCGATGAGCAGGTGCACGTCCTGGCGCTGCAGCAGCCGGGCGGCCTGGTTGCGGACGACGTCGGCGAGATGGGTGACGATCACCGACGAACGGTCGACGACCGTGGCCCCAGACGAGGCGACCTGCTCCTTGGCATGGTCCGGCAGCCAGTAGGCCCTCAGACCGAAGACCGGTTCGGTGGTCTCGCGGCCGCCGAGCGCCCGGAGTTCGCTGCCGTCGCCTGCTGGAAGGGCCATGATCTCGCCCCGCGGCGCCTCGGACTGCGCGATGCGCACGCCATCGAGGTGAACGGCGTAGCCGCCGCTCGGCAGGCTGACGTCGTCCCGGGTTCGCACCAAAGGCATGACGAATCCGAGCTCCTGGGCGATCTGACGACGCAGCGCCTTCACCCGGTTGAGCAGGTCCCCGCCGCGGTCCTCGTCGATGAGATCGAGGGTGTCGTACGCGAGATGGAGTTCGAGTGGTTCGACTCGCATCGCACCGATGATCGCCTCGGGATCGTCCGGGTCGAGTTCGATGACCGGAGCCTCGTCGTCCTCGCCGGTGTCGTCCTCGGGGATCGTGACTCGAGTCGAGAGCACGTAGAGAGTGGCTGCGACCACGAAGAACGGGATCTTGGGCAGCCCGGGCAAGAGGCCGAGCGCGATGATCACGAAGCTGGCGAGGCGCAGAGCTCGCCTGGCCTGGAAGAGCTGTTGGCCCACCTCGGCGCCGAGGTCGCGATCCGTGCCGACGCGAGTGATGAGGAGGCCGGCTCCGATCGATGTGAGAAGGGCGGGGATCTGGCTGACCAGGCCGTCGCCGACGGTGAGGAGGGTGTAGGTGGCCATCGCCTCGCTCAGCGACAAGCCTGCGCCCAGCCCGACGGCGAACCCGCCGAAGAGGTTGATGAGGACGATGATGCTGCCGGCGAGAACATCACCCTTCACGAACTTCGAAGCACCGTCCATCGCCCCGTAGAACTCGGCCTCTGTGGCGATACGTTCCCGCTTCTCGCGAGCCTCCGCTTCGTCGATGAGGCCGGCGCTGAGGTCGGCGTCGATGGCCATCTGCTTGCCGGGCATGGCATCGAGGGTGAACCTCGCTGCCACCTCGGCGACGCGTCCCGCACCGTTGGTGACCACGGCGAACTGGATCACGATGAGGATCAAGAACACGACCAAGCCGACGATGACGCTGCCGCCGACCACGAAACCGCCGAAGGTCTCGATCACCTTGCCTGCGTAGCCGTCGAGGAGGATGAGGCGCGTCGAGCTCACGTTGAGAGCGAGCCTGGCCAGGGTCATCACCAGCAACAGAGCGGGAAACACGGACAGGTCGAGGCTGTCGCGCAGTGTCACGACCGAGAGCAGCACGAGCACTGCGAATGCGATGTTGAGGGTGAGCAGCAGGTCGAGCACCATCGGGCTCACCGGAATCACCATCATCACGACGGCGCCGACGACGAAGACGGGCAGCAGCAGCCCCAGACGCCCGGTCATGCCGCGATCCGGATCTGCTCAGTGAGGGGGCCTCGCCCTCTGGCGGCCCGCATCGCCCTGCGGCGATACACGGCGGCGAGGACGATCGCTACAGCCGCGTAGAGCTCCGCTGGGACGAACTGTCCAACGCGGCATCGTCGGTAGAGGGCTCGCGTCAGCGGTGGGTCTTGGCGAACCATCACACCGTGTCGGTATGCCTCGGCGCGCAACTTCTGGGCGAACTTGCCCGCACCGCGTGCAACCACGCGGGGAGCGCCTTCTTCTTCGACGTACTTGAGGGCCACCGCGAATCGAACCGGGTTGACGAGGAGGACATCGGCGGTCGAGACGTCGGCGATCATCCGGTTGCGGCTCAGCTCGCGAGCACGCTCCTTCCGCGCCCGCTTGATGAACGGGTCGCCGTCGCTCTCTTTGGCCTCGTCGCGGACCTCCTGGCGGGTCATCTTCGAGTCCTTGGTCATCTTGCGACGCTTGTGGGTGTAGTCGATCGCCGCGATGACGGTGGCGAGCAGTGCGGCGTAGAGGAGCACGGTGGCGATCGACTCGCTGGCGAACTTCGCCCACTCGGAGATTCCCCGGGTCGAGGGGGTGCGTCCGATGATTCCCTGGATGGGGATCCACAGCACGGCGATGAGCAGCGCGGTCTTGAGGATCACCCGCAGTGACTCGAAGCCCATGGTGGATGGCTTGAACTTCTCGATGCCCTGCTTGGGGCTGAGTCGGTTGAACTTGGGCTTGAGGGCCTTGGGGGAGACCACACCGCGCGTTTGGCCTACGCCGGCCGCGATGGCGAGGATGACGGCGAGCGCGATTGGCGGCATGAGCACGGTGACGACCGTCGGCGCCAGCGAGGTGTTGATCAGCTCACGGTCGGGTCCGTTGCCGAGCGACGACAAGAGCTTTGTCGTGAACTCGGCGAGGGTCTGTCCCATCGCGGGCAGGAAGAACCGAAAGACCACATAGAGCCCGCCGAGCGCGATCGCGGAGCCGATGTCGGGGCTGCGCGCGACCTTGCCTTCGCTCCGGAGTTGTTTCTTTCTCCTCGGCGTCGGATCTTCTGTTTTCTGGTCCTTTTTCGGCGCTTCCGCCATGGACGTACCTGTCTCGGACCATCCCTGGCCGACGAGCTGTCCCCTCCTGGAACGCCCGAGGAACCGCACAGGCGCGGAACCTCACTGTGAGAAGTCGACCGCGACCTCTAGCGCTCAAGGCCGTGCCAACCTCGCTTTTGGGCGCCGGAGCGCTCGGAATCCGAGCGCGGGTGCTCCCGAAAGCCCTACCCCTATCTCATGCCCATCAGGACGCGTTCCATCGTTCGCTCCATCTCCACGAGCATCCAGTCCATGACCTGGGGGAACGAGTTGACGGAGACGACGACCACCGCGAGCACCACGAGGATCTTGAGTGGCAGCCCGAGCAGGAACACGTTGGCCTGAGGCAACAGGCGAGACGCGACGCCGAGAGCGAGTTCGGAGAGCAGAAGCGCCGACAGGATGGGCACGGCGATCTCCAGCGCGGCCAGGGTGTAGTTGCTCAACGTGGTCAGGGCCATGTCGCCCAGACTCCCGTCGAGGTTGATCGACCCGTCGAGCCCGATGACCTCGATCGAGGTGTTGAGCCCCATGAGAATCAGACGGTGGCCTCCGAGGACGAAGAACAGCGTCACCGCGACGAGATCGAAGAATCGCTGGAAGATGGTGGATGAGGCACCCATGGTGGGATCGAACACGGCGGACACGGCGAGGCCGCTCGTGACGTCGACCATCGCGCCGGCGGTCGAGAAGGCTTGAAACAGCACCGCCGTCAGCAGCCCCAGGATGAGTCCGGCCGCCAGGTTCGTGATGACGGCCGTCACGAGGGGCGCGACGGCGAGCGTGCTCGACGACACCGGAACCGCGAGGAAGAGCGAGATCCCCACCGTGATCGCCAGCCGACCAGATGCGGGGAGCCGCTGGCTGATGTGTGGGCTCGCGAGCAGGAACCCTCCCACCCGACTGATCGCGAGGAGCAGTCCGGCGACGGCTTCTGCGCCGATGGTGACGTCGGTCATCGCGGTCTCGGACCAGGCCTCAGGCGAAGGTCGGGATCGCGGTCCAGAGCTTCTGCACGTAGACCGTGAACTCGGTCAGCATCCAGTTGCCTGCGAGCAGCACGATCAGCGCTGCGCCGACGAGCTTGGGGACGAAGGTGAGTGTCATCTCCTGAATGGAGGTGACGGCTTGGATGAGGCTGACGACGACGCCGATGCCGAGGCTGACCAACAGAATCGGTCCGGCGAGCTTCGCAGAGATGATGAAGGCCTCACGTGCGATGTCGATGACGACGGAATCGGTCACTGCGCCTCCTAGACGCCGTTGATGGATTCGACGACGGACCCGATGATGAGTGCCCAGCCATTGACCATCACGAACAGCAACAACTTGAGGGGGAGGCTGATGAAGATGGGCGGGAGCATCATCATGCCCATCGACATCAAGACGGATGCGACCACCAGATCGATGATCAGGAACGGGATGAAGATCATGAACCCGATCACGAAGGCGGCTTTGAGCTCGGACAGCACGAACGCCGGGATCAGGACGGTGGGGGAGATGTCTTCGGCCGTGGCGGGCTCTTCTCCACGCAGATCGAGCAGAAGCTGAAGGTCGTCCTGGTCGGTTTGGGCGAGCATGAACTCGCGCAGTGGAGCGAATCCGGCGTCGAAGGCCTCGCCCTGGCTCATTTCGCCGGCGAGCAGCGGCTGCAGCGCGTCCTCGTTGATCTGGCTGAGAACTGGACCCATCACGAACAGCGTCAGGAACAGCGCGATGCCTGTGAGCACCTGGTTCGGGGGGATCTGCTGGGTACCGAGCGCGTTGCGGGTCAGCCCGAGAACGATGATGAATCGGGTGAACGACGTGGTGAGCAGCAGGATCGACGGGGCAACAGCGCCGACCGTGAGCAACATGATGATGAGGACGGTGTTGCTGACCGCGCCGTTCTCGGACTCGACGTTGATCGCGACGTCGGGCGAGGTCGGCGGCGTCGGTGCCTCGGGGTTGTCGACCTGAACCACGATCGGTCCGTCGGCGATCGGGTCGAGAATGCCCTCAGCGGCGAGGTTGGCCGGGTCCTCGAGCGGAAGACCGTCCGGCGGACCTTCTTGGGCCGTAGCCGGACCGGCGAACACGACGAGGGCGATGGCCATGAGGCCCGCACCCATGGCGGCTCTGCGGAGATGGCGGCGAAGCGAAAACCTGCGGTCAGTTCGTCGCATCGCCCCGGATCACCCTGACGCGCTGCGGGGTACGGATGGTGATCCGTCGCAGCCAGTCCATCAGGCCGATCCGTGGCCGTGTTCGAGTGACGACGCCCGATCCGTTGGGGTCGTCGAGTGGGAGGGGAGCGTCGTCGCCTGCGCCTCCCGGGGCGCGAGCTTCGGCTGTGGCGTCGATGACGTCGTCGGGCGGGCGTTCGAGCTCGGTGAGCAGGTTGACCTGGTGTTCGCCCGTGCCGAGGAGAAATCGGCGATCACCGACGTCCACGATGTGGACGGCCGAGCTTCGCCCGAGCGATGCGCGCGCGACGACGTCGATGGAGCCTCGCTTGGCCGGACCTCCGGGTCGCCTGTTCCAGGCCTTCAGGCCGTAGAGCCCGCCGAGAAGGATTGCCAAGCTGATGATCAGCCGTAGTAGCACCGAGATCGAAAACGTGTCCCCCATGATCGATCAGCCCTCGGCCGGGCTGGACCGGCTCATGTCGGGACTCCGGCGTCGTTCTTGATCACCTCGGTGACGCGCACGCCGAGCTCGTCATCGACCACGACGACCTCGCCGCGGGCGACGATCGTGCCGTTGACGAGCACATCGACGGGTGTTCCTGCGCTGCGATCGAGCTCGACCACGCTGCCGGCGCCGAGCTCGAGGAGGTCGCGGACGCGCATGGTGGTGCGTCCCAACTCCACGGTGATCGCGAGCTGCACGTCGCTCAGCAGCGAGAGGTCGTGTGCTGCGCCTTTGGCTGCAGCGCCTCCCATTTGAGGGAATTCGGCGTCGAGAACTTCGACCGGTTCGCCCGAGCGCGGCGGGGTGGCTGCTGCCGGATCCGTGACCGGTTCGGGATTCGCTGGGGCCGGTTCGAGGTCGTCGAGACGGTCCTGCACACTGTCTCCGATAGTGGATCCGAGGTTTTCGTCGACGGCGACCCACAGGGTTGCCGGTTCGTCGAGTCCTTCGAGCTGTGCCGCGACTGCGGTGCTGAGCCCCGGAACATCCTGGGGAGCCTCGCCGCTGGTGGTGATGGTCAGCTGCTCGTCGAGCGCGGCGCCCCAGTCGCTTCCGACTGCCACACCGATATCGATTGCCTTGTTCGAGATGAGTTCGTCGAGGGCGTCGCTGCCGCCACTACCGACGCAGAGGAGACCGCCTCCCACACCGCTGACGGTGAAGGTGTGTGCAGGGCCGGCCGCGGGGGTGACCTCGGCGGCGACGAGCCGGATGTCGGGCGCCTCGATCTGCAGGACGCGCTCGATGGCCTCGATGGCGAGGACGAGAGCGTTGTCGAGGGGAGAGGAGGGAGAACTCATGACTTCCAGTCGACGATCTGTACGACGAAGCGCCGGCCGCGGTGACCGACGTGTCCGCGCAGGACGGGGGCATCGCCCACCTCGACGATGGCCGGCTCGTCCACTCGGTGGGCGAGCCGGAGAATGCTGCCCGGCTGCAGGGACACGAGGTCTGCAGCGGGCATCAGCGAATCTGTGAGCCGAACGGACACGGGCGTCGTGAGTTCGGGGACGACTCCGGTGAAGGGTCGGGAGGTGTCCGCTTGGCTGGCGCCCTGGGTGGGGTCGTCCCAGAGCTTCCGTTCGAGGTTGCCCATGGTGGGTTCGAGCGTCGGGAACGGGTAGCAGACGCTGAAGGAGCCATCGACCTTCGAATCAGTGGTCATCGACATCTGGTAGGTCAGCAACAGCACCATGTCGGTCGGGGCGACGATCTGGACGAACTGCGGGCTGAACTCGATGGTTCGCAGCTCGGGTTCGACGGCCTGGAATGGCGACATCGCATCGGTGAGGGGTGCGATCGCATCCTCCATCAGCTCCTGGAGGAGGGTGGCCTCGACGGTGGTGGGGCGCCGCATGTTGGCCGGCGCTCCCGCACCGCCGAGGAGGCGGTCGATGAAGGAGCGCCCCAGCTGCACGCTCATCTCGAGGACCGCGGGGCCCGGCAGAGGGCTCATGCCGATGATGGCCAGGAGCGAGGGATCCGGCAGCGAGCGGATGTAGTCCTCGTAGGTGATCTGCTCGACGGACAGGGTTTCGAGGCTCACGACGCATCGAAGCCGTTGGCTGAGGGCGCGGCCGAGGTCGCGGGCGAACAACTCGTGAGCGGTCCGGAGGCTGCGCACGTGTTCGCGGCTGAACTTGTCCGGGCGCCGGAAGTCGAAGGGTTCGACGGGGGGACTGGATGCGGGACGCGCCGCGCCGAGGTCGGCGAGGAGCCCATCGACATCTGACTGTCGAAGGCGCGGAGTCGCGGCGGTGTCCATCCCCGAACCGGTCGGCCGCCAGCACCGATGCTTAACAGCCTCTACTGCACCAAGAGCTCGGTGAGCACGACCCGTTTCACGACCCGCACTTCGGGGGTGCCGTCTTCGGGGACATCGTTGTAGATGTTCACGGCGGCGTCGCCGATGGAGTTGCGGAGCGTGTCGAACCCCGAGGAGCTGAGCAGCTCGTCGGCGGACATGGCGCTCACCTCGGACAGCACCGCGTCGAGGATCAGGGGGAGTTGACCTTCGACGAGTAGAGGGTCGGCACCTTCCACGAGTACGAGCGCGACACCGACCTTGGCGTAGCGCGGCGATTCGTCGGCGAGGTTCACCGTGAGGGTTCCCGCTGTCACGATCGCCCCTTCGGGCTCCTCGCTCAGCGGGATCGTGGTGGGCGGCGGGCCGGCCTCGGCTGCGCCGCCACGGCCGAAGAGGAAGTATCCGACCGCGAGCGTGGCGACGATGATGCCGATGATCTTGATCTTGCCGCCACCGCCCTTCTCCTTGTCGCCTTTTTCCTTCTTCTCGTCGTCGTCAGCCATGGTGAATCCGATGCCTCGTGATGCCTAAGAGATCTGGTTGACCGGAACCGGCAGCGGGAGGGTGGAGCCGTCCTCGAATGCCAGGCCGGGTGGTTGGCCGGTGCTGGGAATGCCGGTGCTGGGAATGTCGTCGATGGGCTGCAGCGGTCCGGCAGGTGTTGCCTCGAACCCGATGACGAGCTCGACGCGCCGGTTCTGCTGTCTGGCCTGTGGCGAGGCGCCCTGGGAGATGGGCCGGTACTCGCCGAAGCCCGACGCGACCATCCGCTGGGGTGCGATGCCCTTGCCGAGCTCGAAGTAGTCGAGAACAGCGAGGGCGCGGTCGGCGGAGAGGTCCCAGTTGCTGTAACCGTCTCGATCGAGGGGCACGTCGTCTGTGTGTCCTTCGATGTAGATGTCGTTGTCGAAGGCCGCGAGCTCTTCCGCGATCGGTCCGAGGATCGGGTCCGAGATGTCGGTGCGCAGTTCGGCGCTGCCGCTGGCGAACAACACATCGTCGGTGGACAGCACGATCACGAGACCGCGCTCGTTGAATCCGAGCTGCATCGCTCCGGTGATCGAACGTTCGATGGCGACCTGCTGCAGACGCGAGGCGACTTCGAGCAGTTGCTCTTGGTCGAGGTACTTCCCGACGTTCTGACCGTCGTCTTCGCGGCCGTTGGGGGTGGGGTCTTCCTCGGTGGCGTCGACGTGGCTCGCGAGAACGGCGAGCTCGTGGACGGCTTCGAGTGGTTGCGCGGTCAGCGTGCCACCGGGGACCGGGATGGGCGAGCCGGATGGCTGGTTGGCGGCGCCGACGATTCCGCTGCCGCCGTCGATGATGAGGTCGTCGTACGCGGTGTTGCCGAAGTCCTCTTCGAGGCCTTTGAGCAGGCTCAGGAACTTGACTTGGTCGATGGAGGAGATGGCAAACAGGAGCACGAAGAACGCCATGAGCAGCGTCACGATGTCGGCGTAAGTGGTCAGGAAGCCCGGCCCGCCGTCCTCTTGCTTCTGCTTCTTCTGGCGAGCCATCAGGCCGCCTCGTCACCCGCGCGGCTCTTGAACCCGACCCGCAGTTCGGGTTCGAGTCGCGCCTCGAGCCGTTCGACGAGGTTGCGAGGGCTCGCACCTTCTCGGATCGCCAGCACACCCTCGACGGTGAGCTCCCGAGCCGCGACCTCAATGGCGTTGAGTTTCTCGAGCTTGCCGGCGACCGGGGCGAAGATGATGTTGGCGAAGAACACCCCGTACAAGGTCGTCAGCAGGGCCAGAGCCATACCGGTACCGAGAGCCTCGGGGTCGGACAGGTTGCCGAGAATGTTGATCAGGCCGATGACGGTTCCGATCATCCCGAGTGTGGGCGCGTACTCCACGAGCTTCTTGAACAACCCGATGAGACCTTCGTGGCGGCTCTCCATCGCGGTGATCTCGGTTTCCATCACCTCGCGGACCTCGTCGCCTTCGACGCCGTCCACCACCATGGTGAGCCCCGCCTTGAGGAAGGGGTCCTCGAGCTCCTCCATCTTCGCCTCGAGCGCCAGGAGGCCTTCACGACGGGCGGCCTCTGAGAACTCCATCATCTGGGTGACCAGGGCGTCGGGCTCCGGTGGGGAGGCGGTGAACGCGACGATGAAGCCCTTCGGCAGACGCTTGGCGTCTTCCATCCGGTACGCCGCGAGCGTGGCGCCGATGGTGCCGAAGAGCACGAGGACAACGGAGCTGGGACCGATCAACGGTCCGAAGCTGTTGCCGTCCATGATCGTCGAGCCAATGATGGCCAGAAAGACCAGACCGAGCCCGATGAGCGAAAGAGGATCCACGGCGAACTACTGCTCGTTCGTCCCCGGCAGGAGGGTGAGGGTGGGTGCCAGGTGCTGCGAATCACGCAACTCGTCGGACGCCACGATCACCGAAGCACGGAACATGGTCGCCCGCTCGATGATCTCTTCGGGGGTGTCCGAGACCACCAGTTTGCGGCCGTCGGCGAGCGTGATGACCGTGTCGGGGGTCGACTCGATGAACTCGATCAGATCCGCGTTCAAGAACATCGGTTCCCCGCGCAAGCGGTGGACGAGAATCACGCGATCACCTCCATGTGATACAGCCGAACGGACAACTTCCCGTGCCCAGTGATCCATCGGCCATGAGAAACCCCGGATAAGCGTTGTACTGGCACATACAGGTTGGTTTGGTCCGTTCGGACGCCGTTCACCGTGGTGGGTGCCGTACCCACCCGCGCTGGGCCGGCTTCAGGCCTGTAGTGGCTGGTCCCGGGTGGTTCAGCTACCTCTAGCGCTTCAGGTTGACCAGGTCGGCGAGGAGCTCGTCGCTCGTGGTGATCACCCGGCTGTTCGCCTGGAAGCCCCTCTGGGCGATGATCAGGTTGGTGAACTCTCTGGCCAGGTCCACGTTCGACATCTCGAGCGTGCCGGCGGCGAGCAGGCCGCGACCCGATGTTCCGGGCTCGCCCACCAGCGGCGGACCGCTCTGGCTGGTCGAGCGGAAGTTGCCGTCGCCTGTCTGGAGCAGGCCGCCGTTGTTGGCGAAGGCCACGGTGGCGATGCGGGCCAGGTCGCGGGTCTTGCCGTTGGAGAACTGACCTTCGATGGTGCCGCCTTCGCCGATCGTGTAGCCGATGAGCGAGCCGATGGCGGCGCCGTCCGCGAAGCGGGCTTCCATGTTCGACTGCCCGCCGAACTGGGCCAGGTTGGAACCCGAGGCGAAGTCGAGGGTCATCACCAGCGGGTTCGCTCCCGGAGGTGTGTAGCCGGTGGCCGAGGTCGTGGTGGCCGATGTGAGGGCACCCGTGCCGTCGAAGGTCACCGTTGGCGTGCCGATGGTGAGGGCGTTGCCGTCAACGGTGCCTGCGACCGACCACGCGTTGACGCCCGTCTTGGTGAACACGAACTGAGCTTCGTGTGATGCACCGAGGCTGTCGTAGATGGTGATCGACGACTGCAATGTGTCGCCGACCAAGAGGTCCGCACTCAGGTTGCCGCCGATGTCGACGGTGGTCGTGGCTTCGGGGTCGACCAGCTGGCCGGTCGGAAGCACGATGTCGGCGACCGGGCGGTTGCTGTCGATGGTTCCGGTGGCGTCGGGCAACCAGCCCTGCACCTTGTGCCCGCCGTTGGCGGTCAGGTTGCCTGCGTCGTCGAAGTTGAAGACGCCAGAGCGGGTGTAGGACCGCTCGCCATCGGCCTCGACGATGAAGAAGCCATCGCCCTGGATTGCGAGGTCGGTTGTCCGGCCTGTGACCTGGCTGGCTCCCTGAGTGAACACCCGGTCGATCGAGCCCAGGTTGGCGCCCAGACCGATCTGGGTCGGGTTGATGCCGGCACGGGTCGCGGTGGAACCCGATGCGCCGGACAGGGTCTGGTTGATCGCTTCGGAGAACGTGACCTGGCTCGCTTTGAAGCCGGTCGTGTTCACGTTGGCGATGTTGTTACCCACCACGTCCATCATGGTCTGGTGGTTCCGGAGACCGGACACACCAGCAAACATCGAACGCATCATGGCTTTTTCACCTCAAGGGGGACGGTGCGGCCAAAGCCGCGGTTGACGGACAGATCTGGGGTCGGGGGAATCATGCCGAGAAGGTCTCGGGGGGATCGTCGACGCGGATGACGTTGTCGAGACTCACCTCTCGACCGTCGATGCGCAGCACAGCGCCGCTTTCTCCGGCTGTAACGGCATCGACGATTCCGGTGACGTCACCATCGCCGGGGACGAACGCCGTGACGAGCTTGCCGATGAGCGACGAGCTGGCGGCGAAGTTCTGCACGCCGAGCACGCGACCCTGAAGGTCGGTGAGTCGTTGCATGGCCTCGACGTTCGCGAACTGGGCTGTCTGCTGGAGCATCTGGCTGCCGTCCATCGGCTCCAGGGGGTTCTGGTTCTGGAGTTGAGCGACGAGGAGCCTGAGAAACGTCTCGCTTCCGAGTTCGCCCAAGCCGGTCTGGCTGGCGGCACCTTCGTTGGTGAGTTCGGTGGCGATCGAGGTGATCATTGGGTCCTGCTGCTCTCAGAGCCGAACGGCTGTGTCGGCGGGTCGGGTACGAATCGTGTTGCCGGCCGTCGTGCTGTCGCCCGTGTCGAGGAAGGGGTCGGTGTGGCCCTGGTCACGACGACCGTCGAGGTCGAAACCGCGCTCGGCCAGCGAGCGGCGGAGATCCTGTTCCCAGGCCGCATCTCGCTGGCCGCGGTCGGACTGAACGTCCACCTGCACCCCGTCAGCGGTGGAGCTGAGCCGGATGCGGAGGCCCCCGGTATCGCCGACGTCGAGGACGAGGGTGCGGGGAGGCGGTGCGTTCTCGAGCTGTTCGAGGGCGGCTTCGACTCGCTGAAGAGTCGCCGACTCGATCACCGGTCGTGATGTCGGGGCGGGTGCCTGGGCGGTTGCGGCTCGCGTGACCGGGCCATTGGCCACTGGCTCGCGGAGATCGAGGGTCTCGAGCTGGTCGATGCCGTCGGCAACCTCGGCGGTTTCGGTGGACTCGGCGAGATCAGCGCTGTCGGGGGATGGGCCTGCATTCTGATCGTCTGTGCCCCCAAGGGTTGAGCCCTCGGACCGACCCGCCGGCGAGACCGGCGAGCTGTCCGTTGTAGGGACGGGAGCCGCTGTGTCGGTCTTCGGGTTCATCCCGGCACCCTGTTGGGGCTGGTCCTCGGGGAGCGGAGCGGGCGCATTGCCGGTGGTCCCGTCGGCGTTGCCGGTCTGAGTAGCCGGGTCGACCCCGCCGAGCTCGCCCGGAACGGGCTGCGTCGATGGGAGTGGGTTCTCGGCTGCGGCGGTCGGCGTGCCGGTCGAACCGGGCGCGATTGGCGCTGGCGGTGCAGCCGACCGTGAGGTCGCCGCCGACGAAGCGTCGGCCGGATCGACCGCGGCTGCCGGTTCGGTCGATGTGCCACCTGTTGGGGTGAGTCCGGCTGCGGCCAGGACTGACAGGGATGTCGATGCGCCCGACGCCGGAGGAGTAGGGCCGGGCGCGACCGGCCCGTCTTGAGGCGTTGCATCGGTCGGGGTCTCCGCTGCGACCTCGGCCGAGGTGTGGGAAATCTGAGCGAGCCAGGCGATGAGGCTCGGTGCCGAGGTGTCGGTGAGGCTCGGCGGCATCGTGACGGTGTCCGACGATTCGGTCGCCGCAGCGGTGGCTGCCGGTGTGCTGGTCTCGGCCAGAGTCGCGGCGAATTCGGCCTGGGCCTCTGGCGCATCGACGGGTGCCGTCGGCGCGCTCGGTGGCGGGACGAGAGACACGATCACGCGTCGATCCCTTCGAGTTGGTGGTAGCGCCGGGTGACGATGGCCACGTAGTTGCGGGTTTCGGTGATGTCGGGGATCCCGCCCGCGCGCTCCACCCGTCCAGGGCCCGCGTTGTATGCGGCGAGCGCCAGATCGATGGACTCGAAGCGGTCGAGCTGGTGCGCCAGGTAACGCGCGCCGCCTTCGAGGTTCTGGATTGGATCGTGGGGATCGAGGTTCATCATCGCTGCGGTGCCCGGCATGAGCTGAGCCAGACCGACCGCACCCGCGTGGGATTTGGCGTCGGAGACGAAGGCCGACTCGCTCCAGACCAGGGCGGTGAGGAGTTTCGGCGGTAGTCCATGGCGATTCGCTGCGGCCTCGATCTCGCCCAGCCAGCGGTCTGCCCGAGCGGGCAGCTCCACCTGCGACGGGATCTCCATCGTGCTGGAGAGGGGGTTGGCCGGCAGGGGGTTGGCCAGCAGGGGGTTTGGTGCGGTGGTCTGGCCTGTCCCGCCGTTCATCACGGGGAACGCCCGCATCTCCACAAGTGGATCCGAACCCGTGGCTGTGCTCGCGGTGACGAACCGCGGTTCGGGTTGCTGGACTGCGACGGACGCCGCCTGTAGGTGGTGCCCGAAGTTCTCCGGCTCAACAGCCCTCTGCAGAGCCTGGGCCTGGGACTGGATCTCGTGAATGCGGGCGAGGGCGTTCATCCTTCGGCACCCCGCGTGCGGTCGTCGTACATCCGCCGGGTGAGCGCCAGTTCGTCTGCCGCGCTCTGGGCCACCCGTGTCGCGATGAGGGCAGCACCCGCTCGCGCTCGATCGACGTGCTCCTGGAGCACCTTGCGTTCGGTCCGTGCTTTGGCGAGAGCGGCGCGCGCCTGGTCGAGATCGGTGTTGCTGGACACCATTGCCTCGTGCGCGGCTTCGAGCTCGTCGGCGGTCCAGGCCCCCGTCATCCGGAATGCGTCCATGCGTGTGGCGTCCGCCACTGGCTGGGTGCGCTGCTCGACCAGATCCTTCATCCGCTCTTCGGCGCGCGCGAAGTCGCCTGCCTTCTGCGCGACGTCGCGCGCGGCGACGTCTTCCTTCGTCTTGCGAAGAGCGAGGAGGCGTTGGAGGCGTCTCACGACGCTCGGCCTGTTGCGCTGCGTTCAGGGGTCATGGCAAAAGCACGCAGGCACACCAATGAGCCGCTCTTTCGAGCGGAACATCCGTGTGCCGAAGCGAATCCGTTCTGTGTTGTCACAAGCCCTGTCGACGGTGGGCCGCCGGGCTTTAGCTACGCGAGTGTCGTGCTCACACCTGATCGCCGAGCGAGGACAGCGCTCCGAGCGCCTCCTCCGCGTCGGCTCGCAACTCGGTGCTCGTCGAGCGCATCTCACTGGCGAGCTCGTCCACCGACCCCACGGCCTCGGCGACGTCTGATGCCCTGGTGGCGTCGGCCTCGAGCATCGACGACATGGTGCGGGCCGTGCTGGCCATCGAGTCGAACGAGCCGGCGAGCTCTTGCACCCGCGACCCTTCGGCGCGCGCCAGTTCGGCCGCCTTGCTGACGCTCTCAGACGTCGAGGTGGCGAGCTGCTGGATGCCCGAAAGGACCCGGTTGGCAAGATCTGCCGTGTCGGAGGTGTCGGTTCTCACCACTTCGACGGTGTGGCGCACCTCGGCGAGCGTGTCGAGGGTCTCGACCGCCAGCTGCTTCACCTCTTCGGCCACCACGGCGAATCCGCGGCCTGCGTCGCCGGCCTGCGCGGCCTCGATGCTGGCGTTGAGGGCCAGGAGGTTGGTCTTGCCAGCGATGCGCTCGATGAGTCCGACGAGGCGCTCGATGTCCTCCGAGCGTTCGGTGATGCCCACGATCCGCTCGATCAACTCGTTGCCGCCGTCCTTGGCCTGGTTGGCCGACTCGGCCGAGGTGCGGTCGGCCGACTGTGCTGCATCCACCGTGACGGCGAACTTGTGGAGCATGTCCTGCATCGTCGATGCGGCTCGCTCGCTGATGTCGAGGAGCTCGCGAGCGTCACCCGATGAGCGGTCGAGGCTCGTTTTCATGAGCGCCGCCGCGTCTGCGGTCTGGTTGAGTTCGCTCGCGAGGCCGTCGCTTCGCTCGGCCAGCCCTTCGACAGAGGTGGCGAGTCGTTCGGAGGTACGGGTCACCGATCCGAGCGCCGTCGATTGGAGGTCGCCGAGGATGTCCGACAGCTCGCTGGAGACGCGGTGCTCGGCCTCGTTGAGGCCCGTCGCCTCGTCCTGCTCGCTCACGCGCAAGCCATACATCGAGTGGAAGGCTTTGAGCACCGCGAACGTGACCCCGAAGCCAAAGACGCCGAATGCTGCGATGCCGATGAGCTGCGCTGTGATCTGACCGCCGCGGCTGAGGCCGGTACCCATCGTCTCCAGATCGCCGAAGATCCCCACGGCGAGGGTGCCCCAGATGCCCGCGCCGAGGTGCACGGGAACAGCTGCGACCGCATCGTCGAGGTGCCGTTTCTGCATCGCCGCCTCGACGAACAAAACGAGGACGCCGCCGATCATGCCGCTGATGAACGCGCCGCCCGGCGAGAACGCGTGCGCTCCGGCGGTGACCGCGACGAGGCCCCCGAGCGCGCCGTTCATCGGCGCCGTCGGGTTGGCGTATCCGTCGCGGACGTAGGAGACGATCACGGCGGCGCAGAGGCCAGACGACGCACCGATCATCGTCATGAAGACCACCGGTGCGACCGTCTCGTCGAAAGCGAGAACACTCCCGCCGTTGAACCCGATCCATCCCAGCCACAGCACGAGCACGCCGAAGATCGACATCGGCAGGTTCGATGGTGTGATGGCCTTGAACTTCCCGTCCTTGCCGATTGTTGCCGCGCGTGGTCCGACCACGACGATGGTCGCGAGAGCCGCCCAGCCGCCCATCGAGTGCACAACCGTGGAGCCGGCGAAGTCGACGAAGCCCCTCGCTGCCAGCCAGCCGCCGCCCCACACCCAGTGCCCGGCGATGGGGTAGACGACGGCCATGACGGTGATGATGAGCAGGTACGCCTCGAACTTGAGGCGCTCAGCGGCGGCGCCCGAGATGATGGTGACCGACGTGCCGGCGAACGCGGCCTGGAACATGAAGAAGGCCATCGTGGCGCCGTCGCCACCGAAGCTGGGAGCGAACGAGAGGCCGCCCCACCAGCCGTTGCCGACCTCGCCGAACATCAGGCTGTAGCCGATCAGCCAGAACAGCATGATGGCGAAGCCGATGTCGACGATGTTCTTCACCGCCACGTTGATGTAGTTCTTCGTTCGAACCAGGCCGGTTTCGAGGAACAAGAAGCCGGCCTGCATCGCGAAGACGAGACCCGTGGAGATGAGGATCCACATGGTGTCGAGGTTTTGTGCATCCATTGTCACACCCGAATCAGAGACTGCCGCTCTCCCGATCGGATGTTCAGTCGGACTGTTGAGTGTTGGGTGTGGCCTTCAGCTCTGGAGCGCGACGAGCACGTCGTCGACGACGCGCTCGGCGATCACCCGCATCTCGTCATCGGTTCGGTCCTGGATCGGATGCTCCACGAAGACCGACGCAGGATCGAAGCCGAGCGCTTTGGCCTGGCTCGCTGCCGCATCGACGAACACGTCGGATGCGACGAAGACCCCGGGGATCCCCCGACGCTCGAGATCGGTGATGTCGTGCACACTGCACGACGTGCAGCTGCCTCAATCGGCGAGCGCTTCGATCACCACGTGACAGTGCTCGGCGATCTCGTGGCGCAGATCCACAGGCGCAGGCTTGGAGAAGGTCGGCTTCATGTAGCGCTTCACGTTCATGCCGCGCTCTGTGAGCAGCTCCTCGACTCGGTCGAGGAAGATGTCGCCCCGCGGTTTGGAGATGTCGAGAAGGCCGACCGTGAGCCCTTCGAGCCCTTCTGGGCGCGCCGTGCGGTCGATCGACGCGGGCGCCAGCTCGCTGGTCGGATCGACGAGAACCTGTGTCATGGCTGAATCATGTGTCATAGCTGGATTTCCAGTGTGGTGGGCTCGCTGCCCTTGTCGCCGGCCACCCAGCCGGACAGGATCGCCGAGAACAACCCCGCGTCGCCCCCTGCGTGCACGATCAAGGGTACTCCCGGCCGGAACTTGGGCACATCGGCGTCCTTCAACGCCTCGGGGATGCCTTCGAGGATGCCGCCCGCGCCTCGCACGAGCTCGGCGCCTGGGCGTACCAGGAGCGCGTCGAGTTCGGCCCTGAAGCGGGTCTTATCCCAGCCGGCTTGCTCGTAAACCCGCATGTGTTCGGGGCCGATCACCAGCATCGAATCGAAGCCCATCACGAGCTTGGGGTGAAAGGTGGGGGCCAGACACGCTGCGAAGGTACGCACCAGAGAGTCGGCGTCCCTGCTCAACTGATCGACGATGGGCGTGGGGCCCTGCCCGGCGAACACGGTGACCGCGTTGGTCC
The DNA here is from genome assembly GCA_964629575.1 of uncultured Acidimicrobiales bacterium. Taxonomy (GTDB): domain Bacteria; phylum Actinomycetota; class Acidimicrobiia; order Acidimicrobiales; family Poriferisodalaceae; genus JAYPWI01. The sequence continues at coordinate 13,820 of CAZVUM010000017.1, read as the reverse complement.
CCGCCGCGATGCCTCGCTCTTCGGCGAGCGTGCTCCACTGGCTCGCGTCTTCGAGCTCGGCGAAGCACAGTCCGAGCTTGCTGGGCGCTCCGTGAGCGCTACGGTCGACCTCTTGGGGGCGTCCGCCGCCGACGTTGCGGATCACCAACTGCAACGCACGGCCGATCGTCATATTCGCCCGGTTGCCCTGCCCGAGAACGTTGCCTGCCGCGTTCATGCCGATGGCCTTGGCGATGGGACCGTTGACCACGAGGATCGGGCCGCAATTCATGGTGGTGGCCAACACGCCGTGCATGTTGAACGAATCGCTGCACGCTGCTTCGACCGCGGCGAGCACGACCGGGAGGTATTCCGGGCGACAGCCCGCCATGACGGCGTTGATCGCGACCTTTTCGACCGTGCACTCGACGAGGTCCGGGGGAACGACCGCGACCACCTCGTCAGGAGCCCGCGTAGTGCCCTCGAGCATCCGCAGCACCCGCGCTTCGGTGGGCGGCACCAGCGGGAGGCCGTCCGACCATCCGCGGTCGAACATCGCTTCGATCTCGTCTTCGAGGGTCGCCACCTCGACGCGGCGTGAGCTGATCGCCGAACCTCCGAAGCGCGCGGCCAGCTGGTCCACCAGGTTGGGATCGACGCTCAGCGAACCACACCCCGGACGCATGTCGGGGAGGTCGCCACCGAGCCCGGCCTGGCCGGTGAACGTCTCCCAGTGGTCGCGGCTCCACCCGACGATCCGGTCATCCTCCGCGCCCGCGTCGACGCGCAGCAGCGTGGGCACGGTCTCGATGTCGTGGTGCCAGCTCACCTCGAGCGACGTGTCGTCCACCACACCCTCGACCTCCTCTGGGAAGCCGGGGACATCCTGGGTGTAGACGGTGAGCGGCGTGTCGCCCGCTTGCAGCTGCGCGAGGACGGGCCCCACCAGTTCGCAGGTCGGGCAGTCCTTCTTGACGAAGGCCACCAGGCCGTCGGGGAGTGTGGGCATGGCAGCAGGCTAGTGAGGCCGCCGGCCTCGCTCAGCTGTCGCCGTCGATGAGATCCTTCGCCTTGTCGGCGGCGGCCTCGATCTTGTCCGTGTGGTCGCCACCGGTCTTGTCGTCGGCGATGTCGGCAGCCTTGTCGATGGCGTCTTCGAGCTTGTCCGAGTTGTCCTCGGCGAGCTTCTTCGCTTTGTCGAACAATCCCATGAGGTGTCTCCCGCGTTCGTCGGTGGGCGTTCAGGATAGGCCGACCGGCTCAGTCCTCTCTGGTCGCCTTCGATCCGTTCGTCGCTGCGCTCCTCGCTTCTCGTGCGGCTCAGTAGCCTTCACGACGTGAGCATCATCCACACCAGTCCTCTCCCCGACGTCGAGATTCCCGACGTCACCATCACCCAGCACGTTCTCCGCCGGGCGGACGAGTTGGCCGACCGCGTGGCCATCCGCGACGCCGGTGGTGGTAGCGAATACACCTTTGCCCAGCTCAGCGGGGCCATCGCCTCGCTGGCCGGCGGCCTGTCTGCCCGTGGGTTCGGGCCGGGGTCGGTTCTCGGCCTCATGGCGCCGAACATTCCCGAGTACGCCATCATCTTCCACGGTGTGGCCACGGCGGGCGGCGCTGTCACCACCATCAACCCCACCTACGGCGCAACCGAGGTTCGGTTCCAGCTCCAGGACGCCGGAGCCTCGATCCTCGTCACCATCCCGATGTTCTTGCCCGTGGCCCTCGAGGCCGCCGAAGGAACCGCGGTCGAGGAGGTGGTGGTTCTCGGCGAGGCCCAGGACGGAGCCTCCTCGCACCTCGAGTTCCTGGGCGACCCGATCGGCCAGGTGGAGGTGGACCTCGACTCCACCGTTGTGCTGCCCTACAGCTCGGGCACGACCGGATTGCCCAAGGGCGTGATGCTCTCGCACCGCAATCTGGTGGCGAACATCGAGCAGTGCAAGCACGCCATCTTCTACGGCGACGACGAGGTGGCGCTCGCCGCGCTGCCCTTCTTCCACATCTACGGGATGCAGGTGCTGATGAACGGCCTGCTCGCCAACGGCGTGACCGTGGTCTCGATGCCACGTTTCGACATGGTGGAGGCCCTCGAGGCCGTGCAGAACTACGGCATCACGCGCTTCTTCGCGGTTCCGCCCATGATTCTCGGGCTGGCCAAGGCGCCGATCGTCGACCAGTACGACCTGAGCACCGTGAAGCAGATCTTCTCGGGGGCGGCCCCGCTCGGCGCCGAGTTGGCCGAAGAGGCGGCCAAGCGGGTCGGTTGTGAGGTCGTTCAGGGCTATGGGATGACCGAGCTCAGCCCGGTCAGCCACCTCACGCCGGAGGGTGACTATCGCCCAGGCACGAGTGGCGTGACCGCCTCCAACACCGAGTGTCGGCTCGTCGATCCGGACACCGGCGAGGACAAGGGACTCGGCGAGCGCGGCGAGCTGTGGGTGCGTGGCCCGCAGGTGATGACCGGCTACCTCAACAACGCCGAAGCGACAGCCGAGACGATCGACGCAGACGGCTGGCTCCACACAGGCGACATCGCCATCATCGACGAACACCAGCACGTGTCGATCGTCGATCGGCTCAAGGAGCTCATCAAGTACAAGGGCTTCCAGGTCCCGCCGGCCGAGCTCGAGGCGATCATTATCGCCCACCCCAAGGTCGCGGACGTCTGTGTGATCGGCATTGCCGACGACGAGGCAGGCGAGCTCCCCAAGGCCTTTGTCGTGCCCGTCGAAGGCCAGACCGTCACCCTCGAAGAGATTCAGGAGCTCGTTGGTGAGCACCTCGTGAGCTACAAGCAGGTCCGCCTGATGGAGCTCATCGACGCCATTCCCAAGAGCGCCGCCGGCAAGATCCTCCGCCGCGAGTTGCGCGATCGCTAGCCCGCGTGGCGTTTCACCCTGGCGTCGGTGTGTAGCGGCGCCGCGCCGCTTCCCAGGCGGCGTCGTCGATCGTCTCCACGTATTCGGCCGTGCCGACCGGTGAGAACTTCACCCGGTCCGCGAGAACCGTGGTGCGTCCGCTCTCGGTGAGAACGGTCGAGAAGCGCTTCTGGGTCCAGGGAAGGTCGGGATTGTTCGCCAGATAGTCGTTGGCCGGTGTGAAGTAGGCGAGGTCGCGGCCCACCTCCTCGAAGGCGTAGTCGTCGCGCCAGGCGGTGCCCGTGCCCTCGGCCTGCTCGGATTCGAGCTGGCGTCGCCCTTTCTCGAGGGTGGTGAGTCTGAAGCGGCGCCCTGCCGCGGCATCGAACACCGGCTCGTCGTTGGCGAGCGCCAGCGGCCGGGTGAACGATTCGCCGAAGCCGACGTCCACGAGCCACGACTCGTCGAGGTCGACGCGAAGGCACATGTGGTCGTCCATGGGAGAGATGTCGCCGGTTCCGCCCATCGTCACGAGCGCGCCATAGATCGTTACGTCGAACCCCAGGGACCGCAGAAGCGAGGCGAACGCCCCGTTGAGGACGAAGCACCACCCGCCCCGGCCTTGGATCACGGCGGGCAGTGACCACTCGAGTGCGGTGGAGACGGGCTCGCGCTCGAAGACGTCGAGGTTGGTGAACGGCACGGACACGAGGTGCGAGTACTGCAGCAGCGCGAGTCCATCGTGGTCGACGGTGATCTCATCGAGACGCAGCCCGATTCGGGCAAGGTAGGCCTCGACGACGTCGTCGCTCAGTAGTTCGACGTCGGTGCTCACGTTGGCGATTCTCCCAGCTCGGCTGCCATGCGCTCGGCGATCGCCAACACGGTGAAGTGGGTGTTCGCCCGCGGGCAGCTCGGCAGGATCGAGCCGTCGATCACCCGGAGACCCTCGACGCCGATCACCCCACAGTCCGGCGCGACGACGGCCTGGGGATCGTCCGTCGCGCCCATCCGACAGCCGCCGACGATGTGTTGCGTGTCGTAGACCGAATCGAGGAGCAGCTGGTCGACGCCGGCGTCGTCGAGGTCGGCGATCTCGGCCAGATCGTCGGTCACCACCGAGTCGCGGCCGTAGGACCTGCGCCCGGGGATCGACGCGAGAGCCGGGTGTTCCATGGCGGCCATCAGCCGTCTGAAGCCGTCTCGGAGGCGCACGAGGTCTCGTTCGTCGGCGAGCATCCCGGTGTCGATCACCGGCATGGATCCTGGATCGGTGTCTCGGAGCGCGATCGTTCCGCGCCCGAAGGGCTGCCACAGCGCGATCTGTACCTGTGAGGCGTAGCGCCCGTTGGGCAGCGGGTCCGGGTGGGCGCCCGCGAGGATCGCCATGTCGTTGACGCCGCCGCCCGCCAGCTCGGAGCTGTATCTGCCGAAGCAGTTGATGTGGCGACCGTTGGTTGGAGGGCGCACCTGCTCACCGTCGTAGACGATCTGCACACCGATGCCGGGGTGATCGCTCACCGACAGGCCCAGCCCGGGCAGGTCGAGTCCCGACCGCAGCAAGATCGCGGGAGAGAAGGGCGAACCGGCAGTGAGCAAGATCTCGTCGGCGTCGAAGGCGACCTCATCGCCCGTTCCGCCGCCTTGCCGTCCGATCACTGCTGCAGCGCGGCCGTTCTCGACTTCGACTCGATCGACGAGAACATCTCCCACGACCGTGAGGTTCGGCCGGTCGCGCGCCGCTTCGAGGTAGGCGCTGTTGGCGGAGACTCGGCTGGCGACACCATCGGCGTCGAACTCGATGTTGGCGGCGTATGGCCCGATTCCGGTGCTGCCTGGAGCGTTGTGGTCCGGGCAGTACGGGTGACCCAACTCGCTGAAGGCTTCGAGCGCCGCCAGTTCGAGCTGCGCCCACCCGTCCAGGGTCGGTCGCCAGACCGGGATCGGACCGGCGTCTCCGTGATGGGGTTCGTGCCCGTAGAGCAGATCGTTCTCGATGTGGTTGAACCAGGGCGCCATGTCGTCCCAGGCCCAGCCGTCGCAACCCGCCGCGGCCCATCGGTCGAGGTCGTCTGCCTCGGGTCGCACGGCCAGCATTCCGTTCACCGACGAACTTCCCCCCGTGCCCCGCCCGCGCCACAGCATCACCTCGGGCTGAGTGCTGGTGCGCATCGCGGTGAGGTCGTCCCAGCGATAGGCGCCGTCGTCTGACGACATCAGGACCCGCATCGGCGAGATGGCGCGGATCGACGCCGGGGCCGCGTGTGCCCGGTAGTCGGGACCGGCTTCGAGGAGCGTGACCTCGTTGGTCGGATTCTCGGTCAGGCGTGCCGCGAGAACGCAGCCCGCCGATCCGGCACCGACGATGAGGTACCGCGTCACGACATCGTGAGCCCGCCGGACACCGACAGGGTCTGCCCGGTGACGAAGCTCGCCTCCTCGGAGCAGAGGTAGACCACGGCCGAAGCGACTTCTTCGGGCCGCCCGATGCGCTTCATCGGAACCGCGCGGGCCATGGCGCCGATGATCTTGTCTCCGTCGTCGCTGGCGTCTTTGATCGCGTCGAGAAGACCGGTGTCGGTGGGGCCAGGGCAGACCACGTTGACGGTGATGCCGCTGCGGGCGAGCTCTCTCGCCATCGTCTTGCTGAACGCGATGATTCCGCCCTTGGCGCCCGAGTAGACCGCCTCGAGGCTCGAACCGACCCGCCCGGCGTCGGACCCGATGTTGACGATCCGTCCCCAACCTGCGTCGGTCATGGGGCCGATGCAGGCGTGAACCGTGCGCAGCGGGCCCTTGTAGTTGATCTCGATGATGCGGTCCCAGAACGCCTCATCGGTGTCGCCGAACGGCATGAAGTCGTCCCAGCCGGCGCAGTTCACGAGGATCTCCACGAGGCCGAGCTCATCGACGGTCTGCAGCAGTGCTTCCGTGACGGAGTCGCTATCTGCGACGTCCACATGGACCGCGATCGACGTGCCTCCGGCTGCAGCGATCGATTCGACCGTTTCGTCGGCGCCCGCGTCGTTGATGTCGGCCACCGCGACCCGGCGCCCCTGTGCTGCGAGACCGCGGCAGATCTCGCGCCCGATTCCACTTCCGCCTCCGGTGACGAAGGCCACCCGTCCATCACTCATGTCGCTCCCCTAGCTTCCCGCCACCGCGCGGGCGACCTCGCCCCACTTGTGAACGGAGTCCGGATCCTTCCGCATCCCCTCCTCGGTGAGGTACATGACGACTCTCGCCGCCCGCCCGTCGTAGCGATCGTTGAGCCGATCCGGCATCTCGTCCCACGTGCTGACGAGGGCAAAGTGTTCGAGCATCTCGTCGGTGATCGCATCGGCCATACCGGCCATGTCCCCGGCTTTCATGAGCCCGCCGAGCTTCTGGGTCATCCCTTCAAAGCCGAGATCCTCGAACTGGAATGCGTAGTTGGGGGTGGTCCCGTAGAAGGCGATCTGCGTCTTGGCCCTGTGGAGCAGCGGCGCCCGTTCTTCCGGTGTGTCGCCGGGGACCGCGAACACCGGAACGATCAGGTCGATGTCGGCCATGTCTCGGCCAGCTCGATCCGCACCCTCTGCGACCTCGGGCAGCAGACGGTTCTCGATGTAGTGCAGGGAGTGCATCGGGTGCACGTGAACGCCGTCGGCCACCTCTCCCGCGACTCGGTTCATGATCGGGCCCACCGAGCTGATGTCGACCTTGATGTCGCCGTGCTCGTGGGACCTGGGCTTCCACGCCGGCGGGAGCAGGCTCAGGTCGTAGAACTCGCCCTCGTGGTTGAGTTTCTCCTCGCCGCGGAAGGCGCGCAGGCAGGCCTTCACAGCGAGCACGTAGTCGCGCATCCGCTTCGCCGGCTGGCTGAACTCGGTCGCGTACCGACGAGTGATGTGACCCTTCACCTGGCTGCCGAGACCCAGCCGGAACTTGCCGTTGGTCTCGTCGGCCAGTTCCCAAGCGATCTGGGCCGAGACCATCGGGCTTCGGGGAAACGCCACCGCGATGCCCGTCGTGAAGGTGAGGCTCGGGGCCGCCATCGCCGCGGCGGCGATCTGCATCCAGGGGACGTGGCCGGTCTCTGTGTAGAGCATTCCGGAGAAGCCCTCGGCCTCCAGCGTCGTGGCCAACTCCGCGGCATCACTCCACCGCTGGGATCCAGTCATGAGATCGAACTGCATGGGTGTGCATGCTGGCATATCGCGACGGGGCAGACTCGCGGGATGGAGCTCGGCGCGTTCTCGATCAGCCTCCCGGTTGCGGACCTGGAGGCATCCCGACAGTTCTACGAAGCCCTCGGCTTCGAGGTCACCGGCGGTGACGCCTCGGAGAACTGGCTCATCATGATGAACGGCAGCACCGTCATCGGCTTGTTCCACGGCATGTTCGACAAACCGATGCTGACGTTCAATCCCGGCGTCGCCCTGGAGAACGGCGTGCCGAACGTCGGCGAGCCCGAGCTGGACGTTCGCGAGATCCAGCAACAACTGCTCGATGCGGACGTCGAACTCGAGGTCGAGGTGGAGCCCGGCTCAGAGGGTCCCGGTCACCTGATCGTGCTGGACCCCGACGGCAACCCGGTGATGATCGACCAGTTCTCGTAATGACGCGGGTATTGACTATTTCACCTCTATGTGAAATATTCACTCTCAATGGATGTATTCGAGGCGCTCGCCGACCCCACGAGACGGCAGGTGGTCCTGCTTCTCGGCAGCCGACCGCGCCGCGCCGGTGAGCTGGCCGAAGACATCGGTGCCTCGCCGTCTGCGTTGAGCCGACACCTCAAGCTGCTGCTCGAGGCATCGATCGTCACCGACGAGCGGGTTCCAGAAGACGCACGGGTGAGGCTTTTCAGGCTCCGGCCGGGGTCGCTCGCAGGCGTGCAGGCGTACCTCGATCAGCTTCAGGCCGAGTGGCGGGACCAGCTCGAGTCGTTCAAGCGTCATGTGGAGGACAGGGAACAGTGAGCGATATGAACGTCGAGATCGAGGTCTCGGCCGACCCGGCAACGGCCTTCAAGATCTTCACCGAGGAGTACGACCAGTGGTGGGGCAACGGGCCCATCGACGCCCACGAGTCGTGGCGACTCGTCGAGCGTCGGATCGAACCCGGTGTCGGAGGCCGAGTGGTCGAGGACAATGGCGACGAGGTGCTCGTGCTCGGCACCATCACAGTCTGGGAACCGGGCGCCCGCCTCGCGTGGACGACCGGCAACGACGTCACCATCGACGTGAGCTTCACGGCAGTGTCCGATGGAGCCCGGGTCACCGTGACCGGCGTCGTACCGGACGGCGTCGACGGCGCGGCGCAGCTGTCCATGCTGCGCATGGCTCCGCAGTGGTTCCCCCGGCACCTCGAGCGTCGCGAAGCCGATGGACGCCTGGCCACGCCCGGACGCTTCGGGCTTGCTTTGAGCTCAGCAACGCCGGCGGCGACTGCACGTTGGCTGGCCGAGGTCTTTCAGCTCGAGTGCACAGGCGACATCCCGCAGGACGAGGGCGACCCCGAATTCACGTGGATCGAGTTCCGGATCGGCAACGCAATGCTCGTGCTCTGGGGCGGCGAGGGTTCGGTCGGAACCGACACGCCGCTGGTCTACGTCGATGATCTCGACGCGCACCTGCAACACGCGAAGGCTGCCGGGGCCACGGTGGTCTCGCCGATCACCGAGCACGGCTTCCGCTCGTACACGGGACAGGATTGCGAAGGCCGCCACTGGCAGTTCATGCAGGCCGGACCCCGAATCGGAAACTAACTGGCCTGCCGACCGGTCCCGACCAGCGCGGGTCAGCGTTCGGCGATGGGCGCGATGGTCTCGGCGAGCTCTTCGACGGCGTCGCGGATCTTGGTGGGGTTCGACGTCGGAGGGGCCACGACCAGGCGGTCGACTCCGATGTCCTCGAGCTCTTTCACCCGGTCGAGCGACTCGCGTCGCCACGACCAGACCATGGTGGTGTTCTCGATCGCATCACCGTCGCGGCCCTGTGCCTCGGCCTCCGAACGCACGACCTCGAACAGGTGTGCCAGCTCCTCATCGGTTCCTCTGGCGGGGAAGAAGCCGGTGCCGTAGCGACCCGCGCGCCGAGCTGCGGCGTCGCTGTGGCCACCGACGACGATAGGGAGTGACCCTCCATCGGGCTGAGGGCGCGAGATCGCTCCACCGAAGTTCACGAACTCGCCGTCGTACGCGGCGTGTTCTTGGCTCCAGAGCGCCTGCATCGCGCCGCAGTACTCGTCGGTGCGTCGACCTCGTTGGGGCCACGACACTCCCAGCGCGTCGAACTCCTCCTGCAGCCACCCCACGCCGATACCGAGCTCGAAGCGGTTGTTGGACAGCTTGGCGAGCGTCGCGCACTCCTTGGCCAACACGACGGGGTTGCGCTGGGGGACGATGAGGATGCCGGTCGCCAGGCGTACTTCCTTGGTGAGGGCGGCTGCGTAGGTTAGCCACAGGAGGGGATCGGGCAGGTCGGGATCCTCGCCACCGGGGATCTTGCCGCTCTCGTGGTAGGGGTACTGCGACTGGTAGCCGTGCGGGATGACCACATGCTCGACGGCCCAGATCGACTCGATGCCGCACTCGTCAGCTGCGGTGGCCAGCGCGGCCGCGCCCTCACTGGTCGCGTAGTGGCCGGCGTTGGCAAACATGATTCCGAACTTCATGGCCAGACCCTATGGCGCCGGTAGGACTCCCCGCAGCGGAGCGCTCGCCGTTCGAGCGTCGTTGGCCTGCGACGTGCGACGATTGGCGGGCGACGGCTGAGATCGCTCCTCGGTCGGGTGAGAGGGAGAGTCCATTGGATCCCGAGGACCTGCTCGGTGCCTTTCCGAGGGTGCGTATCGATGTAGACAACGCGGCGTTTCACGGGGCCCTGCTCCAGAACAGGGTGGTGGTGAATCGATGTGAGGACTGTGGCCATTGGCACCAGCCGCCGCGACCGCTGTGCCCGCAGTGTTGGTCCTGGAACGTCACACCCGCGGAGGTCTCGGGAGGTGGGACCGTGGCCCTGGTGACGGTTCTGCGCCAGGGGCCACGTCGACCGGGCGTTGACTACACGGATGGATACGCGGTCGTCGCCGTGGACCTGGACGAGCAAGACGGTCTGCGTCTCGCGGGCGGGGTCGTGGGCACGCCAGCCTCCGACGTCGCCATCGGCGATCGCGTCCAGGTGGTGATCCGGAGGGACGAGGGCTCTGCGCCCCGTGTGGGTTTCGAGGTTGTGCGATGACCGGCCCGCGCCGAAGTCCGGCGCGCGATCAGGTGGCCATCGTCGGCGTCGGCCGGTCGCCGTATTCGCGGTCGCGGACCGATGTGTCTCAGGGAGGGCTGGTGGCCGAGGCGACGGTCGCCGCGCTGCGCGACGCGGGGCTCGGCGCCGAGGACATCGACGGGATCTGCGGATCAGGGGTCGCGGCGCAGTGGGTGCAGGCCGCCCTGGGTATTCCGGCCGTGTCGTGGTTCGCCAACCCCGCAATGGTCATCGGTAACCAGATCGTGGCCGCGGTCGCCGCCGTGCATTCGGGGATGTGCGACACGGCCCTCGTGTACCACCACGGCTACCGCATGCCCTGGTCGTCGAGGTCGGCTGCGTCGGATCCGATGCGAAGGACCGCCGGTCTGGGTCTGGCCGGCGCCAGCAGTGGCTGGGGGACCGGGCACGTCGACGCCGGCCCCGATTCACTCGCGCTCGCCCCCGCCTATGCGGCATGGGCCGGCTACTACCTCCACACCTACGGCTACACACGCGAAGCGCTTGGGCGGGTGGCGCTCAACTCCCGCACAAACGCTGCGTCGAACCCCGATGCCGTGTACCGCGACCCGCTCTCGATGGCGGACTATCTCGAGGGTCGCATGGTGCGTGACCCGCTCACGGTCTACGACATGGACGTGCCGGTGGACGGGGCCGACGCGTTCGTCATCACGAGCGTCGAGCGAGCTCGCGACCTGCCACATCCGCCGGTTCTCGTGCACGCCGCGACTCTGGGTCACACCGACTACGGCTCGGAGGAGCAGTTGCGCGACCTCGACCACGCCGGGCAGGTGGTGGCAGCCGAGCGCCTGTGGGCCAAGTCCGAGCTCACGTTGCCCGATGTCGATGTCTTCTTCCCGTACGAGGGTTTCTCGAACATCGCGCTGACCTGGTTCGAGAACGTCGGCTACTGCGACCGCGGCGAAGGTGGTCGGTTCGTCGAGCAGCACTGGATCGATGACGAGCAGCGGATCCTCGTCGACGGACGCATCCCGGTGAACCCTCACGGCGGCAGCCTGTCCGAGGGAGGGACCCAGGGCGCCGGTCATCTGCGCGAGGCGTGCCTCCAGCTACGTGGCGCGGCGGGGACCCGCCAGGTCGACGGTGTGCAAGTCGCCCTGGTCACCCCCGGCGGCTACTACTTCAATGCCCAGGCGATCCTGTTGCGGTCCGACGACTGACGCGCCGTCACGACGGTGGGCGACAGAAGCAGGTCACCGGCGAATCGCCGGATCTGTCGACAGCCAGGCCGCCCCAGGCGGTCTCGGTGTCGAAATTTGCGCCATTGTGCTCGCGGAACGGACAGACCCTCCACACGGGAGCCGGCATCGGCTTCTGTGGTCGAAAGGGTTCGCTGAGCGGGCACTATCGACCAAGTTTCGGCTCTTCGCACGCCACCCGCGGTCATGGCCGGTTCTCGCGCACCTTGAGACTTGCATCCGTTGGGTGGCGGTGCGTGTGGAACTGGTTAGCTCGGACCCGCACCGGTGGGCTCGTTGAGGTGGTAGTGGTAGCCCTGCCACTGCAGCCGGTTGGTTGGATGCGTGTGTTCGCAGAGGAGGCCCTGGTCGACTCCGGTCCGGCACCATTGCACGATGATGCGTGGTGGGCGTGGTCCGCCTGGTGGGCCGTGAGTGTTGATGTGTTGGTGGATGCGATCGACGCTCACAAGCGGGTTTTCGGGGCTCGAGAGCTCCCGGATGGCCTCGAGTACGAGCGGGAGGTACCTGCTCATGGATTGCCGCTTGTCAGGGGAGCGGGGCCTGTGAGCTGTGGTTCCCCGAGTCGTTTCATGTGCACAGAGCTACCAACGGTGGGGTCACACTTCAAAGATGGTGGTGTCCATCAACAAAGTTGATCGCCGCGATTCAGCTGGGTGACTCGGTTCGCTGAACGACCCCGGGAGCCCATGCGTCAACGGCGGCTAGAGGGATGCGCATCGGGCTGCTGGGGAGGTTTCCCAGCGTGTCAGCGCCAAGGAAGTGAACGAAGCCGCTGGATTGGTCCTCGGGAAACACAACGAGTTCGGGAAGGAAGGTTCGTTCGTCAGCGGTTGGTCGCAACATCTGGCCCATCTTCGATAGAGCCCTGGCGACGCTTGACGATGCGGGTTTCACAACTTCGGCGCAGCGTTCGGCCCACTCGCGGGTGCCGATGATCTTGCCGGTGAGCCAGCTGCCTCCGACTGCGAGGGTGATCGGGAAGCTGCTGCCCGGTGTCTGATCGACGGCTTCAGCAATTGCGCAGAGGCCACCATCGAGGGTGGCGGCTGATCGCGTGTTCATGGCCCTCCCAATGTCCCTGCGGAGTGAGCGCCCGATAGGCGCCCACTCCACATGGAGTGTGGCTCCGGCGGTGGGTGTCGCCGGGGAGACCCACGTGGTTTGGCAGCCTCAGTGGGTCTCAAGTGATCTATCGACGGCAACAGCGATCACGTTAGGGATCCATCCCAAGTTTGGGGATGGACCCCATCAACGAAGTCACCCCTCAGCGCGGCGTCCCGAGGCGGGGTGCCATCACGCGTCGAAGGGTGGGTTGAGCATGAAATGGCGCCCGAAGTCACTTCCAGAAGCACCGGCCGACACCTCGATAACAAAGCCTGCGTCGACAGCATCGCGGCACCCCAGTAGCACCTCTCGAAGTGTCCAATCAGCTGCATCTTCCCAGTACTGAGCGCTCACCGAGCGCAGCTCCGACACGGAAATGCTGGCCCCGGGCTGACCCCTGAGCATCAGCCGGGCAGTGGCGACCAACTTCACATGATTCGCCAACTGCGCCCCTCCGCTCCAGCCGGCCGCGCACATTGGAAGATATCACCGAGACAGCTGAGTGATCTTCATGTTTGGGGACCAACCCCAACAATTGCCAGGTTCGCCGCGCTCGGGCGCCCCATAACCGCGGCGTTAGAGTCGGCGACAGGATTCACCTCGGCGCAGGGGAGCGATCGAGATGCCAAAGGAACCTCAGGACTCAGACGTCACCGTGTCGCGCAGGACGCGCAAACGACAAGCGGTACACGAAGCACTCCTTCTGGCTCTCTTCGAGCTCATCAGCGAACGTGGCGTCAACGCGGTCGTCGTCGGCGATATCACCGAGCGGGCCGACGTGGCGCCCAACACCTTCTACAACCATTTCGAATCTCGAGACGCAGCCATCGAGGAACTCGTCGACGACATGCTCGACGCCCACCACGCTGCACTCACCGAGCTCGACGCGACCGCGGTCGATTCGGCCGTCATCAAACTCTCCGCCACCGTCGACCGAGTCCTGGAAGCTGCTCGAACCACTCCGAAGTGGACGCAGTTCATGGCCAACATCTTCGAAACCCCGTTCTGGCGTCGCGGCCACTTCGCAGAACAGGTGGAGGCAGTCCTCAAGCTCGGCCAACAACAAGGAACATTCACCGACGACGGACGAACCAGCGCCCGCGCAGCCCTCATCGCAGCCCAAATCCGCGCTGCGATACAACTCATCGGGGACGGGCACGACCTCGACAACGACCTCGTCCTATCCGCCTGCCTTCACCATGCTGGCTCCCACGAAGTGACCCCAGGGTCCGCCAGCAGCAACTAGCACCCCAACGGAACAGAACAAGGCTCGCCGGCCCAGCCGCTCGAGATCGGCACGTTCCCCGCACCACACTTTTCTTGCATTTCTGTCCCTTTCAGGTTGTGATAGAACACATGTTCGGTAATCTGGAAGTGTGCGGAACGACGAGGTGGAGACCGGG